>JAZUNN010000073.1:0-132752 GCA_045604155.1 Acutalibacteraceae bacterium
ATGCTGTCTGTGACGGTTATCATATTGGTGTGTTCGTGGAGAAGCTTCAAAGCTATATTGATCAGTTTTAACGTAAATTCGACTGGTTCCAATTTGTGCAACAGATAAATGAACCGGAATTTGTAGAAGGGAACGATAATATGATACGACATGCAACAATAGCAGATGCATCAAGAATAGCAGAAATATTGATTTTTACAAAGAGAATGAATTATAGAAAGATTTTTCAGAATGACAAGGTGTCATTTGGAGAAATGCAAGTATACCCATTGGCAAAAAAATATATTGATAATCCGGATGAATTGGATGGGATATGGGTTTATGATGATGAATTTGTTAAAGGAGTAATACATCATGACGGAAAACAGATTGTAGAATTGTATGTTGATTCATTTTTTGAAAATCAAGGTATTGGAAGCAAGCTTATAAAATATGCTATTGAGCAGTTAGATTGTGATTTTTTATGGGTTCTTGAAAAGAACATAAAGGCAATACGTTTTTATCAAAGGCACGGTTTTGTGATTACAGAAGAAAAACAATATGAAGAAGGCACAACAGAATATATTGTCAAAATGCAGCGATAAATTCCAATTTATCGAGCAGTACAGAAACGCATCCAATCGCTTTTCTTGCCCTGCTTTATGCACCGATATACTGCTTTTTCTACGATATCAGCTCCTTGTGAACAGTTGGTATACTCCTTTTATTTTTTCAAATAACAAATCCGTGTGTCCAAAAGGACACACGGATTTGTTTCTATGGGCAATGAATCACTTTTCTTATTATCAGCCGATCTTTTCCACTCTGACGTTCTTGATATAAACATCTGCTATGGAGCCGTTATGACCCATATTGAACTCAAGACGGCCGTTGGGGTCTGTTCTGTCGTTCATGTCGAACTCATAGGTGAAGGTCTGCCATTCGGGAGTGATGGTCAGCTCGGTATCGGGGAGATAGCGGATCCATCCTGCGGTAGGTGCGGAAACGCACACGATAATATCTCGGGTTTCGTTGGATGCAGCGTCAAAGGTGACTCTGTACTTGCTGCCCTTGATCATGGGAAGCTCGGGCTGTACAAGCTGAACGGAATAGTCCTCTGTACCCTCTGCCTCGCTGGTGATGATCATGGTGTTATCCTTGATTTCTGCAGCACCTTCGCCGCCGTTGAAAAGAAGGAACTTCCAGTTTACATCATCGGTAAGATCCTCATTTTCGGAGAAATCGCCGTTAAAGATATAGTTGCCGTCTTCGGTAGGCTCTCTGTACTCTGCCTCGGGCTTTGTGACGTTGGTGTCATACTCGGGCTTCTGATATACTCGTACGTAGTCGATGAGGAATTCAGCCTTGTCAAAATCGGTGGTTTCGTCGGGATTGCCGGGCCATGTGCCGCCGACTGCAAGGTTCATCTGAACGAAGAAGGTCTGATTGAAGGGTGCGGGATAGGGCTTCTCTGTGCCGCCGTTTGCGGTAAACCAGTCATTTACGGTAAGAGTCAGGTTGCCGTCGACATACCAGCGGAATTCTCCCGGCTCCCACTCAACGCTGTACTCATGGAATCCGTCCGCAAAGGAGCCGTCCTCAAGCTGGAGGAATCCCTGCTGCTCTGCGTGGGGCTCACCGTAGTGGATGGTGGTGTATGCGATGTGAGTCTGACTGCCGAGGACTTCCATGATGTCAATTTCGCCGCACTTTGGCCACTGACCGTAGAAGCTTTCATCTGTAGGCATCATCCAGATTGCAGGCCACAGACCCTGACCTTCGGGCACCTTTGCGCTGACAACTACCTTGCCGTACATGAAGTCCTTCTTATTCTGGGTGGTGACTTTGCCTGAGGTGTAATAATCTCTGCCGTCTTTTTCCGTCTTTATTGCCTTGAGAACAAGGTTGCCGTCTTTTACAAATACGTTTTCGGTGGAGGTGGTGTACTCCTGAAGCTCCTGATTTGTCCAGCCGGGCTCATGGGGTTCGTAATTCCATGTATCCATGTCCATTTCACTGCCGGTAAATTCATCGTGCCAGAGAAGAGAATATCCCTCGTACTGAGGCACTTCAATCTCAGGCTCTGTCTTTGTGTCCTTTTCTCCTTTGCAGCCTGCTGCAACGCCGATAATCATTGCCAGTGCGCAAATGAGTGCGAATAATCTGGTTTTTTTCATGCCAATTCTCCTTACTCTTCTTTTTTTTCGTAAATTCACACCTGTCAGGATGGCTCTGCTTTTGTAAGCAAAGTAACTATTATTCCTGTCCTGATTCAATCATATTATATTCTTCCATGCTTTTTATATCGTTTTAAGGCTAAAAATATAAAAACAAGAAACCGAAATAACTGCGATATTCAATCACGGTTATTTCGGTTTATGTTTCTTTTCCTCAATCTTCTTTTTCCTGACTCCATATCAGGCTGTGCTCACGCTGATATATCTGCTCACGGTACTTTCTCGGGGTTATTCCGACTCTCTTATGAAATACGTGAACAAAGTAGCTCTGGGATGCAAATGCAAGATAGTTTGATATATCCACTATTGACATTTCCGAATATTTCAGAAGTCTCTGAGCTTCCTCAATTTTGAGCCTGGTTATATAATCGCTTACTGCAAAATCCGTTTCTTTCCTGAAAAGCTTGGACAGATATCCCGGTGAGACTCCTGCGTTTTCTGCCAGCTCTTCAAGGGTTATTCTGTTGTGCAGGTGAAGATAGATATAATCCACCGTCTTTTTTACAAGCCTCGAAATCTCAGGGCGCTCACGCAGCTCCTTCATTCTTTCGGTAAAGTCCAGCACCATGGCGTGATGAAGCTGTACAATATCCTCCACCATGTAAAGCCTGTCCATTTTTGTTATGTAAAAATCGCTCAGTCCGTAGGCGTGCTCCAGCACCATGCCTCCTTCAACGCAGAAACGTGTGACAAGGGCTGTGGTGATGATAAAATGGTAGCGCATATTCTGAAGTGAATCCGAGGAAAGGACACCCATTCCCGCTGCTGCGGCAAATTCGTTGTCCTCGCAGTTTTTCTTTACATAGGGTACGTCACCGTTTTTTACGGCTTCATAGAAGGAAAATTCCTTTTCCAGCGCCCGATGGGACTCTGTAAGCTCTCTCTGACGGAATTTCTCCATTACCCACTCTTTTTCTGCTGCCATCTTCTCACCTCTTTTCCCGAGTCTGTCTTTTATACATTATAATTATAACCTGACATCTTTAAGATATCAACATCAGATATATCTGAGAATCTCCTCACGTACTGCATCAAGACGTTCATCAGACAGGCCGAAGTCCATTTCCTTATAGCTCCATGCGCTTCTTGCAATGCCATATTTTTCAAAGACACTGTTGATTGCCTTGAACCACTTCACTGTGTCCTCAGGAGATGCAATGTCGATAACTCCGTATTCTCCGCAGTAGAGAACAGTGTTGTTCTTCTTTGCGGTTTCTATTGCTTCTGCAAAGAAGTTTTCAAAAAACTCAGGTGTGATGTTGCTTTCATCAAAGCTGAATCTGTCCTCGGGGTTCAGCTTGTCTGTCCATGTTGCTCCCTGATGGGTGAATTTAAGAGGTTCGTAGCAATGGAAATTATAAATTACTCTGTCGTCATAGGGTGCTGCAAGATCCTTTACGGCTGATGCACAGTTGTTGTAATAGCTGCCTACGAGAATCAGGGTGTCGGGTGCGATTGCTCTGATTCTTCTGATGCACTCGTTGGATACTCTGTTCCATGTGTCGATGTAACTCTTTTCGGTAACTTCGTTGAGAAGCTCGAAAAGAACATTTTCTGAAAATCTGCCGTAGCGCTCTGCAATTTTCTCCCACAGACGGTAAAAGCGCTCCTGATATGCTTCGCTTTCAAAGAAGCCCTCTTCTTTGTGACCGGGGTCAAATGAGAATCCTGCGGTTTTGTGAAGGTCGATGACAACCTTCAGACCGTATTTTCCGCACCACTCAAGAGCATTGTCAATATGAGCAAAGCCCTCTTCCTTATAGCCGCCTATATTATCCTCAAGTACGTTGTAGTCAACGGGAATTCTCACATGGTCTGCGCCCCATGAAGCGATTTTTGCAATATCGGACTCCACAATAAAGCCGTTGAGCCGCTCGTCGCTGTAATCGCACTGGGAAAGCCAGCCTCCGAGATTTATCCCTTTGTTTATGCCTCTGCTTCTGAGCATGACAGTTCCGCCTTTCATTATCATTTACAGCTTTATATTTACATATTTCATCTGTAAATAATATAAAAATAATATTGTTTATGTAATTTTCATGTTCTGTAATTCAAATTTTTACTTTTTATACTTTGCACTATATTTTCACTTGCATTGAATATGTAAAACGTTTATAATAATATATGACTATTGCACAGAATATTTCAAAATACATCTATGTTTTTAGTTAATAGTTTTATCAAATTTAAGGATCTTAATACATATCAAACAAGGAGAGTGACGGAATGGCCAATGAACTGACGGAATTTGCAAAAAGAAAGGATTTTCTTGTATGCGTTGACAGTGACGGCTGTGCCATGGACACCATGGATATCAAGCACATCCGGTGCTTCGGTCCGTGCATGGTGAACGAGTGGGGGCTTTCACAATGGGAAGAGCCTATACTCAAGCGCTGGAATGATATTAATCTCTATACCATGACCCGTGGAATCAACCGATTCAAGGCTCTTTCAATGGCTCTTTCTGAAATTGACGGTCAATACTGCACTATAGAAGACCTGAGTACACTGAATGAATGGGCAGAAACCAGCGGTGAGCTTTCAAACAACGCTCTGAAACGTGCCATTGAAATAAAAAAGGACAGTATCTCCCTTAAAAAGGCCCTTTCGTGGAGTGAGGCTGTCAACAAATCAATAACTGCTCTGCCCGAAGAAAGCAAGCTTCCCTTTCCGATGGCACGTGAGGCTCTCCGCTTTGCCCACGAAAGGGCTGATGTTGCCATAGTTTCAAGCGCAAACCTTGATGCGGTGCTGGAAGAATGGGAAAAATTCTCACTTCTTCCACACACCGATATTGTTCTTGCGCAGAATGCGGGCAGTAAGGCTTTCTGCATAGGTGAACTGCTGAAAAAAGGGTATCTGCCAGAAAATGTGATAATGTGCGGCGATGCACCGGGTGATATGGACGCAGCAAGGAAAAACGGGGTTTTCTATTACCCCATTCTTGTCAGACACGAAAAGGAAAGCTGGGAGGAATTTATCTCCGAGGCTTTCGACAGACTTATAAATAATACTTACGGAGGTCAATATGAAAAAGACAAAGAAACCGCTTTCCTCAAAAACCTTGGAGAAGATGCTTAAAAAGGGAATTCTCAACGGTGTTGATCTCAAGGCTGTGCCTTATAATCTCAGCGACGAAGATATAGGGTGGGTCAAAACCACTATCGAAGGCATGAGTGACGAAGAAAAGGTCGGTCAGCTCTTCTTCCAGCTTACCATGGGCATGGATGAAAATTATCTTCGTGAGCTTATGGAGAAATACCATCTCGGCGGCTGCCGATACAACAATATGCCCGGTATGGCTGTACAGACTCAGAACCGTATTCTCCAGCAGTATGCGAAGGTTCCTCTTATCATCGCCTGCAACACCGAGGGCGGCGGAAACGGCTGCTGCTCTGACGGAACATATATCGGCTCCGGTATAAAGATCGGTGCAACAGGCAAGACAGAGTATGCTCGTGACCTTGGACGCATGGCAAACGAGGAGGCTGCTGTAATCGGCTGCAACATGGCTTTTGCTCCCGTTTGCGATATTCACTATAACTGGGAAAATACTGAGATTGTTTCCCGTGCATTCGGCAACGACCCTGCACGTGTTGCAGAAATGAGCAAGGCTTATCTTGAAGGTGCTCACACTATCGAAGGCTTCGCCTGCGCTGCAAAGCATTTCCCCGGCAACGGTCAGGATTTCCGTGATGCTCACATTGCAAACAACATAAACACCTGCAATGAGAAAGAGTGGATGGCAACCTACGGAATGGTTTACAAAACTCTTATAAACGCAGGACTTGATGCAATCATGGGCGGTCATATCATGATGCCCGAATATATGCGTGGTATTAAGCCCGGCATAAAGGATGAGGAAATGCTTCCTGCCACCCTCTGCCCCGAAATCATGACCGGTCTGCTCCGTGAAAAGCTCGGCTTCAACGGTATGGTCGTTACCGATGCAAGTCACATGGTGGCTATGACTGACCGCATGACAAGAAAAGAAATGCTTCCTGCCTCCATCAATGCAGGATGCGATATGTTCCTTTTCTTCAACGATCCTGATGAGGATTTCAATACCATGCTTGATGCCTATAAGGATGGCACTATCTCCGAAGAAAGAATGAACGAGGCTCTCACCCGTATTATCGGTCTGAAGGCTCACATGGGTCTTAACAAAAAGGCAAAGGAAGAGCTTGTTCCTTCTCCCGAAACCGCTGCAGCAACCATCGGCAAGGCTGAATATATCGCTGCCTGCGAAGCAATCAGCAAGGATTCAATCACTCTTGTAAAATACAAGGACAAGGACGTACTCCCCCTGACTCCCGAAAAATACAAGAGAATCATGATAGTCTATGTGAAGGGTGCCGCAGGTCCTATGGACGCTCTTGTTCAGATGGCCATGGGCGGCGGTGCAGGAAAGAAGAATCCTGCTGAAGAGCTGCGTGACAGACTTATCGAAAAGGGATTCGATGCATTTATTTATGAGAGTCCTCTGGATAAGATGAAGAAGCAGATTGCAGCAGGTGAAAAACCCAATCTCAACCTCTATTTTGCAGGCAAGAACGCAATCAGCGATTTCGTTTCCGGGCAGGATCTTGTAATCACCCTCTGCGATGTCATGAACGGCAGACCCTCCTTCGGTCTTTCCAAGGGCGGCGGAGAGATTCCCTGGTATGTTTTTGAGCTGCCTGTTGTGGCTGTCAGCGTAAATGCACCCACAATGCTGGCCGACATTCCTCAGGTGCGCACTTATATCAACGCCTACGACTCCAAGCCCTCTACCCTTGATGCCCTTGTTGAAAATCTCGTCACGGGCGCAGATGCATTCAAGGGAAAAGACCCCATCGACAGCTTCTGCGGTCTGTGGGATGCAAAAATCTGATTTATATTGAAAAAAGGAACCCTTTCGGGTTCCTTTTTTATTATTCCGCTCCTTTCAGAGCCTCTACCATGTCGATCTTTTTATTCTTGCGTGAAACGAATATACCAACTATCAGCGATACACCGAAAGTAAGCAGAACACTGACAAGGAATGTAAGAAGTCCGACAGTCAGGTTAAGCTCATATTCGGATACGAGTGCGTCCAGAAGTATCTGAAGGACAACCATTCCTGCAGGGAAGCCTATGATTATGCCTATAACCGTCAGCCACATATTCTGGCTTATGAGAATACTTCCTATCTTTCTGTCGCGGAAGCCCACAACCTTCAGTGTGGCAAGCTCACGGGAGCGCTCAATATAGCTCATAACGCCCAGATTGTACAGCACAACCACGCTGAGGAGCACTGCGGCAACCATGAGAATAAGTATCATAAGGTCCATAAGTTCCATGAATGAATCGTAGGACTCCATTACCGCAGCTTTCGTCTGCTTGCCTGCGATAAGCTCGCTGTCTGCAATGTTTTCGGGTATTACATCTGTGAATATGCTGCCGATGTGATATGTAAGCCCGATTTCATCTGCATACTCGTCAGTAATGACTACACTCTCACTGACAAGCGAGCGGATAATTCCCGCTACTTTTACGGAGTATGTTTCCTCAGAGCCATAGGGAGAAAATTCAATGGTATCCCCTACTTTTATATCCTTCGCAAGGCGGCGGCAGATATATACTCCGTCGTTTCCTATAACAACAGGTCTGCCTTCTTCGTCTGTGAAATTGATTTTGCCGTTATCAAGGCTGTATACCTCAAGGCTTGTGGTCTTATCTCCGAGCTTTATTGCTTCTGATGCTATAAAGTCGCCTTCAAGCTCCTCTGCAAGGGCGATTACATCACTGTTGTCTGCAGATTCGGAGATGTTGACCTTTGTAACATAGTTGTTTGCATCGCCATTGAGCACTGAGATAAATTCATCCATTGTATCCCTCATGCCAAGTCCGCCTACAAGCAGCACCATGCAGCCGACAACGCCTACAAGTGTCATGGCTGAGCGTGCCTTATTGCGCACAAGGTCACGGATATTCCACTTTGTGGAGAAAGGCAGCTTCTTCCACAGCCATGTATTTTCAATCTTCATGGGCTTTACTTTTTTAGGACGGTAGGGACGAAGTGCTTCTGCTGCTGTGCCTTTAAGTACCTTTCTGACAGAAAGAAAGCTTATGAGTGTAAGCATCAATACCGCTGCTGCAAGCACTATCCAGCAGAAATCGGGGATGTACAGCTTCCATTCGGGCATATCGATATATGTACCCATCATACCGTCGGGGTTGACTATCATCCTTGCGATGACAAAACCCAGTCCCACGCCGAGGGCTGCACCCACAAGACCAAGCACCAGACCATAGGAGGTGTAGTGAGCAAGGATTCGTCTGTCCTTGAAGCCAAGCGCTTTAAGGGTACCAATCTGAACTTTTTCGTTGGCGGTGATTCTATGCATGGTGGTTACCATGGTCAGCACTGCAATGGCAAGGAAAAGCACGGGCAGAATAGAGCCCATTGTCTTTCCTTCCTCTATCTCACTCTGGGGTCCTGCATAGGCATAATGCTCTTTCTTCGGCACTACCAGTGTGGTTACTCCCAGGCTGTCCTGAAGAGCATCCTCAAGCTCTGCCTTTGACATTTCCGAGCGGATGTTTATCTGGGGATAGAACTCCATTCCGAAATTATTCTTTATCATCTTCGGTGTGGCATACGCAAATCCGAAACTGCTGTAATCAGGCATGAGCTGGTTTTCGTCACGGACACAGATTGTGTGCTCGCCGCTCTTTGCAAAACCCTTTACAGTGCCTTTTACGGATTTTCCCAGATATGTCGCTGTCAGCTCGTCACCTATTTTTATTCCGTTTGCTGCGGCGAATTTATCGGAAAGCCAGAAGCCTTCTGCGTCTGCATTGTATTCCTCACCCTCGGATATAACGAGCTTTGAAACTGTATATTCCTCGGGCACGAAAAGTGAAAGTGCATCTGTGCTGTCCTTGATATCAACGTTGACGGAAAGGACTCTGACTGCAGCATCCACTTCAGCAATTTCCTTCACAGCTTTTATATCCTTTTCGGAAAAGCCTGCTTCATTGTATATTCTGTAATCGGCATAGACAGTATCTTCAAAGAAATTGTCAGTATTTATCTCAATACTGTACCACTCCATATTGAAGCCTGCAAAAACACCTATGCCCAGGGCAATCATTATTATCATTGATAAAAACTGCGTTTTGTATTTCCACGCCGTTCTGAAAAGTTTTCTTGTCAGCATCGGTTACCACTCCACTTCATCTGCACTCATGGGATTTTCCTGTTCTTCGTAAGACTTGATCTTTCCGTTTTTCACACGGATTACAACGTCTGCCATTTTTGCAATATTCTGGTTATGGGTTACTACAACAATGGTCTTGCCGTAGTTGCGTGCCATGGAAAGAAGAAGCTTGAGCACCATTACACCGGTTTCGGAGTCCAGTGCTCCGGTAGGCTCGTCGCAGAGAAGTATCTGGGGATTCTTGGCAAGGGCTCTTGCAATGGAAACTCGCTGCTGCTCACCGCCTGAAAGTTCTGAAGGGAAGTTGTTCATGTGGTCTGCAAGACCTACTTCTTCAAGCATTTTCTTTGCGGAAAGACTGTTTTTTGAGATGGATTTTACAAGCTTTACATTCTCATACACGGTGAGGGTGGGGATAAGATTGTAGAACTGAAAAACAAATCCGACGGTCTTTGCACGGTAATCTGCAAGCTTGTTTGATGAAAGCTTTGAAATGTCCTGATCCATTACGGTGATTTTGCCGCTTGTGGGACTGTCCAGACCTCCCAGCATATTCAGCAGTGTGCTTTTTCCTGCTCCGCTGGGTCCGAGAATGACAACAAATTTGCCTTCCTCAAGGGAAAGGTCGACACCGTCCAGCGCACGAAGCTCATGGTCGCCGCTGGTGTAGACTCTTGTCACGTTTTCAAACTTTACAATTTCCATATTTCTGACTCCTCTTCGGAAAATTTTGACTGATCTATCGGTTAGCTTTCGCTAACCCCCTCTCCGGAAAAAAGCGACTGAATGTCGCTTAATTTTTTTCCTTTCTCTCCTCAATAATGTGGTCAAAGCCATGGGCGAGAATGGTTTTTACATGGTCATCGGCAAGGAAATAAAAGATGGTCTTGCCCTCTCTTCTGTTGCCTACAAGATTAGCTTTTTTCAGTGTCTTGAGCTGGTGGGATATTGCGGACTGATTCATACCCAGAAGCTCCGCTATTGCACAGACGCAGAGCTCTGCATCAAGCAGGGAAAACAGAATTTTCACCCTTGTGGTATCTCCGAAAATTTTGAAAAGGTCGGAAAGATCGCAGAGCAATTCATCTGTAGGCAGATCGTTTCGGACGTTTCTCAGTATTTCATCGTGCTCGTGCATTGTATGTCCCTCCGTTCATATGAATATTCATTCATGTGAGTTGTTGTTCATATGTTAGCACGCTCATATGTATTTGTCAACAGTAAAATAAAAATTTTCCAAATATATTTATTTGCTTCTTTTTTCCGGGGCATTCATGTAAAAAAGCCGCCGGGTTTACCGGCGGCTTTTTATTGCTTTTATTCAGCTTTATCTGTTGCGGTTACATCGGAGCCTGAAAATTCATCTGCATCGGTGAGGGAAATATCATCAAACTGATGCTGTGCAAGCTCATCGGGGATAGCGGTTTCCTTGTCCTTCTTGTCGAATATGTCATTCCACCATGACCAGTCGGCTTCGTGCTTCTTCTGACCTGACTTGGTGTAGCCGCCGAAAACATAGAACACAAGATGTGTTTCCGCTTCCTCCATATCGGTTGCGGATATATCGGAAGGAGAAAGGTCTGTTGCAGATACATCTCCCTGGGGCTCATTATCATAGTAGAACACATAGGTATATTCATCATATACGCTTGTTGAAAAACCGTTATATCTTGAATTGATGTACATATCAAATGCATCAGTGAACATATCGGAGTCTGTGCTGATTCCGTCGTTGAGAGGATTGAGCACCATACCCATATATGCAATCAGACGTGACAGTACATCATCGCTGGGAACATTCATGTAGTTATTGGTGACAAGAGAGGAATCGGATACATAGTCCTCGCCGTAATAGATTTCGCAAAGCTCGGTATAGTCAAATCTGAGAGTTACGCTGTCGAAATCACCCTTATAGGTTTCTACCGAAAGCTCGACAGCATCGTCAAGAAGATTTACTGTTTCTCCCTTTTCAAGAGCCTTTATGTCCTCATCTGTAAGACGTACGTGGTCAGTATCGGAGTTGAGCATTGTACCCATTCTGAGGTTAATTGGCATCTGATCCTCATACAGGTATCTGCAGCTGTCGGTAAATTCCATCTTGTTCCATTCTTTTGCCCAGTCCTCTACGCTCTTGCCGGAGGTGTATACTGCACTGCTGTAAAGAGAGAAAATAAGAATTGCAAGGCCGATTGCAACAACTGCAACTGCTGCGATGATTATTGCGGAAAGCTTTACGGATACTTTTTTACCTGCAATGTCGAGGACAGGCTTCATTACATCCGCTGCCTTTTCCTTTACTGCATCAAGCTTTGACTCCTTCATTTCAAATGCAGTGACCTGAGCCTCGTCAGCTCCGCCGATTATTTCTTCTGCCTGCTCCTCAAACTGTTCTTCTGCTTCTTCAAGGATTTCGGCTTCATCGTCATCGAATCCCAGACTTGCCAGAGGATCTTCAATTTCTACAAACTTGTTTTCTTTTTCCTTGCTCATAGCAATACCCCTTTACGGATAACTTTAAAGTTTACCGAATCATTTTCTCACATTATAATAAAAAAGGCAAGTGTTTTTCTGCAATAACACATAAAGTTCAGTATGAATTCACCTTCACATTGTATTGAAAAGCTTTTTTAGATATGATATCCTTTTATTTGATCCTGTATATCCATTGCAAAGGAGAATTGTCATGGGACTTTTCGGAAAGAAATATCTGATTGAACACCCTGAAAAATACGAGAAAAATGAAAGAGAAGTAATTGTTCTGGTCGAAAGCGCTCCCTCGGGAGTACATCATATTGCAGCAGGCGATAAATACTGGAAATCGACTTCTTCCCTCATTGCCTGCATTGACTGTGAAACCGATGAGCTTATGGAGCTCCCACGATATATTACATGGAACTACAAGGAAGATCACAATAAAAACGCTCACGGCATAAAAAAGCACGGTGTATACCGCCTGAAGGTTCTTTTTTCTCTGCCCTTTGATGCAGGTTATGCGGAAATTCCCGCAGGCAGAAGTATGTTTGTAACTTCGGTCATTAAGAAAAATGTATCTGAGCCCAGATTTGAAAAGATACTTGAAGATTATAAAAAACCCGTACTTATCGAAGTCGGAAATGATATTAAACTGGAATTTGACAGAGAAAACGGTGTTTTCAGCGGATGTATCGACTGGCGCAGCGAGGATGTTGATGTAAACCTTGAAGCTGACGACGACAGCGACACCTGCGAGGGTGCTCTTGAGGCTTTCAATACAATCATTTCTGACCCTGCCGCATGGGAACGCAAGGCAAAACTTCAGGCTGCGGTTGAAATGGCAGAAAACGCCAACGACTGGCAGGAAAACCGGGAGGATTACAAGCCCATAACCGAAGCTGATTTTGCAAAAAGAATCACCCTCTGCTGTATCTCCATAACAAACTCCGGTGACATGGAATTCTGGTTTGACGATGACGATATGTTCTATGGTCATTCCATAGTCGTTTACGGCAATATTGAAGATGGATTTACAGAAACCAACATGGTCGGCTGATATGTATATTTTTCCAAGGCAGTAAAAACATTGCAGATAAAACAGCAAATTAGACAAAATGAACGGTACAGAATATATCTTTTTTCTGTACCGTCTCTTGTTCACTTAGCATTGACACAGGCACAGTCGGGCAAGTATAATTAAGTTTAATAACCAAGTCAAAAACGCAGCCGACGGAGCAAGCTGTCAAGATTGCGAATAATAAAAAGGAGAGTGAAAGAATGCTGATCACAGATCCTTCAAAGAAGTTCGTAATGGAAGGTCTCACCTTCGACGATGTACTGGTCATTCCCTCTTACAGTGAGGTACTGCCCGGTTCAGCAAAGCTTGAAACAAAGCTTACAAAGAAAATCACCCTTAATATTCCCCTCATGACTTCCGCTATGGACACCGTCACCGAAACCGACATGGCAATCGCTATTGCCCGTGAAGGCGGTATCGGTATCATCCACAAGAACATGAGCATTGAGCAGCAGGTCGATATGGTCGACCGTGTAAAGCGTTCTGAAAACGGCGTTATTCAGAATCCCTTCTTCCTTTCCCCCGATCACCTTGTAGGTGATGCAAATGCTCTTATGGGCAAGTACCGCATTTCCGGTGTTCCCATCTGCGATGAAAACGGTAAGCTCGTTGGCATTATCACCAACCGTGACCTCAGATTCATGGAGGATTCCGATTTTGCACAGCCCATCAAGGACGTTATGACCAAGGAAAACCTTGTCACCGCTCCTGTAGGCACCACTCTTGACGAGGCTCGTGAGATCCTCCGTCAGCACAGAATCGAAAAGCTTCCCATCGTTGATGACGAAGGCAAGCTCAAGGGTCTTATCACCATCAAGGATATCAAGAAGGCTGCAAAATACCCCAACTCTGCAAGAGACTCCGCAGGCAGACTTCTCTGCGGCGCTGCAATCGGCAGCACCACTGACGTTCTCGAGCGTGCAGGCGCACTTCTCGCAGCAGGCGTTGACGTTCTTGCTCTTGACTCCGCTCACGGACAGAGCCACAACATCATCAAGTGCGTCCGTATGATAAAGGAGGCATTCCCCGAGGCACAGCTTATCGCAGGCAATGTTGCAACCGCTCAGGGTGCACGTGACCTTATCGAGGCAGGCGCAGACTGCATCAAGGTCGGTATCGGCCCCGGCTCCATCTGCACCACCCGTGTTGTCGCAGGTATCGGTGTTCCACAGATTTCCGCTGTTTACGAAGCTGCTAAGGTTGCTGCCGAGTACGGCATCCCCGTAATCGCTGACGGCGGTATCAAGTATTCCGGCGATATCGTCAAGGCTCTCGTTGCAGGTGCAAGCGTTGTAATGGTCGGTTCTCTCGTAGCAGGCTGCGAAGAGGCTCCCGGTGAGACTGAGCTCTATCAGGGCAGACAGTTCAAGGTATACAGAGGCATGGGTTCTCTTGCTGCAATGAGCAAGGGCAGCTCCGACAGATATTTCCAGGCTGAGGCAAAGAAGTTTGTTCCCGAGGGTGTTGAGGGTCGTGTACCTTACAAGGGACCCCTTTCCGAGACTATCTACCAGATGGTCGGCGGTCTCCGCTCCGGTATGAGTTACTGCGGCTGCGCAGATATCCCCGAGCTTCACAGCAAGGCTCAGTTTGTCCGCATCACCGGCGCAGGTCTTCGTGAAAGCCACCCCCACGACATTCAGATCACCAAGGAAGCTCCCAACTATTATTCCAACTGATCTTAAATATTTTAAAAGGAGTACAGCAGAAGCTGTACTCCTTTTTCATCTGTAAGGTTTTGGGTCGTCTGTTAACTCTACAAGATAATCTATGCTTGTTTCGTAGAGTCTTGCAAGCTTTATCAAAACATCAACAGGAATATTCAGATTTCCTATTTCGTAGTCTGAATATGTTGTCTGATGTATTTTCAGATATTCTGCAAGCTGTTTTTGTGTCATGTCCCGATCTTCACGCATATCACGCACTCTTTTATACACCATAATCACCTCTTATCGCAATTATGGGATAAGGGATCACCCCTTATTGATTTTTAAGGGATATTCCCTTAAAATTAAAGCTGAGGTGATAAAATGTATGCTTGCACATTTATAGGACATCATGATTGTCCAACAGAAATAAAACCGCATCTTTATTCCTTAATCGAACAATTGATAATAAACGAGAATGTCAGTGTTTTTTATGTGGGTACCCACGGCGAATTTGACCGTATTGTATATGATGTATTGTGTGAAATTGAAAAGAAACACAATAATATTACCATTTGCGTTGTCCTGGCTTACCTAAAAAAAGGAATTGAATCGCCCTATTACGACCTTCAAAAAACAATATACCCCGAATCACTCGATTTTGTTCCTCCTCGATATGCTATAAACAAGAGAAATATGTATATGATAAAGCAGTCCAGATTTTTGATCTGTTATATCAACGATTCCTTTTCAAACAGCTACAGATTTTTTTGTAAGGCAAAAAAGGAGAATCTCCGTATAATAAATATCGGTACATATGACGAGGACAAAACGAATTAAAGGAGTACAGCAGAAGCTGTACTCCTTTTTTGCTGTCTTTGCAATTGCATTGAAGCTTATTCAGTGTCGATTTCATAACCTCTGAATAAATTCTGTTTATCTTTCCAATAATACCCTCAAAAACCATTGGGAGGCAAAAATGGATAACACAATGGGTTTTGAAGGCGGGCTTATTCTGCCGCCTGAACATACCGCAGACACCTCCATAATATGCGCTCAGCCGCCGACGGTAACTCTCACGGCAGCTGATGCCGTTTCCGTTAAGGTCGGTCAGCGTGTGCTTATAGGCTCTGAGGTTGGAATAAACCGATCTCTTTCGGTTTTCAGCTCCGTTTCAGGAATTGTGCGGCATATCGAAAATGAAAAAATAATAATCGAAAACGACTGCCGCAGCGAAAGTGTGACTCCCTTCGAGCGACCCGGGAATTCACGGGGTGAGCTTACTGACTATATGCGAAAAATTTCACTTATAGGTATGGGCGGTGCAGGATTTCCCACGGCGAAAAAGTACGAAAAATCCATGGATGCCAGATGTCTGCTTATAAATGCCTGCGAATGTGAGCCTTTTCTCAGCTGTGACCGTGCTCTTATTACAAATCTTCCCCGTCGGGTGATACGTGGTGCTCTTTCCCTTGCCGATGCAGCAGGTGCAAACACTGTATTTATCTGTGTCAAGCACCGTGAGCTGTACGATATTCTGAAAAGCACCGTAACAAATGAGAACATCAGGATTGTGCAGGCTTCAAAAAAGTTTCCTCAGGGAAGTGAAAAACAGCTTATTTCCTCCGTACTTCGCCGTGAAGTCCCTCGCTTCAGACTTCCCGCCGATTGCGGTGTTATTGTTTCAAACTGCGCCACCGCCGCAGCCTTTGCGGAAAGCATTGAATCAGGACTGCCTCCTGTGCGGCGCATCGTTACCGTTGCGGGGAAAGTCGGAAAATGTGCAAATGTGCTCACTCCCTGCGGCACAAGCGCACGGTATCTTATTTCTCTCTGCGAGGGGGCATCAGAGGATACTGTAATTATTGAAGGCGGTGCTATGACGGGTCGGGTCATAAATCCTGACAATACATTTGTATCCCTTACAACAGGCGGTTTTATTGCAGTCGATCCGCCTGCTCTGAAAGAAAGCTCCTGCATACACTGCGGTGGCTGTGCACGAGTCTGTCCCTCACGTATTCTGCCTTACAAAATAGATGCCGCCGAGCGCAGCGGTGACACCGAAGCACTGAACAATCTCTGCGCTGACGCCTGCATATCCTGCGGATGCTGCTCCTATGTATGCCCCTCAAAACGTGAGCTGACCGATCACACCACTGAAGCAAGGCGGATTTTAGCCGCTCTCAGGGAGGCAAAGCGATGAAAAATCACGCAAAATCCGTATTCAGGCGCAGCAGTCGAAGCACATCGGAAATTATGGGCATGGTTCTTCTCGCCCTTATGCCTTCTCTGACTGCGGCTGTGTGGTATTTTGGAATACGTGCGCTGATGATTTCTCTTCTTTCCGTCGGTGTCTGTGTCGGCACAGAGGCACTCTGGGAAAAGCTTTTTTCAAGACGTATTACCGTTTCCGATCTTTCTGCGGCAGTCACGGGACTTCTGATTGCTCTGAGTCTGCCTGTCACAACGCCTCCGTGGGCTGTGATTTTTGCAGATGTAATTGCCATTATTGCAGGAAAACAGCTTTTTGGCGGAGTGGGACAGAATATTTTCAATCCTGCCCTTGTTGGGCGAGGTGCTCTGCTCCTCGGTGCAGGAGCGAAGGTTGTTGATTTTGTTTCACCCTATGATGCTGTTTCCTCCGCTACTCCTCTTGCCTCTCAGCAGGAATCAATCTGTTATCTGCTCATGGGAAATCATGCGGGAAGCATGGGTGAAACCTGCGCCATTCTTCTGATTTTCGGTTTTGGAATTCTTTACTGCACGGGTATCGTCGGGCTTGATGCTCCTATGTATATGCTGGGCACTCTTGCCATACTCACACTCCTTTTCGGCGGTGAAAAATTTCTTATGGGCAATGCTCCATATGCCATTCTCAGCGGTGGTGCTCTTTTCGGTGCATTTTTCATGGTCACCGATTATTCTTCCACCCCCGCATCTCATTCGGGACGGAGGATATTCGGCATTGGTGCAGGTCTTCTGACTTTTATAATAAGAAAATGGTGCCCCATTCCCGAAGGTGTGTGCTTTTCAATTCTTATAATGAATTTCTTTTCTCCCCTTATCGAGGAGCTGACGGCTCCTGCAGCTTACGGAAAGGTCGGTAAAATATATGAACGAAAAAATAAAGCATCTGCTTAAAAATGCAGTATCTTTTCTCGCTGTGATTGCCTTCAGCACTGCCGCTCTGTGGATTATGAGCCTTATAGCCGCTCGTATCGGGGAATCGACAGAAGACGATGCTCTGAAAGGGCGTTTTGCCGATGTGCTGGAGGCTGACAGCTACGAGGAGATTTTTATTGAGGCAGGCATTTCTGAGGAAATAACAGGTGCTTATAAGGCGATGTCTGACGGAGAAACGGCAGGATATATTGTTGAGCTCTCAAAAGAAGGCTACGGAGGCAGAATGGAGATATCTGTCGGTGTTTCACACGACGGAAATAAAGTCACGGGAGTGAAAGTGAGAAATCACAGTGAGACTCCCGACCTTGGCGGAAAAACCGCCGAAAAGCCTTTTCTCTCTCAGTTTTCATCGGCTGATGCACCCTTTTATCTGGGCAGAGCAGCTCTTTCCGACGGCACATATTTTGCCGAAAGCGACAGCTTTTCGGGTGGGTATAAGGATAATCTGACAATTACGGTTGAAAACGGGCTTATTACAAAGGTTTTCTGGGATGGAGAAAGTGAAATCGGCGGCAAAAGCAAGCGTCAGGCTTCCATTGACGGCGAGTATGTAATGACTGCCGACGGTCTTTTCTGGCACGAGCAGGCACAGCTTATGGAAGCACGGCTTATGGAAGTGCAGTCACCTTCCAAAATCAGTTACGGTGATAACGGCAAAACTGACGCAGTTGCAGGTGTTTCCATAAGTATAAGTCCTTTTGTCACTCTTGCGGAAAAGTGCTGTATTCAGGCCGGTGCTTCTTCAGACGGCACCGCCATCGACGGGGTTTCAGGTGCTACGGTTTCTTCTTCCGCAGTGACAGACGCTGCAAACACTGCAGTTGATTTTACAGAAAGATTCCTGCTCGGAGCAGCTGCCTCAGGGAGCGACATTTATGAGTAAATACGGAAAAACCGCATCATTCTGCCTCGCTTTTCTTTCCCCTGCCCTTGCCGCAGGCACGGAATCACCTCATTACTTTCTCGCCTGCGCAGTTATTCTTTTTGTTTCTGCCTGCGGCTCGGTTTTATCCGTTTATTCTGTGAGGAATTCGGATAATACAGCCCTTTGCTCCTTTTCTTCCTTTCTGCCTGCCGCAGTGCTTTCCTTTGGCGGAAATCTGATTATGGCTTCGCTTTTTCCGAGCACATTCGATAATTCCTCTGCTTTTATTCTGTCAGGTGTTTCCCTCTTTTTTGCCGCAGGCTTTGCTTCTTCCGATACTCGCAGACCTGTTCTTCAGAGTCTCTGTTTTATTTCTCTTTCCGCCTTTGCTGTGATTTTTCTCGGCTCTGTCCGGGCGTTTCTGAGCTTTATACCTCTTTACGATCAAATTTCCATGGGGCTTGTCTTTGCAGGTATTGCCGCTGCGGCGGTGAAGCTTGCTTTTCCTTCAGAGAATAATAATCTGCACTTTTCCACTGCAAAGGCTTTTAATTACTCTCTCTGCCTTGCCTGCGTTTTTCTTCTTACAGATGGGGTTTTCCTTATTTCCGATGCTCTGTGGAGTATAAATATTGCAGTGCTTGTCACTGCACTTTCTGCCTTTGTTTTTTCCTGTGCGGCTATTCATATATTTGCTGTCGATTTTCCTCCTGCAGTGCTTTCTGCCGCTTCTTTTGCACTTATCTTTGTTCAGGGCAATAAAGCAGACTGGAAAGGCATGGCGCTTTCGGCTTTTATAACTGCCCTTGCGGTTGTTGCCATAATCACTGCGCTCTCCCCTGCACTGCGCCGCAACGGGCACTCCGATGCACCGCAATGCTTAAAAGGTCTGCCTGCCATGCTGCTTATTTTGGGGCTTGCCGCACTTGCATTCGGAGCCTTCTGATGGTATACTCACCTTGTGAAAGCTTTTATGGGGTGATGTATTATGGTATATACATTCAAATCAGAAAACGGCTCCTTTGAATATGAGGTCACCAAAAAGACCATGCGCAAAATAAGAATGGTTGTCCGTGACGGTGTGGCTCTTGTTTCTGCGCCCACAAAATGCAAGGACGAACAGATTCACGATTTTGTCGAGAAAAACAGCCAGTGGGTCTTTGCTCAGATAGCAAAAAAAGAGGCTCAGGTCGAAAGAATTGCAAACGGACTTGAAATTTCTGTTCTTGGAATAAAGCGAAAAATTATTGTTTCTTCAGGCAGGACCCACGCACTTCTCGGCGACAGTGCTCTCTTTGTAAGTGTCCCCGACCCTTCTGACAAGGCTCATATTATTGACACTGTGGATAAATTCCTTTTAAAGCTCGCAAAGGAAGAGCTTTCCGCTTCCCTTGACAGAGTAATGGCCGTTGCAGATGAAAAAGAGCTTGGAATTGAGCGTCCTGCTCTCACCGTACGCAAGATGACCTCCCGCTGGGGCAGCTGCACCAACGAGCGAGGTACAATAAGACTCAATCAGCACCTTGTGCGCCTTGACCGTGAGCTTATTGACTATGTCACCGCCCATGAGCTTGCTCACCTTGTGGAGGCAAATCACAGTTCAAGCTTCTATGCTGTGCTCTTCAAGCTCTGTCCCGACTTTGTGGAAATGCGCAGAATGCTCAGATGTATTGATGTTTTTAATTTTATATAACAAAACAAGCCATTCCTTTCGGAATGGCTTGTTTATCGTATTAAAGAAGTTGATACCATGCTCTCTTTTTTCTGAGCAAGCTGTATCATTCAGGTATGATTCTGAGAAACAGAAAACACGTAGTTGTTTGGTTTCTCTCCCTTCGAATCATGCTTGCATGATATAACCTCACCTCATCAGAGGGAGGCTTCTTCTTGCTTTATTATGCTTCTGCAGGTGTTTTCTCTGCTTCGGCTTCTGTTTCTTCCTTTTCGTCCTCTGCATCCATTATGATTGCAGTGACAACGGGTTTGGGATTATTCTCCATCCAGCGCATCTGAGTTACGATAAGGAATACCATGATTCCCAGGCTTATCCACTGGGAAGTGGAAAGTCCAAGCCAGATTCCTCGGTAAGTATCGCCTCTGAGGAATTCATCACAGAATCTGATGATTGCATAGGTGCCGAAATAAATTCTGATAAAAGTACCTGCACGCCACTTCTGCCAGAAAAGGCAGAAAAGCACTACCAGTACGATGCAGAGTGCCAGGTTGAGGCCTGCCTCAAGAAGCTGTACGGGGAATCTTTTCACTCCGTTTGCAGCTGCAACGAGAGCTTTGCTGTGATAAAGACCCCATTCGCACTCGATACCGTAGCAGCATCCGCTGGCAAGACAGCCGATTCTTCCGAAAGTATGAAAAAGGGGAATTGCGGGAGCAACAGCATCAAGATATTCGCAGATGTTGAAGTGTGCTTTCTTACTGTACCACCATGCACCTGCAACGCCGCCGAGAAGTCCGCCGTAGAATACGATTCCGCTGAAGAAGCCTCCGAATCTTTCAAAAGCTCCGCCTGTGCCGTATCTGTCAACGTAATAATCCCAGTTGCTCAGCTGCTCTATTATATCAGGAATGTTGGTTATTGCGTAAAGTGCCATTGCACCGAGAAGCAGACCGATAAGAGCAGGCAGGCTTGCGGTAAGAAGTGTGTCTGCTGATACAGGACGTTTTGAGGTGAGTCCTCGCTCAGTATTCTTTTTATAGGACTTCCATGTGACTCTTGTCATGAGCCAGGAAAGAGTGCCTGCAAGGAGGAATCCCACTACCGTAAGCAGTGCATAAACAGAAATATCTTTTCCGAAAATTGAAATTGTCGGGAACATTGTAAATCTCCTTTATTTTTTAATGAAGGGGAAAAGTATCCCCATATCAGTATCCGAAACTCCCAGATTTGCCTTTATACAGCTGCAGGCATTTTCATATTCCGCTCTTGATGTGTCCCACAGGCACCCGAAGACGGAGTACATTCCGTTGCACGCTGTTGCGACTATACATGAAACTATAGACACTATTCCCAGAGCATAGGCAGCTGTTGCTATTGATCTCATGCCAAATTCTTCCGGCATTTCATTTCTGCAGCGGGATGCAATGAATACACCGACTATGGCAACTATCAGACCGATTGCAGACATTGCCGCAGGCTTTGTTTTAACAAAGGCACTGCCGATGCAGAGTCCTATGGATATTACAGATATTCCCAGAGCAACGCATCCCATGTATTCGGGAGTCTGCATGAATTTATCAAAGGTCATTCTGTTGTAGGTTTTTGGGTCTTTGAGATAAGATCCGCACTTAGGACAGTGGACATCCTTATCAAGACATTCAGCGCCGCACCTTGAGCAGTATTTCATCTTTCAGCCTCCTTATGCTACAAATAAAGCCGCACACTCCTGTGACAGCCTGCAGAAGCAGCCTCCTACACTTGCAACACAGGCAGCGCAGGCCACAGATGCAATTATTATGCACATACAGATAATATATCCAAGTGTTGCAAGAGTTCTTGAATAGGAAAGAGATCCGCCTCGTTTTCTGATTCTCTGACACATGAACAGACCTATCCATGCGAAAATTATGGACGCCACAAGAAGTATTGCCGCAATAATCACGGTTTCGATAAGTGTTATGGCTCCAAAAAGACAGGCAGCCGCTATTCCCGCCATGCAAAGTGCACCGTACCCCGATTCCTTATGTTCAGGTTCAAGCTGTATGTATATCTTTCCGTTGTCTGACATTCTTCCTCACGCCCTTTTCTTTTCGTTTCAATATATTATAACTCAAAACAGTGTGTATGTGAAGTATATTTTTATTTTTTAATGTGATGATACAATGCAGCAAAACCCACATCTTAATTAAGATGTGGGTTTTGCTTATGCTTTTTTCTTTGCCATTTCCGTAAGCTTTGCGAAAAGAGGCTGCAGAAACCATACAAAAACGGCGTTTCCTATGGCGTGGAGTGAGTCCACTCCCAGACCGTTTATCCAGTAGATAAGAAAGCCTGCCGTGCCCCCGTTTGCTGCAAATGTGCGATAGGAGAATATGGATACGGTAAATCCGTAGACATATCCCATTGCAAAGCACCAGACAAGCATGACAAGAGGATGGTGGTGCTTTCTGAAAAGCAGTCCCGAAACTACAGCTATCAAAGCCCACACAAACATCTGATACATCGACCAGATTCCGATGCCCATTATCATGTTTGTGACGTTTACGATAACTATGGCAGATGCCACACTGTCCCACAGCCCTATGTACATTGCCATGAGTATGAGTATGACCGTAACGGGCTGGACATTCGGCAGAGCGCCCAATGCCCAGCGACCGATTATCGCCAGTGCGCACAGCATTCCGTCAAGGGCAATGCGGCGCACCGGGTTTAATTTTTCTGTCTTTACCATTCTACTTTACTGAGAACAAAATCCACTTTATCGCCTTCTGCAGGCACGATATAGGAAACTCCTTCCATTGTCATTTCACCGTTAAGGGTGAAGGTCCAGTAGAGGTTTTCATCATAATTCTGTGCATGACCGCCGATGGAAGTGATAAATGCACCGTATTCGCCTTCGTCATATACAAGCTCTATGCTCTCTTTTTCAAGTGCTGTCTTCATTGAGTCAAAAAGCACAGTGCCCTCTGCTGCGGTTACATCACCTTCGTAGACGCTTTCTCCCTGAGCTGTAATGCTGAGAGAATAGGTTACCTGAACTTCATCGTTTACTTCTTTTTTGCCGAAGAGGTCTGTCTTTACAGCATAGACGGCAAATGCAGCCGCAAGCACCAGCACCACAGCAACGACGATGTACAATACCTTTGAGATTTTCTTCTTTTCCATAATTTTTACCTCCAAAAATAAAAATAGCCGCAGAAATGCACTCTGTCAAAAGCGAGCATCTCCACAGCGAAAAAAGCCTGATGCGTATAGAAAAACGCATAAGCCTTCCTACTGGGTATAAGTGAGAGCAAAAATCCGTACTTCACAAATAATCACACTGGGCAAGGTCTCCCGTCTTTGCTTCATTGCACCCTCTGCGCCTTCCCAAGGTATTACCTCAGTGACTTTGTCCCAAAAAAGAACAATCTGCAGCGGTGCTCGGCTTCACGGTGGCGGCTTCCGAGGTGGATTTTCACCACGCTTCCCTTTTCCCGATGCTCCCCGGATATTCAGTTTTCTGTATTGTAGCACCTTCTCCCTTTTCTGTAAAGCAGAATTCACATTATATTTATTGAAAAAAAAGCGCAACAGCTATATAATGAAGCATGATACAAAAACCTTTACGGAGGAATTTCATGGCACAAAGCAGATTTTCACGCCGTGGCGGCGATGATAATTTTGATAAAAACGAAAATACGGCTGAAGAAAAGAAAAAAGGCGGCTTTGGTTCCTTTGCAGCAAAGGCAAAGGAAAAGCTCGGCAGTGCCGCAGGGAATATAAAGGGTGTTTTCAGCAAGGACGGTGAAAGCAGGAAGTCACGCACTGCAGACGCTGACACTGCTTTTGTCCCGCCGACAGAGCCTATGGAGCAGCACACCGCTCCGTCTGCCCCTTCCGCACCTCCCACAACCGCTTTTTCTTCCGATCTTTTTGACGACATCACCGCTGACAGCACTCCCGTCAGTGCAAAGCCTGAGCCGAAGCCTGCAAAAGCAGAGCCTTCTCTGCCCAGCCGATGGGATGCACGTCATAAGGACAGCGATCTTTATTTTTCTTCAAGAATGTCCGACAGAGGTTTCAAGGCAAAGGAAGCTGTTGAATTTGAAGAAAAGAAGCGTCCTGCATATCAGGGCAAGGTTACAGGCCTTTCGAGAAATGCAAATGATGACGATGATCAGGAGCATTTTTATGTTCCGAATATTGAAGTGGGCGATGAAGATCGCCGTCTGAGATATAAAAAGCGAAATCGCAGACCCTTGAAACTCTGGCAGAAGGGCGTTATTACGGGAGTTTGCATCACTGCTGCATTTATCGGTCTTATAATGCTCACCGTTAACCTAATGCTTGTGGGCAAGATGAACCAGATTGATGTAAAAGGCTCAAAGGATATGAACGACCTATATTTCTATGAGCCAACCATGGTCACTTCCATACTCGATGACTCCGTTTCCATCTCCGAGGACGACCGCAGCCGTCTTTCAAAGCTCAACGACGCATTTGAGCTTTCGGATCTTTCCGTGAAGTCGGGAAAAAAGGTGCAGAATTATCTCCTTATTGCCCTCGATGAAAATAATGAAGCTGACGGAATCGTAATCGTTTCCGTGGATCAGAAAACAAAGAAGATACGCCTTGTAAATATTCTGTCTGATCTTTATGTGCCTCTTTCCGATCAGATTGACGGCGTCAACTACGGTTCATCCCTTCGCAGGATTTACGCCTACGGCGGTGCAAAGCTTCTGCGCAGCACTGTTCAGGATACTCTGAAAGTAAAGATTGACTACTATTTTGTTCTGAATTTCACTGCCTTTGAAACCATAGTAAACCACCTTGGCGGTGCGGATATCACCATCACTGATGAAGCTGTATCCAACTGGATGGCAACAAATAAATATGATCCCCAGACCCGATTCGGCGGTACGGGAAGATTTACCCTTAACGGTGAGGAAGCTCTTATTTATTCGAGAATGTCCCAGCCCGACGGACCTTTTGCCCGTTCACAGCGTCAGAAGGAAGTTGCAGAAAAGCTTTGCGCACGTCTTTCGGATTATAATACACTTGAGCATGTTTCGGTGCTCTATAATGCTCTGAGCTACGTCACCACTGACTGCGGTGCAGGAAAGCTCCTCGGACTCTGCGGGAAGATGGACAATTACAGCGATTATGAGATAAAGGGTGTAACAGTGCCTATTCAGGGCACATATACTGAAGGGTCTGTTGGCGGAGAATATCTCCTTGCCGCAAATCTGACGGTAAACGCAAACGATGTCCAGCTTTTCCTTTACAGCAACGATATGACCTATGCAGACGGCGGTACTGAAGTCAATGTCATGCTGCCTCAGCTTACGGAAATCCTCGATGTACCCGAAGCCCCCGTTTCAGACAGTGATATTTCTCCTACAGATGTATACGGCTCTGATGCATAATTCAAAAGCCCTGACCATACGGTCAGGGCTTTTTTCAGTCTTCTATCCTTATTCCGTTGTCGCTGAGCCATTTTATGCTGGCTTCAAGCCACTTCGGAGCAAGTGTGCTGCAGGAAGGAATGTTATCTGTTCTGTTTGATGTTTCGTCGCAGGTACTCATTCCGTGCCCGCCTTTTGAGAATATGTGCATTTCAAAGGGTACGCCTGCATCCTCATAGGCCGCTGCCAGAAGCAGGCTGTTTTTTACAGGTACGCTGCTGTCTTCGTATGTATGCCAGATAAAAGCCATGGGACAATCCTCATGGACCAGCTTTTCAACCGAAAGCATCTGTGCGATTCTTTCGTCTGCGCCGCTTATATTGTACACGCTTTCGATGTTGGATTTTTCACCCATTGTTACAACGGGATAGCAGTATACAGATGCGTCGGGTCGGGCACTTGTTCTGCTGTCGGGCACAAATTCGCTGTTGTAGAGTGTTGACAGTGTACCGAGCAGGTGACCGCCTGCCGAGCAGCCCAGGGCTGCAATCTTATTTGGCGCAAGACTTAATTCCTCTGCATTTTCTCTGAGATATCTCACCGCCATTGCAGCCTCTTTCAGTGCCGTCGGGAAAGACATTGGTGCGATTGAATATGAAAGCACAAAGGAAGAAAAACCTGCGGCATAATATCGCATTGCAAGAGGCTCTGCCTCTCTCGGAGAAAGATAACGGTATGCTCCGCCCGGAAAGATTATTATGGATGGGAATTTTCTGCCGATATTCACCGCATCGTTTGGCTCCTGAATATAGCAGGTCAGGACTCCGTCAGCCCATCTGCTCTTTTTCAGACCGTAATATTCATATAAATCAACTTTTCTGAGTATCATTTCTTCACCTCATCAGAATGCTCCCACCGAGCGCAGTATTGTCACCAGAGCAAATACTGACAGCATGGAAAACAGTGTTGTCCATATTACAAGCTGCCCTGCAAGAGTGCTGTCCGCTTTCATTTCCCCTGCCATTATTGCGCTTGAAACCGCTACGGGTGAGCCTGAAAGGGCAAGGAGCATTGCAAAATGTCCGGGAGTAAAATCCGGGAATAGAATATATGCTGCACCCAGCACCAGAGCAGGCATTATCACAAGCCTTGACACTGTACCCACTGCGATAGGTCCAATCAGTTTTCTTACAGAGCTGAATTCAAACTGCGCACCAAGAGCTATGAGTGCCATGGGAGAAGTCACTGCAGTTATGGATTTCATCACAGAATAAACGGGAGTGATATTACTGAATCTGAAATCCGCACCGTTCATATTTATAAGGGATTCGGCTCCAAGCATCAGAAGTCCTATTGCTATGCCTATAATAAGAGGGTTTGCAAGTATTCCCTTTATAATTTCCCAGACGGTCACTCTCTTGCCGCCGTCATCCTTTTTACGGAAAACGCTCAGCGAGATAACTGCAAACACATTGAAAATGGGTATGGATATTGCAGATGCCACCGCAGCAAGGCGTGCACCCTCATCCCCTGCTATGCTCTGGGCAAGAGGCAGGCCGATTATTGCAAAATTCGAGCGGAATGCACACTGGAGCACTACGCCTTTCTTTGCAGGGTCTTTTATGAAAATTGTTACAATAAGCAGTCCCAGAATGAACATTACAACGCATGAAACTGCCACAAATCCGACTATTTCCATGTCGGAAGACTTCACTCCGCCGCCGGAATAAAGATTATATGCCAGCATGACGGGCAGAAAAACCTTGAAGCAGATTTTATTCAGCGCCTTTGCAAAGGTTTCATTGCAAAGTTTGATTCTTTTCAGAAAATAGCCTAAAACGACTATCAGAAGTATTGGTAAAACCGCATCTGCGGCAAATCTGAAAGCATCCAAATCAGAACGCCAGCCTTTCCTCTCCGAAGTAGTCAATGAGATAATCCTTTGTTTCCGCAATCATTTCAGCAAAAAGGCTTCTTGCATCTTCCTCTGAAAGATTTATGCAAAGTCCCTGAGAGCGGAATGCACAGAATATCATGTCCATATTCTTTTCTCTGATACCCCTGCAGAGCATATCTATGTTATCGCTTGCTCTTTTTATAAGCTTATATGCACCCTCCGAAGGTTTCTTTGAAATGATGGGTGAAAGGGAATCTGCAGAAAACAGGCAGTTGCTTTCAACTATTGAGCCTTCGGGAAGTATCTGAGACTGTCCTGCATTTGGCATATTTACATTCGAAATAATATTCCCAAAGCCGCACAGCGCCTTTATAAGATCAACTGCCTCTTCACCTGAGGGTGAAATGTTTATTTTCATCTCGCCCTTTGCCATTGCAATGGCATCTTCGATCTTTTTATTCTGATCTTCTATTCTGAAGCTTACGGGAGTCAGTGAGAATCCCCATTCTCTGACGGTTTCAGGGTCTTTCAGATAATCCGTGCCGTCCATGAATTCTGCCAGATGTCTGTCGCCAGCGGCACCCAGGGTATCAAATCGGCGATACATATCCATCTTGACTCTGTTGCCGCCTGTGAAGTAATCGCCCTCATCCCTGAATGCAAATCTGTCTTTTCCGATGGAGCTTGCATAGCCTTCTTCAAAATATTTGTCCATGAAGGAAGGCAGCAGTGAAAGAAGATCAATATCATTGTAATAGGCTGAGGTTATCCATGTAAAATGATTTACACCGCAGACGTCGGTATATATGTCACGTCTGTTCGGGCGCTCGATTCCAAGCTCTTTTTCGGCCACAAGGCAGAGGAAATCCTGAGTATGGAACACCTCATGGCAGCAGCCGAAGGCTTTGATTTCGGGAAATTCATCGTAAAGCGCTTTCACGCAGGCACTCATTGGGTTTGTAAAATTGATGACCCATGCATCGGGACAGATCTCACGGATTTTCTTTGCAAAGCCGTAATATATAGGAAGTGTACGCATTGCACGAAGCACGCCGCCGGGGCCTGCGGTATCACCTACAGACTGATAAATTCCGTATTTTTCCGGGAGGTGAACGTCACTTTTCATCTCTTCAAAAGTGCCCGGAAGTATTGATAATACAACAAAATCTGCATTTTCAAGTGCGGTGTCAAGCTCCCTGTGATTGGTGTATTCCCAAGGGCTTTTTGTTCTTGCATCGGTCTTTATTCTTTCACCTATAAGGCGGTTTCGCTCTGCAGCTTCGTAGTCTATGTCGTAAAGAGCAACCTCTCCGCAAAGCCCTTCTGCAAGGGCAAGGTCACTCATAAGTGAACGTGCCCACAGTTTTGAGCCTCCGCCTATATATGCTATCTTAATTGTCTTTTTCATCTATATATACATCTCCCTGTTTCCCGATTTGTAACCTCTTACACTTCGTAATTTTAATCCTTTGCAGCAGTTAAGTCAATAAGATTAGGTATTTACACATATAATTTTGCAATTTTTCATCAGTTTTTTCATTTTATTCACATTTTTCTCAGATTTACTATTGCATTTTCATTTTTATTGATGTAATATGAAACCAGGCGATGTAAGCGCTCACACAAAAAGAGGTGAAACATTGTGACCATTTACGATATCTCAAAGAAAGCCGGAGTTTCTATTGCTACCGTTTCCCGTGTTATCAACGGAAGCCCTAAGGTAAGCCCGGCAACCAAGGATAAGGTGCTTAAAATAATTGAAGAATCAGGCTACTCTCCCAACGTTTTTGCCCGCGGTCTGGGACTTAACACCATGAATGCTGTCGGTGTGCTCTGTGCCGATTCCTCTGACCCATTCCTTGCTGAAGCTATTTTCTATATAGAACAAAATCTTCGTAAAAACGGTTATGATGTTATTCTCTGCTGCACCGGCTATGAGCTGAAGCACAAGAAAAAATATATGGAAGTGCTTCTTTCAAAGCGAGTCGATGCAGTTATCCTCATCGGTTCAAATTATATTGAGGAAAACGACAGCAATAATGATTACATCCGTGAAGCAGCCCGTCAGGTTCCTGTCATGCTGGTCAACGGTGCGCTGGATTCTCCCAATGTATTTTCTACTCTGTGTGATGATTTCACCGCCATGTGCAAGGTAACTTCCCTGCTTATCAATTCAGGAGTAAGCGATATTCTTTATCTCTATAACTCTTTCTCATATTCCGGCAAAAACAAGCTTGCCGGCTTCAAGGAAGCCTATCGCCTTGCAGAAAAGCCCCTTGCAAAGGATATGATGAAATATTTCAATTCCAGAGATAAGTCTGTGGGTGAAATATGCGACTTCCTCTGCACCGAGCGTGCCCGAGGCGCTCAGTTTTCCGCTGTGGTCTGCGCTGACGACAAGCTTGCCATAGGCGCTTTGAAATATGCAAAAAAAATGGGACTTAAGGTTCCTTCAAAATTCTCGGTCACGGGCTTTAATAATCTCAGTATTGCAACCTACTGCGAGCCTGAGCTGACAAGTGTTGATACAAAGCTTGAATCTGTATGCGACCACTGTGTCGCTTCTCTTATGAATATTCTCTCCGGCAAGGAGATTCCCACACGCACTGTATTTTCCTATGAAATTATCAGACGTGGCTCAACCTCATTTTAACTGATTGGAGTAATGCACAATGAAAGCATTTATGGATAAGGATTTTCTTCTTTCCACTGCAACTGCTCAGGAGCTTTTCCACGAGCACGCAGCAAAGATGCCTATAATCGACTATCACTGCCACATCAATCCCCGTGAGATTGCTGAGGACAGACGTTTTGAAAATATTACCGAGGTCTGGCTGGGCGGAGACCACTACAAGTGGCGTCTTATGCGCTCTGCAGGCGTTGATGAGTATTATATCACCGGTGATGCTCCCGCAAGAGAAAAGTTCCAGAAGTGGGCTGAAACCATTGCAAAGGGCATCGGTAATCCCCTCTATCACTGGAGCCATCTTGAGCTTCAGAGATATTTCGGTTATTACGGTGTTCTCAACGGCGAGACCGCTGAGGAAGTATGGAATCTCACAAGCGCAAAGCTCCAGGAAGAGGGCATGAGCGTACGTGGTATCATCAAGGCTTCCAACGTTGACATTATCTGCACCACCGACGACCCCATCGACACCCTTGAGTGGCATGAGGCTATCGCCGCAGACGAAAGCTTTGATGTTCAGGTTATTCCTGCATGGCGTCCCGACAAGGCCATGAATATCGAAAAACCTGATTTCTGCGATTACATCAAAAAGCTTGCTGCTCTCACCGATGAGCCCTGCGACACCTTCGAAAGCGTAAAAAAAGCTCTTTCCCTTCGCATGGATTACTTTGCAGCCCGTGGCTGCCGTGTTTCCGACCACGCTCTTGAATATGTAATGTACGAGCCCGCAGCAGACGATGAAATTGAGGCAATCTTTGCTGCAAAGCGCTCCAACAAGGAGCTTACAAGAGAGCAGGTTCAGAAATTCAAGACCGCATTCATGCTCTTCTGTGCAAATGAGTATTTCGAGCGAGGCTGGGTCATGCAGCTTCACTACGGCTGCCTGCGTGACAACAACTCCGCTATGTATCATAAGCTCGGTCCTGATACCGGCTACGACTGCATAAACAATTATGCTCCTGCCGCTCAGCTTACCGGCTTCATGGGTGCAATCTCCTCCAATATGCCCAAGACTATTCTCTACAGCCTCAACCCCAATGACAATGCTGTCATCGGCACCGTTATCGGCTGTTTCCAGAGTGCTCCCTGCACCGCTAAAATCCAGCATGGCTCCGCATGGTGGTTCAATGATCACATCACCGGTATGCGTGATCAGATGATCTCTCTTGCAAATCTCGGTTATCTTGCAGGCTTCGTCGGAATGCTCACCGATTCCAGAAGCTTCCTTTCCTACCCCCGCCACGAATACTTCAGACGTATTCTCTGCCAGCTTCTTGGCGAGTGGGTCGAGCAGGGTATGTATCCTGCCGATATGGAAACTCTCGGCTCTATTGTCCGTGATATTTCCTACAACAACGCAAAGAAATATTTCTGTTTTTAATCTACCTCCCATATCTTCAAAATGATTTTCCTCCCCTCCACCAAAAGACAAGCCGATGTCACAACGACATCGGCTGTCTTTTTTATTAGTTGGAGGTTACATTCATTCAGTATCTGATATGTCAAACAGCTGCGGATATTTTTCAGAGATTTCTTCAAACACCTGCCGTGCATCTCTGCTTGTATCCTTCGCCTTCTGTATATCCTCTGCATTTCGGTTGTATGCAAATATCATAAAACCCAGGCTGTCCTGTGTATCGTCATTTTCTCCCAGCAGCACACGGGTGTTTACCTCTGCCCAGACTCCCTCATCGCATATTTCTTCAAAAAACAGAAAGCCGAAATTCCAGAATATCTGATCCTTTATGATTTCATCGGTTATTATGATATCATTTACTCTTGCCCCGTGAATTTTATCGCCGTAAATATCACTGCGAAGTTCATTCTCAAGGGCTGCGGTCGCCAGTGTACCATTGCCTGCAGGAGTATACACATTCACTTTTACCGTGACCTTCCCGTCTCCGTCACGGTCTTTTCCGCAGTTGATAAAAAACTCTTCTATTCTTTCTGATTCTGCATCGGAGAATTCGGTGTCGTAGGTGTACAGACCGATGTTGTAATCATATGACTTCTGACACAGCTTATAAATGCCGAATCCAACTCCTGCAATGAGAGCAATTCCAAGAAGAGTGCTTATAAATTTATGATGGTAGATAAAATCAGCAATAAAGGAAAATGGAGTGCGTCTTTTTTTCTTTGTCTGAATCTCAGGCTTTTTCTCTGTCTGCGAAATAATAAACTGCCTTTTGCGCTCCAGATTTGAGGCATAATAATCTTCGTTATCGCTCTGCTCCTCTTCAAATACCTGCACCGAAACAGGTGCATCTGTATCTTCTGTCAGCAATTCATCTGTCAATCTTTCTTCACTCATATTTTATTCTCCTTTCGATATTGAATCAAATTTTTCTTTTGTTATAATAATAACACGTAACATATAAACGAAATATATGAAAACAAGGTAAATACTATAACAATATTTCACTTATGCGAAGGAGATCTATGTTATGGATGTTGAACACATTGACAAAAACGGACTGGAAATAGTCGGTTATGACAAATCGGATTTTCCTGTACTGCTCAGAAAAAATCACGCCTGTGAATCGGACAATTTTTCTAAAGCCCAAAGTCACTGGCATGACGATGTGGAGTTTATCTCAGTGCTGTCGGGAAGCATAAAATACAATGTAAACGGAAAAATCCTGACTCTCCGCAAAGGTGAGGGAATATTTATAAACGCCCGCTCCTTTCACTATATTTTATCTGACAACGGTGCGGAAAGCTGCTTCTACTGCGCTGTGATTCACCCTTCCCTGCTCTGCGCATCACGCAGAATACAGGATGCTCTTGTAACACCGTTGATTGAAAACATCTCTGATCATATTGTCTTTCACAGCACTATACCGTGGCAGGCAGAAATCCTCCGCCTTATCGGTGAAATCTGCGAAAGTAATAACACTGCCTGCTATGAGCTTACCTTGCTCAGCTGCTTTGCCCGAATATGGAGGCTGCTTTTTTCTAATGCAGACCTTTCTTTCTCCATGTCTGACCCGCAGAAAAAGGGTATAGATTCCCTTAAACGGATGATAACATACATACGCAGCCACTACTCCGAGCAGATAACCCTTGAAGATATAGCAAAAGCAGGCGGTATGGGTAAAACCGCCTGCACAGGAATATTCAAAAAGTGCGCCGGCAGCACGCCCATTGCATTTCTCATGCGGTATCGCCACAGCAAAGCTGCCGAGCTTCTGCGTGAAACCGATATGAGCATCACTGCCATTGCTTATGAAACCGGATTTTCCGGTGCCAGCTATTTTGCTGAAAACTTCAGAAAAATCATGGGCTGTTCTCCCAGAGATTATCGCAGGAGTGAAAGAAAATACAGGTAATCGTCTCAGCCCTCGTATACATCGGTAAACTCCCATGAGTTGCCGAGCACATTTACAAGCCTTGAATCACAGAATTCGCAGACTTTCTGATTGGTGGAAGATATTACACCGCCGCAGTTGGGGCAGTTTGCCGCAATGGTTCTGCCTTCATCAGTGGCAAGAAGGAATGAATAATTCAGGCAATATCTTTTCTGATTCATTCTGCCGTTTACACGATACTGCACTGCAGCCTGGAAAAATATGGTGTATTCCACATTTGTTCTTGTGTAGTTGCTGATAACTATTCCGTGGATTGCAAAATCCTGCTTGTCTTTCAGCACCTCACGAAGCTTTTCCCTTACCTTTGTTCTTACAAGAGTGGGGTTGAAGTCGGGGAAATCCCTTATTATCTGAGGAAGATATACGGGGTCCATTCCGTTGAGGGATTTCGGTGTTGTTTCATCAAGAATCTCCTGCTCGGTGAATACCTCTGCCAGATTCCTCACGCCGAGGCTTCTTCTTATGTTGGTTTTAATTATCATAATGAAGGCGAATACGAAAACTCCTATGACTATGATAAATGTTGAAGGGAAAATGCACGAAAAAATATCTCTGGGCATATGTATACATCTCCTGTTATTTATTAAAGAAACTGATCGAAAACATCCAAAAAATCAAACATTTCCTTTTCTTCAGCCTTTGTCATCAGGCTGCCGAAATCTGCACCGCCGGGAATATCTGAAATGAATCTGCAGCATTGGCGCTTTTCCTCATTGTCCCAGTCGTGCCACAGCTCTTTTGAAATGTGCTTTCCGATTTCGCTTCTGTAAACCAGGCAGGCACCGTCCTTACGCCACGGACGTGCTATGTAGCTGTCCCCATCTCCATCACCCGTAAAGCGGCATTCAAAGAAAATATATCCGTATTTCTGCTCCTTTGGAGTTGACGGTGCGCAGACATAACCTTTTCTCTTCGAGTGGATGACACAGTCTCTGAACAATGCGCAGGCACCGCCGAAGATAAAGTCCACATCGCCTTCTATATGGCATTTGTTGAAGCTCAGAAGCGAAGGTCTGCGCTCGGTATTCTCATTGGGTCCTTTGAAGGAATTGGGGATAACGGGCTTTTCGGGCAGTGGTGCTGTGAAAACAGTATCCTGAAAACCCTTGAAGGTACAGTTCAGAAAAAAGCCTCTGCTGCAGTCAAAATATGCTGCAACAGCCTGACCTACATCTTCCCCGACACCTGCAGTGTTTTCTATTGTTACTCCTTCCATATAAAGAAGGTCGGCTCTGAAAAAAGCAGAATATGAGCGGAATGTGCCGTAAAGCTCATCTTCGTTGTAAGGCTTTTTTGCATAGTCGTCATATGTCAGAATTGTATTGTGTCCGATAAGCTTTATATGATCTGCTTCAACATGAAGCTTTTCGTAAAACCTTCCTTCGGGAAGGTGTATTTCTGTTTCGCCTGCGGCAATTTTCTCGTTGATAAGTGTGCTGATGGGTGCAGTCGCAAAGCGCTCTATGGCCTTTCCGACGCCGTCTTCGTCGTTGGTGTCGGTGACATAGCTGCACTTTTCCTTTATCTCATCAGGTGCATTGCCCATTGCAACGGACAACCCGGCATATTGAAGCATGGGAAGATCATTGAAATTATCTCCCATTGCGATCATTTCGTCTTTGCTTATGCCGTATTTCTCTCCGATATAAGCCATGGCTGTTGCCTTTGAGGTGCGCACATCGTTAAATTCGATCATTCGTGGAGTTGAGTTTGCCCAGTTGTTGTCAGCAGGGCATTTTTCATTTAGAAATGCATGGAGCTCGGGCATTCTCTCTGGATCGGCAAACCAGATCATTTTAAGAATCCCCTGAGAAACGATGGGCTCGATATCGTCAAAAATAATGGCATCAATGCCCATTACCTTTTTGTAATGCTCAACATATCTGTCAGTTCTGTTTGCGTACAGAAGATTCTGTGACCACAGGCAGACTGTAAGATCAAGCTCCTTTGCATATGCATACAGTATTCTTGCGGATTCATCGGACATTCCGAATTCGTAGAGAATCTCTCCGTCGGGCATTGCAACAACTGCACCGTTTGCGGAGATTATGGGCGAATCAAGGCCCAGCTCCTTTACATAGGGAGCTATACCTACAAGAGTTCTTCCCGTGCAAAGGCAGAAAATTCCGCCCATTTCGGTAAAAGCACGGATTGCAGCGGCATTTCGCTGGGATATTCTTTTGTCAGTTGTCAGCAGTGTTCCATCCATATCGCTGGCAATGAGTCTGTACTTCATTTCGCCGCCTCCTTTGCTTTAAATAATACCAATTATCGCACTGTATTGCAAGCTTCTGTTGAATGCCCATCTTTCAAAATCAATAACCACCCTACAAACGGGTGGTTATTGATGGGTTTTATGCTATCTGTTTCATTCTGCATTTCTTGCAAAGAGGGTACTCATCAAGGAAAAACTGCACTTTTTCTAACATTTTCTCATAACTCTCCCCGTAAAAATAAAGTGCCGTTTCACTGCTGCCTTCCCAGTAACTATACATACGACCTTCATTCTCCATGAGTGTATTCATTTTTTCAATTACATAGTTGATATCACAGCTTTTGTAAATTTCTTCCGAAAGCTGTGTTCCGTTAAGATAAACCGCCATGCCCTCAAGATTTCCTATAGCTACTGCACTTTCATCATCGTCAAACCGCAGCTCAGACCTCTTTGGCACACCGAAACCTTCTATAATCTCTATTAACTTGTCAAGCGTTTTCTTTTCACCATTTTTTAGATAAACCTCTATATCACATGATGAAATCTCTCCTGTGGAAAACTGAAGTGTGCCGCCTCCGTCAACCTCCCCCATTTCCAATTCTTCAAATATAATCTGCAGCGCATCTTCCAGTTCAAAGCGATGAACCGGTTGAAGTCTCGCATTTAAATGTATGGTAATATGATATGTATATTCCATTTTTCTCCTTTCGCCTTACAGCTTTATATTTGCAAGGCCGCCTTCGGAAGTTTCGCGGTAACGATCTGACAAGTCCTGACCTGTTTCCTTCATGGTAATTATAACTCGATCGAGGGATATTTTTCGGGTATCGCTCAAGAAGCTTGCAAGATTTACTGCGTTTATTGCACGCATTGCGGCTACTGCGTTGCGCTCGATGCAGGGTATCTGCACAAGTCCGCAGATGGGGTCGCAGGTAAGTCCCAGATGGTGCTCGATTGCTATTTCTGCGGCATATTCTATTTTGTCAAAATTAAGCCCGAAAAGCTCTCCGAGGGCTGCCGCCGCCATTGCGCAGGCTGTGCCAACCTCTGCCTGACAGCCGCATTCTGCGCCCGAAATGGAGGCATTTGTCTTGACAAGATTACCTATAATGCCGCCTGTTATCAGGGCGTTGATTATCTCATCATCGGAAAAGCCGTTCTTTTTCTGCTGATAATACATAACCGCAGGAAGCACTCCTGCCGCACCGCAGGTAGGGGCTGTAACTATCCTCTCGCCCGATGCATTCTGCTCGCTGACCGCAAAGGCATAGGAGCAGACAAGTCTGCCCTCCTTGGTCTCGGGTTTTTCGTCTATGTGCTGCATATTATAGAGATATTTCGCCTTTTTCTGAAGCTCAAGTCCGCCGGGAAGTGTGCCTGAATCCTTGAGTCCTGCCTTGACTGCTGCTTTCATGGCATCCCAGATCGTGTGCATATACTCACGCAGGGCTTCCCTTCCCTCGACCTCCTCGGCATACTCATAGAGTCTGAGGTTATTGTCCATGCAGTAGTCGGCTATGTCGGTAAACTTGGTTTTTTCATATACTATGGGGGCTTTTACTGCATCGTCACCTGCGAAAACTATTCGTCCTCCGCCGACGCTGTAGACCTTTGCATAGTCGGTCTGCTGATCTTTCTCATAGGCGAAAAGCTCCATTGTGTTGGGGTGGGTGGTGGTTATCTCCACCATGTCAAATTCTATCTCGCATGGTACGGGTGCAAGGGTCTGCTCAATTACATAATCGGTGCCGTGACCCTTTCCCGTCTTTGCAAGCGAGCCGTAGAGAATTACCCTGAATTTATCTGCATTGGGATTGCGCTTCTTAAATACAATGCAGGCTCGCTCAGGTCCCATGGTGTGGGAGCTGGAAGGGCCTCTGCCGATTTTGTAAAGCTCATTTAACGATTCCATGCCCTGAGGGACTATATCAGCCTTTGACACCGTCTGCTCAGCAAAGAAATGCTCGATGGGGACATTGAATATCTTTGAAAGCTTAATAAAATTCTGTGTTGATGGCATTGCAAGCCCTTTTTCCCATTTTGAAACCGCTCGGTTGCTGATTCCGAGCTGCTCGCCAAGCTTATCCTGAGATATTCCTGCGGCTTTTCTTAACTCCGAAAGTCTTTTTGCCACTATGTTATCTGCCATTTTGCAGCACCTCTGTCAATGCATATTTTGTCAACCTATATTGTACTGCAGAACTGGCAAAAAGTCAACCATTGGTTGATATGCTTGATTTTCTCTCCTTATCACTCTGCGGTGATCCTCTTTTTAATATGGAATCAGACTACCCCTCAGTCAGCTAAATTCGCCAATGGCAAACTTAGCTGACAGCTCCCCTGACAAGGGGAGCCGAGCGAAGGAGCTTTTGACAGGTACAGCCCCCTCGTCAGAGGGGGCTGTTACAATTATATATGCTCAGTGTCTTTTGCTGTGTCAACTACCGCTTTTGCAAGGTTTCGAATGTCGCTTAAAACCGCTTCATCAGCTTCAAACACACTCTTTATGGGGTCTGACAGCACCTTGAAGCGCATGCCGCACAGGACGGAGTACAGAGTCGAAACACCCTCACCGCTCCAGCCGTAGGAGCCGAAAACTCCTGCAGGCTTGGCAGATATGGAATAGACATCTATTTCGGAAATCACTCGCCACACGGGGGCAGGGGCGTTGCAGTTTATTGTAGTCGTGCCGAACATCAGACCGTCTGCTCTGCCGATGCCTGCGGCGAATTTCTGCTCCTGCTCGGTGTCGGACAGGTCGTAGAGGGTCGCCACAGAACCGAGTTTTTCGATTTCCTCGGCGGCGGCTTTTGCCATGCGCTCGGTGCAGCCGTGAGCCGATGCATAGACAACGGCTATTTCTGTATTGTCGCTCTGCTTCGGCTGTGCGCTGAGCTTTTTGTAGTCCTTGAAAATTTCCTTTACCCCTTCGACTATCACAGGTCCGTGGCTTGGGCAGATTGCCTGAAGCTTTCCTGCAAAGGGCTTTATTTTGTCCAGTGCCTGACGGACAAAGAAGGAGAAGGGCGAGAATATATCTTCATAATACCGCACCTGCTGAGTGTGGTATTTTTCTTTCATTTTTTCGGGGATATGCTCGTCAAACATGGTCATTTCACAGTAATGAGCACCGAACATATCGCAGGAGAACAGCACACGCTCCTTTTCAAGATGGGTCATCATGGCATCAGGCCAGTGAAGCATAGGAGTCACAACAAAATGCAGGGTATCTCTGCCGATGTCGAGAGTGTCGCCGTCCTTGAAAGTCTTGCAATTGAAATCACGGTTTAACTGCTGGCGGAGAAATTTTCTTCCGATCGAAGTGCAGACAACCACCGCATCGGGTGCGTATTCGAGTATATTTTTAAGACAGCCTGAGTGGTCAGGCTCGGTGTGGTTTATGATTATATAGTCAATATCGGAAAAATCGCACAGACAGCCCACATTATAGCGGTAATCGTCCCAGAATTCCTCGGGTGCGGTGTCCACCAGCACCGTTTTCCCGCTTGTTATAAGGTAGGAATTATAAGTCGTGCCGTATGGCGACTCCATCACTATGTCAAAGGTTCGGCGGTTGGGGTCTCCCACGCCTACGGAGTATACGTTGTCTGTGATTCTGTGTGTCGCCATGAATTTTCCTTCTTTCGGTTTTTTGATAGTATGGGCGGAAAATCCACCTATAAACATAGTTTAACTAATTAAACTGATAGATTTATTTTTTCAAGCAAATAGTCTACCAGGCTATCACCATCAAACATCGCTTTTTTGCTTTTATTGCATTTTCCTTCTATAATACTAACAGACTCAACAATATTTTGTACAACCATATTATATTTATCTTGATATGACGCAGCTTGAAATGCTTCATATGGTATCGGCAGTCTAATATCTGCGTATCCATTTTTATAGCTCACATATTTTCTTGGCTTTCCATATCCCCTGTTTATCCAATCATCTGGAAAGCAGTTTATAATTATACCCACACTTGTAATTTTATCAGAGTACTTTGTTATGTCCAAACTATCTGCATTGATTTTGTCACATATATCCTTGATGATTTGCGGAATCATTCCAGCATCCTTATATATTTCACAACTTATAAAAAGACGATTTTTCAAGCTAAAAACACCTCAATGATTCCAGTTTGTAGTTAGCATAGGGCGATTACTGCGGGTACGGTTTCTATATTACTAAGAAAATAGTACATTAAATTCAGATAACTCCGACATCGGACGTGCAATGCACGCCCCTACAGTATGTAAAGAAATACGCTCAAGACTCTATTTCAGAATTTCCTTTTTGGCTTCTTTTAATCAGCAGGATTATCTGACCGGCAACCGATAATAATGTTATCGCCGCAACACAGAACCAGAATTCAAGAGCCAACAGGATCGGACCTTGTTCTACTTTTTTAGGAAGCAGCTCATAGATTCCGTATTGAGCAAGGAAGCAGATACCTGCTGTCAGGCACATGATAAACCACCATTGCACAAAGCACGTCACAGAGTATTTATAGCAATACTTCATGTTTACTATAGTCATAAGGAGTGCCGTTACAATGGGATAGCCTATCATCAGAACGCTGTCAAGACTTGCATCCACACACAAGAATATAAGTACCGCCATAATTGCTGCAGGAACAAGCGCAAGCAGATTCAGCAACACATTTATAATTATCGCTTTTTCTCTTGAATTATCGATTTCTTGATTCATGTCCATGCTCCTTTCAGCGTGCAATCGATCGTACCATTTAAAACTTAATAAAAAGATGTATAAAACACGCTAAAGCCTTTAGAGTATTTTCTCTCCCTCCGTCGTCAGAGGGAGGCAGATATGTCAATCGAGTTTTAGCTGTTATATCGTACTGAGTTACACTTCGATGCATTTGGTTTTCGTGCGTTTGACCTGATATATAATAGAATTAACAGTGATTATTACAACTTGTGCCACAAAAGGAAATGCGATTTTCAGCATATCCATTTTATCTTCTGTCCATCCCAATAATTTCAATGCGATCTCTGTTTGAATAATATAACCCAAAACCGCTATCGCAGTCATTGTTATCCACCAAAACACAAAACTCGAGTTTTCGTTTCTTTCACAATATCTTCTGTTTATCTTTATTATTAAGAAAGCCGGTAAAACACTGCATAAAATCATCCATGTAAGTGGATTTACAACCCGATCAAACATTAACACATAAATAATCCACGGTATAATCATTGCTATGTTCAAAACCAAATTCAGCAAAAATCGTGCTGTTCCTGCCTTTTTCATCATCACCCGACTCCTTTCATATATTCGTTTCCCATTCAAACCCAAACAGGGGAGAATATTGCAATGGCAATATTCTCCCCATAGTCAGGTTAATTAATATCTGGTCTTTGCGGTGTAGTGAGTGTGCAGGATCTCATGAGCCTTGTGACCGTTGGGCTCGCCGAGGTACTCAGCGTATGCCTTCTTGATTGCAGGGTTCTCATGGGACTTACGCAGTGCCTTGCCCTCGTCCTCACGGTAAAGTGCAGCAGCACGGAGAGCCTTGAGGTCTACAGTGTTGCGTACAGAAGCGGGCTGAATGGGCTGGCCACCGCCGTTGATGCAGCCGCCGGGGCAGCACATGACTTCTACGAAGTGAACCTCAACCTCGCCTGCCTTGATCATGTCAAGGAGCTTAGCAGCGTTGGAAAGACCGGAGCAGACAGCAGTCTTGATGGTGATTCCGCCTGCATTGTATGCAGCGAACTTGATGCCTTCCATACCACGAACCTCGGTGTACTCGATGGGCTCGACAGTCTTGTTCTCAAGAACCTCAACTGCGGTACGGAGAGCTGCTTCCATAACACCGCCGGTGGTACCGAAGATAACTGCAGCACCGGTGGACTCGCCGAGGATAGGATCGAAGTCCTCATCGGGGAGGGTGTTGAACTTGATGCCTGCGCGCTCGATCATACGAGCAAGCTCACGGGTGGTAAGAGCGTAATCAACATCAGCATAACCTGCTGCTGCCATTTCGTCTCTGCCGCACTCGAACTTCTTAGCGGTACAGGGCATGATAGCAACGGAAACGATGTCCTTCGGGTCGATGCCGTTCTTCTCTGCATACCAGGTCTTGATCATAGCACCCTGCATCTGCTGGGGGCTCTTACAGGTAGAGAGGTTGGGAATGAACTCAGGATAGTAGTGCTCGCAGAAGTTGATCCATCCGGGGGAGCAGGAGGTGATCATGGGGAGAGTGCCGCCGTTCTTTACTCTGCCGAGAAGCTCGGTGCCTTCTTCCATGATGGTGAGGTCTGCACCGAAGTCGGTGTCAAATACCTTATCGAAGCCAAGTCTGCGAAGAGCAGCTGCCATCTTGCCGGTTACTAACGTTCCGGGCTCCATGCCGAAGCACTCGCCGAGAGTTGCACGGATGGAAGGAGCGGTGTGAACAACAACGTGCTTGGAGGGATCGCTGATAGCAGCGAAGACCTTATCGGTGTCGTCCTTCTCGGTGAGAGCACCGGTGGGGCAAGCTACGATACACTGACCGCAAGCTACGCAAGCGACATCATTGAGCTTAGCCTCGAAGGGAGAGCCGATCTCGGTATCGAAACCACGGTTGTTTGCACCGATGACGGATACAAACTGGTTGTTACATGCACCTACGCAGCGACGGCAGAGGATGCACTTGGAGTTGTCTCTTACGAGGTAAGAGGTGGAGTTGTCGATCTCAGTCTGAGGAACGGAACCTGCAAAGCGGTTAGCATCCTCAACACCGTACTCACGGCAGAGCTTCTGAAGCTCGCAGTCGGTGCTGCGTACGCAGGAGAGGCAAGCCTTGTTATGTACGGAAAGAATGAGCTCGAGGTTGGTCTTACGGCTCTTTCTGATGAGCTCGGTGTTGGTGTAAACCTCAAGACCCTCGTTGATGGGGTATACGCAAGCGGCAACAGGAGCACGGCCGCCCTTTACTTCAACAACGCACATACGGCAAGCGCCGATCTCGTTGATGTCCTTAAGATAGCAGAGAGTAGGAATCTCTATACCGGCAAGACGTGCAGCCTCAAGAATGGTAGAACCGGCAGGAGCCTGTACATCAATACCGTTGATTTTTACATTGATCATGTTTTCCATTATAGGCACACTCCTTTCTTAGTTCTTGCTGATAGCCTTGAACTTACAGTTGTCGATACATACGCCGCACTTTACGCACTTAGCGGTGTCGATTGCAAAGGAAGCAAGCTTATGACCCGGTGCGATATAGTCGGTTCTGGTGATAGCAGAAGCGGGGCAGTTCTTAGCGCAGAGGCCGCAGCCGATGCACTTGTCCTGATCAACAACGAAGGAAAGGAGATCCTTACAGATGCCTGCAGGGCACTTCTTATCAACAATGTGAGCTACATACTCATCACGGAAGAAACGGAGAGTAGAGAGAACGGGGTTGGGAGCAGTCTGACCGAGACCGCAGAGGGAGTTGGTCTTGATGAACATGCAGAGCTCTTCGAGCTTCTCGATATCTTCGATCTCACCCTTACCCTTGGTGATTCTGTCGAGGATCTCGTACATTCTTCTGGTACCGATACGGCAGGGAGTACACTTACCGCAGGACTCATCAACAGTGAAGTCGAGGAAGAACTTAGCGATATCAACCATACAGTTGTCCTCGACCATGACGATAAGACCGCCGGAACCGATCATAGCGCCGATAGATGCGAGAGAATCGTAATCAAGGGGAATGTCGATATATTCAGCAGGTACGCATGCGCCGGAAGGTCCGCCGAGCTGTGCAGCCTTGAACTTCTTGCCGTTTGCTACGCCGCCGCCGATTTCATTGATAACGGTGGAAAGGGGAGTACCCATGGGGATCTCAACGAGACCGGTGTTGTTGATCTTACCGCCGAGAGCGAATACCTTGGTACCTGCAGCCTTCTCGCTTCCGAGAGAAGCAAACCACTTGCCGCCCTTGAGGATGATCTGGGGGATGTTTGCATAGGACTCAACATTGTTGAGAACAGTGGGCTTGCCGAAGAGACCCTTGACTGCGGGGAAAGGAGGACGGGGTCTGGGCTCACCACGGTTGCCCTCGATGGAGGTCATAAGAGAGGTTTCCTCACCGCATACGAATGCGCCTGCACCGAAGCGGAGCTCGAGGTTGAAGTTGAAGCCTGTACCGAAGATGTCCTCACCGAGCAGACCGTACTCACGAGCCTGACCGATAGCAACTTCAAGTCTGTGGATAGCGATGGGGTACTCAGCACGAACATAGATATAACCCTGAGATGCGCCGATAGCATAGCCTGCGATAGCCATTGCTTCGATTACAGCATGGGGGTCACCTTCGAGGATGGAACGGTCCATGAATGCACCGGGGTCACCTTCGTCAGCGTTACAGCAGACATACTTCTGGTCTGCCTGGTTTGCTGCTGCGAAGCTCCACTTAAGACCGGTGGGGAATCCGCCGCCGCCACGGCCACGAAGACCAGAATCCTTGACAACCTGGATAACTTCCTCAGGAGTCATTTCGGTAAGAACCTTACCGAGTGCCTGATAACCGTCCATAGCGATGTACTCGTCGATTACTTCAGGGTTGATAAGACCGCAGTTACGAAGAGCAACTCTCTTCTGGGAGCGGTAGAAATTGGTGTCGTTAAGAGAGGTATGTCTGCCGGCAGCCTCTGCCTTTTCCTTGACCTCTGCGGGAACGTCAGCATAAACAAGACGCTCTACGATACGGCCCTTAAGGAGATGCTCCTTGACGATAACCTCAACGTCCTCAACGGTAACATTGCTGTAGAATACGCCTTCGGGGTATACAACAACAACGGGACCGAGAGCACAAAGACCGAAGCAGCCGGTCTGAACGAGCTTTACCTCTTCAGCAAGACCTGTTGCTGCGAGGTGCTCATTGAATGCTGCCTGAATTTTAACACTGCCGGAGGAAGTACAACCGGTACCTCCGCAGATAAGCACTTCAGCACGAATCATTTGTCAGTTCCTCCTCTTATTTTGCAACGTTGTTGATGGTGTACTCAGCGACGACGTTACCGTTCTTGAGGTGCTCCTCAATTACACGTGCAGCCTTCTCTGCGTCCATCTTGACGTAGGTGGTCTTCTCTGTGTCGGAGGTGTATACCTCGACAACGGGCTCATACTGGCAGATGCCGATGCAGCCTGTCTGGGTTACGCTGACCTTGTCAGCAAGTCCTGCGTTTGCTACGCCCTCAACAAAAGCTGCGAGAACGGGACGTGCGCCTGCTGCGATACCGCAGGTAGCCATACCGACGACTACACGGATTTCACCGGAACCTTCACGGATAACAACCTTACCCTTCATGCGTTCCTTGATTGCAGCGAGTTCCGCTAAAGATTTCATAATATAACATTCCTTTCCGAATAATATTATAAAGATTTTATTTCGTAACCGGACTCGGTGTACTGTTCCCTGAGGAACTCTCCGATCCAGGCTATTACCTCTGCGCTGTCGAGCGGTACATCACCCAGTATTTCACGCATCTGGCGTGTATCGAGGGAAGTCTCCCCCTTCGGGTGGGTATGCTCGAAAACGAATTCTATATCGGGTGAGCCGTGGATCAGTGTTGTTATAGTTGATACTATATCACCGAGCGGCACATAGTCGATATGATCGGTGTGGAAGAATGCCGAAAGAGTCGTTCCGTGACTCTCCTTCGATAGCTCCTCGGAAACGGATTCTATGGTGAGATTACCGCCTGTCTGCTCTGCCGCAAGCTTAAGAAAGGAGATTCCCATTCCAACGGGTCTTGTTGTCCTCGTTGTAACAAAGGGATCTGTAACCTTTCTGAGAAACTCAGGCTTCATACCGCAGCCGTCGTCGGTAATTGTAAAGCGCATAGTGTTTTCTGTTTCCTCAAGGACGATGGTGATGAGCTTGGCTCTCGCCTTGACTGAGTTTTCTGCTATATCGAGAATATTAAGGGATAATTCTTTCATTGTCCTCTCAGCACCTTAAAAAGCTGTTTTCTGACAAAGTCGCCGCTGTAGGGCTCATCCTCGATCTCAAGAAATGCTTCCGCATCTCTTAAATCCATAAGGTTGTGAGCATCCGATCCAACTAACATTTTCATGTTCCGAAGCATCGGGAATCTCTCTGCATATTCCTCGTACTTGTCACCGTTGTGCAACTCAAAACAGCTGAACACGGGAGTTTCGGGGAACACACCGAGTGTGGCGACAATGCCGTTTGAAGTGCGGTCGATATGGGCAGGATAACAGATTCCGCTGAATCTCTCCACCACCTCGGGCACTTCATCAATGGAGATATCCGTTGCAGTTATCAGAAGGTCAGGTTCTTCCGAGATGAAGTTGTCCTCATCATCGAGAATCTGCTGATGACCGAACAGATCCGGTCTGTTTGCTATCCTCATTCTCCGCTTGTCTATTTCATCATTGAATGCCAGAGCATCCTCAAGATTTTCAAACAGGCAGACAACGTGGATATCTTCCATTGTGGTAAGTTCCATACCTGCTATGGGGATAACTCCGTACCTCTTTGCCGCCGTATAGAAGGCAGGACAGTTGCGGCAGGTGTTATGGTCTGTCAGTGCGGCTATCTGTATGCCGTTTATGGCACACATTCCGGCTACGCTGTTGGGCGTGCTTTCATCCTCACCGCAGGGCGACAGGCAGGAATGGATATGAAAGTCATAATAATACTTTCCCATGGCTTAAAGAACAGAGGCTACGAGAGCGGCAAGGTCGAAAGCTGACTTTTCGGAAGAAAGAATATTTATTCCTTTTCCTTCTGCCAGAGCTTTAAGCCCCTCGTCAATCTCAACGCTTTCCGCAAGGATTATGCAGGATACATCCGTAAGGGTTGCAACAGCGCAGATATTGGCGTTGCTCATTATGGTTATCCATGCATTCCCGCTTTCTGCCTTGCTCATTACCCAGCTGAGCAGATCGCCTATGTATCCGCCCTCTATTTCCCTTTCGGGATTTGGGAGAGAAAGCACTTTAAGACCCTTTTCAGAGGCAAACTGTGCTACAGTCATATTTTAAGCCTCCTCGTTTTTATTCTTGCTTTCAAGATACGCCTTCAGCTCATCTCTCATACCTATTATACAGTCTGAGAGCTCAGCCTTTCCCTTTACAACGTCTTCGGCAAAGGCTCGGCAGGTAGGTGCTCCGCAGGTTCCGCAGTCAATGCCGGGAAGGCTTTCACGCACCCTCTGAATCTCTGCCATCATTCTGATGGAAGCGCCTATGTTGCCTGCCAGACGATTTACCGGCGGGAATGCAGGTGTCGTATCAAAGAAGCAGTTTTCGGGGATATATTCGTCGTCGATTATGGTATTCTGTGAAACCGGCATATACTTTCTCAGGGTCTGGAGTCGTGCCTTTGCTATGTAGGGGTTTTCAACCGTCATAACTCCGCCGACGCAGCCGCCGGGGCAGGCATTGAGCTCGATAAACTCAAGCTGAGGCATATTTCCCGTTTCTATCATATCGAGAACTTTTGTTACGTTGTCAATTCCGTCAGCAGCAAGATAACGCTCGTTGAAGATTGCGGAAGCTTCACCGCCGGTTGTTGCCCAGCCGACGCCGATTTTGCCCGACTGTGCAATCTGAGCGGGAGTGTTTTCCCTCTTCATTACGTTGAGAAGCAGGAAGTAAACATCGTTTACTGCGATTACCTCATCAACCTGACTGCGTTTTCCGCTGATGCCGTTTGTAACATAACTTGCCTTCGCAGGACACGGGGAGATGAAGAACACTCCGATATCGGAATCGGAAAGCTCAGGATGCTCCGCCTTTGCCTTCTGACGTGCTTTTATTGCAGCCAGCTCCACGGGAGGGAGCAGAGGCATTACATGATCTATAAGCGAAGGAAATCTTGTCTGTATAAGTCTGACGACCGCAGGGCAGGCAGAGCTTATAACCGGCTTTACCACCATGTCGGTGTGGAGGTACATTCTGGTGTAGCCTGAAATTGTTTCCGCTGCAGCAGAAACCTCATATACATCGTCGAAACCTATTTTTAGAAGTCCATCCAGGACGTAGTCCACATCGTCGAGAGCGTCAAACTGGCCGTAAAGTGTAGGTGCCGGAAGGGCTATCTTCCACTTGTAATCATCCAGCTTGTCGAACTTGCTGTGGACGGGCTTTTTCGCATGGTGTGTACAGACACGGATGCACTGTCCGCAGTCTATGCATCTCTCCGCACTGATTTCAGCCTTGCCGCCCCGGATTCTGATTGCCTCCGTGGGGCAGTGCTTCATGCAGGCGGTACAGCCGTGACATTTCTGCGGATCGAGAGATACCGAATGTTTGTAATCATTCATAATCAGAAATTGACGCGCATTGTAATTGTAGTGCCGCGTCCTACCTCCGTATCGATTCTCATCTCATCGGTGTAGTTTTTCATGTTCGGCAGACCCATTCCGGCGCCGAAGCCGAGGGAACGGATATTGTCGGGGGCTGTTGAAAAGCCTTCCTTCATGGCAAGCTCCACATCGGGGATGCCGGGGCCGCTGTCTGCGAGGATGATCTCAATGCCGTCCTCATAGACTATTACGTCTGCGGTTCCTCCGTCTGCGTGGATGACCATGTTAATCTCACCCTCGTACATTGCGATGGAAACTCTGCGGTAAATTTCGGGTGATATTCCCATTTCACGCAGGCTTTTCTTTACCATGACAGATGCCTGACCTGCCGAGGTGAAGTTATCGCCGTCTACGTCGTAATGAAATTTAACAAGCTCGCTCATTTACTTACCCACCTTCCTTGCGGTGCCGGTAAGTCCGTTGGAGTAGAGCAGTCCGCATGCATCATACATACGTGTTTCTGTGGAAAGAAGAACTATACCGTGATCGATTGCCAGCTGTATCATTTCCTCTGTGGGCTTCTTGTTGCGCACGAAAACGATGCACACCATATCCATCATTTCCGCTGTTCTGATAACCTGTGCATTTACAAGCCCTGTGAGCAGCACAGCCTGGTCCTTGACATATGCGAGAACATCACTCATCATATCGCTTCCGCAGGCGGAATATACATGATGACCGAGCATTTCTTCGTTACAAAGAACTTCTGCTTTGAGCAGCTCCTGAATGGTACAGATTTTCATTCTAAATTCCTCTTATCTCGTGAAGATTATTCGTACTTTGCGAGAATGCCGGGGATATCGTCTGCAGTAAGTCTTCCGTAAACATCATCGTTTACGGTGAGAACGGGAGCAAGTCCGCAGGCACCGATGCAGCGGCAGGCGGTGAGGGAGAACTTTCCGTCTGAAGAGCACTCCTCGGGACGAACGCCTGTAATCTCGGTGATCTTGTCAACGAGAGCCTGTGCACCCTTTACGTAGCAAGCGGTACCGAGGCATACGGAGATGTGATACTTACCCTTGGGGGAAAGTGCGAACTGTGAATAGAAGGTTGCTACACCGTAGACCTTCTCAAGGGGCTCATTAAGACCCTCTGCAACCATGAGCTGAACCTCATAGGGCAGATAACCGTAGATCTCCTGAGCTGCCTGAAGGACGGGCATGACGGCACCTTTCTGCTCCTTGTGAGCTTCGATAGCTGCCATCAGTTTTGCCTTCTGCTCTTCTGTTCCGTTGAAGGGCAGATTGCTGATGATTTTGCGCATTATATTTCCTCCTTGCAAAAATGGAAATTGTAGGGATAGGGGTACACTTTAAAAAAGATACACCCAAACAGCTTAATTATAGCAGAGTTTGTCGCCAAATGCTATACTTAGATTGATTATTTTTTGTCAAAAGCCGATTTTTAGTTCTATTTCGTCAATGTGACCATCATAAATCCGATTTATTGGGTATAATGTACACATTCAAACATCGTTTCTTTCTGCGTTAAATCATGATTTTAACTGATTTTGCATATTTTTTAATTTTTTATACAATTTATCGGTTTTGTGTGTTGAATTATCGGCAAAAATATGTTTTAATTTTTCTGTATTTCGGGCGAAAAGAGGTGTTATTACGGGAAAGGTCAAGCTTTTATGGGGCAAGTTCATATCAGAATGCATACGCAAATTTATCCTCGTATTCCACCGTCCTGATATTATAAATTTTGAGAAAGCTGACATTGGCGAAGCGGTGATATATGTTTCAAATCACATCGATTACCGTGACGGTCAGTTTGTCCTCACTGCTCTCGGCAAAAAGCTTTGGCCTCGTACACTTGCCGCAAAGGAATGGTGTGACAAGTTTCTTTTAAGCCCCGTAATGACCGCTGTGGGATGTATCCCCATTGACCGTAATTCCGGTGATATCGGCTGGCTGCGTGAATGCCGTCGCTGTGCTTCTTCCGGCAGAAGTCTTCTCATCTTCCCCGAAGGAACAACCACCCACGAAGATACCGTGCAGGACTTCAAGGCAGGTTTCATCCTTGTTGCCCGCACCTGCAATCTTAAGATTATCCCCGTATGGCACGGTCCCTGCAGAATGTTTCGCAGGACTCCCGTTGTCATAGGCGATGCATATTCTCTCTCCCATGACCTTGCGATGACTGCCGAAGGTTTTGAAAAAGAGTGCGAGAGATTTCGTGAGATAGTTTCAGGTCTTGCCTCTGAATATATTCCGTACAAGGAGCGAAAGCGAAATGGAAAAAATCATAATTGATGCCTTTGGCTGTGACTCTCCCGATTCAATTATCAAGGGTGTCGCTTCGTGCCTTCAGGCTATCCCTGATATATCCATTATTCTTTGCGGTGACAGGGAGTATATTGAAAGTCAGCTTTCTGCATATGAATATGACAGTGAGCGTCTTGAAATACTTAATGCTCCTCAGATAATTTCAAATGATGACGACCCGAGAAAAGCCCTTCTTCAGAAACGTAATTCTTCTCTTATCGCAGGTATGACCCGCCTGAAAACAGACGGTGAGGCCGTGGGAATGATAACCGCCGGCAGCACCGGTGCGGCTATTCTTTCAAGTGCTGTGTATCTTGGACGTCTTCCCGGCGTTGAAGCACCTGCTCTTGCAGCTCACCTGCCTTCCAAAAAGGAAGGTCACTACGTCATCATGCTGGACTGCGGTGCAGCTGTTGATGTTGCTCCCGAGCAGATGAAGCCCTTTACCCTTTTAGGCTGTGCTCTCTCCGAAAGCTTTGTGGGAGTCGAAAATCCCCGTGTGGCCGTTGTTTCTGTAGGTACCGAGGACAGCAAGGGAAATGCTTTCTCCAAAAAGGTTTTCTCTTATCTTAAGGAGATGCCCATAAACTTTGCCGGCAACATGGAGGCCCGTGATGCTCTTTCCGGCAATTACGATGTTCTCGTCTGTGACGGTTTTTCAGGCAATGTTCTTCTCAAGGGTACCGAGGGTGCTGCGCTTTTCGTCGTTGAAAAATTCATCGAAGCTCTTAAAAAGAATCTCCCCGAGGGTGTTGACGGCAGCTTTATAAAAAAGGCTGTCGGAGATGTTCTTTGTCAGATAGACCTGTCCTCCAACGGAGGTGCTATGATACTGGGCACAATAAAGCCCGTAATCAAGGCTCACGGCAACTCAAACGAACAGTCTGTTCTTTCCTGTGTTCGTCAGTTGCTTAAAATACATAAAGGCGGCTATGTTGAGCGTGCCGCAAAACTTTTTGAAAAAATATGATGCAAAGGAGAAAAGAGTTATGCGCAAAGTACAGATCATAACCGATTCCTGCTCTGATCTTACCACCGAAAACAGAGCTGCGTACAACGTTGACTATGTCAAAATGAATATTGTCGTAAGAGGCGAGGAAAAGGAGGCAAACCTTGACTGGGCTCTTTATTCTCCCAAGGAGATGTACGACATCATGCGTGGCGGTGAGAGAATCACCACCACTCAGGTTCCCGCAACCGAATACATAAATGTTTTCACAAAGTATCTGGAAGAAGGCTGCGACATTGTTTATATTTCCTGCGCAGGTATTCTTTCCGGTTCCATAAACACCTCTCTCGTTGTTGCAAAACAGCTTCTTGAGAAGTATCCCGATGCAAAGATCAACTGTGTTGATGCTCTCAACTCTTCCATGGGCGAAGGCATCCTCGCACTCCATGCCGCAAAGCTCCGTGACGAAGGAAAAACTGCTGACGAGATCGCAGAGATTATCACCGATATGCGGCTTACTTCCAATCAGTTTGCTGCTGTTGAGACTCTTGATTACCTCAAGCGAGCAGGCAGAGTAAAGGCTGCTTCCGCATTCTTCGGAAACCTTTTTGGTGTAAAGCCCATCATCATCTCCGACGTAAACGGTCAGAACTTTGCTATCAAGAAGGTCAAGGGCAGACAGGCTTCCATGGATGAGCTTGTAAACCTTATGAAGGACGCCATTGTCGATGCTGACAAGCAGACTGTCTATATCGGTCATGCTGACAGCAAGGAAGACGCTGACTATCTTGAAGCCAAGGTCAAGGAAGTCATCAATCCCAAGGCAACCGAGCAGTTCTATATCGGACCCATCATCGGCGCTTCTGTCGGTCCCGGCACCGTAGTTCTCTACGCATTCGGAAATAAAGTTGAAACGGTTGGTTGATAGATTATGAGTTCCACTTACGCTCTTACCGGTTCCCTGTTCGCCGATATGGTCAGAGGCGGCACCAAGAACCTTCAGAACAATGCTAAAATTGTAAATGATCTTAACGTATTCCCCATCCCCGACGGTGATACCGGCGATAATATGAGCCGTACCATCGCAGGCGGTGCAAATGTCAATGCCGAGTCCGCTCTCGGTGATACCTCCAAGCACGTTGCAGAGGGTATGCTTCTTTCTGCACGAGGCAATTCAGGTGTTATACTTTCTCAGTTCTTTGAGGGTGTTGCACGTGGTCTTGCAGGTATCGAAACTGCTGATGCAAAGGTTTTCGGCGAGGCTATGAGAAGCGGCGTAAAGCAGGCTTACTCCTCTGTTGTAAAGCCCACCGAGGGCACCATGCTCACCGTTATGCGTGAGGCAACTGAGTATGCGGTTGAAAACGGCACCGAAGGAACTCTTGAGGATTTCTTCAATTCCTTCCGTCAGGAGATGCACCGTTCTCTCGACCGCACTCCCGATCTTCTTCCCGTCCTCAAGGAATCCGGGGTTATCGACAGCGGCGGTGCAGGCTTTGTGTACATAATCGAGGGTATGGAAAAGGTTCTCTGCGGTGAGGCTATCGAAGGCGGCGAATATGTTCCCACAGGCGATACAACCGAGCTTAACACCGAGAATTTCGGCGTTGACACTGAAATGGTTTACGGCTACTGCACAGAGGTCATGGTTCAGCTTCGCAGCGACAAGACCGATCCCGAGGCTTATGATGTTGCTGATCTCATCGCTTATCTTGAGTCAATGGGCGGCGATTCCATCGTTGCATTCAAGGTCGGTACAAGAATAAAGCTCCATGTTCACACCTTTGAGCCAGAAAAGGTTCTTGCCTACTGCCACACCATCGGTGAGTTCGTCACTCTGAAGGTGGAAAACATGTCCATCCAGCACAGCGAAACCACCATTGAAAACCGTTATGAGCGCAAGGAAGTCCCCCAGGAGCACAAGAAATACGGCGTTGTCGCTGTTGCTCAGGGTGACGGAATAAAGGAAATGTTCACTCAGTTCGGTGCAGACTATATTGTTGACGGTCAGCAGACCATGAACCCCTCCACCGAGGATTTCGTAAAGGCTTTTGATGCTGTCAATGCCGACAATATCATCGTTCTGCCCAACAATTCAAATATTGTCCTCGCTGCAAAGCAGGCTGCAGAGCTTTACGACAAGGCTACCGTCCGTGTTGTTGAAAGCAAGACCATCGCTGAAGGTTATTCCGCACTGACCATGCTGGATTTCTCTCCCGATGATCTTGATGCTATCTGCGAAATGCTTATGGAGGCTGTTTCTTCCGTAGTTTCAGGTCAGGTCACCTATGCAGTGCGTGACAGCATAAACTCCGGCTTTGCCATCAACGAGGGTGATTCCCTCGGCTTTATCGGCAAGGAGCTTGTAACTGTTGACGATACCCGTGCTGAGGCTGCCTGCTCACTCCTTTCAAAGGTTGATATGACTGACAAGGAAGTCATTATCGCCATCCTGGGCAAGGATGCAGAGGCTTCTGACATGGACAAGGTCAGAAATTACATCAAGGCAAACTTCCCCCGTGTCGAGCTTTATGAGGTCGACGGCGGTCAGGACGTTTACAGCTTCATTTTTGCTATATAATAAGATATTTCAAAAGGCTTCCCGGAAGGGAAGCCTTTTTGCTAAAAAATATGTGTAACATTTTTCCTTCTCAGTTGTTATATTATTGAATGCATTCGCAGACAAAGGAAAGGAGGGGCGTATTATCAACAACAAACTTCTCAATGAACTGTACCGCACTTACTACAGAGAAATTTATCTTTATCTGTATTCACTGTGCAGGCGGTCGGAGCCGGCGGAAGACCTTGCTCAGGAGACATTTCTCAAAGCTCTCCTTTCACTGAAGGACAGCCACAGCAATATGCGTGCGTGGCTTTATACTGTTGCAAGAAACCTGTATTTTAACTACAGCAAGGCAGAAAAACATATCGCAGACGATGAGATATCGGATATCTGCGACGAAGTCTTCGATGACAAAACGCTGTCATCAATTATTCAGAAGGAAGAAAACCGACTTCTTTATATGGCTCTCAACAAACTGAGCCGCACCAGACGCGAGGTGTTGATAATGCACTATTTCGGAGGACTTTCCCAGAAGGAAATAGCCTCTGCATTGAATCTCACACCCTCAAATGTGCGTGTGCTGACCCTGCGTGCGAAGCAGGAAATAAGACAATACCTGGAGGTAAATAAGAATGACATTCCGTGATCTTATAGAACAGTATAAAGCAGGCACACTGTCTGATGAGCAGACAGCTATGCTTGAGGCTGAAATTGAAAAACATGAGGCTATTTCCGACTATCTCTTTGACGAGGCGGAATTACCCGTCAGCGGTGGTCTTCTGTCCGAAGAAGAAAGCACCGACACCGATAAGCAGGCAAAAGAGTTCACCGCTTCGGTAAAAGCTTCCATAAGACGTGCTTTCATCAAATCGGGACTTATTATCGGCGTTATAATTCTTCTGATCGTTCTGGCTGTGATTTTTGTGCTGCCCAATGCAGTTTCAAAGGCCTATTACGACCCCTCAGAGGTTATCAGCACCTCCGAGCTTGGAGAAGTTACCACCCGACTTGACCTCGATCTTTCCGTATACACCGAGCTTTTGCTTCCCGGCAGATACCGCAACACCTCCGTTGCAGATGGTGAGGGCTATGGAGAATACCACATCACCATACCTCAGGTTTCCTCTGTAACAGGCACTTTTACGGCTGTAAGCGGAAAAATCACCCGTAACGAGCTTATCCTTTACGACCCCAATCTCCTTACCACTCCTGCGACAAACGCCTTTACAATAGAGGAAGAAGAATATATCGCATTTAGCGGCACAGGTGCTGCAGGCTCCCGAAAAGATGCTTTTGATGCTCTTGATAATCTCAGCGACAACAACTATTACACCGCATATTTCACCCTTGAAAATCTGACCGAGTACGAAAGCTTCTACAACTGGTATCTTTCAAAGGATGTCCGTACCGCTGAGCTCTGGTGCGGAGTATACACGGGAAACACCTCTTACCGTCACATGGGCTTTTCTCCCGAGCTTTGCGGAAGGACTCTTGAGTGGAATCGCAAGGATTACCCGAAGCTTTGCATCCTTGACAGCAGAGCCGATGCCGAGCAGATGGATGAAGATACTGCCCGCAGCGAGGCTATGAAAACTCATTTCCTCAGTATGCTCAGATATATGGATGACCATTCTGACACAGCCGAAATGTTCCGCATCAGCAATACACAGTGGGCTGATATTATCGAGTATGTGGAGAATAACGAATTTGAAATTTTTGGATTTGCTGTCGTTGCCGACAAGGAAAATATTATGAAAATTGCTGAGGACAGCGCAATATCCTATGTATATACAACACCCTTTAATTAAAAGCATGAAGACGCCGGAAATCCGGCGTCTTTTTTGTAAGATTAATGTAAGAAAACTCTCTCGATAATGTAAGATTTCCTTTGTATGATACAGACACAACAGAGAAATAAACGAAAGGAACTTACATTATGAAAACCAGAATTCTTATGATCATCGCAGTTTTAGCTCTCACCCTCTGTCTTTTCGGATGCGGCAAAGGCAGCACTTCCTCTGACATTCCCGATATCGGAATCAGCTGGGACACAATTCTTCCCCGAATAACCGCCGAAAAGCTTGCTCAGCACGGACTCTGTGCAGATATTGGTTCCCTTGAGGCCGATGCTGACGAATACGGCACTGTCACCTTCTGCAACTATGACCTTGCCTCTGCGGATGCATTCAAAAATGTTGATTATCAGCTTACCGCAGACTACGGTCTCGGCTTTGAAATCGAAAACGGCACTGTCACATATTACACCGACCCCGTTTATTCTGTTATGCTTATTGACAACAGCGGCGACGACAGCTCTTATACAGCCGCTTTCACCGAAGATTTCATGCTTATTTCAGAAGAAGGCGAATGGTTTCTTTCAGAAGACAAGGATGAATTCATATCTGACCTTCTCACAGACTGCAGAACCATTCTTTTCGGAGAATAAGGAGAAACTGAAATGAACGAACTTAAGAAAATCATGCGCCGCTCGGGCAGGACCTCGGGACTTATCCTTTTATCCCATCAGTTTCTCTTTCAGCTGCTCAGTTTCATTCTCATGGCAATTCCTCTCATTCTCGCCGCTGTTATGGAATATACAATGCCCGACAATTCCCTTATGTATGTGGCCTCCGATATTGCCATGCTTATTTCGGGAATCATCTTTCTTATATTCTATTTCGTCAACAGAAAGTCCCTCCGTGAGCAGTCACCCGAAAAATCACCTTTTTCTCTTGCAGCTTTCGCAGGATGTATTATAATAATACTCGGCGTGAACTGTTTTCTCACCGCTGCAGATACACTTCTCAATCGCACAACGGGTTTTTCCCTTTCTTTCCCCTCGGATTCTGCCGCAGATGTTTCGCCTCTTGTTCTTTTTCTTGCTGTAGGTGTTTTCCCCGCAATAGTTGAGGAGCTTATTTTCAGAGGAATCCTTTACAGATATCTTCGCCGTCACGGCTGTGCTTTTGCGGCCTTCGCCTCTTCCCTGCTCTTCGGGCTCATTCACCTTAATGTGCTTCAGGCAATCTTTGCCTTTGCTCTGGGGCTTGTGCTCTGCTATGCCTACGAGCGTTCAGGCAGGCTGATTTTCCCCATGATTCTGCACTTTTTAAACAACTCCCTCATGGTTGTTCTCACAGTTATTCCCGTTGACTCTTCAATAATCAGTATGTGCGAATGCACTGCAGGCGTAATTGCCCTTGCAGCAGGACTTATCTATGTTTTGGTAATGAAACTACGCAGAAAGAAGATTGTTGCTGTCAGCGACGGAGAATTTTCCGGAAAATGCCTTTATTTCTTTACTTCCATACCCATGATGATTCTGGTAATTCTTTGTTTTGCCGTCTGCATAGCGGTAATTTTCATATAAGGAGAATATAAATGAACATTCAGGAAAAGACTCTCAGGCATTATAGCGATGCCGACGAAATATATTATCTCAGAAGAAAAAAGGTCAGAAAAACAGGCGCTAAAATACTGGATGCTGCGGTCTGCCTTTTTACTCCCTTTGTGGAAGTCACCGAAACCGCCGACATGATATCGGACATGGGTACTTATTACCTTGTAGTTAAGGAAGGCAGAGAAATTCTTGTGCGTGCCGATAATGAAGGCTTTGAGGAAAAGGATATTACGGGACTTTGCGAAGGAAAGAAATTCATTATTGACGGAAATAAATTTACAAAGGCGCTGAAGTTGAATGGAAAGAAAATATAACGTACTCATCGCAGACGATGAAAAGGAAATAATCTCTGTTTTAAGGCTGTTTCTTGAAAAAGAGGATATCAATGTATACGAAGCCTACGACGGCGAAATGGCCTGCATGATAGTTAAAAATTATGACATTGACCTGGCTGTGCTTGATATCATGATGCCCAGAATGAACGGTTTTGAGGTTCTGAAAAAGATCCGTCAGGATATGGACATTCCCGTTATGATCCTTTCTGCCAGAGTGCAGCTTGACGACAAGGTCTTAGGTCTTGATCTCGGTGCTGACGACTATATCACCAAGCCCTTTGAGCCTCTTGAAGTGGCTGCAAGAGTAAGGGCGAATCTGAGAAGACACAGCAGAAAGCCCGGGACTCAGGGTAATGTAATTACTTATAGGGATCTGACCCTTGACATGGACAAATGCGTTTTTTCCATAGGAAACGAAACTGCAGATCTTACAAAGACCGAGCTTGCTATGATGGAGATGTTCATGAAAGCTCCCGGGCGTGTTTTCACAAGAGATCAGCTCTGTGAAAAGGGCTGGGATGACGGCTTTGTGGACGACAACACCATAAGAGTTGCTGTCAGCCGCCTGCGTGACAAGATAGGCGGAGAGAGAATAAAAACTATACGAGGATTGGGGTACAGACTGGAAGAATGAATACTCTGAAAAAGAATCTGATCTATTATTATATCGTTATCACCTTTGTGCTTCTGGCTGTGGAAATCTATCTTTTCAGGCTGCTTTTTGAAAATTCTCACTTTTTAAAGACTGCGACGGGTATCCCCGAAATTGTCTTTGAGTGTCTGGGAATTCTGCTTGGTCTTTGTGTTTTCGGGGTGTTTTCCTATTTCTACTATCACAAAGTCAGCGGCTTCATTGCCGAGGAAGCAAAGCGGCAGGTAAAAGAGAGGAATATGCTTTTTGCAAACATTGCTCACGACCTGAAAAACCCTATTTCCTCTGTGCTGGGTTTTGCCCGTGCTCTTGAGGCAGGTGCGGTTTCCGAGGACGAAAAGCAGAATATCTACCGCACCATTTCGGGAAAATCCCTGCAGGTTGACGATATGATTCAGAAGATGTTCCGATATGCAAAAATGGAGTCGGATGGGTATTCTCTCACTCTTTCTCCTCAGGATATCTGCAGTGTTGTCCGTGAATGCACTGCCCTGAGATACAGCGAAATCGAAAAGCATGATATCGAGCCCGAAATCGACATCCCCGACGAGGCTGTTATAAAGGATATTGACAAAGGGGAATTTTCAAGGGTTATTGATAATCTTATTTCAAACGCTCTTAAACACAATGAAAAGGGCGTGAAGCTTCTTATTGCCGTGAAAAGGCAGGAGGAAAAAGTCAGGGTAATTGTTGCCGATTCCGGTGCCGATATTCCCGACGGCATGAAGGAGTCGGTTTTCATGCCCTTCCAGTGCTCCGATGAGTCGCGCATGGCCAAGGACGGCAGCGGTCTGGGGCTTGCAATCGCAAGACGAATTGCTCAGCTTCACAACGGCAGGCTTTTTATCGACAGCGATATTGAAGGATATACAAAGGCATTTGTTTTTGAAGTATAAACACAAAGCGGATACCGAATGGTATCCGCTTTTATTTCACCAGCTGAATGGGTCATATTCTTCGTCAAATGCCTGTCTTGTGGGATTGCCTTCGCCTGCATAAAAGCCGATGGGAAGATGCTCGGGAGCTACAATGCTTTCATAATCTATGTCATATAAATAATCCGTAAACTCCATTGCAACATATACAAACTCGTTGGCATCACGGTCGGTCAGGGCGTAGATGATTCCGTATTCACTTGCATAAACTGCGCATAGCTCATATTTTTCGTTGAAGCCCTTTGTACCGTAGACATTATAATCAGTGCTTTCAAGTCCTGAAAGGCGATCATATTCTTCTGCATAATCGCTGTCAGAGCAGGTGTAGACAAGGTAGGAAAGATAATGGTCGTCAATTCCTGCCTTGCAGGTGCTGTTGAACATACTCACATCCGCAGAGTCGGGAATTATATTGGGGAAAATATCGTTATATCCGATATAGTTATCCTTGTTATCTCCCGATTCACCGAGGACTTCCGCATATTCTTCCACTTCGGTCACCTCGCTGCCTCCCGAAGATATCATTACCATAAAGCTGCTGAAAAGTATGGTGTAAAAAACACAGATTCCTGCAAGGGCGATGAGTATTATCATCAGCACCTTTTTTCCTCTTCTGAATTTCTTGAGAGGCTCAACCTTTTTTTCGTTTTCTTTTCTTTCATCTTCGCTTACAATATCCTCTTTGCAAACAGGTTCACTGAGCCTTGTGTGGAGCCGGCTGCACTCCTCACACTCATTGAGATGTTCCCTGATATCAGCGGCGGTTTCCTCGCTGACAAGCTCCTCTATATAATTTCCCATAAGATCACGTACAATATAACAGTTCTGTTTCATATAAATCAGTTTCTCCTTTCAAACGATCAATGGGCGCATACATAAATGCTATTCGCATTTTTCCTTCAGGGCATTTTTTGCTCTGAAATATGTAACTCGTGCCCAGTTTTCAGTTCTTTTCATGATCGTTCCGATTTCTTTGAATGACAGCTCCCCAAGAATCCGCAGATAAAGAACTTCCCGAAGCTCACCGTTAAGCTCCTGCATTTTTGCGTAAATACGCATTTTATCCTCTGCATCTGCAATTCGGTCGTCAACATCTGATTCTTCCGGGCAGTCATATTCCTCTATCGGAACATTTCCCTTGCTGTGCTTGTTCTTCTCAAGATATTTATACCAGCTGTGGCGTGCTATCTGGCAAAGCCATACCGACGGCTTGCAGTCGCCTCTGAACTTGTCCGAAGTGCGTATTGCCTGATAGAATGTTTCCTGGGTCAGCTCTTCGGCAAGATCACTGCTGCCGCATAATCTGAGAAGGTAACGAAATACAAGCTGTGAGTACTCGTCATAATATTCCGGAATTTTTGACACCTTGTCGCCTCCTTTCGACTACATACAGTAAGTCGGAAAAATATGCAGTTCGTTACAGGATTTCCTGAAAAATTTTTCTGAAAAAGTAAACCGACAGATTTTATATCTGTCGGTTTATCTTATACAATAAGCTGACCGTCGGATATATTTTCGTAACCATCGGTCTTTTCCGCAAAGAAGTAGTAGTCGAAGATATCACGGGCAACACCGGTCATTTCACTTCCGTGGCCGCACTTCTCGCCCACGATGCATATTGCAATCTCGGGAGTATTATACGGTGCGAAAGCGATGAATATTCCGTTTGCGGTAACGGTTTTCAATGTATCCGCTGTACCTGTTTTGCCGCCGACCTGTATCTTGTAGTTGGAGAATGCCGCTGATGCGGTACCCTCCTGAGTAACGGACAGAAGTCCTTTCTTAACGTTTGCAAGGTTCTGCTCAGAAACGTTCAGGTTATTGAGTATCTTTGGATTATCCGAAGTATCCTCAATTATGGTTTCTGTATAATCGTAGCTCTTTATGGTCTTGATTATTCTTGCTTCATAACGTGTGCCGCCGTTTGCAACGGTGGACATATATGCGCAGAGCTGGACGGGAGTAAAGCGGTTGTCACTCTGTCCGATGGCTGCCTGCAGGGTATCTGCATAGTACCAGCCTGCTTCTCTTGCTTCACGCTCTTCACGGCCTGCAAGAGTACCGGTGGATTCGCCAAGTCCCACGCCCGTTGCCGAGCCGAAGCCAAGCTGACGGCAATAATCGTTGAACTTTGTAATTCCAAGCTGCTCACCTACGTTGTAGAAGAAGATGTTGCAGGATTTGGAAAGTGCGGTTGTTACGTTTATTGCACCGTGATTGCCCAGACATCTCATCTTCAGTTTGTACTCTGAATGGGTAAACACTCTGTTGCAGGTGAATGTGGATTTTGTGGTGATTATTCCTTCTTCGAGTCCTGCCAGTGCAGTTGCAACCTTGAAGGTTGAACCCGGTGCATAGGTACCGTTGAGTGCTCGGTTATAGAGAGGCTTTCCCGAATGCTTGAGCAGCTCATCATAGGTTTCGGAATAGGTGGTCAGGTCATAGGAAGGATAGGTTACAAGTGCCAGAACCTCGAAGGTCTGTACATTCATAACAACAACTGCGCCTGAATCTGCATCCTCACCGTCGTATTTTGCAGATGTGGCTGCACCTGCTCTTGCGATTGACTTTATGCACTTTTCAAGGGATTTCTGTGCAACCTTCTGCATTTCGGAGTCGAGGGTCAGGACGATGGTATTGCCCGGCACGGCATCTTCGGTGAATTCCTCGTAGATAACATCGCCGTTGTCGTCACGCTGAACCTTTTTCTTGCCGTCGTCGCCCTTGAGATAGCTTTCGTAGGTCTTTTCGATTCCGAACTTACCTACATAGTCGGTCATCTTGTAGCCGCTCTTTTTAAGCTCTTCGTATTCCTCTGCATAGATAGGACCTATATTGCCTATGATATGGGGAGCAATGGTGCCGTCGGCATACTCACGGATGGGTATGACGTTTATTTCAACACCCTTGAACAATGCAGCATTTTCCTTGATTATCTGCATTGTATCAAGAGAAATATCGGAAGCGTAGGTATAGGGATATGCACTGGAGAAGGACGCAAGCTCCATCTCAAGGCGTACGCCCATTATCATTCTTGCCACATCGGGAGAAAGATTTTCAAGCTCATAGTCCGTTACCATGGTGTCGTAGCAGTTCTGCGCCGTTGCATAGGACTGAAGCATCAGCTCCTCCTGCATATCGGAGATTGCTGCCTTTACCTTGACTGTCTGTTCTTCCTCTGTGGGGTATGATGCTGTGCCGAATTCGTCTACATAGAGAGGCGTGTTGTCGTTCCATTCCTCTCCCCTTTCGGAAAGAAGAGTGCAAAGACGCCAGATTATCTCATTTTCTGTTCCGACCTCCATGTCGGCACGGTTGAATACTATGGCATAGCCCAGTCTGTTCTGCACTATGGCACGACCGTATCTGTCAACGATTTCGCCTCGTGCTGCAGTGACAGAAATCGAAGTTGCCGTCTGTTTGACCGCCTGAGTGCGGTAATACTCGCCCTGTTCAACCTGCAGCTTGAGCAGGACAACAGCATAAACCACGATCACCGACATGAGAATGGAAACAAGTATGAATATACGTCGGCTTATTCTTTTTTCATCATCCATTGCGGTGACCTCCTTTCGGTTTATCTGCTTTTTATTTTAGCTTGAATATGTGATGATTGCACGAACTGAATATTAATTTTTTATTCCTCGTCCTCGAGGTGTGTTGCGATTGCACGGTTGAAGTAGAATGCAATGGGCATGAGAAGGGTTGTGTAGACTATTCTCGGAAGCAGCACTCCATAGAGGAAATACCATGTGCCGCTGTCACCCCACAATGCAAACTTGAAGAACCACTGAAACAGTCCCACCACGAATACAGATGCGGCTGCAAGTACCATTGATGTGACGAGATTGTTTCTCATCAGGTATACAACCAGTATTCCGCAGAAGAAGCACACGACCGTCATCAGCATGGCATGGAATCCGAACACCATTGCACTGCCAAGATCCATCAGCAATCCTGCTATAAGACCGATCCACATACCCTTGCCTTCACCTTCAAACATGGTGATGCTGACTGCAAAGATTATCAGCAGCATGGGCTTGACGTTAAGAAATGTAGGTATGAGTCCGGGTGTATTCTGAAGTACAAATATTATTATCAGCTCGAGGATGTAAACTATCCATTTTATCCTCACTCTGCTGAGTATTCTTTTCATTCTGTCACCCCGTTCGGGTTTGTTCGTCAGGAGAGCTTATTCGGAATCTTCAACCTGCTCCTCGCCGGGATACAGATTAAGCTCGCCGTCAACCACTGCGCCCTGACCGTCAAAGTCGGTTATTACAAAAACAGTGGTGCAGCCTTCTATGTCTGCGGCAGGCTTGATTATCGCATAAAGAGAAATATCCTGTGCCTCGGGCTTTATCTCAATAACCTCACCGATAATGAGATCTTTTGGGAATATTCCGCCAAGACCGCTGGTAACGACTATGTCGCCTGTTGTAACGTCACAGTCACGGGCAAGATATGAAAGCTTTGCATAGCCCTGGGATGCAAGCTCCAGATCACCTATGAGAACACCGCCGTCACGGGTGCTGCTGTCAACTGCACCGACGCTGCTGGCAGAGCTGATTACGGTTGTGACCTTCGAGGAAATGGGGCCTATCTGGGAAACATATCCCACAAGACCGTCTGCTGTGATTATGGGGTCATAGAGTGATACGCCGTGGTTTGAGCCTTTGTCTATGATGAATGTATTGAAGGTATCTGTGGCATCTCTTGAAATGACCGTTGCCATCTCAAACTTGTAGTCGTTGTTGCGTTCGCTGATGCCGCTTATTGCACGGAGCTCCTCATTTTCTGCCTTGAGCGATTCATAGTCTACCATCTGAGCCTGAAGCTCACGGCATTTCTTTTCAAGAAGCTCATTTTCGGCACGCACCTTGTCTATGTCCTCAAACTGATCGGTGAATCCGCCGATACCGCTGGATACAAGGGCACTGAGTTTCTGGATGGGACGGGTTATGTATGACGCCAGCGAAGCTGTGAAGCCCTGTTCTGTTGATCGGGATGCGGCATATACCATTACGCCCAGCAGAACCAGCAGAACTGCGATGAGTATCTTGAAGTTCCTGCCTTTGAATATCTCCTTCACGGTGGCACCACCTTTAAAATCATAATTAATATCATATTGCCGCAAGGGAATTCCTTGCGGCAATATTGACCTTGCGGTAATTTTTTAATTTGATGTCATCAGTTTCTTGCTCTCCAATAGGAGTTGGGCATGATGATGTCAAGACGCTTGCCGGTACCGTCAACAACGCAGTCAAGAGGTCTTTCTGCAATGTGTACGGGCATACCTGTTTCCTGAGCAACAAGCTTGTCAAAGCCGCGGAGAAGCGCACCGCCGCCGGTAAGCATAATACCGTGGTCGATGATATCTGCGGAAAGCTCAGGGGGTGTCTTTTCAAGGGTTACCTTGATTGCATCTATAATGCTGGAAAGGGGATCGGCAAGAGCCTCTCTGACCTCTGCAGCGGAAATTACAACGTTCTTTGGCAGACCGTCAACAAGGTTTCTTCCCTTGATGACCATGCCTTCCTCATTCTCATAGGGGAATGCGGAGCCGATCTTTACCTTGACTTCTTCAGCGGTTCTTTCACCAATGAGAAGGTTGTACTTTTTCTTGACATAGGATACGATAGCCTCGTCAAACTTGTCACCTGCAACACGTACGGAGCAGGCTGTAACAATATCGCCGAGAGAAATAACGGCAACTTCACTGGTACCGCCGCCGATATCAACGACCATTGAGCCTGTTGCCTCTGCAACGGGCAGACCTGCACCTATAGCTGCTGCCATGGGTTCTTCGATCAGGTCAACGTCACCGCCGCCTGCCTGCTTGGTTGCATCCTCAACTGCACGTCTTTCAACCTCGGTAACGCCCGAAGGAATACAGATAACAACTCTGGGACGGGAGAAGAGGTTTGTCTTTACAGCCTTCTTTATGAAGTACTTGAGCATGGTTGCGGTAATATCAAAGTCAGCAATAACGCCGTCCTTAAGAGGACGTACTGCAACGATTGAGCCGGGTGTACGACCGATCATGTCCTTTGCCTGTGCACCTACAGCAAGGACTGTATCTGTACGGATATCAACAGCAACAACGGAAGGTTCACGCATGACGATACCCTTACCCTTGATATAAACAAGGGTATTTGCGGTTCCGAGATCTATACCGATATCTCTGGCAAGAAAATTCATATATCTTATCCTTTCTTTCACTAAGGCATTGTTCTTTATTTAATAGCGGCTTATCTGCAAAATAAGTTACCCTTTGCAATAGTTAATTTTATCACAGTTTTACATAATACACAACAACCAAATGGTTACAGAATAAGCCCAAGATGTTAATTTTTTAAGAATTAACTGTTACATACACCGTAAAAACATGATTATACACGAAGTCCGTGCTGACGAAGCTGTCTGCGAAGCTCGCATACGGGGATTCCCTTGCAGCTGTTTATGTCACCATTTACACGCTCTACAAATATTGCACCGTAGCCGTTTATATCGTATGCGCCGGGGCACTGCATATACTCATCGGTGGTATTGAGATAATTCTCAATCTCTGCCTCTGAATAGGATGTCATTTCTACGGTAGCTCTTGTGGAAAAAGCAATCTGGATATAATCGCTCACAAGATGTACACCCGTATGTACCTCATGAGTCTTGCCGGAAAGGCGCAGGAGCATACGCTTTGCATCGTCTCTGTTTTTGGGGTAGCCGAAAAGCTCGCCCTCAAGGCAGATTACTGTATCCATTCCCAGTACCATGTTGGAGGGATAATATTTCAGTACAGTAACAGCCTTCTGTGCTGCTAGTGCACGTGCAACCTCCATGGGAGGCAGACGCTTGCCGGTAACAAGAGTTTCATCCATATTGGGGTTTACAACTGAACACTCTATGCCCATTCTGAGCAGTGTTTCAACACATTTATTTGAATCAGCCGCAAGTACAACCTTCATTTCCGTTTTTCCTTTCTTGATTCCGTACTCTTTTTGTTCTTATCTTATTTGATTATCATTCTTGCTATGTAAACACGGTGCATATGCTCTGCGCTGTGCTCCATATAGCTTGTGACAATATATTCCTTTACTTTTACCGAAGACCTGCTGTTTGACTTTTCAACAGCCTTGCGCAGTGCGCTGCCTTCCGAAACCAGCCAGCTGTTTGCTGCCGATGCGTCAAGTGTGGGGTCAAATCTCACACTTATTACCGTTTCTCCTTCGGCAAGTCTTAAGCTTATTTCCTCAGCCATCATTTCAACAGAAGCATCGCTGAGTGTTGCAATGTAAATTGCTTCCTGTTCAAAGTAATTGTATGCTGAATCGTAAGCTGCGGGAAGTTCAAAATTGTAGAAGCTGTCTCCCGCCTCACCCGACTGTATTCTCTCGTCGGTAAGTGCACCGAAATTCTCACTGATAATATGGTCAGATGTGATCATTTCATCCGTAAGATTGAGATAGGCGTGATTTATTACTGCAGACGGCTCACTGAGCACAGGGTCATCCCACGTTGCATCGTAGTGATACCAGCTGTTTTCTATATTTACAAGAAGCCACACATGGGGCAGTCCGTCCGCTGTGCCGTGTACAGCATAGCTTCTGATTCCCACGCTGTCAAGAAGAAGCTTTGAAGCCATTGTATATCCGCCGCATATTGCTCTGTGATTTACAAGTGCTCCGTATGCTCCTGATGCATCAGGGTCATCCTTGCCTTCCTCTATCATGGCATAGTCATATTCACATTCCGAAACAAGTCGGTCATGAATGTATTTTTCTCTCTCATACTCATTAAGATTCCTGGGCATATCCAGAAGATATGCGGACATGGCATTTTCCATGGCTCGTGCCATGGTGATTGCATCATCGTAGGAGTAGTAGGAATAGAGAATTATAAAATGTCCTTCCTTGAAATTATAGTCAAGGGAGTAGTTGCGTGAAAGCCAGAAGGCTTCGGGATGGTCGTAAAAAACAGCTTCCTTTACCATATATATTTCCGCACTGGAAAGATTGGGGATGTAGGCTCGCTCAAGCTGGACCTCACCCTTTTCCCCGCCGCCTTCGTTGGTGAAGCGGAATATGGATTTTTCCATCTCCTCATATGCTTCCCTCTGGTCGTCGGTGGTAAGACAGGAATAGCCTGTTTTCTCTGTGACCGCAGCGTAATGTGCGCTGACGGGCAGGGCCATATTAAGCTGCATTACTGTCTGGTCGTGCTCACCGAAAATATCGGTGCCCAGTGCTTCAAACACTGCATCGATCTCCTCGCCTTTGTTAAGGCTCGCCATCATGGCACAGTTGTTGCAGCCCGACAGAAGCATACAGGAAAGCAGCACTCCGATTATGGCTATTCTTGCTGTTTTTTTACTGATAATACGCTTCATCTGACCCTCCGATAGCTTTTATTCTTCAGACGGTGCTTCCTCTCCGCCTCTGCCCGTTGAACCGAAGCCGGCTGTGCCTCGCTCGGTCTTTGACAGGGATGTTACTACCTCAAGAGGCATGGTGGAAACGGGAACTATTACCATCTGTGCGATTCTTTCCTGAACACGGAGCTCATAGGGCTCATTTGAGAAATTGGAAAGTCCTACGATTATTTCGCCTCTGTAATCGCTGTCGATAAGTCCCACACCGTTTGACAGTGTAAGTCCATGGCGGATGCCAAGTCCGCTTCGTGCAAGAATCAGAGCGGCATAGCCCGAATCAGGCAGCTCGATGCCTACGCCTGTGGGGATTACAACTCTTTCTCCTGCGCCAATGGTCATGGGCTCGCTTATGCAGGCATGAAGATCAAGTCCTGCAGAGCCCTTTGTTGCCCGCTCGGGAATAACCGCACCCTCACGGAACTGAACTATTTTAAGTTTAGGTTTAACATGAACCTTTTTAATCATTCTATCAATCGACCTTTTTTATAATACCGTTCTGAAATACATTCCCTTTGTGCGCACTTCGCAGAGAGCAATGCCCTTTACTGCGTTTTCAAGAATGGATTCACACACCTCCGCCGACTCTGTTGTAAACCGCATTACAAAGCCGTCCACGCAGGGAAGAAGCTCGTCCTTGTCCATTATGGCAAGGGGTACGGAATTAAGCACCTCGCTTGCCCCGGCACGGCACATTACGGGAAAATCAATTCCCTTTCTGTCGGTAATGCTGCAGTTTCCGCCTGCACAGCCGTTAAGGGATGCGGGACAGTTTCTTGTGAGCATCATGGGAATTCTTCCGTATATAAGAGCTTTTCTCGGCAATGCACCGCCCAGGGAGCTTATGCGGCCTGCGCAGAGCTCATAGGACAGCTCGATGCTTTCAAAGCCAAGACGCTGCATTTCGTTTATGCTGTCGGTGGACACCACATTGAGTGATGCTCCGCCGTGTATTTCAAACCCTGCCCTCTTTGCCATTGCAATCTGCCCTATGTTGTGGAGCATTACACTTTTTACACCTGCATTTTTCGCATTGCAAAGCCATTCACAGAACTTTTCTTCTCCTGCAAACAATGTTCTCGGTGCTTCTGCACAAAGGGGGATTTCTTTTATATTTACCTTTTCCCAGTCACATTCAAGAGGCAGATATATCGCCTCTATACTGTCTTTATAACGGGAAATATTATCGAAAATCTGATTTGTATTGCGAAAAACAAGGGTAAGTGGCTGTTTTTCATCTGCAATATGTTTTTCTGCCTTCGGGAAATCGGGCGAAAAGTCAATGGTGCAAGGTGCTCTTCGCAGCTGCGAAAGGCTGCTGAGAGATTCCCTTCTCAGCCCGTTGAGCAGTGAAGCTGATGCTCCTCTGTCACCTGACACACTGAGCTTATTGAGATAATAAGGTGTACCGCCTGTACGGGAAAGCTGCCGCCTTGCAAATTCCTCTGATATCATGTCCCCTTCAAAGGGGTTTTCTGCCTCTGCTTTTACGGTGTTTGTGCCGTCCGACACGGTAAGCACTGCTTTTTCACCGATTTCAAGAGTTTCATCAAGGGCAATCTTCGGTGTCTGCACACGGTACAGAGTATGAAGGGATGCAAAGGTGCTGCTGTCAGCCGCATCCTCCTTCTGTCTTATGCCAAACATACCGCTGCCTCGCCTGCCGGTATAATAACCATCGGTAAAGCCTGAGCGGGAAAAGACCCTTGAAAGGTCATTCATAAGCTCCTCGGGTACTCTGCCCTCGTCACGCATGGCTCTGCAGGCCGATACTGCCGCCGCCACATATTCAGGGCGCTTAAGACGGCCTTCTATCTTGAGAGATGCAACGCCCATGCTCTGAAATTCGGGTATGTATGCAATATGGCTCATGTCCTTTAAGGACAGACAGTTTTCAAAGCCGCCCGACACAAAAGGAAGTCGGCAGGGCTGAGCACACATTCCTCTGTTTCCGCTTCTTGCTCCAAGCATGGAGGAAAACAGACACTGTCCCGACACGCTCATGCAAAGAGCTCCGTGGACAAAAACCTCTGTTTCCATTATTCCGCTTTCTGCTATCTCCCTGATTTCTCTGCCTGACAGCTCACGGGCAAGGACAGCACGGGAAAAACCCAGCTCACGAAGGGTTTCAAGAGCAGCCTTGTTATGCACCGTCATCTGGGTTGATGCGTGCATTACAAGGTCAGGCGCACACTTTCTGATGAATGCGGCAAGACCGAGGTCCTGCACGATAACCGCATCGACACCTGCTCTGCACACCGCTTCGACCTGAGCTGCCGCCGACTCTCTTTCGTCGTCGAAAATAAGAGTGTTAAGGGCAACATGGACTGCTGTGCCTGCTTCGTGGCACATCGCCGTGACTTCGCAGAGCTCCTCATGGGAGAAATTGGCCGCACCTCTTCGGGCATTGAGCTTTCCTTGCAGACCGAGATACACCGCATCGGCACCTGCTTTCACAGCCGCCTCAAGCTGGGGCATGCCTCCTGCCGGAGCGAGGATTTCAATGGGCATTATCTGTTGTCCAGCTCAGAAAAACGCATACGGATGCTCTGAAGCTCACGGCGGAGATGCTCGATCTCACGGCGTGCTTCGTCTGCCTCAAGGCGAGCCTTGCCGCTCTCCTGAACATAGTCCTTGATCTGTGCACGGAGGCTGTCAGCTGCTGCTGTTGCCTTGTGCTGCTCGTCTGCATAGGTAAGTGCACAAAGCACTGCAGCCATGGTGGTGGAGATGCGCTCGTTTTCAGACATCATCTCACTCATTCTGCTGTCTACCTCGTCGCCGATTGCACGGATGTAGCTTTCGTCATCCTCGCTGGTGATGTAGTAATCTGTTCCGCAAATATTAAGACGTACCTTGCTTTTCATCTGGGATTACTCTCCTTTTAGGGATTTTTTCATATGAGCATAATTAACTGATTTTATCTAAGTTATTATAATATATATAAATCACAAATTAAAGGGGTTGAAGCAATTTTCAATCAAATTTTTTAATTTATTCACAGTTCTTTTCTCCGATAAGTCCATTTTGTACGATTATATTCGATTTGTCCTATTCCTTCTTTATTATCCTATTGCAATTTCGAAATAAAGTGTTATAATCAAATTGACAATCGACTTTTATAGTCAAAAATGAAAAGGAGAAAAGAATATGAAGAAGTTCAAGTCACTTCTGGCACTGCTTCTTGCAGTTGTCATGGTCTGCACAGCTTTCGCAGGCTGCAGCAAAAAGACTGACAGCGATGCTCCCGCAGCTGACGTTGTGGTTGACCCCGATGCTCCTGCACAGGCTCATGAGTCTGCAAACGGCATCATGACCACCGACAACGGCGTTATGCGCACTGAGCTTACCTCCGTTGAGCTTGCTCACATTATGGGCAACGGCATCAACCTCGGCAACACCATGGAGGCCTGTGACAACAACACCGGTCACGTTACCGACGACACCACCTATTATGAGCGTTACTGGGGTGCTCCCATTACCACTCAGGAATCCATCGATGGCATGAAGGCCGCAGGTTTTGACACCCTCAGAATTCCCGTTGCATGGATGACCAACGCAACCGACCTCGGCAAGACCGGTGATTACACCATTTCCGAAGCATATTTCAACAGAGTTGAAGAGATCATCAACTACGCTCTCAATGCTGATATGTACGTTGTTCTCAACGACCACTGGGATGGCGGCTGGTACGGTATGTTCGGTTCTGAGGATCCTGCTACCCGTGAGCTTGCTATGGAAGCTTACAAGGGTATGTGGACTCAGATCGCCAACAGATACAAGGAATACGGCGATCGCCTCATTTTCGAGGGTGCCAACGAAGAGATCGGCGCTCGTTTTGACGAGAACTCCGCACTCTACTGCAACGATTCCACCACCAACTACTTCACCGATGACGAGGCTTATGCTCTTGCAAACGAAGTAAACCAGGCATTCGTTGATACCGTCCGTGCTACCGGCGGCAACAACGAGCAGAGATTCCTTCTTATCCCCGGCTTCGGCACCGACGTTACCAAGACTCTCGACGAGCGTTTTGTAATGCCCACCGATACCGCAAAGAACAAGCTTCTCGTTTCCGTTCACTATTATGATCCCTCCGGTTACTGCATCTTTGAGAGCCTTCCCACATGGGGCACCAAGGAAGAGTACACCGCTATGAAGGACGGTCTTGCAAAGATGGAGAAGTTCACTCTCGATGGCTACGGCGTTATCATCGGTGAGTGCGGCGCTATCCAGCTTGAGGATGGCGAACTTAAGGAAGGCGCTGTTGAATGGACTTCCTTCTTCCTCGATAACTGTGACCTCTACGGTTACTGCCCTGTTCTCTGGGACATCGGCGGCACCTACGGTTCCTATGACAGAGTCAATGCCAAGATGAAGTTTGACGATCTTGCTCAGGTATTCCTTGATCACAGCCGTGCAAATGAGAACGGCGCTTCTCTTGAAGATGTTATGATGGCTGCTTATCCGAAGGTAAAGGAAACCTATGACGCAGTTCCCGAAACTGTTGACGTTGCTGTTCGTGACGATCAGGCTATCGCATGGATCATGTACACCAGCAGCGACTGGGGCGTACAGTACAGCGTTGGCGATACATACTCCCCCACCACCGCTACCAGCGGTCTTGTTCCCACCGATGTTGAGATCACCGGTGCAGGCACCTACACTGTATCTCTCGATTTCACAGGCGTTTCCGGCGGCTATGCAAGCAGCACCGCATTCACCGCTCTCGGTATTGCTAACGGCGAGCTTCTCTTCCCCGGTTACTATGTTGAAATCAAGGAAATTAAGATCAACGGCGAGGCTTACAAGGGCTTCGGCAAGTATTACACCTGCTCTGACGATGAGAAGTGCACCCGTGTAAACCTCTATAACGAATGGGTTCCCATCGTTCCTGAGGAAGGTCCCCGTCGTGCAGACGGCGATCTCAGCGGTCTTACTGCAACTCCTCTCGACAAGAATGCTCCTGAAATGGCTCAGGTAAAGACATTCGAAGTTACCTTCGAGTACGTTGCTCCCGCTGCATAAGCATTTACTTCAGTAATTCAGAACCGCTGTCTGAAAGGACAGCGGTTCTTTTCTTATATTCCCCGTATTGTTGACAATAACTTACCGATGTTATATAATTATACAGATACTTTAACGGGAGATGTATTTATGGACAGTATCAGAAAGTTTGAGCCGCTCTGGGGAGTCTGGCAATGCGAAAGCGTGCTCGGAAAGGGTGGCTTCGGCAAGGTATACAAGGCTGTGCGTCACGACGGTGAACACACCTATTATTCCGCCATAAAGCATATTTCTGTTCCCGAGGAAGATCAGCTTATGGAAGCTCGAAATTCCGGAATGTACAGCAGTGAAAAGGAACTCTCAGATTACTTCAACGATGTTGCACGCAATGTTCAGTATGAAATTGATCTGATGTATAAGCTCAAGGCGAATACAAATATAGTTTCCTATGAAGACCACATGGTTATCCCCAAGGAAAACGGCATCGGCTGTGATATTTTTATCCGTATGGAACTGCTGGAGGATCTGAACAAGGTCATTCTCAATAAGCTCACTGAGGCTGATGCGGTAAAGATAGGAACGGATATCTGCACCGCTCTTGAGGTGTGCGCAAGGCACAAGATAATTCACCGTGACATAAAGCCCTCTAATATCTTTGTAAACGAAAACGGCGATTACAAGCTTGGTGATTTCGGTATTGCACGAGTAATGAGCAGCACCACAATGGGTGTCAGCAAGAAGGGTACATACTCGTATATGGCACCTGAGATTTATAAGTGCGAGCCTGCAAACCACACTTCGGATATTTATTCGCTGGGTGTTGTGCTGTACAGAATACTCAACAACAACCGTCTGCCCTTTATGCCTCTGACCGGCAGTATACGTGCTCAGGATCAGGAGGCGGCACTTATCAAGACAGTCAGCGGTGCTCCCATGCCGCCCCCCGTCAATGCCTCTCCTCGGCTTGCTGCTGTTATACTCAAGGCTTGTGCGTACAATATGCGTGACCGCTTCAAGAGTCCCACGGAGTTCAAAAAAGCCCTTAATGATGCGTTTTATGCAAGCTATTACGATCAGGATACCGTGTCCGTCAGAAAAGGTAAGGTAAGTCGTGCAGTTCCTGAGCCTGCGCAGGTTACTCAGATAACGCAGGTAACGCAAATCAACCAGGCATCACCGATTCAGAAGAAGACACAGGTGAATTTTTCAGATACTGCTGTCAGAAATGAACCATCAGCAGCCAAGAAAAGCCTTGATAAATCTGTAACCGCTGTAAAAGAAAAAACTGCAAGCGCAGCAGACTGGGTAAAAGAACATAAAACGACTGCTATAATAAGCTCCGCAGTTGTGGTTCTTATTGCGGTAATTGCGATTGTAGTCGGAGTGGCTTTAACTAATTCAAAGTCTATCCCTGAGCCTGTATACAATGTTACACCTGACGGAATTGCATATGAAATCACCAATGACTGTGTCGTTATAACTGGCTATTCGGGCAAGGAAAAAAACATCAAAATCCCCAGGGGAACTGACGGTGAAAAGGTTATTGCCATTGGCAATTCTGCATTCTCAGGCTGCAGCTCACTTACAAGTATAGATATTCCCGACAGTGTGACAAGTATTGGCCATTCTGCGTTCGAGAACTGCAGTGCTCTTACAAGCATAGAGATTCCTGACAGTGTGACAAGTATTGGTCATTCTGCGTTCGAGAACTGCAGTGCTCTTACAAGCATAGAGATTCCTGACAGTGTGACAACTATTGGCTATTCTGCTTTTAGGGGTTGCAGATCTTTTACAAGCATAGAGATTCCTGACAGTGTGACAACTATTGGCGATTATGCATTCAGTGACTGCAGCGCCCTTGCAAGCATGGAGATTCCTGACAGTGTCACAAGCATTGGCGATTCTGTGTTCGAGAACTGCAGTGCTCTTACAAGCATAGAGATTCCTGACAGTGTGACAACTATTGGCTATTCTACGTTCTATGGCTGCGATTCTCTTACAAGCATAGAGATTCCTGACAGCGTGACAAGTATTGGTGATTCTGCTTTTGGGGGTTGCTACAATGCCACAGTATATGCCCCTCACGATGCATCGTATTACGGCTGCAATGATAATTATGTCAAAAAATGGGTGGTTGAATAATTTATTTATGCAGCAAAAGCTTCTCTGAGTTTTCAGGGGAGCTTTTTTGTTGGCTGTGGTTGTTTTGCCATGGATAAAATTTGCTTTCGGTGCGAAATTTCAGATCAGCAAAAAATTCCGAAAAATATTACAAGCGATACACTCAGACAGAGAAATCCAAAAGGGGAAGCGATACAGTTTCATATGTGAAGATAGTATAGACCCTTTTGGCCGTTTAGGAAGGGTGATTCTTAAGAGGGAGGGGGATCGGAACCCCTCCCTCTTAAGTGGTTTCTTTGGGTACCGTTTCTTTGGCAGCAAAGAAATGGTACAAGGAAAATCGAACAGATATAAATCATGAATCGGTGCAGGATTTTGAATGTATAGTTTGGGACTATATCTCTCCCCCTGTCAATCATGCTTTGCATGATACGACATCCCCCTCGTCAGAGGGGGACAAGAAAACCCTCCCTCTAACTTAGGGAATAACATATCAAAACATTCTCAAAGCAGATACGAATTTTCAATATTCGGTTTTCACTCATATTCCTCCTGCTTCGGTATGATATTTTCAGATGAAAAACCCCCGACGGAGTAAATCCGTCGGGGGCAGAACTATATGCGACTGTCAACAATTATGCAGCGGGTGCTACATAATCGAAGGTGATCTCAAGAGTCTGGATGTTCTTGAGGATAGGATCGGTTGCATCAAAGGGTGTGGGAGTTGCGCCAGTGAGGTCGCCGTCTGCACGGCGTGCACCCTCGGGAAGCTCGGTTACCCAGCCGTTGTAAAGGTTTACACGGGTGGTCTTCTGGTCGTCAGAAGTGGTGTAATACTTGCCAAAGTTGTTGTAAACTTCGCCATTGATCTTGACTTCTCTGATCTCGATGCAATAGCCCGGGAAGAGAATTTCGCCGTTTGCGATTGCAAGAGCAGAGAATGCGGTGCTGTTGGAGTAACCGCCGGAAACGCCTGTGAAGTCAAGACCTACAGTGTAGGTGCCTTCGCCGGTGATTTCAACATCAGTGGGAACAAGGCCTGCGGTAAGGCTGTCGGGCTGATACTTGTCGCCTACGCTGTAGGAGATTGTCCAGCCGCCGTCATTCCACATGATCCATGCAACAGAAGTATCTGCATCAACCTGGATTGCATCCTCACGGAACTTTTCAGGTGCTGCATCGATAAGAGCTGCCATGGTCTTCTTTGCTGCTTCCTGGATTTCCTCATCGGTCATCTCGGAGCCTTCCTTCCATGCAAAGCTGTTCTTTCTGTAAAGAGTTGCAAGGTCAGGATCAACGCACTTGAGAGTGTTGCGGTTGAAGAAGCAGCTGGTGTCCCAGAGAACGGGGCAGTAGTTGTAAAGATCGCAGTTTGCGAGGAGGTTTTCGTGGTACTGGAGAGCGTTGGGAAGAAGCTCGGTGCAGTTGTTGGTGTTGAGAACGCCGCACTCACCGATGATTACGCCGTAGCCTGCCTCGGTGAACTTGGACATCTTGGGAAGGGTGTCGTTGATGGTCTGATAGTCGGTCTTGATGCCCCAGGAGCCTGTTGCACCGTCGCCGCAGTAAGACCACGGATCATAGAAGTGTACAGAGATGAGAAGCTTGTTCTCAGCAGTGTCGGTAGGCATCTTGAAGCGCTCATCGCAGGTGTTTGCAATGTTGGTGTTTACGCCTGCGCAAAGGAGGAAACGCTGGGTATTGTTGCCGCCGGTTGCACGTACGGTGTCAACGAAAACCTGATTGAGCTCATTTGCAAGCTCATACCACTCGTCTTCGTTGAGGGTGATGCCTTCGGGAGAAAGCATGGGGTCTGCATCGTTGAAGCGGCTGCCGAATTCCTCGTTTGCTGCCTCGAAAATAAGGCGATAGCCGTATTCCTTATATCTCTCGGAAATCTGAGTCCACATGGAGGTGTAAATATCCATAGCCTTCTGATGGTTGGGGTCGGTTTCCTGACCGAACATTCCCCACCAGCCTGCATCCCAGTGGTCGTTAATGATGACATACATATCCTCGTTAAGAGCATAGTTGATGATGGTTTCAACTCTGTCAAGGAGGTCTTCTCTGATTACATAGTTGCTGGGATCGTTGCCCTCTGCATAGGTTGTGCCGTTATTGATCCATGCAACAGGGATTCTGATTGTGTCAAATCCGCTCTTCTTGAGGAAGGAGATCATTTCCTGAGTGGTTTCAGGTGCTCCCCACATGGTTTCAAGAGATGCAATGGGATATGCGGAATGATTCTTGATATTGGAATTTGTTGCTTCCATTGTATTACCAAGGTTTGTACCGTTACCCATAAGTCTTACAAGCTCAACAGAGGTAAGGTCAGGACGCATTGCGCCGTTGTCGCTGGTGAGAATGCCGTTTGCAGACTCATGCTCTTCAACAACTGCAGTATAATCGGTGTTGATTACAACGTCAGCTGCGGGAGCATCGCTGTCAGTCTTTTTGTCGCAGCCTGCGAATGCGGTGCAGAGCATAACGACGGCAAGAAGCAGTGCCAGAAGTGACTTGATCTTCTTCATTATAATTTCTCCTTTTCTCTTTTTGGTTAGCAAAACCATTTTACATTTTAATTATAACACTTTATTGCGAAATTGCAATAGCTCAATTACGTAATTAAGTTTTTTAATTTGCTTAAATAACTGCGCAACATTTCGCATTGATCTTTCCCCTTTGCACTGCTTATATTACTCTGCCGGTTGTTTTCAAATTTATATAATAAAAAACCCGGCTGAAAACAGCCGGGTTTTTGTTTGGATTAGCGCATTTTCCGCATCTATCGTGGGAATTAACCCTTGACAGCACCTGCAGTAACGTTCTTGATGATGAACTTGGAAAGGAAGAGATAGATGATGATAACAGGCAGAATAGCCAGTACCATGAACATATAAAGTGTACCCATATCTCTGTTAGACCAGTCGTAAGAACGAAGTGTTGCAAGCATGATAGGAACTGTTGCTTTCTCCTTGTCTGAGATGAGCAGAGCAGGAGTGAAGTAGTTGTTCCAGGAGCCTACGAAGGAGAAGATCATCTGAACTGCCATAGCAGGCTTCATGATGGGGAAAACGATGGTATTGAAGGTTCTGAATTCGCTGGAACCGTCAACACGAGCTGCCTCGATGATCTCAAGGGGCAGAACGCTGTCCATGTATTGCTTCATGTAGAAGAATACGACAGGTGCTGCGATTGAGGGGATGATGAGAGGCAGATAGTTATCTGTGAGGTTAAACTTGTAGCAGAGCTGAATGAAACCAACTGCAGAAACCTGAGGAGGAATCATCATAACTGCCATGATGAATGTAAATGCAGCCTTCTTACCCTTGAAGTCATATGCATGGATACCGAAAGCGGTAAGAGCAGAGAAGTAAGTGGTAAGAATAGAAGAAAGAGCTGCGACAAGGAAGCTGTTCCACATACCGAGGGTAATATTTACCATGTCGGTGCTTCTTACAGCCTTCAGGAAGTTCTGGCCAAAATATTTGGAGAACCAGAGGGAGAATCCACCCATCAATTCGTTGTTCGATCTGGATGAGTTAACAAGCATCAGATAGAAGAAGAACAGACAGATGATCATGAGGACTGCAAGGCAGATGTAAACAACTATTCTTGTGAATATGAGTGCTCCGCGAGAGCTCTTTGCCTCGCCTGCATAATTGTCTTTTCTGTTGTAAGATGTACTCATGCTCTCTTTGCTCCCTTCTTCTTATATTTCTTCTGAGGTGCAGCCTTGGTGCTGTACTCTGCTGCCATGCTTTTGTATACGAATACACTAAGAATAGCAGTGAAGATGAAGATAACAACGGAAAGGGCACCGCCCATACCATAGTTCTTGTTGTTGCCCATGTACTTGTTGAGCTGCATGACCATTGTCATGGTAGATCCGAGAGGCTGTCCCTCGCCGCCGGTAAGAACCTGCGGTACGTCGTACATCTGGATACCACCGATCATAGCGGTGATAACAACGTAAACGATGATAGGCATGAGGAGCGGAAGTGTAACTTTGAAGAATACCTGCATTGACTTTGCACCGTCGATGGTAGCTGCTTCAAAAATAGACTGATCGATACCCATGATACCAGCCATAAGAAGAATGGTGGTATTACCGAACCACATGAGGAAGTTCATGAGAGCGATAAGGGAACGAGTTGTAATGACATTGTCAAAGAACTGGAACGGCTGATCAAGTATTCCAGCTTCCATAAGCATCTGATTAATAGGACCGCCGCTGGAGAAAAGGTTTGCAAACAGCATAGAGAATGCTGATGCCATGATGAGGTTAGGCATATAGATAACAGTCTTGAAGAATGCCTGACCCTTGATCTTGAGGCGGTAGCTGGTGAACCAAACTGCGAGAATAAGTGCAATAACGATCTGAGGAATTGCGCCCATTACCCACATGAGCATGGTGTTACCCATGTACTTTAAAACGAGAATTTCTCCGTTACTACCACGAGTAAAAAGTGTTTCGTAGTTTTTAAATCCTACATAGTTAGGACCGATCTGTCTGAGACCGGATCTGAAGTTTTCAAAAAAGCTGTTATAAACGGTTAAGAACTGCGGAATGAGGGAGCAGATAATGTATACGATAAAGAACGGGAGTATAAAAATGTATCCCCATTTCGCATAGCTTATAGACTTACGTCTTTTTTTCCGCAAAGAGTCCTGCTGTAATGTTGACATACGAGACCTTCCCTTCGGGTTTGATGATGATGCGGAAACACCGCGCCCGAGCATGCTTTTTCCTCCACACCTTAATAAGAAGAATTATTAAAACGCCTGTCATATAGTTCTGCTTTCAGAATACTGACAGAAAAACATGCCTCTTAGAATGCTACGCCAAGGCGTTGAGCCTTGGCGTAGCCGGATAAACTAAGTTTTAACTCAAACTAATTGTATTAAAATTAGCCAACGTTAATCTCGGGGTAACGAGTCTTAACGGAGTCGAGGAATGCACCGTAAGCGGTGTCATAATCTGCAGCACCAGTGAAGTAGTCCTTCATGTAGGTCTGGAGATCCTCGTTGAGGAGCTGATCGTACATGGTGTGGTTTTCCCAAACGATGTTGTCAGCCATGCCTACGAAGATAGCAACGTCGTTCTGGCCGCCGAGGAACTCGGAAGCGTAGGTAGCGTCGTTAGCAACAGCCTCGTTTACCTTCTTGTTGTTGGTGAACTGAGCGTCGTTCTTGATGAGGTTGGTGCAAACTTCTTCATCAACGGTGAATGCGGTGAAGATGTCCTTAAGCATGGTGGGGTTGTCAGAACCGGTAGCTGCGAGGAGCCATGTGCCGCCCCAGAAGTGAGCCTGAGGACCTTCGATGATAGCCCAGTCGCCCATGGTGTTGGTGTCGCCTTCGTGTGCGGGACCCATGCAGAAGTTGAAGTACCAAGCAGGACCAAAGAAGCACATGGTCTTACCGGTGGAAGCCATCTCGTTGTTCTTGTCGCCATCCCAGATGCCGTAGGGGAGGGTGTAACCGTTGTCCATGAAGGTCTTGGTCTGAGTGATCCAAGCTTCGAGACCCTTGTCGAGTACGAGGTTGTTGGAACCATCAACCCAAGCGGTGGTGCAGTTGTTGGAGAAGGTTCTGTAGGTCTCAGCGTAGGAAGCGGTCATGTAATAACCCTTAGCCTTAGCTTCAACTGCTACAGCTTCGAAATCTGCCCAAGAACCGAGCTTAGCCTGAACCTCAGCGGGATCGTCGGTGCCAAGAACGTCCTTAGCGATGGAACGACGATAGATGAGAGCAGAGGGGCAGCACTGGAAGGAAACACCCTTGCACTCGCCGTTGCGAGTATCGGTGCAAGCCTTGATGGTGTAATCATACATGGTGTCAACGTTAGCATAGCCGATTTCGTCGATGCTCATGGTGTAGTCAGAATCTACATACTTCTGGATGTAGTCTGCCTCAGCGAGGAACATGTCGATCTTTTCATCAGCTGCAGCCTTATCCTGAGCGAGGAGAGCCTCGTCAAGCTTCTGCTGGTAAACGCCGCCGTCAGAAGGATTGATGATCCAGTTAACGGTGATGCCTTCGGGAACAGTGTAGTACTTATCGAAGAAGCCCTTGAACTCTTCGTTCCAAGCGTAGATGTTAAATACTGCGCCTTCGGGATCCTCAACGGGTTCGTCAGTGCCGGTAACAACGGGGTCTACAGTAGTAGGCTCGTCGGTTTCCTTTTCGCCGCATGCTGCGAAAACAGTAACGAGCATGAGAGCTGCGAGAAGAAGTGCGATAAGTTTCTTCATGAATTTTTCCTCCTAATAAATTATGACTGATATGGTTAGTCATCAAGGAAGCTTAGGAACCGGACTGGTTCACCACGCCATTCCGGAGCATCGGCTCTCCCTTATGACTTATACCCGATTTAATTTTGGACTTTTCTCTTTCGGAGAAGACGTCCAAGATGATATTAACACGTTCTCCCAACAAAATCAACTATTTTTTTGAAGTTTTTTCAGAAATTTTATTGCGAAATTTTGCGCAACATTTTCTCGCAATGTTTCTGATCTGTTGTGCGTGTATTAACCACCTGATTGAGATGCGCAACATTTTCTTATGTATGTCTGCATTTATGTCATTATTATAGCGGACATTTGGTATAATTTCAACTACAAATATTAAAAAAATTTGAATAGGAATCGAAATCTAATTTGAACACAGACTTTTTTAATTGACTTTATTTTGAGAAGTTTTATTGTTAATCGGAAAATCAAATCTATATTTTGGGCTTATTTGTCCTGTTATCCCGATTTGTGGCTTATGATGGGCTCATTTTTGACAAGTATTGCATTTTCAGAAATTAAGTATTTTAAGTAAATTTTAAGCATTTTAATCTATTTTCCATTTCTTTTAATTTCATTTTCGGACTTTTTTGGGGCTCTCAAGCACAAAAAACGCACCCAAATGACATCAGATGTCTTTCGGGTGCGTCTGCAATTTGTTGCGCATAGTGTTGTAGGGGATGTTTTCTGTATACTATTATATATATAAGCAGCCCCACAAAAGAAGTCATCTCTCCCTCATCAGAGAGAGCCCGGGATGGACTTTATATCTTCTTTGTCTGTTTTCTGATTATTTTCAGCATGGCTGCTGCAAAATCCGCATTGCCTCGCACAATATAATGGGCTTTTCCTGCTTCTCTTTCGTATTCAAAGGTGATCCTGCCTTTTGAAAAGTTATTTGCAGGGTCATCCTTTTCTGCGTATATACGGGCTGCGATTTCCTTTGCAGCACTCTCTTCACAGCAATAATCAACCATAACACACACATCAGGATTGGATGAGTCGCAGGAAGAAAGGAGAAAATTGTCCATCTCTCCGCTCTTTTTCTCCACTTCCTCACCGGGAGTGCGGAACAATGCCTCAATATCATCGGCGGTAAAACGCCACTGTCCACCGATCTTTTTGCCTTTGAGTCTTCCGTCCTTGAGATAATTTCTTATAGTTCTATCGGTAAGGCCTGTTTTCTGAGCAACATCTTCCACGGTATAAAGCTTATCGTATTCAAGCATTGTTATCCCTCCTGTCAGTATGTTTTCATTATATTTCATATCCTTTCATATGTCAAGCATATGAAATTTACTTATGCCTTTGCTTTTGTCTTTGTGATTACCTTTAATTTGCCTGCAATGAGCATACGGCTGATTATGAAATAGCATATTCCGTTGAGTGCCATTGCCACAAACCAGGAGGAGGGATAGACACTGTAGAGGGTGAAAAGTGTGGGGGAAGCTTTAAATATGGTATAAATAAATACGATTCTGAAGCCGCAGACACCCAGTAGTGAGCTTATCATGGGAAGGAATGAACGTCCCATGCCTCTCAGGCAGCCTGCAAAGACATTCATCAGTGCGAAAATCCAATAAGTCAGACCGACAAGCTTTGTTCTGTTTAGTCCGCATTCGATAACCTGGGGGTCGGAATTGTATATTGCCAGAAGCTTATCACCGAAGAAGAACATGACAAGTCCCAGTGCGATGGAAATTCCTGCGGAAAGAACTGCACATATTGCGCAGACTCTGCGCACCCTTTTGTATTTTCCTGCGCCTACATTCTGACCTGTAAAGTTTATGGAGGTGTCTGCAACGCCCGAAACAGCCACATTCATAAAGCCTTCGATGCTGACTGCGGCGGTATGGGCTGCCATTGCTGCTTCTCCGAAGGAGTTGATCGTGGACTGGATAAGTACATTCGAAAAGGAGAAAAGGGCATTCTGCAGACCGATGGGAAGTCCGACTTTCAGCATCATTACGAGCTTTTTGCTGTGGATTTTCAGCTTTGAGGGTATGAGTCGTATAGAGCTGTCGGCGTGCATCAGGCTGATTATGACCAGCACTGCGGATATCATCTGGGAGACAACAGTTGCTATGGCAACTCCTGCAACGTCCATGCCGAAAGCTATGACCATTACCGCATTGAGACCTACATTAACGATTCCTGAAAGGGTAAGGAAATAAAGGGGTCTTTTGGTATCACCCACGGCACGGAGGGTAGATGCACCGAAATTATATATGGTTGTAAAAGGCATTCCGAGGAAATAGATGCGTATGTAAAGAAGGGATTTGTCTATAACCTCGTCAGGTGTACCCATTGCGGTGAGCAAGGGTTCTGCAACTATCTGTCCGATAAGGCACACGGCAATACCTGTTATAAGACTTGTAAGTGCCGCTGTGTGGACGGTTTTGCTGACTTCCTTGTCATCCCCCGCTCCCTTGAACTGGGCAATTATTATGCTTCCGCCAAGGAAAAATCCGATAAACAGATTTGTTACCAGATGGATTATTGATGATGTTGAGCCTACTGCCGCCAGTGCATTCTTTCCGTCCTCTGCAAATCTTCCCACAACTATGGAGTCTGCTGCATTGTACAGCAGCTGAAGCATATTTGACAGAATGACGGGCACTGCAAATTTCAGCATTTTTCCCAGCAGAGGTCCGCTGGTCATATCTATTTCGTTTCGTCTTGCCATTTCCGTAATCTCCCGAATTCCTTTTTCTTACTTAAATTATATCACCCGGCATGAGAATGTACACGCACAAAACGGACTGATTAATTGGAGAATAAGGTCCTACTCTCCGATTATCAGTCCGTAGCGGGCTACATCTCTGTAAATACCGTTCTTTTTTATTTCTTCCCTGCTTATTCCCTCAAAGGCAAAGCCCATTTTTTCAAGCACTCGTCTTGAAGGGATATTATCAGCAAAGACAGTTGCGGAAATTCTGTGAAGGGAATATCGCTCTGCTGCGGCAGGGAGAAAAGCCCTCAACGCTTCTGATGCATGGCCTTTGCCTCGATATTCCGCTCCGATAATGTAATCTATGGCTGCACGGTCGTGGTTTTTTGCTATGGCATTAAGTCCGATTATTCCGATCAGCCTGCCGTTTTTTTCAATGCCAAGCTGCCAGCCTGTACCGTTTTTCTTCCAGTTTATGCGGGTCAGTATTATTGTTTCCGCCTTTTTTATGTCCATCGGGAAGGGAATTCCCACTGTCATTTCGGAAACAGTGCTGTCTGAGAGGATTTCTGCAAGAGATAAAGCATCCTTTATTTCAAGAGGGCGAAGGATAAGCTCGCCTGACTTTATCACCATTTGCCCCGTACCTCCTCGCTGCAGCCACGGATTCCGTCCAGCACAAGTCTTTGTACGTTACCTTCGTTATCTCTCAGCATCAACGTGCCGTAAAACAAGCCGAAAACCATCTCCCGGCTGAGTTTTACAAGTCCGAGAGTGCCAACTTCCGTCACCTCGCTGCAGTCGGGTACCATGCGAAGATTGATATCTCCCTCTTCCCCTACAAATCCCCACGCCTCTTTTTCGGGATCTGAAGGTACAGTTATATCAATCTCACCGATTTTATACACTTTTCCTTTATAGAAGAATGCATTTTCTCCGCATTCACTGCGGTCTCCGAAGCCCTTGCCAAGAATAAATCCGAAAGGCTCACCGTTGTGGAATGTGCTTGCTGTGCTGCGCACTCTGTCTGCACTGCGGGGCATGACCCCTCTTGACCATTCGTAAGTGCCAAGAGTATCCTTCGGGTCAAAATGGGTTTCTATTCCTGCGCAGCGCATAAGCGCTGAAACAGGCATGCAGTGGGTCCTGTGGGATGCATAAAACTCACTTTTGTTTTTGAAGGGAATGACTGTGTGCAGGCTCTCACCTTCGGGGATTGAGAAAACCGCTGTCAGATAAAGCTCCCTGACATCGTCAAAATTCGGGCATCTGACAGTCAGTCGCCTTTCATTCTGACCTCTCGTTATATTTATTGATATGTTTCTGGAGCGGTACACTGTATCGCCAAATCCGCTGCTGTTGGGGAGCTCATATCTGCCGAGGCTTGCGGCCTCGGTGTATGCCGCACTTTTATGCCAGCCTTCCTTAAGGTCTGTGACGCTTACAGCCGTTACTCCCACACTGCTGCAGTCAGCTATGGAAAAGGATATCTGCCATCTTTCATTTCCGAATGTATATGTGTCCCATTCTCTTACAGCCATGCGTTTTATAAAGGATACGTCACTGCGGTCGTAGCCCGGCATCTCCTGAGAATTCCAGCCGAAACCTGCAAGCTGACCCTTTTCATCAAGGAGTCTTCCCTTTCCCTCAAGCCTCCTCTGGGCTGAATATGCCATATATATCATTGCCTTTCTTTTCTCGGTGATTCTATTTTACCACATATTCTGCGAAAAAAATTATTTTTTGCAAAATTTTTCATTTTACTATTGACAATAGTGTGTACCACACACTATAATGCATACAACGATAACATTTACGGAGGGATATTGTGAACACAGACGAGATCGTATCCGGTCTGATACTGGAATTGAGGCGAGGCACTCTTATTCTGCTGGTTTTAAGCCGTCTTGAAAAGCCGACCTACGGCTACAGCCTTGTCAGTGAGCTGGAAAAGGGCGGTATTCCTGTTGAGGCAAACACTCTTTATCCGCTTATGAGAAGGCTTGAAAGTCAGGGACTTCTTAAAAGCGAATGGGAAACAGGCGGCAGCAAGCCGAGAAAATACTATGTGCTTACAGACGACGGCAAAGAGGTTCTGGAAAGAATGAAAAAGCACTGGGATGCTTTTTCTGAAAATGTGAAAAATATATTGGAGGGTAACATTGATGAACAATAATGAAATTATCAGCCGCTATGTATATGCGGTTACAAGACTTCTTCCCAAGAAAAACCGTGAGGATGTGGCAAAGGAACTGACAGCAAATATTGATGATATGCTGGAGGCAAGATGCGGCGAAATAACTCCCACCGAAAAGGATGTACGTGTTGTTCTTGCTGAGCTTGGCACCCCCGATGAGCTTGCTCAGAAGTACGATACCGACCCCTTTGACCATCTTATCGGCGGAATATATTACACAAAATACAAGCTGGTTCTTAAAATAGTTCTTATCGCTGCTGTTGTCGGTTCTGTTCTTGCTTTTGTTCTCGGTCTTCTTTTTGATCGTGACAAGCCTGTGTTTGAATTTATTACGGAATGGGTATTCTCCGCATTCCCCGGTATGCTTCTTTCCGCTTTTGCCATAATCACCCTTGTTTTTATTATTCTTGAGCGCAAAAAAGTAAGTCTGGGAGACAATATTGAAAATCTGCCCAGTGTGCCCAAAAAACAGGAGAAAATCAAAGTTGCAGACTGTGTTGTTGACATCTGCTTTGCGGTTTTCTTCACCGTTGTGATCCTCTGGTTTGGCGATGTTGTTCCCGTTATTGCCACTGTCGGCTCCGAGGGTGCAGATATCCGCACCATTACCCTTTTCAACATGGATGCAGTAAGCAAGGCTTGGATTCCCCTTGTTGTCTGGACTCTTATGACCGTTATCCGCAACGTTATCCGAATTATTGAAGGACGCCGCAATATGACGGTTTTCGTGTCAGGTCTTATCACAGGCGTTGTATCCATTGTATGTGCGTATATCTTCCTTGTCGGATGCAATGTTTTCAACATGGACGGTCTTCGTGAGGCTGCTGCAATGACAGGCGACGCCCAGGATGTTATGACAAAATTCTTTGAGCACATTGATATAGTTCTTTTTGCCTGCATCACCTTCGGTCATGTGATAGATATTATTGTAAATCTCGTTCATACAATAAAAGGAAAGAGCGAATAAACAAAAAAGAGTCGACTTTCGTCGGCTCTTTTTTAATAATAATTTATTCTGCTGTGAGTATTTCAGGATGAGCTTCAAGTATTCTGTCAAGGACTATTTTAGCCTTTTCATAGTTGTAGCTCAGGTCTTCATCTGCTGCATACTTATCTGTCATTTTCAGCAGGCAGATGCCGAATTTGTCCGACTCGCCCGATTCAACACACCTGTTGAGAACATCGACCCAGGTGATTTCTATCCAGCGGGGTGCGCCCTTGTAGCTTTCAAAAATCTCCTCGCCGTAGCCTTCGACCATCATCTCATAAAGACCTTCATCGACTATCCACAGCATCTGGTCAGGCTCGCCGTTGAGGTGTTCCTGAACTATGCCGTAGTAGGCTGCAGTTGCAAAATTGCCTTCGTCTGAAATATCAAACTTTCTGACACTCGCTGCTTTTTCACCATTATGATCCCAGTCATCGCAATAATTTGCAAGGTCCTCTGCAATCTCCTGCTGTATGTTTATCGGGAAATCGGTCTGGCTTATATACATTGCGGCCTTTATATCATATTTTGCAGGGATTGAGGTGACTATAAGATAAATAATTATTGCCACCGCACCGATTGCAATGGAGATAACTGCCTTGTTTCTGTACCAGAAACTTTCAATGCGCTTGAAAACATTCTGCTTTGGCGCAACATATTCGCCGATGTGAGATTCACGGGCTTTTATCTCATCAAGGATTTCCTTTTCCGCTTCTTCGGAATCAGGGCCCAAATAGTCGTCATCTATGGTGATAATTACACCCTCGTCTTCCTCTGCCGGAATTTCCTCAGCTGCAGCTTCTTCCACGATTTTTTCCTCTGTTTCGGATTCACAGATTTCGATCTCTTCAGGAAGCTTCTCGTCCATTCAAAAGCTCCTCCTTTTTTCATAATTCCATGTTATTTTACCATTTATATGTGTAAAGTCAATGATCTAATTTTTATGAAAGTATGAAAAGAGTATTATCTGTCTCTTCTGTCGCACACCGATTCACGGTTGATTATTTCACCTTTTGCAAAAATTCTGCACGGCAAAACTGTTTTTCCGTCAATCATAGAAAGGATAACCGTCACTGCATTTTCACTCATCTTGCGTGTATCCACACGACAGGTGGTAATTTTCGGGTCACCGGCAACGGCAAAGTGTGAATCGTCATAGCCGACTACCGATACATCTTCGGGTATACGCAGTCCCATATTTTTCAGCTGGTTTACAAGACGAACTGCGGTATCATCGCAGTTGCATACGAAAGCTTCGGGAAGTTCCTTGGGAAGATGGAAATTCTGGTAAATTCTTCCGTTTTTTCTGTCGGAAACAATCCAGTCTGTGCGCACGGGCAGACCGTTTTCTGCAATGGCTCTGTGATAGCCCAGATACCTGTCACGTATGCTTGTTGTTTCCTTTACACTGCCCACAAAACCGATGCTTCCGTGTCCCATTTCAATGAGCTTTTCCGTCAGGCGGAAGCTGTCGGTACAGTTGTCACTGACAATGGCTGTGCAGTCCCTTTCCTCAGAATAGGAATCAAGCATTACAAAAGGTCGTCCTGTCTTTGAAACTGCATCTATATACTTATCGGAAAACTGACCGAGAAAAATTATGGCATCAGCCATATTCATAAGCTTGGGAAGTACAAGTCCCGCTTCATCGTCATCGGATACAATTTCAAGAATTGTAAAAGCTCCGCTGTCTGCTGCAGAGATGGAAACCTCGCTGTAAAACTTGGAATAGAAGGTATTGACGCCGAAATAACGCTCGGCAACAAGAACTCCTATTCCTTTCGGTTTTGCAGCAGCATTCTGAAAATAGCCCATTTCAAGGGCTTTTTTCTTTATCTGCTCACGGAGGGTATCGCTGACACCCTCCTTATCGCCAAGAGCCTTTGAAACAGTTACTGTACTTACGCCGAAAACTTCGGCAATGTCCCTCATCGAAATTTTTTTCAATTATATCATTCCTCGAAATCGGCTTCATCGCCGACGGTGATGGTGAGTCCGTCATCGGATGCGGAATTGTATCTTTCAAGTATTTCACAGGCCTGCTGCCAGGAAATGATATTTATACACATTCTGCCGTTGTGGTAGGGGCACTTCCATTCGCCTGCAAGACAGCCGCCCGAAGGAATTCCGTCGGCAGACACGCCGTTGTACCACTCACCGCCGCCTTCACGACGGTCAATGAAGTAATCCTGGATATACTCCCATACACCGTATGCCGCACGGAGATATTTTTCGTCAAGGGTGCAGAGATATGCGTTGGAGAAGCCCAGGACAGCCTCAGCCTGAGCCCACCAAGTGTGCTCGGTTTCCTCGCCATCGTCAACTGCATCGCAGATGAATGCGCCGTTATCGTCTATTGCCTTGCCGTAAACTTCCTCGGCAAGGGTGACGGTTATCTCATGACACTTGTCAAAAAGAGGTACATAAGCACCTGAGCTGTCGCAGCTGCTGACGGTGACACCTGCTGCATCCATAAGCCAGGATGCTTCGATTTCATGTCCGTAGGAGCGGATATTGCCCATGGGAGTCATGTTTTCGTCAAAGAATACGTCCAGTGCCTTCTTTTCCTTGTTGTATACCTTTTCAGCATACTCCTCAAGAAGCCATGCAAGGCGCTCTCTTACCTTTTCCTCGCCGCTTGCCTCGAAAAGCTCGGCATAGGCCTCGGCAAGGTGAAGCACTGTATTCATGGTGTACTTTGAGATAACTCCGTTTTCGGAAAGACGGATGTTTACAACCGGTACAAATGCATCGGTCAGTGCCTCGTGATAACGCTCACCGTCACGGCACTTGGTTTCTATTGTATCAAACAGGCTGAATGCAAGCTCCAGTGGCTCTTTTTCGCCGCTGGCACGTGCATAGGATGCAAGGGCATAGACAGCAAAGGACTGGGCATAGGTGTGCTTGCTGACATCGCACATTCCGCCGTCACGAAGGACAGACCAGTATATGCCGCCGTTTTCCTTGTCTATCATCTTATCACGGATAAATTCATAGGCGTGTGCTGCGTCATCAAGAAGCTCATCGTTGCCCAGAAGAATGTGTGCGTTGGAGAAAAACCAGAGAACACGGCTCATATATACGGCGCCTTTGTGTGCCTCATAGTCTATCTCGAGAGAGTAATCACGCTGGCCGTAATAGCCGCCCTTTTCCTCATCACGCATACTTCTCCAGAAGGGAATAAGCTGATTTTCCAGATGCTCCAGCATCGCTTCTGACATTTTTCTCATTTAGATTCGCCCGCTTTCGGTATCGTTTTCATTGGTAAGACTGTTCTTCTTGATGTATTCAACGAGCTCGTCAACGGTGGTGAATGCAACTGCTACATAGGAATCTGCAGAGCCGTAGTAGATTGCCATTCTGCCTGTGTCTGCGTCTGCAAGAGCTGCGCAGGGGAATACAACACTGGGAACAAAGCCGGTTTCTTCATAAGGCATTTCAGGTGCAAGTATAAAGTTACGGCAACGATATTTTACCTTAGAAGGCTCATCAATGTCAAGGATTGCACCGCCCATTGAATAAACATATCCGCTGCAGGTATGACATACGCCGTGATAAATCATGAGCCAGCCTTCGCTGGTTTCGATAGGTGCTGCGCCGCCGCCTATCTTGAGGGACTGCCAGCCCTTTGTAGGAGCCATGACGTGCTTGTGCTTGCCCCAGTAAGTAAGGTCAGGGCTTTCGGAAAGGTAGATATCGCCGAAAGGAGTGTGTCCGTTGTCACTGGGACGGGTGAGCATTACATAGTTGCCGTTTATTCTTCTGGGGAAAAGAACAGCATTTCTTGTGGGAGGCAGGAAGGGGTTTTCAAGTCTTGTGAAGGTCTTGAAATCCTTTGTTACAGCTGTGCCGATTGCAGGGCTGTAGAAATCGGTGCACCACATTACAAGGTAACCGTCGTCGATAGGGACAACTCTGGGATCGTATGCATATCTGGGCTGGAAGGGCTTGCCCTCTTCGTCAAGGAAGGAAATGGGTTCTTCATCGAAGTCCCAGTTTATGCCGTCCTTGCTTCGTCCGGTGTAAAGGCGGGAGATTCCGTCGCAGCCGTCGCCTCTGAAAACACCTGCGTATGCACCTTCAAAAGGAATAAGTGCGCTGTTGAAGATTCTGTCTACGTCCTTTATGGGATGACGCTTGGTTATGGGGTTTTTGCTGTATCTCCATACGGGATGTTCGTATCCCTCGGGCTTGTCCTCCCAGGGAATGTTGGGAAGTGACTGGCAGTTGATAAGTTTAACAGACATGATTGTTTCCTCCTGTAATTTATTTTGTTACTTAACTGTTAGTTTAATAGTTAAGTCTAAAATTGTCAATTATCCATATATCAAAATCTCACATTTATTTTTTGTCCGATATGGGTAATCTGCCATGAAACGGTTGCTCACCATCTCAGAAATTTCACCTTCTCCCCTCTTTACCTTCTGCACAAAAAGAGTTATAATAAGGATGTATAGGCTGAAAAAACAAAGCCATAGTGAAAAGAGGAGACCTTTATTATGGAATTGCGTTACGAAAACAAATATGAGTACACTGAGGCCATGTGCAGAAGGGCTGCAACCTATGTTTATTACAGACGGGTCATCGCCGCCATTTCTCACATTATCCTTATAATAACTTCCATTATCGGCATTACCGCCACCATTTATTATCTTGCAGGCGGAATTGAGCCGCCATATCACTATTCCACCTATTTCTTCTATGCTCTGGCACCTATCGCCGCAGAGATCGCTGTATACATAAAGTACCGCATCATGCTCAAAAAGGAAAAGGCACTGCTCAACGGTGAAAGCAACGAAATTACAATCACAGTTGAAAACGATGTCATAAAAGAAACCATGAACGGCAAAACCGCCGGCGAAAGTGATCTTTTCGATATTGAAAAGGTATATGACAGCAAGGATTTCATACTTATCATTGCTCTTTCTCAGGAGTATTTCATTCTGAAAAGAGACTGCTTCACAGAAGGCGACAGCGAAAAGTTTGTACCTGACATAAAGGCACGTGTAAAGGCTATTCACAAAGCTGCCATTGAAGAGACAAAAAAGAGCAGAAAGAAATAAGTTTTAACTATCGGTTAACCTTATGATAACTTACGGTGAATTCTATTGTTCACCATCTTGAAATGATGTAAAATACCATATCATAATATCCTTTGGAAAGGAGTAACTCGCCTGCAGCGAGGTTGAATTTTTATGAATAATAATTACAACAGACCCCGCAGAAGCCCCGGACCGCCTCCCTCAAGACGGGGTTCATACGATTATAACGATGTGTACGGCAGACGGGCTCAGCGTTCAGATTTTTCGGGAATGATGCAGACCGATAACTATAAAAGCATGAGAAGCGGCTCACTTGATTCTCTTGAGGACGATTTCGAGGAAATAATGCCTCAGCGCACTCCTTCCCGACGTCCCTCAGCTCCCTCTCAGGAAGATCATGCACCTTCACGTCCTGCAGCTCCTTCACGCTCGGTTGCTCCGAGGGAAGAATATCTCTCCGATGATTTTGACGACGATTTCGACAATGAATTCGGCGGGACTTCAGTTGCTGCTGACAGCTTCCACGATGATTTCGATGATTTCAGCTATGGCTTCGATTCCTTCGAGCCTCAGGTCAGCGCTTCAGGCATGGGCGCAGCACGTAATCTCGATGAGTACCGTGCCATGCGCAAGGAGCAGGATTACACTGTCCGTGAAACCATTCCTCAGCGCAGTGCTCCTGCGCCTCAGCCTGCTTTTGATGACTTCGAGGATGATTTCGGCGGCGGATTTGACGATGATTTTGAGGATGATTTCGATGCTGCTCCCGTAAGGGCTGCCGCACCTCAGCGATTTGCTCCTGCAAACAGCTTCGATGACGAATTTACTGACGACTTTGAGGACGATTTCGATGCACCTGCACCCCCTGTGCGCAGGCCTGCTCCTCCCTCTCAGGCTCGTCCCGCACCTCCCTCACGTCCCGCCCCTCCGGGCAGACCTGCTCCGCCCTCAAGACCAGCTCCCCCTTCCCGTGCAGGTCAAAATCTTTCCGCCGAGCAGAGAGATCTTGTTGACCGCAGACCTCAGGGAATGCCCGAATTTTATGCTCAGTTCCTTGTAAGCGGCGAGGCTGACGAGCGCAGGCGTGCAAAGCGTGCCAGCGCAAACCGCTCGAAGATGAAGCGCATTGCCGCTATCGCTTCCGGATGCGTTGCCGCCATTGCAATAATTATTGTTGTTTCGGTTATTATTGCATCCCGTTCCAAGAATCCCATCGAAGTCCGCTCGGGCTTTGACGAGATAGACAGCAACATTCTTTATTCAATGCTCAAGGAAAGTGTGGACGAAAAGCTGAGCGTTGAAAAGGTTTCCATTGATGTAAACGGCACCAGCCATACCATCAAGCTTGCCGATTACGGCTTTGCGTATGCCGCTCCCGGCACTGCCGAGGTCACCTATCTCGATATTATTTCGGGCACCGAGATTGTCGGCAAGGAAAAGCTTGTTTCCGACGGCTCCATAATATGCAACGAAACAAGAATAAAGAAGCTTCTTACCGATCTTGCAGCTACTCAGGGCAACACCATGGTTGAGCCTTATTATGAAATAGACGGTGATCAGCTTATTGTGTATGCAGGCACCGACGGTGTCGGCATTGATTACGACACCTTCATGGACGAGCTCAAGAGCTGTGTACGAAATGACTCCGGCGCTCTTTCCGCTGATGTCCATGTTATTGAAGCCCCTGCCGTTGATATAGAAAAGATTCACGGCGAGGTCGTCTGCGAGCCCAAGGATGCTTCCACTACAACCTCCGCTTCGGGCGAAATGGTATTCGTACCTGAGATTGTCGGAAAGCAGTTTGATCTTGATATCGCCAAGCGAGTTGTTGATGCAGGCGGCGAATCCTGGGCTATAACCATGACTCTTACTGAGCCTGAGGTTTCACTTGTTGAGCTTCGTGCTCCCTACTGCCTCGACAAGCTTTCTTCCTGGGCTTCAAAGTTTGACAGCACCAGCAACAAGGCTCGTGCTTCAAATATCGCTCTTGCAGCAGAGGCTATAAACGGCACTGTCATACAGCCCGGTGAAAAGATAAGCTTCAACAGCATCGTCGGTGAGCGTACCATCGAAAAGGGCTATTCCTACGCAACGGTTTACACCTCAGAAGGCGCTGATACCGGCGTCGGCGGCGGTATCTGTCAGGTTTCATCCACCATGTACTATACCGCTCTCCTCTGCAACCTCTACATCCCCAAGGAAGAAAACAAGGAGGAGGCAGGCCGATTCAACCATAAGTATGCCGTAGGTTATATGGACGTTATCGGCACGGATGCTACCGTTTCCTATCCCTGGCCTGATCTTTATATCGTCAACAACAAGGAGTATCCCGTAAAGATAGTCATGTATGTTGAGGGCGATTATCTCCACTGCGAATACTGGGGTACGGCGGACGGAATCACCTGCGTCATCAAGTCCAACAACTCCAACTACGTCAAGCCCTCAAAGATTTACAAGCACAAGACACCTTCAAAGTCCGGCACAACCATCGGTGCTGCAGGTTATACCTCAACCACCTACCGTTATGTCTATAAGGACGGCGAATATCAGTACCGCACCAAGGAAGCTACCAGCACCTATGCGCCGCTGAACATCGTTGTCTATACGGACTCACTGCCTGCAGGCGCAACCTGGGCAGACTAAAAAAAGCGAAACAGCCGTATGTATAATACGGCTGTTTTTTATTATTCTGTTTCGTTCTCCGGAGCAATCATATTTTCAAAATATTCAATGTCTATTCCCTTTGGCAGATAATATGTTTCCTCATACTTTCCTGATTTCTGATTCAGCAGAAAAATATAATTCTCAGAAATGGCAGCGGTCACCTGCCCTGCCGAGGTATCAAACACAATAATGTATTGTGCGATATCTTCATTCGGGTAATAATTCATTCCGTCGGCAATACGTGCCATTTCCACACCTGACATATATTCCAAAATCTCATTTTCGCTGCGGCATATGTATTCTGTGCCGTCGGAAAAGCTGTATTTTTTTATAAATCGGATGCCGCACTGCTCTGTGTTATCCGATTGAAGCAATATCTCATTTCCCGTAAATTTTCCGAACGCAGGTATGATATATCCGCTCCCCATAAACAGCATAAGTATCAGCAAAAAGACGATCATTGCGCCCTTTTTCAGCTTTTTTGTGCTTAAAGCGGATTTAATTCTGTGCTTCATTGCCAATGCTGAAGCAGAAAGACACGATGTAAATCCCCTGTCACTTTCTGCATTGTCAAGCAGCAATTCGGCGTATTCATACCGCACTTCTTCATCAGTATTTAAAAGTACGGTTTCGTCACAGCTTAATTCAAGATCTTCGGAGCACTTTCTCAACGCACCCCACATCATGGGATTAAACCAGCATAAAGCCTCACAGAAAACCATGAAAAATTTGTTGGCGCTGTCATTACGGCATACATGAATTATCTCGTGTCTGAATATCAGCTTCAGCTCTGATTCTGTAAAACTGCCTTTCGGTATAACGACTTTTGTCGTTCTCTCTGATAACCCTATGGACAGCGGCACTTTTACTTTTTCTGAAATTACAGGCTCAAACCTTGCTGATTTTATCCGTGCCCTTGCAATCTCATTTTCCCAGACCAGCATCATCTCAGGGTCTGTTACGGGAATTGAGTCCTTGAGAATATGTGATCGGAAACAGAGATGTTCAATTATCTTCCATGTCAGTATCCCGACAACCCCCACAAGCCATATCCACAGAATAAAATATGCCGTTTTTTCGGGAATGGGGACAATTATTTTCGGCATCACCGTTCTGAAGTCGGGGAAAAGAAAGGTAAATATCAGAAAAGTCGGAAGTGTCCACATCACGGCACAGGCCCGTGAGCTGATATATTTACGAATGCCGGGCATTATCAGCAGCAACGCTAAATAATATATGCTCATCTGAACGGACATATCGAATGCTGCTGACAGAATTGTAAACATAGATTGCTCTGCTCCGTGCCGCACCAAGTTTACAACTGCAATCGCCGGATAACCTGCAGGAAGTATCCATGCACTGAAAAAGGTATTATATCTCCTTCTGTCGGAGTGGAAATCCGTATCGTTTCTGTCAAATCTGTAAAATATACAGAAAAATGTGGTAATCAGGCTGAACAGCACAGCGGCAAGCCATTTCAGAAAAACACTCATGGCTTTTTCCTCTCCAGAAGCTCCCGAAGTTCTTCTATCTCTTCATCGCTGAGTCCGCTGTCGCACAGCGCATTGGCAAAGATAGACAGATTTCCTCCGCATAGTTTATTTATAAATCTGCTGCTCTGGGCTGCCAGGTATTCCTGCTCAGAAATCATTGGATAATATTTTGAACTTCGTCCGATTTTTTCTATTTTTATAAAACCTTTTTCTGAAAGGCGGGTAAGCAGCGTCAGCAAAGTAGTCAATGCCATTGGATGAGTATCCTTCAGTATTTCTTCTATCTCCCCACGGGCAACGGGAACTGTACACTGCCACACAGCCTGCATAACTTCAAGTTCGGTATCAGGCAGTTTACGTATTGATACGCTCATTTTTTCTTCTCCTCTACAAATGTAGTATGACTGTATTCTACATTTATAGAGGATATTTGTCAATATATAATTTTACACTAATCTCCTCTGATGATTCAGGTTATTGTTTACATACTTCTGACCCACACACGCATTTCGTTTTCTCCTCGGTTTGCCCAGGTATAGTAGGGAACAAATCGCAGTTCAACGTCCTCGTAGCGGGGCTTTGTTTCAGAATAAAGCTCATCTGTTTCAGGCAGTATTTCTCTTTTGCCCGAGGCTCTGAGCACAATTATCCTTTCTCCGCATATTTCTCCTTCTTCTGCGATAATCGGCTCGTTCTCACACAGTATCAGGCTGTGAAGATCCTTTCCGTTATCCGCTTCTTCAAGACAGTATACAAGCGGTCCCCGCATAAGGGCAACCTGCCCTGCATTCTCTCTTACACGCATATGGCTGCGCAGTATTCTTGTGGGGAATTCAAAGTCAACATCAACCTTCTCCCCGGCCTTCATGGTAAAATAAGCCCAATGTTCATCATTATCTCCATTATCTGTCATAACATAGCAATCGTGTGCCCAGTCGGGAATTCTCAGTGCAATGCTGACATCCTGCTTTGCGGTGATGCTTCCCATGCCGCTTGTTGGCATACCCGATTCCACGATTACTTTATCGTTTTCGGCGCCGATAAACATATTGATATGCACTCTGCCGTCAATCTCCATAAGGGCATAATCTCCCATGCACGTCAGCATACGTGCGATATTGGGAGGACAGCAGGCACAGCCAAACCACTTCTGGCGCACTGATTTTACATGGTGTTTTCTGTCGTCCGCACTGCAGTCAGAGGGTCTGCATTCGAGGGGATTGACGTAGAAAAAGCTTTTTCCGTCAAGGGCTATGCCCGAAAGGATTCCGTTGTACAGCGCTCTTTCAATAACATCTGCGTAATTGCCCCTGCTGTCAAGCTTCAGCATTCTTCCTGCAAAGAATACAAGCCCTATTGCGGCGCAGGTTTCCCCATAGGCGGTGTCTGAAGGCAGGTCGTAATCGTGGCTGAAGGCTTCGCCTATATGGGTGCCGCCTATGGAACCCGTTACGTACATTTTTCTCTTTGCAATGCTGTCCCACAGTCTGAGGCAGGCCTTTCTGAGCTCTTCATCTCCCGTAAGCCGTGCTATATCCGCCATGGCGGAGTACAGATACACTCCACGCACTGCGTGACCCACTGCTTCATCCTGCTCTCTTACAGGTCTGTGCGCCTGCTGATAGTGATACCGCTCGGTCTGAGACTTGCTTTCGCCTGCAAAGTCGATATCGGAAACATTTCCCATGTCTGCAGGTACACTTTCGGGATGCTCAATGTCAAAGAAGTATGGTCTTTTGCCTCGCTCATCTATAAAATATCGGGCAAGAGAAAGATACTCCTCTTTTCCCGTTGCTTCATAAAGACGCACCAGACCAAGCTCTGCCTCCTCGTGACCGGGATATCCGTGTATTTTCCCTTCCTCCGGTCCTATTTTCTCTGCGATGTACCCTGCAAACTTTTCTGCACAGTGCAGGAGCTTATCCTTCCCCGTTGCACTGTAATATGCCGCCGCACCCTCGGCAAGATGTCCGAAGCAGTAAAGCTCGTGATAATCACGAAGGTTTGTAAATATTGCGTCGGGATTGCGCAGGATAAAATATGTATCCAGATATCCGTCCTCCCGCTGGGCTGCACAGACTATGTCTATTGCCTCGTCAGCGGTTTTTTCAAGTTCAGAATCGGGGTGCTGGGTAAGAGAATATGCCGCCGCTTCTATCCACTTTGAAAAATCACTGTCCTGAAATGCAAAGCCGTAGAAGGTGTCTTCAAGGCTGTTACTGTCCTTCGGAAGCACCTGAAAAACCGGCTCGGGCTTTATATTCTGCTCTGTTTCACCTCTGAGGAGCTTTCCTGCAATTTTATAATTTCTCATGCAGTAGCTGGGCTGTGCACCTTCCACACTGTCGTTTAGTGCTGCCCACTGATAGGGAATTACTTCTTTTCTTACAAGCTCTGCCTTGTTTTTCCAGAAGCCTGATGTAAGTTTTACTGCCATAATTATCCTCCGTTTAAGATAATATATTGGTATTATATTCCATTACTCATTCTGCCGCAAGCACAAAACAGACAACCCTCTGCTATTTCTGCAGAGGGTTGTAATTGTTATGCAAATGGATATCTTTTTCCGTCGGACTTTATGACCCCTGTCATTACAAGCAGTCCTTCAACCACTGCCAGCCCCCAGCTTATCATAAGGAAGATGCCGAGCTGTGACACTGAGCACACACGCAGCGCAATGTCTGCGCAGAAAAGCAGCAGATGGACAAGTCCCCAAAGATAAAATCGGGCGTAGAAGGCGTGAATTCCGATTGCACCTGTGGGAAGAAGTGACAGTACAACCGTACCGATACGGTTGCGTTTTTCGCTTTCCTCCACCATCACATATTTTCCTTTTTTCTCCACAATGGAGTGAGGATAGGGTGATGAGAAAGGCACATCCTCCATAGGCTTTGTACAGCCGTGGGGCATATCGTATTCACAGCCGTAACATATTCCGTCACAGCCGATGTTGTCAAAGCCTGAACAGGCATTTCCGCATTTCGGACAGAAAAGGTCATAGTCACGGCACATTTCGCCGCAGGCGGGACATACTGTTACAGCCATTTTATATTAATAGTATTCGTAGGAATAATCTTCTTCCCAGCTGTAATCAAACTGTCTGTAGTACCAGTTGTAGAAATTATCCCATGATGACTCTTTGGGACTTCCGTTTGCATGGTAAATTTCATATGCAATCTGGTGGTCAAGTGTCCAGTCGCCGAATTCAAGACCTACATTGGGCTCTATAAAGCCGCCTTCACTCCAGGAGCCTTCGTAATAGTACATTGCCATAAGTCCTTCGGCGAGCTCCCTGGTTTCGCTGTCCTTTGAATTCTTGTACAGACGCTCAATTTCAGGCATTATGCCGCAGGAAAGACCGTCGTCGTAGACATACTCGAAGTCGAATTCCTTGCCCTGATAGAGATGTCTGTCGACATTGACCTTTGCAACAACACGGTCAACATTGATAAGGTTGAATCCGCAGATGCATGCAACAACGATTGCTGCGACAAAAGGTGCTATGCGGAGCTTATCAAACCAGAATGCTATTACAAGAGCAACCAGGGAGAGAGTGAGTCCGCCGATAAAGAATGCTGCGGACACTCTGGTAACTGTAAGACCGTATGCATCAATGTATATGAAAATACGGTAAAATGCGGATGTGCAGACAATAAAGGTTGCTGCGGTTACAAGGGTAAGTGCTGCTCTGAGCACTACGGGAATCTTTCCGTTTTCCTTGCGCTTTGCAAAGACACGGATGCAGGCGCAGACGATAAAGGTAAGGAATATTGCCCAGCTGAGCTCTGCAACACCCTTATGTGCATACTTTGCATAGGTCATGCCTGCGGGAAGCTTTGCACCGATGAACAGATACTCAATCTGGAAGAATACGAAAATGAGATATACTGCTGCAGCTGCAAATACGACTGTTGATGCTATTGTGGAATCAAGCCAGTGTACTTCCTTGAACTCCTTCTTGTCGGGAGTGTGACCCGAGCGAAGAGTGAGTACGCCGGAAAATACAAATACGGCAATGACTGCACCAAGCATAACATCAAGAATAAGCTTGCCAAAATCAAATTCAATGAAGTCGATTATGGTCTTTATCATGTGAGCAAAGGCTGCGTCAGCCTTTGCAAAGAGAGCAATAAGAACAATAAGAACAGGGATGGAAATAAGAAGTCCGATAATTACCTTTATTCCGCTGCCCTTTTTCTTGCCCTCGGTCTTTCCGAGAGTACGGAAAGCGGTTGCGATGTTTGCAAAGGTGTATCCGAAGAATACTTTGAAAATGTCAATGAATCCATGGAAGGATACAACCTTGTTCTGAGTACAGCCGCTCATGAGCATAAGCTGCATGGGCATGAGTACAATCATGAGAAGAACAGCCAGGAATCTGCCCTGTAGACTTGCAAATAACGTTGCCGACAGTGCAAGCAGCAGTACGGGAATAAGCAGAATCCATGCGCTCTTGCGGGTTTTTCCGCCGCCGGTCACGATAAACGGTGTGAAGAAGCAATAGTAGACAATAACGATGAGAGTCAGTCCAAGACCGTTTGAATCGTTTGTGATCATCAGTCCGGAGAACATTGCTCCGAAAATAAGGGAAAGGACAAAGAGAATCCAGGAGCTGACTCCGTTGGTGTTTTCCAGTACCTTTTTTGTGCGCTGTACAGAGGCCTCATTTACTCTCTGTACCGGCTGATACACGGGAATGGGCTGTATGGGAATCTGCGCAGGAGGTGCCTGCATGGGCTGTATGGGAACCTGTGCAGGAGGTGCCTGCATTGCCTGATCCTGCACGGGCATCTGCACAGGAGGTGCCTGCATAAGGATGGGCTGACCCTGTACGGGGATCTGCGCAGGCGGTGCCTGCATGGGCTGTACGGGAATCTGTACAGGAGGGTTCATTTCTGCCTGCATCCCGGTGTTATCCTGAATACTTCCGATTTCGGGGTTGTTGTTCATTACATTGCACCCTTTCTCTTTTCTTTTAGTTACATATCCAATATGGAATTATGGATCTGTACTTTGTGAATACACCGAAGCCCTTGTTTTTATTCTGTTTTACTTTCTGCGGCGTGCAGCCTGAAGTCTTTCAGCGGTTGCCTGAGCTTCTGCCAGCTTCTTTGCGGTGGAAACGGGTTCGGGCTTGACTTCCTTGCCGATGAACTTTCTGCCTGCGATCCATGCCTTGCGCAGGGTATCGCTGATCTTGCCCTCTGCAAGTGCTCTCTCCTCTTCGTCCATTATGGAGTTGAGGATCACCTGAACAATAATGCTCTTGGTGTCCATATCACCCTTGTCATATGCGTTGGAAAGAAGTTCGAAGAAGGGGTTGAGCCTTGCTTTGTTGCCTTTTTTAAGGTTTTCGGCAAGTGCTGCGCATACAGTTTCCTCACAGAACTTTACGGGGAGAATTTCACCGTAGAACTCCTTGTGGGAAAGGAGAGGGATTCTGCATTCGGGGAATGCAGCGGGGATTCGGTTTACAAAGAAGTTTGCGTCCATGCTGTCGCCGGTTTCTTCCTTCTTTGCCTGCTTTGCAACAGCCGCAATACGGTCCTTGGAAGGACGTACGGGTCCTGAAAGTGTATCAAGGAATTCAAGTGCTATTGCCGATGCTTCCCTTTCGCCGTCGCCTGCAGCTTCGTCGAAATAATAGGTCTGGATGTGTCCGCAGTCATCCGCATTTGCATTGGCTTCGCCCTTGCAGAGATAGAAACGCTTGTCACCCTTTGCATACTTTACAAGGAGAGTGTCTGCTTCGCAGTTGTAGAGAGCATAAGGCTCGGGTCCGGAAGTTACGCACTCGCTTTTTACGTAGCCTTTTTCGGTGAGATCGCTTTCCATTTTGTTGATACAGGTTTCAAAAAAGTTTGCCATTTTGTTTATTCCTCCGTATATTTGCGGTCATGCTGTAGGTTCAGCATACCATTTTATTTATCGATAATCAACAACAATCCGTTTACAAAGATTAAATATAACGTAACAATAATATTAAAATTGTGTGACAGATTGTATTATTTTTCCATCAATCCGAAACTTTATCAGCCGGAAATAATGGTTGCGTCGGGGTAAATTTCAGTTTTGGGACGGGCACTGTTTCTGCTGTTTATTGCCAGAGAAAGAGAGATGGGTCCTATTCGTCCCAGGAACATTGTCAGACAGAGAATCACCATTGAAAGCTGCGGCAGGCTGCCTGTTATTCCCGCCGTGACGCCAACTGTTCCGAAGGCACTTACCGATTCGTAAATGGCGTCGATTGCACGTACTTCACCGCTCATCTGTGCAAGTATGACAACTGTTGCGGCAACAACCGCCGCAATAGCCGTGGCACATATTGCAAGGGCACGGTAAACCGTATCTCTGGTTATTCTTCTCTTTCCTATTATAGGATGGTCATATCCTCGCAGGGTACATACCACTGTTACAACAAGAACTGCCATTGTGGTTGTTTTGACACCGCCGCCCGTAGAGCCCGGTGATGCACCTATAAACATAAGCACACAGTAAAACAGCTTTGTGAATCCGCCGGCATTTCCTATGTTCACCGATGCAAATCCTGCAGAACGTGTGCACACCGACTGGAAGAAGGAGTTCATCAGTTTGTCTCCCACATCCATTCCTGCAAGAACTCCGTTCCATTCTGCAGAAAGGAAGAACACCGTTCCCAGAACAAGCAGTATGGCAGATGCAACACATACGATCTTTGTGTGCATCATAAGATTCCTTATTTTTCCGCCCTCACGGATGACATTTATGATGTCGTAGAAAACCACAAATCCCAATCCGCCCAGGATTATTATTGCCGAAAGCACCGTAAGTATATAGTGGTTGCCTTTGAACGATGCAAGGCTGTCACCTCTGCCCAGTATGTCAAAGCCTGCATTGCAGTAGGCTGAAACGGCTGTAAATATGGAGTTCCACACGCCCTTTCCAAAGCCCATACGAGGGATAAAATCAAAGGAAAGAAGCAACGCTCCCGCACCCTCGCAGATAAGTGTCACTCCTGCGGCAACCTTCAATACACCCTTTGCTCCGCCCATGTCGAGATAGCCCATGGATTCCTGTGCTATTCTCAGGCTTCTCAGTCCCAGTCTTGAACGCATGGACAAGGTCAGGGTCGTGACTATGGTCATTGCTCCCAGACCACCGGTCTGGATAAGCAGAAGAATTACTATCTGCCCGAAAAGTGACCAGTGGGTTGCCGTGTCAAAGGGTGAAAGACCTGTTACACAGGTTGCACTGGTGGACACAAAAAGGGCCTGAACAAAAGTTGTGGGTTTTTCGCCGCCCTTTACGGATATTGGCAGAAGCAGAAGCAACGTGCCGACAGTTATCACTATTGCAAAGCTTATGGGTATCAGCTTGTGAGCCGGTATTCCTTCTATTTTTTCTGCTATGAATCTCTTTGCTCGGCGCAGGCGCTGCCTTGTGACATGAAGGTTCTTTTTAAGCCGCTCGCCAAAGGGTTTCCTGCTTATTTTATTGTTTTCGTTTTCCATTTTTCTTATCGCCTCCCCCGGGCGAATTTTTTATTTTCAGTTCTTTCTCTCTACCTCGCAGGAATCCGTTACCGTTGTCATTCCATCCATGGAATAGGAGCTTCCGTTGTCGGGAGTAACGTTCATTACACTGTAGTAGATTATTTTATTGGAAGAACTCTGGGTAAGTCTGTCTGTCGCTTTTATATTGAGGGTGCCTGAATAATCGGCTGCACCGGTGTATTCTATGGTAAAGCCGTCACCGGTTTCACCCTCGGGATAACCGTACTGACTCAGCGGAGTCATTTTGAAGGTAATGAGTGAATCGGATATTCTCGAAACATCGTACTTCATTTCCATCTCCGTCTTTGCGTCAACTGTCTGGGAATGGGTTACGGATGTGGTGTTTGTCACCACTTCGGGCAGTGAAAGGAGAAGCTCCTCGGCAACTGCTCTTATTTCCGCTTCACCCAGCAGATATTCCGAGCCCTCGACCTCTGAATACAGCTTTTTTGTTCCTCCGACTGCGGAGATTTTGTAATTGCTCTCAAAGTCAACTGTAAAGCCGTGACCGATAAGGTCAAAATATATCTGCGTATCAGCACTTTTTGTGCTTTCGTCTGCGGTATCAAATACCACCGTTGAAACACCGTTGTATGAATAGACATAGCTTCTTCGTGCTATGGTAAAATCAAGCCGCAGACCCTTTTCTGTCTTTTCGGCTGTGAAATCATACCAGCTCTTCATATCCCACTGGCTGTCCATGGCAATTTCCTCGCCCAGAAGATACACCGCAGACTGAAGAAAAGAGCACACCATGGTATATTCACCCTCCTCAACGGGAGGTGCAGACACTTCATTCTTTGATGAGGTCTGCTGGTTTCCGCTGACGATGCTGTCTTCATAGGGTGTGGAATAATGGTCTGAATTGTCGCAGCCGCACAGCAGTGCAAAAAGCATTACAATAGCGGCGATGGCTGCAGAAATTCTTTTCATCTGATGAAGGTCGTCCTTTCTTTTATTTCATCATGCATCCTTTCTCATTCCGAGATAGCCGCAGATGATGAATGCAAGCCAGTATACCGATACTGTCAGCCAGGAAACGATATAGCCTGCCGATGCATAGTTGGGGATTCCTCTTATGGGTGCGGATACGTCGAGGACGGTAATTATGCTGAGCATGGAAACAATATTTCCTGCTCCGCCTGCCGCTCTGCCGAAAATCATGGCACCTGCGCAGAGTATGGCAGTAAGTGCCACCGCTGCACCCTGACTTCTTGTTGTGGTGGATATCGCCGCAGAAAATGCGGTTAGTATAAGTGCGGATATGAAAATACACACTGTAAGCTCTATGGAATGGGCGAAGAAGCTCACAGACGTGACCTTTTCTCCCAGCACTCTTATATATTCACCCTTGTAGCTTATTCCGCCGCAGCCTATCATTGCGCCGAATACACTTCCTACCCATGCCGCAGCACAGAGAAGGACGGTGAGAAATGCGGTTGAGGTAAGCTTTGCAAAATACTGCTTGATTCTTGTAACGGGCAGTGCATAAAGGGTCTTTATGGTACCTGTCCTCATCTCGCCTGCGGTTTTTGAGGATATTACCGCAGCAGCAATCACGGAAACGGGAAGAAGCATCATCCACAAGGCAAGGAAGCTTACATTCCAGCTTTTTGAAACGCCTGCCTCAACATTCTTGTCAAGACAGTGAGATATAATAAATGCCTCTCTTATGCATTCCTGCTGCTTTACTGTGTAAAGCTCCTTTTCTCTGCCTTCGGAAATTTCCGCAAGCTGGGCATATTCATCATTGAGCTTCGTCAGCTCGTTGTATCTTGCCCTGTAGGCATCCTGCCAGGTTTTGTAGCTGTGGGTTTCCACAACTGTACTGTCTTTGATTTCTTCTTTCTTAGTGTCGGTCTGCGAAACATCACTGCCTGAAATATCGCTTCCGGAAATATCACTATCTGAAATATTATTATTCGTTATTACATTCTGTATAGGATTTTTATAGGTTATCTCAACGGTATACTCCTCTTTTACCGAAACGGGAGCGGAGTTCACCGCATTTTTAATGTCTTCGGAAACAAGTCCGCCTTCACTGCTGTTTGCTCCGATTATCCATGCGGTGACAAGAGCGATAAGGAAGACAGCTATTACGGAAAGCAGCGGAGAAGCTGATGCAAAAAGGCGTATGTTCTCACCTTTTACGGAGCGCAGGAATTTGCCCATCAATAGCCCCCTCCTTCATATCCGTATTCTCTCATTTCGCTGTCGTCTGCAATGGAAGGACGTTCACGGAGAAGTCTGTAATAAGCTTCCTCCAGCGAAATTTCGTGAGGTCTTGCCTCGTATACCATGTAGCCTGCGGAAAAAAGCATTGCGGTGATTTTGGGAACAAGTGCCTGCTCGCAGTCGAAAACCACATAGCCGTTGCGCACTTCGCACCTGACATCCATGGCTTCAAATATATGCCTTGCTGCGTCGGCAGGTCTGTCAACCAGCATTCTCTGGCACACCTTGCCTGTGCCGAATTTGCGCAGACGTTCAACGGTGGACACACCGATAAGTATGCCTTCTTCAAGCACCGCCACACGTTTGCAGGTCTTTTCAAGCTCTCGCATCTGATGGCTGGTCATGACAACTGCTGTGCCGAAGTCCCTGCACATAGAGAAAAGGAGCTTTCTGACATTGAGAAATTCCACGGGGTCAAGTCCGTCAATGGCTTCATCGAGGAGAAGAAGTCTTGGAGTGTGCATGATTGCAGCTGCGATTGCAAGGCGCTTCAATTCACCCTTTGAATAGGTACTCACCTTGCTGTCTGCAACGTAGCTTAAATCCAGAGCATCGATGACATCATTTATTCTTTCTCTCGATATCTTTCCTCTCTGAGCAGCAAGTGCCTTCAGGTTTTTGAATCCGCTCATGTTTTTGAAAAATGCAGGATTGTCGGTGACAACGCCCGTAAGCCTCATGCACTTTTCAAAGTCACGGTGAAGATTGACTCCGCCGATGTAGACATTTCCCGAATCGGGCATGGAAAGACCTGACACTATATTCATCAGAGTGGTCTTTCCCGCTCCGCAGGGGCCCAGCAGACCCAGTATCTCACCTGCCTGAATTCCCAGTGTTACATCCTTGAGCAGGTATGTGCGGTCCTTTGATTTGCTCAGATTTTCGATGGTGAGCATCTGCATTGCATTTCACCGTCCTTGTAAATTTAGGTCAGAACAGCTTCCTGACGGGTATTTTGAGTATAACTGCAGATTTTGATGGTAATGTGAGATGCTTGCCGCCGTTGTATTCTCCGTGCAGACTTTCTGCTCCAAGGAATTCATCGGGAACTTCTATTGCATCGTCATTCCATGCGGCATTTATTGCAACAAGAACTGCTTCCTTTTCGCCTCGGCGGATGTACGCCATGGTTGAACGCTTTGCGAAAACCGGCTCAAATGTGCCGTTTTTCAGACATTCAAGGGATGAGCGAAGCTTTCCGAGGTAGATAAACCACAGAAGAAGCTCCTTGTTTTCTCTGCCCCAGGGGTATGTTCTGCGGCAGAACGGGTCCTTGTAGCCTTGCATTCCAACCTCATCGCCGTAATAGATGCTGGGTACTCCGGGAAGGGTGTACTGCATGATTGTGGCGATTTTCAGAAGGTCCTTTCCTGTCTTCATCTGCTCGTAGCTCAAGCTGTTTGCAGCCTGCCATGCACGGTCACGTCCGCGGAGAGGCTCACCGCCAAGCAGTGTCAGGGCTCGCATTGTATCGTGTGAACCGATAAGGTTCATGAGATTGTATATTACCTGAGGAGGATAATTCTCCATTACGTTGAGAATACACTCCATTGCGTGGGATGCATCCCAGCCGGTGACAAGTCCTAAAATTGCATCCTTGAACACATAGTTCATGACGGTATCAAGCTGTCTGCCGCCGAAATAGCGCCTGAGAGCACCGTAGGCAACCTTGTTTGATGCGTCTTCCCACACCTCGCCCATTATGATGGCGTCCTTCTTCTCCGCCTTGACTGCTGCTCTCAGCTCGTCAAGGAATTCATCGGGCAGCTCGTCGGCAACGTCAAGACGCCAGCCGTCTGCACCGAGTCTGAGCCAGCGGCGGAGAATTCCGTCCTTGCCGCAGATGTAATCGATGTAGGATTTTCTTGTTTCCTCCACCTCGGGCAATGTTACAAAGCCCCACCAGCTTCTGTATTCATAAGGCCACTTCTTGAAATCGAACCAGTCGTAATAGGGGGATTCTTCAGAATTGTATGCGCCGAGGGACTTGTATCTGTTTTCCTTGTTGAAATAGACACTGTCAGAGCCTGTATGAGAGAAAACACCGTCGAGAATTACCTTTATACCTCGCTTGTGGCACTCGTCACAGAGCTCCCTGAAGTCATCCTCTGTGCCCAGTAACGGGTCGATGCGCTCATAGAATGCAGTTGCATAACGGTGATTTTCGTGAGCTTCAAAAATCGGATTGAGATATATGCAGGTGACGCCAAGCTCAGTAAGTCTGTCAAGCTTTTTTATGATTCCCTGCAGATTTCCGCAGAAATAGTCGTTGTTTGTGACTCTGCCCTTGTCATCGGGCTGCCAGACTACCTCCTCATCCCAGCTTTCGTGTATCACACGGTCGGGGAAGGGATTTTTATATTCGCCGTGCTTTGCAAAACGGTCGGGAAATATCTGGTAGATTATGCCGCCGGAGAGCCAGTCGGGAGTTTCAAAGTTCTCTTCATATACGGTGAGCTGCCAGGGATAGGGGTTTGTGGTAAATACACCCACGCTGCCGAAGTCCCTTCCGATTTTCTTTGCGCTTGATACGCAGTCAAGCACAAAATGATAGTGCCACAGACCTGCGGATTTCGGTGTGAAGTCAACCTCCCACCACTCATAGTCACGGCCTTCCATGCCGCACCAGAACATATTGCCCGTTTCGGTTTCTCCTGTGTTTTCATTTTTGAAAAGCACATCCACCCCTGAGGCGGATATATATCTCGGCAGGCACACTCTGAAATGCACCTGTGTATTTTCTGCAACAGCACCTGTAGGATTGCGGTACTTGGGATTTCTGGAATCGAACAGTTTCAAAAGATTCACCCTTTAAAAACAAGTAGTTAACATTACTATTATAACGCAATTACATTATAAAGGCAAGTAAAAGCGAAAATAAACAAGTCCGTAAAAAAAGCCTTGAATCCGATACAATATTTGACTTGAATTGTGTTATGGTTTATAATTTGTAAGGTTATATATTCTTTTTCCTAACTTTTCAAAATGAGGTTGATACTATGGATAACATCAGAAAATTTGAACCTCTATGGGGCGTGTGGAACTGCGACTGTGTTCTTGGCGAGGGAAGCTTCGGAAGAGTATACAGAGCGGTGCGATGCGATGGCGACCGTGCGTATTATTCTGCCGTGAAGCATATTTCCGTCCCTGCAAATGAGCAGCAGCTTCAGGAGGTGCGCCGCTCGGGGCTTTACCGCAGCGACGAGGAAATAAGCATTTATTTCAATGATGTTGTCAGGGATGTCAAGAAGGAAGTCGATATGATGTACGCTCTCAAGGCAAACACCAATATCGTTTCCTACGAAGATCATCTGATAATTCCAAAGGAAAACGGCATCGGCTGCGATATTTTCATACGCATGGAGCTGCTCCGTGACCTGAGCAGCCTTGCCATGGAAGACCTCAGCGAGGAGGAGGCTGTGAATATCGGAATAGATATCTGCACCGCTCTTGAGGTCTGTGCCCGTTCAAATATCATCCACCGTGACATAAAGCCCTCCAACATCTTCGTAAACGCCAACGGTGATTACAAGCTTGGCGATTTCGGCATTGCAAAGGTGCTAAGCGGTACAACTGCAGGTGTCAGCAAAAAAGGTACCTACTCCTATATGGCGCCCGAAATCTACAAGTGCGAGCCTGCAAATTTCACTTCCGATATCTATTCCCTCGGTGTGGTCCTTTACAGAATTCTCAATGACAACCGTCTGCCTTTCCTTCCCCGCACAGGCATTGTCCGTCCTCAGGATTACGAGGAGGCAATGATGAAGGTTATCAGCGGTGCGCCCATGCCTCCGCCCGTCAACGCTTCTCCGCAGATGGCGAAAGTCATTCTCAAGGCCTGCTCTTACAATAAAAGAGATCGCTACAGAACTGCGGGTGAATTCAGAAATGCTCTCTTCAGCGTGCTTGCAGGCAGCGATGCTGCGTCCTATCCTGCTCCCGTCGATTTCGGAAATTTTGTTACTCCTCCGGCTGAACCTTCAGCAAAGCAGCCCGAGCTTATGAAGGGTCAGCAGACGGAAATTTACGAAGCTCCTGCGGCAGGTAAAGGTAAAAAGAAGAAAACGGGCTTCATTGCCTTCGCTGCAATGGCTGTTGTTATTGCCATTGTTGCCGGAATATTTTCTATTGTGCCCAAAAATCGCACAAAGTCAGGCACTGCGCCTTTACCTGAAGTGTCGGCAGGAGATTTGTCGGAGACACCCGAAGTGCCGACTAAACACACCGACGACGGTTTTTCACTGCAGATTCTTGACGGATATGCTCAGATCGTGCAGTATTCAGGCTCCGATACGGATATTGCAATCCCCGGTGAAATCGACGGTGTGCCTGTCACGAGAATAGACCGTACGGTTTTTTATGGACGCAGCGATATAAAAAGCATTGAAATTCCCGACAGCATTACCTATATCGGCAACAGCGCATTTTACGAATGTTCTTCTCTTGAAAGCATCCTTATCCCTGACAGTGTCACATATATAGCAAGTTATGCATTTTACGGCTGCAGCGGCATTTCTGAAATAGATATTCCCGACAGTGTTTCATTCATTGGCTCGGGAGCTTTCGGAAAGTGCAGCAAGATTTCAGAAATCACAATCCCCGATGGTATAGAATCCATCGGTGGCAGTACATTTATTGAGTGTCGGAATCTGAAAAGCATCTCACTCCCCGACAGCATTACCAAAATAGGCGAAAAAGCATTTGAAGGCTGCAGCAGCCTTTCGGAAATCAGTATTCCCGAAGGCGTGACAGACATAGGCTATGAGGCATTTCTTAACTGCATCGGTCTGAAAAAAGTCAACATTCCTCAGAAAATCACCCATATAAAACGATGGGTATTTCAGAATTGCTCAAGCCTTAAAAATATTACTATTCCTGACAGTGTAACCTTCATTGATATGGCGGCATTTTCCGGATGCTCCGCTTTAACCGGCATTGTTATTCCCGACAGTGTTGCCGCCATCGATGACGGCGCATTTTCAGATTGTACAAATCTGAAAAGCGTACGTCTTCCAGAAAATCTTACCGTCATAAGCCAGTCAACATTTGCAAACTGCCGCAGCCTTTCGGAAATAAAGCTCCCCGAGGGCATTACCGAAATAGGTGACTCTGCATTCAATGGCTGTGAGGTCCTTAAAAAAATAAATATTCCCGAGGGTGTTACAAAATTAGGTTCATCAGCCTTTTCCTGCTGCTCTGAGCTTGCAGAAATAACTATTCCCGAAGGCATTACAGAAATAAAGGAAAATACCTTTGATTGCTGCTCCAGTCTCAGAAGCATTGTCATTCCCGAGGCCGTCACCTATATCGGCCGTTATGCATTCAACTGCTGCGATAAGCTTGAATCTGTAACCATTTCCGAATCACTTACTTCCATAGACAGCCATGCATTCCATGGATGCAGCGGTATTTCTTCTCTTGTTCTGCCCGATACGGTAAACCATATCGGAGAAGGTGCCTTTGAAGGGTGCTCAGCCTTGAAAAGCATCAACATTCCCAAAGGCGTAACAAAAATAAATGCCAATACCTTCTGCTACTGTTCATCACTTACCGAGCTCACTCTCCCCGAGGGAATCACTTCCATTGATCTCGGTGCCTTCTCTTTCTGTACAAACCTCAGAAAAATAAATATTCCCGAGGGTCTGACTTCTATAGGCGAGGTCGCATTCATGGAATGCACCTCTCTCAAAAGCCTGAGAATTCCTGAAAGCGTTAAATCCATAGGCAGCTTCGCCTTTGAAAACTGTCCCATCACAATAACCGCACCCTATGCGTCTTATTATTACGGTTATTCCATTGGCGACAACATCCAATGGAAGGATGAATAGCTCTTTGGGTACCATCAGTTCGATACATTGTTTGACAACAAATGTGTTATAAGTTATAATTTATATGGCTGTATTTTTCTTTTTCCGATTTTTATGAAAGGTCGATGAAACGATGGATAATATAAGAAAATTTGAGCCTTTATGGGGTGTGTGGAAATGTGAGTCTGTACTGGGCAAGGGCAGCTTCGGCAGAGTTTACAAGGCTGTCCGCCATGACGGGGAACACACCTATTACTCTGCCGTCAAACACATCTCTGTGCCTGCCGATGAACAGCAGCTTGAAGATGCACGCCGCTCGGGTCTTTATCAGAGCGATGCCGAGCTGAGCGTATACTTCGGCGACATGGTACGTGATGTTCAGAGCGAAATCGATCTGATGTACACTCTTAAGGCAAATACCAATATTGTATCCTACGAGGATCACCTTGTCATTCCCAAGGACAACGGTATCGGATGTGACATTTTTATCCGTATGGAGCTGCTGCGTGATCTGAACAGCCTTGATATGAACAAGCTGACCGAAAAGGATGCGGTGAAGATCGGAACGGACATCTGCTCTGCTCTTGAAGTCTGCGCACGCCAGAATATCATGCATCGTGATATTAAACCTTCAAATATCTTTGTAAATGCCAACGGCGACTACAAGCTTGGCGATTTTGGCATTGCAAAGGTGCTCAACGGTGCAACAGCAGGTGTCAGCAAGAAGGGTACATATTCTTATATGGCTCCCGAAATTTACAAGTGCGAGCCTGCAAACTTCACTTCTGATATTTATTCTCTCGGCGTTGTTCTGTACAGAATTCTCAACAACAACCGTCTGCCTTTCCTGCCTCTGACGGGTATTGTCCGTGCCCAGGACCAGGAGGCTGCAATGCTGAAAATGGTCGGCGGTGCACCCATGCCTGCGCCCGTCAATGCGTCGCCTCAGATGGCGAAGGTCATTCTCAAGGCCTGCGCCTACAACAAAAGGGATCGCTACAGGAATGCCGCAGAGTTTAAAAATGCGCTCATCGAGGCCGTTTCAGGTGTCAGCAGCGCTCCTGAAAAGACAAGAAAACTGCAGCACAACACCATAATTGATTTCTCCCCTGCGAACGAGGTCTCTCCCACTCAGATAAATGAGGATAACCGAACTCAGCTCAATGCGGAAGACAGGACTCAGCTTAATGCAGAGGATAAGACTCAGCTCAAGGCAAAGCCCGCCGAAAAAAAGGAAAAGTCCAAAAAGAGAATCGGCGGCATTATCGGCGCAGTGGGTGCTGTTGCTGCAATTGTCGCCGCAATACTCATATTCTTCTCGTGGAAGAACAGCTTTGTCTATGTTGACGGTGAAAGACTTGACAAGGGCACAACGGAGTTTATCTGTGACGGCGGCGAAGTTGATAATATCACTGCCCTTGAAAATTACGACAGCATAGAGAAGATTCACCTGAGCAACGTACCCCTTGACCAGTCGGATATCGAGCTTATCTATTCTCTTTATCCTGACAAGGATGTCCGTGTAGATGTGGAAGTCTGCGGAAGGGTGTTTGCCTCCAATACAAAGACGCTTAAATTTTCAGCCGAAGATAATATTTCCTTTGATGAAATTTCTGAGAAAGTTAAATTCTTCCCCAATTTAGGCACGGTTGACCTTTTAGAGTGTAACGTTGATGAAACTGCTGTAGTGGATTTTATTTCCTCTCACCCAGATCATACGACTATATGGACAGTGGAAATTTTCGGACAGAAGTTTAATTCTCCCTCAACCTCTCTTAATCTTTCAGAGAACGAAAAAGTCGATATTGCTGAGCTTGAAAAAAAAATCAGCCTGTTCCCCCTGCTTACGTCTGTTGATCTTTCTGACTGTGGTCTGTCGGACGATGAACTGCTGGATTTTATGAACAGAAATGAGCAAATCAGCGTAATATGGAACATTAATCTGTTCGGAACATCTTTCAGCACAAATGTCACTTCTATTGATTTAAGCAAAAACAAAAATGTTTCTCTCAGTGAGCTTTCCAATAAACTCAAATATTTTGAAAGCCTTTCTTCCATAGATCTCTCTGATTGCGGACTCAAAAGTGAGGATATGTGGAAATTTGAGCAGGAAACCGGAATTGACATTGTCTGGAAAATTACTCTCGGCAAAAAGACCTTCAAGACGAATGTTACAGAGCTTGATCTCAGCGGCACTCATGTCTCAGATATTTCCAAGCTTAAATACTGTACAGATCTTGAAATTCTTGATATAAGCTATGGTTGGGATAATTATTCTTCCGGACATAATGCAGATCTTTCTGATCTATCCCCTCTCCGTAATCTTACAAAACTGGAGTCGCTTACATTATGGGGAAATAAGATCCGTAATCTTGAGCCGCTCAGCGGGTTGACTAATCTGACATGGCTTGATCTCAGCCACAACAGACTCAGTAATATTGAATCTCTCAGCGGACTCACTAACCTGAAAGGGCTTGATCTTAGCGACAACAGATTCACCAACATTAAGCCGCTCAGCGGGTTGACTAAGCTGACATGGCTTGATCTTTTCGACAACGGCATCAGCAATATCGAGCCTCTCAGTGGGATGACCAAGCTGACATATCTTAATATATGGAGCAACAACATCAGCAATATCGAACCACTCAGTGGGTTGACTAATCTGGAAACGCTTTGGATCGGTGACAACAGCATCAGCAATATCGAGCCTCTCAGTGGGCTGACTAATCTGACAGAACTTTATCTGTTCTTCAACAAAATAAAAAATATCGAGCCTCTCAGTGAGCTGACTAACCTGGAAACACTTCATCTTTACAACAATAAGATAAGCAATATTGAGCCACTCAATGGGTTGACTAATCTGAAAGAGCTTTGGCTTAATGAAAACAGACTGTCCAGATCAAAAATCAATGCACTGAAGAAAAAGCTGCCGAATTGCGATATTTCATATTAACCTGCATTTCTCATAATTCAGCCTGTCAGCGCAATCGCAAATTTTCATGCCCGAATACCGCCTTTGTACAGATGGAGGTATTCGGGCATTTTTCTTTTGGCGATGGCATTTACAAATCCATGCACCCTTGTCCCCCTCTGACGAGGGGGATGTCAATTTTGCCTTGCATAAATTGACAGAGGGAGAGAAATGCGAGGGGGCGGATTGGGACAGGATTATTCGGTAGGGCACGGAGACCCTGCCCTACGGCGGGTGGGGGTGCGGTGGTGCAGATTTTTGCAAAAGAGGCGCACGCTCCAGACTACCCCTCCGAATTATGCCACAGGCAAAATTCACCTCCCCTGACAAGGGGAGGCTTTGGTTGTCTATTGCGGTGTCGTTCATACGGTGTGAATTTAGTTCATTGCCTAGTCTTGCGGGAGGGGAAGCCCCTGCCCTACGGTGGGTGGGGGTGTCTCGGCACAGATTTTTGCAAAAGAGGCGCACGCTCCAGACTACCCCTCCGAATTTTGCCGCAGGCAAAATTCACCTCCCCTGACAAGGGGAGGCTTTGGTTGTCTATTGCGGTGTCGTCCTCCCCTACGGTGGGCGGAATCGAAAAAAGCCACTGATGCAGATAAACTGCACCAGTGGCTTTTCAATTTGCATTTCTCTTAATAGCTTACCTCGCAGTCAGGGCGTTTGACAGCCTCTTTCTTTGCGGCGGCATCGCTTATATTATTATCCGCAAACTCAAGCACGGTGAGGTTTTCAAGCTTTGCAAGGGCTGCAAGGCTCTTTGCCTCATTCTGTCCGAAGGACAGCTCACGAAGACCTGTAAGTCCTGCCACGGGAGTTATATCAACTACCACATTGCTGGAGAAATTCAGGCTGTAAAGTCCGTAAAGCTCCTTCACGGCGGATATATCCTTTACATTGTTTTCCTGCAAAGACAGTGTGCGCAGATTCTTCATATTGGCAACTGCGGAAATATCCTCTATTCCGTTGCCGTTGAGCACAAGGTCGGTCATTGAAGTCATGTTTGCAAGCACCGAAATGTCCGTACAGTTATTGTTGTCAATATTCAGCACGGTCATTTTACGAAGTCCCGAAATGGGCATAAGTGTTTCCACTCCGCAGTTTCTCAGGTGCAGCTCACGGATTTCCGTAAGAGAAGATATGGGCGAAAGATCATTTATGCTGCAATCGGAAAGATTGAGCACCTCAAGAGTGGTCAAACCCGAAAGCGGCGTGATATCGGTGATATTGTAATTGCCCGAAAGGCTCAGCACCTTAAGGTTTTTGCACTTTGCAAGAGGTGATATCTTCTCGATTCTGTTGTCGTCAAGATACAGCTCCTCAAGCTTTGAAAGACCTGACAGCGGAGAAACATCGTCGATGTAGTTGTATGCAGTGTACGCACTGAGCACCTCTTCAACGCCTGTTATGCCGGGGTCACTGGACTTTTCAACTCTCAGCGAGCCGAGCTTCAGGGTCTTGAGCTTCTTGCAGGATGAAAGAGGCTTAAGGTCTGTCATCTTTGTGCCCGACAGGTCAAGATATGTCAGGGAGGTGAAATATTTCAGGTCACCGAAATTCTCGATGTTCTTGCCCGAAAGATCAAGCCTTGTAAGGGATGTGGAATACTTCTTTCCGTCAAACTCAACGGATTCGGGTTTCTTCTCTCCGCAAACGTTTATGAAGAATATGATTATAAGCGCAAGGGCAAGGGCGATAAGTCCGATTATTATCTGAGGACGGTAGTCCCAGAGCAGCGAGCCTATGCTGTTTGAACGCCTGCGGCGCTTCTGATAGTTAGAGCCGCTGTAGTATGCCTTCATTGCCATTATGCTCAGCTCCTTTCTTTTTTCTGCCATGTATTTTATCATATTATTTCCTTTATTGCAACTGAACGTAATATGTCCGTTTTGTCTTGTGTGTTCTCTTGACATGTGACATTTCGTCAAGTAATATAAATATGATACGATAATCATAATTTATTCGGAGGTGCAGAAATGATTTACGAATTTCCTTTCAGAGATCCCTCTGTTGATATTGAGTCACGACTTGATGACCTGATGTCACGACTCACCCTTGAAGAAAAAATGGGCTTTATTCCCTCCCGTCATGCACCCGTGGAAAGGCTCGGAATTGAGTCCTTCTGGGTCGGAGGTGAGGGTGCTCACGGATATATCGACCGTGAAGGTCCTGCCACCACATTTCCTCAGACCATCGGTCTTGCAGCTACCTTTGACCGTGATCTGCTGTCTGAAATCGGCACCGTTACCGGAAAAGAAGCCCGTGGTTACTACAACCGCAAGAACAAGGTCGGCGGTACAACTCTCTGGTTTCCCACTGTTGACCTTGAACGCAGCCCTTACTGGGGAAGAACTGAAGAAGGTTATGGTGAAGATCCTTATCTGACGGGTGAGCTTGCAAAATCAATTATAACAGCTGCCCAGAATGACAACGGCAAGGATCCTGTTATGGTTACCAGCGGTCCCAAGCACTTCTTTGCAAACAACAATGAATATCAGCGCACTTCCTGCAACTGCTCCATAACTCCAAGACTTCTCCGTGAATATTACACCGTCCCCTTCAAGGCCGCCATAAAGGATGCGGGGGCTTATTCCGTCATGTCCTCCTATAACGAGGTCAACGGCATACCCATGATGCTCAGTCACCACCTCAACGACCTTGTAAAGGAAGAATGGGGTATGAAAAACAGGGGACATATTGTCACTGACGGCGGTGATTTTGAGCAGACCGTTGCACATCACCACTACTTCAATGAGCACTGCGAAACCATCGCTCACGCTCTTAAAAACGGCGCAGATACCATGACGGACGACGCCGAAACCGTTATTCCTGCCCTTAAGGAAGCCATTGCAAGAGGACTTCTGACCGAAAAAGATCTCGATCCCCATGTCCGTGCAATTCTCCGTGTCCGCTTCAGGCTTGGACAGTTTGATCCTTCTACCCCGTATGACAACCTTAAAACCGAGGAGCTTGTCAACTGCCCTGAGCACAAGGCTCTGGCACGCCGTGCCGTTTCGGAGTCCTGCGTTCTTCTTCAGAACCGTGGTGCTCTGCCCATAAAAGGCGGCAGAATCGCTGTTCTCGGACACATGGCGACCCAGCTTCATATGGACTGGTACACCGCCTTCATGGGCTACAAGGTAACTGTTCTGGACGGACTTAAAAACCGCTTCGGCGCAGAAAATGTTGATTATCTCGAAACCCGTGATATCGTCAGCTTCTCCACTCCCTCGGGACTTCCCATTGTACTCAGCGGCGAATACAACGCTCTTACAGTGGGCAAGGAAGGCGAAAAGAAAGCAGAATTCTATCTTGAGGACTGGGGCTTCGGCTCTGTCACACTCCGCTCTCTCGAAAACGGAAAGCTTCTTGACCTGGGTCATGTTCTCAAGCCCAATGAGCGGCTGACCGACGAGGCACGTGCCGAAATGGAGCGCATCGAAAAGGAATTCCCTGCCCGTGCCATCAGCGAATATTCTCTCAGCTGGTTTGTAAAATCCCAGTTTACCCTTGTCCCTCAAGGCGAGGGAAGGGTATATATAAAAGCCTTCGACGGAAGACTTGCATCCTTCGGAGCATCGGGAGAATCGGTTAAATTCTCAAAGCCTTTCGCTCCCGATGACAGCAATCTTTTCGTCATGGAAGTCACAGACAATGAATCTCAGGCTGTGCTCAGGGCATCGGGCTATGATACCGTTGTCACTGTTGTCGGAAGCAATCCCATGATTCACGCACGTGAGTGCATCGACCGCCATTCACTGCTTCTGCCTCCCCGTGACGAGCAGCTTATAAGTGCTGCAGCCCTTGCAAATCCCAACAGCGTTGCTGTCATTATGACGAGCTATCCTTACGACTGCAGACTTTCCACCCATATGACCAATGCGGTTGTAACCCTCGCCCACGGAATGCAGGAAACAGGCAACGGACTTGCAGACATTCTCTCAGGTGATATCTCCCCTGCAGGCAGGCTGCCCATGACATGGGTGCGCAATGACCGCTATGCTCCCGAAAGTGTCATGGATTACGACATTATGAAAAGCCGCATGACATATCTCTGGAATGACGAGGGTGTGCTCTATCCCTTCGGCTACGGACTTAGCTATGCGCAGTTTGACTATTCTGACCTCAGAATTGTGCCTGCCGAAATGGGATGGGATGTGTCCTTCAACATCACTAATCTCAGCGACTTTGATGCTCAGGAAGTACCTCAGATGTATGTAAGCGTCAGGGGCTCGACTCTCCCCCGTCCCCGTCTGCAGCTTAAGGGCTTCGACCGTGTAACAGTACCTGCAAAGAGCAGTATTTCAGTTACATTCCATCTTCCTGCCGAGGAGCTTGCTGTATGGGATGTAAATACTGACAGCTTTGTTCTCGAACACTGCTCTGCTTCTGTACTGATCGGCACCTCCTCCGAGGATTTAAGACTTCACGCACAGATTATTATTCCCGGCAAAAAGATTGCCCCCCGTGCTCTCAGCGGTGTGATCTATCCCTGGAAATGCGATGATTACGAGGATCTTACCTTCATTGAAAAGCGAGGCACCAAAATTCCTGCGGTGCTTACCGACAGGAAAAACGGCGGCGAATTCTGCTTTAAGAACTGCATCTCAGAAGGTGCTTCAAAGCTGCGCATAGTATGTGCAGGCTTTGAGCCTCAGGGCGGAAAACTCACCTTTATCGTCAACGACGATATTACCGCCGCAGAAGCTTTCGTTCCCATGTCTGCCGATGTTGCCGAGTGGCCGAAGGAAATCGGTGAGCGCAATTTCCCCGTATGGCAGATTGTGGAATGTGATGTACGGCTGCCCGTGGGAAAGACTTTTGACCTTCGTGTGCTGACAAGCGATGAAATGGCTGTTCATTCCATTGAGTTTATTGATTGAGATATGTTTTTTTATCTCTCCCCCAGCCAATTATGCTGAGCATAATATGACAGCCCCCTCGTCAGAGGGGGCTTTTTTGCACCATTATCAATTTTTCTTCCGAATCATGCGTATATTACATGACCTCCTTCGTCAGCGGAAGGTTTTTTCATGTTCTTTCCCCTTTACATTGACACAATGATAACACTGTGCTACAATCATTTGTAATATATGCATAAAAATCAGCATCTCGCACCCTGCGTTTTGCATTTTTCTGCAAAAGGAGGATACTATGGACATTCTGTCAAAGCTCAACGGTGTTCCCATTTACGCAATATGCGGCGGAATTATCGCCATTGTTGCCCTTGTGTGCGTGATCTTCATGGTCCGTGCGTACAAGGCAGGCAAGGCAATGGGCATGGACACCGCAAAACTCAAAAAGGTCATTATCTCAAGTGCCTCGTTTTCAGTGCTTCCTGCCGTTGCAATCCTCATCGGCGTTATCACCCTTTCGGGCAGCCTCGGCACTCCCTGGCCATGGCTCAGACTTTCGGTTGTCGGCGCACTCCACTATGAAACTCAGGTTGCTGAGGCGGCGGCGGAGCAGGTTGGAATGTCAAAGCTTTCCATTTCCGAAATGACCGCTTCGGGCTTTACAACCATCGCTCTGCTTATGAGTGTATGTATCATGTGGGGTATGGTTCTCTCCCTTTTCTTCAACAAGGGCTACACAAAAAAGCTCAGCGGAAAGGGCGGCGAAAAGAAATCCTCGGGCGGCGGCTTCGGCGACAGAGCAATGGCCGCCATGTTCATCGGCCTTGTGTGCGCTTATATCGGCAGCTATATCGGCAGCTTTGTTTCGGGCTCTGCTGACCCCGAAAACACTGCAGGCGGACTTTTCGCTTTCAAGGGCGACTGGATGCCCCTTGTAGTTGTTGCTGTTTCGGGCATATCCATGGCATTCTTTACATGGCTTTCCAAAAAGAAGCATTTTGCATGGGTCGAAGAATTTGCTCTTGCCGGCAGTATGCTGATCGGCATGGGATCGGTGGTTCTTCTGAACCTTTATATCTAAAGTGAGAGAAAGGAGATTACAGCTATGAACGAACAGGAAAGAATTGCGTATTTTGAAAAATACAACAGCAAAACTCATGTCATAGGCAGAATATTTACAGGACTTCTTCTCGTTCTCTTTCTCGGAGCACCTTTTTTCATGGGAATTTTCCTCGGCGCAATGCCCGATCTCGGTGCTGTGGGAAAGGCTTTCCTCTCCGTGGGGCTTGTGTGGACAGTCAGCTCGGTTGCTGAATTTTTAATCTACACTCCCATGCTGGGTGCAGGCGGCGGATATCTGGCATTTATCACAGGCAATCTTATCAATATGAAGATACCCTGTGCTGTCAATGCCCGTGACACTGTAGGTGCAAAGACCGGAACTCCCGAAAATGAGATAATTTCCACTCTTTCCATCGCCACATCCTCTCTTGTCACAATTCTGGTACTGGCTCTGGGAGTAGTGCTTCTCATCCCTCTCCAGCCCGTGCTTCAGCACCCTGTGCTTGAACCCGCTTTTGACTATGTTGTGCCTGCACTTTTCGGCGCAATGGCTTACAAGTATTTCAGAGGCAATATGAAGATCGCCATCGTACCTCTTGTGGTAATGAGCGTACTCTTCATTCTTGTGCCCTCTCTTACCTCTGCAACCAGCTTCATGATTATCCCCAGCGGCATTATCGCAATCGGTCTCTCCATTATCTTCTTCAAGGCTCAGAACAGAAAAGAAAAAGGAGCAGGTGCTGAATAATGAAGTATGTAAATTATGCTGTTGCAGCAGTGCTCGGCGTTATTGCACTGCTGGTGTTTCTTCTCATAGTTGCAATTATCCGCACCATTTTCATGGGAAGAAAAAAATCCGATTACAAGCCCGCTCCCGATAAGGAAAGGGAGGCGCTTTATTCCGAAAAGCTTTCTGAAATGGTTAAGATTGAGACCGTTTCCCACAAAAATCAGACAGATATTTCCCAGTATCTCAAGCTTCACGAAAAGCTTTGTGAGCTTTTCCCTCTTGTTCATGAAAAGCTCACAAAAACCGTTATCGACGGAAACCTTCTCTATTTCTGGAAAGGAAAAAGCAGCGAAAAGCCTATTGTTCTCATGAGCCATCAGGACGTTGTGCCTGCGGAAGGTGTCTGGGAGCACGAGCCCTTCTCGGGGGACATCGAGGACGGAAAGGTCTGGGGTCGAGGCACAGGCGATACAAAGGGCTCGGTCATGGCATTTTTCCAGGCGGTTGAGGAGCTTCTTGAAAGTGGCTACGAGCCTGCCTGCGATGTATATCTCGTTTCCTCATGCACCGAGGAATGGGGTGGTGACGGCGCTCCCAAGCTGGTCAACGAGTTAAAAAAGCGCAATGTAAAGCCTTATCTTGTCTGCGACGAGGGCGGCGGAATAATCTCCGAGCCCGTTGGCGGAATCAAGGGCAATTACGCTATGATAGGTGTTTTTGAAAAGGGCAAGGGCGATATCCGATTCACCGCACGAAGCAACGGCGGTCACTCCAGTACACCTCCCAGAAATACACCTATTCCCCGTCTTGCCGCATTTATCACCGATGTTGAGCACAGCAAAAAGTTCAAGAAAAAATTCCTTCCCGAGGTTTCGTCCATGTTTGGCAGACTCTCCCGCTATGCACCCTTCCCTCTCCGTCTTGTAATGGGTAATCTCTGGTATTTCAAGCCTCTTATGAAGGCTGTCATTCCCATGATTTCCTCTCAGGCAGGTGCAATGCTCAGGACCACCGTTGCATTTACAATGCAGTCCGGATCCGATGCGGAAAATGTTCTTCCTCAGGAGGCAAGTGTCTGCATAAATACACGCTATATCCCTCATCAGGGCGAGGAAAAGACTCTGAAGATTCTCAGGAAGTACGCAAAGAAGCACGGTCTTGAGATGGAAATACTCTCCACTACCGATTATTCCGCTCCTGCCGATATCAACGGCAGACCCTTCAAGCAGGTGGAGGAAACCATCGCTGAAACATTCCCCGGCCTTGCAAGCAGCCCTTATGTTGTGCTTGGCGGCACCGATGCTCATTTCTTCCAGGAAATCTGCGACAACTGCGTCCGCTTTGCGCCTCTTATCTACGGACCTGAGCAGATGAAGGGCATGCACGGACTCAATGAAAATATTGAGTGCAGCTGTCTTCCCGGCGCTGTGGATTTCTATAAGAATCTCATTAAAAAGCAGGAAGAAAATCTTTAAATATACTGAAGAAAAAGCCACCGAAATCGGTGGCTTTTTCCTTTTTTTATATCACGGAATTTCTCTCTGATATGCAGAAATCCGCCTGATTGTAAATTTCAATCAGGCGGATAATTTCTTTTATGCCGTGGGTGCGGTTGTGGAAAGTCCCGTCAGTGCTGCTTCCACCGTTTTCAGAAGGACAAGCTCGCTGTAGTCCCTCTGTGCATCGGGGGTGTTGAGCATCTGATATTTTATTATGTCCTGAAAAAGGGCTTCTGCCTTTTCAGTGCTTATGTTTTCGTAATCGTATATGGCTATTTCCGTCATTTCTCCTTCGGATACGGTGACGCCTACGGTTGCAGACATACTGCCGCTGTCGTATCGTGCATAGTAGATTCCGTCGGGGATATAGGTGGTGTCCACCTCGTTGACAAAGGTGTCGCTTTCGACAAAGTATCTGTCACCCTCCATTTTGAGCTTGGAGATAACCCATATTGCAAGGGGAATGGATATTACAAGGGCTATGATGATGCTGAGCTTCACGGTGCCTATGCGCTTTGGCTTCTGATATGTTCCGCTGCGCTTTGCTTTCTGCTCTTTTTTCTTTGCCTGCTGTTCCTTGCTGAAATTGCCCACAGTGTCGCCCTCTTTCTTTTCTGGTGGTTTAAATTATAGCGGCAAAGAGGTATAAAGTCAATGACAGTGAGAACGTGATGGACGAGGGATTTGTGTGGGATTCGGGACGGGTGGGTCACGGAACGGCGCAAAAACACCGCAAGGGATTTCCCTTGCGGTGTGATCTGCTGTTTCGCTCTATATCATTTTTGTCAGAATTATTTTGCGTAGTCAATAGTTCTGCTTTCACGGATGATATTGACCTTGATCTGACCGGGATAGTCAAGCTCATTTTCGATCTTCTGACAGATCTCACGGGCAATAAGTGCCATATTGTCGTCCTTGACGACCTCGGGCTTGACCATTACGCGGATCTCACGACCTGCCTGGATTGCAAAGCAGCGCTCAACGCCTTCAAAGCTGTTTGCGATTTCCTCAAGCTGCTGGAGTCTGCGTATGTAGTTTTCCAGATTCTCTCGACGTGCTCCGGGACGTGCTGCGGAAATAGCATCCGCTGCCTGAACAAGTATATCGAGAATTCCGCTGGGCTCTACATCGTTGTGATGAGCCTGAATTGCGTGTACGATAGCGTCGGACTCCTTGTATTTCTTTGCGTACTCAACGCCCAGGCTTACGTGGGTGCCTTCCATTTCATGGTCAAGACCCTTGCCTATATCGTGAAGGAGACCTGCTCTGCGTGCCTGAGTGGGATTGAGACCCAGCTCGGTTGCCATAAGTCCTGCGAGGTAGGATACCTCAAGGGAGTGGATAAGAACATTCTGTCCGTAACTGGTGCGGTAACGCAGCCGACCAATCAGCTTGACAAGCTCGGGATGCAGTCCGATGACGCCGGATTCCAGCACGGCACGTTCGCCTTCTGCCTTCATGGTGGCCTCAACATCTCTGCGAGCCTTTTCGATGGTTTCTTCGATTCTGGACGGATGAATTCTTCCGTCATTGATAAGTCTTTCCAGTGCCTGACGTGCAATTTCTCGTCTTACGGGGTCATAGCAGGAAAGGGTGATTGCTTCGGGTGTATCGTCGATGATAAGGTCGACTCCTGTGAGAGTTTCTATCGCACGGATATTTCTGCCCTCACGTCCGATGATTCTGCCCTTCATTTCGTCATTGGGCAGCGGGACTACGGAAACGGTAGCCTCTACAACATGGTCTGCAGCGCAGCGCTGGATTGCCTGAGAAATGATCTCTCTTGCCTTTGCGTCGCACTCGTCCTTGGTCTTCTGCTCGAAGGCTTGAATCTTCATTGCCTTCTCGTGGGTCAGCTCATTGTCAAGAACATTGAGCAGGTGAGCCTTTGCCTGCTCCTCGGTGAATCCGGAAATGCGCTCTGCATATTCCTTCTGGAGTCTTTTGTAGTCCTCTGCCTCCTGAAGCTTTGTATCTGCCTGTGCAAGCTTTTCTGCAAGCGCCTGCTCCTTCTTTTCGAAGTTTTCCATCTTCTTGTCGAGGGTTTCTTCCTTCTGGGTGAGCTTGCGCTCCTGACGCTGGACTTCTTTTCTGCGCTCGGAAAGCTCTTTGTCGCTTTCGTTGCGGAGTCTGTGGATTTCATCCTTGCCTTCAAGAATAGCCTCTTTCTTACGTGCTTCGGCTGCCTTGTAGGCATCGTTTACAATTCTTCTTGCTTCTTCTTCAGCAGAACCGGTTATGCGTTCTGCTGTTCTTTTTCTCTGTTCAATGCCAAGATAAAACCCGACTGCACCGGTCAGAGCCGCTGCAGCAAGGCATATCAGCAGTACCCAATACCATGCTAACAATGGTACATTTCCTCCTTATTCTTAAGAATTCTTTTAATATAGGAATGTTTGTAAAAAATCATTGCCAAAGGGTGCGTTACGTCCTGTTGGCGGAGCTTCTTCCGTTTAATGCCTGCGGCGCTGACGAAGTACGCAGCAGAAGATAGACGTGTAGAATACACTCCAATGTATACTATATCTCAAATTATGTACATTTGTCAAGGAAAAACGGAAGAATCAGGTTAATAAATTGGAGATATTGCAGAGAAAAATCTGCTCAAATCCTTCTTTCTGTATTCTTAGCTGAAGAATATGTGAACAAACTGTTACATAATTGTAGTTGTTTTTCTTTGAAAAGTATTGTAAAATATATCTGCATAAATTTCCCATTATCAAAAACGGGGTGATATTTATAATGAAAAAGATTTTTGTAAAACGCATATTTTCCGTTATGCTTGCCGCTGCAATGCTTTTCTCCATAACTGCACTCTGCGGCTGTGAGGAAATCCTTTCCTATACCTTCGATGACATGGAAGCATACAACGACTTCTACGGCACCGAGGATGACAGCTACGACTCCATCTACGACGATTACGATGAGGACTACGACTACAGCTACGGCGGCTACAGCCAGGACGATTACATCGCCTTTGACTACGGCGATGACGACAGCTATGAGCAGAATACAGTTGTCGATACGGAGGACACCGTTGAAACAAACGAGGCTGCCGAGGCTATAACCTCCATGTTCTCCGACACCGTTGTCCGTGAGAAGGGCACGAAGATAATCGGCAACAATCAGGATAAGGTCACCATCATGATCATGATGAACGGCTCAAATCTTGAATCCGATTACGGCTGCGCTACCGCAGACCTCAAGGAGATTCTCGCTGCTGACCTTTCCGACAATGTAAACATTGTAATCCAGACCATCGGCACAAAGAGATGGCAGGTTGACGGCATTTCAAGCTCCACTTCCCAGAGATATCTTGTCACCGACGGCAAGCTTACCAGAATCGAAAGTGACCTGGGCGACCTTGATGTCGGCAAGGCTGACACACTCAGTGATTTTGTCACCTACTGCAGCAAGAATTATCCCGCAAACAGAAATATGCTTATTTTCTGGAATCATGGCGGCGGCATAATATACGGCTTCGGCTACGATGACACCAGCTATTTCTCCGACGACAGCCTTAATGTTGACGAAATCCAGCAGGCACTTTCAAAGTCCGGCGTATACTTCGATTTCATCGGCTTTGACGCTTGTATCATGGGTGGTATAGAAACTGCCTGCGCACTCTATGACTTCGCTGACTATCTCATCGCTTCCGAGGACTTCGAGTCTGCCGACGGCTGGGAATACACCCGCTGGCTCTCCGCACTCGGTCAGAATTCCTCTACCCCCACCCCCGATGTTGCAAAGATTATCTGCGACGATTTTGTAACAGAGTCAAGAAATGCCGATTCCGAGGGTATCCTTTCACTTATCGATCTCGCTTACATGAAGCTGCTCTATTCTGCATGGACCAGCTTTGCATACTCCGCTGAAACCGAGCTTCTCAACAGCAACTACAGCTACGAAATGACTCCCTACAACCGTATGGGCAGAGAAAACCGCAGCTCTGTTGCAGACCTGAGCGAGTATCACGCAGTCGATATCATGGCTACCGCTTCTTCAATGAATACCGAGGAATCAAAGGCTCTGTCCGATGCTCTCAGCTATGCAATCGTATATATGAATTCCACCAGCGGCGATAAGGATATGACAGGTCTTTCCGTTACACTCCCCTATGGCAGCAAGTCTGCATACAACGAGCTGAGCACAATTCTTACAAACTGCGGTTTTGACTCCACCTATGTGGATTTCCTTGAGAAATTCCCCTCTCAGGGTTCAACCAGCAGCTACTATGACTGGGATGACTACAGCTTTGACGGCTGGAGCACCTATGACCCGGGCTATGACTGGGGCAACTACGATTACTGGGATTCCTGGACCAGCGATTACTTCGGCTGGGATTCCTGGAGTTACGATGACAGCTATTATGACGACAGCTATTACGATGACAGCTACTATGGCGACAGTTATTATGATGACAGTTACTACGGCGGCGGTTATTACGATGACAGCTATTATGATGACAGCTACTACAGCGGCGATGACTGGTACTATACCGATGACTGGGAAAGCATCTATGATGAGCTCTATGATTATTTCGGCGACTGGTACTGGTAAATGATTCTTCCTCCCGGCGATTTACCGCCGGGAGGCTTTATTTTTGAACACAAATTGCACTTTATTCTTTGACAATTATATCATCATGTCATATAATTATCTTTAAGGAAATATATCATTTTCAAATTTATTTTTTCAGGAGGTTATATTATGGCATTTTTATGGGCATTTCTTTTTATCGGCGGAATCGTTGCTCTTGAATTACTTTCCCGTTGGGTTATTTCTGTTCCCTCAAACAAGGCAGTCTGCATTCGATACGGAGTCTATATCATTTTAGGCATGATCATCTTTGCACTCGGAACATGGGTTATTGAGCCCACCAGAATCGACAGATACGACTATGATTACACCACACCGATCTCCTTTACCGTAGCAGGTATTGTTTATATGGTTTTCGGCGTCGCAACTTATCTTCACAACATATATATGCGCCTGTGTGATATTGCTGACAACACCGAGAGCTTTATCGTCAGATTCAATGCAAAGGAAAAGGAAACAGCATCACACACCTGCTCAAACTGCAATACCGCATGGGTTGGCTCGTCTTCTGTTTGTCCTTCCTGCGGCGCAAAGGAAGTCAAGTCAGTTTTTTCTACCTATACCAATCCCACTGTACCAACCTTTGAGACAACAATATGTCCTCTGTGCGGACAGATCACACGCAAGAACGGAAAGTTCTGTCAGAAATGCGGAAAGAATATGACAGAATCTGTATCTGCAAAACTCGAGGAGGATGATAACTGGACTCCTCCCATCCCCGAGTATGAGGACCAGTAAATAACACAATCAATTACAGGGAGAAGAACAAGAGTGTTCTTCTCCCTGTTTCCTTCTCCCTTGATTCCGCTCGGAAAGTATGGTAAAATCCATTTGCTACAACATTTCACCTGCGGAGGTCATGTCATGTACGAAATCGACAAGCGCAAGGTCGCAATGGTCATTGCCGTACCGGTTGTGCTGATTCTCATAATCGCTGTCATTCTCAGTATGTCCTGCAGCCACTCGAAAAACACCGACCGATGGAACGGCGAATGGAACCGTGAGGGTGACTCCACCTTTTCAAGGGCTTCAATCAATATCTATGATGCTGACAGCAAGGGCTTCTTTTTTGATGTTAACATCCATAACGGCAACACCGTTGCCGACTCAAAGGGACTTTATGCCGCTTTCCACGGCGGAGATTACAACTACGCCACCTTTGAAATTGCAGATACTGATGCCTATGTTGAGTTCAATCTCACCGATGAGGGCATGACGGTCGGCTTCATAAGCAAATCAACTGTGCAGTGGGACGTCATAGAAGGCTTTTCCTACGGCGCAAACATTGAGGGCGTTTATATTTACGGAGATGTTGAGTACCTCAACACAAGCCTTTCACAGATGGAGATAATGAGCGAGGAGAGGGATGAAATTCTCACCCGTGCGCTCACCGACGACCAGTATGCCCGTATTATGGACTGCTTCCAGATGTGGAGCACCGGCAGAAATGAAAATGTTGCCGCAGACATCTATTACGGAATGGTCACAGGCAACGATTACGCCGCAATCGTCCTCTTCTATGACGACGGCTCTTACAGCATGGTAATCAGTGAGGACGGCACTCAGAATATGGCATATCTTACAAACAACGAGCTTTACACCACTGAGCTCGGCGCTTATCCTGAGCCTATCCAGCAGTGGCTTGAGGATTACGAAGCAGCTTATTATGCCACTCAGAATGAATACTGATAAAAAAGAGAGATGCTCTGAGCATCTCTCTTTTTTGCGTCTGTCAGTCAATAACCTTCCATGTTACATTTCCGTCCGGCTCGTAATTGTAATATTCAGCATCGTTAGGGGCTTTGACGGTTATATCGTCATATGCGAAAGCCTCTTCTCCTATATAGCTCAGTTCATCGGGCAGCGTGATTTCCGAAAGTTTTTCGCAGCTGTAAAAAGCCATATTGTCAATTGTGCTGAGCTCTTCGGGAAGAATTATCTCGCTGAGATTTTCGCAATATGCAAAGGCACCCTCTCCGATATAGAAAATATTATCAGGAAGTTCAATGGAGGTAAGAGCTGAACAATCATAGAATGCTGTACTGCCTATTGTCTGTACATACTGAGGCAGCTCAATGTTTTCCAGAGAGTCGCAATCGTAAAATGCGCTTTCTCCTATGTATATGACATTTTCAGGTATGCTGACCTTTTCAAGCGATGAGCAATAGCAGAATGTGCCGTAGCCTATGGCTGTTATGGTATTCGGCAGTGTGATTTCTTCAAGTGCAGCGCAGCTGTTGAATGCATCCTCACCTATAATCTTGACTCCGTCTGCAATGTTCACCTGTTCAAGGTTTCCGCACTGACAGAAAGCACCTTCGCCAATTACCAGAACTGATTCCGGAATGCTCACGGAAACAAGCTTTTCACAGCTGTAGAAAGCGCAATCGTCAATATATACCATACCCTCGGGAATATTTACTGATGTGACATCAGAAGCGTAAAAAGCATATTTATCTATAACGGTTACGGGCATTCCGTTAATTTCAGCAGGAAGTTCAATCTCCCCGCCTTTGCCGTTATATCCGGTTATGGTCATGTGCCCGTTCAGAACCGTATATTCATAATCACCGCTCTTTACAGTGCCATGTCTTCCCTCTTTAAGCTTTTTCCCGGATCCGCCGGGGACAGCAAAAATGAGTATGGCAGTAACAATAAGAGCTGTTACGGATACTGCCGCAAGAACTATCATAAGAGAAAGTCCCTTTGGTTTTTTCTTTTTCAGCAGCTTTTCTTCTGTAGGTTTCTTTTCTTCACTGATCACCTCGGGATATGGAAGATTTTCTTCTGCCATCACCGTTTTTTCGGCCTTATATGTCTTTTCAAAACCACAGTAAGGACAGAATCTGACATCATCACGATACTGTTTTCCGCATCTTGTACACAGCATAAAATCACTCCGGATAACTTTGTTTTATTAAATTGTATCATAATTTTATATTTCAGGCAAGTGCTGTTCCCGTGCTTGCAGTATAATGTTAAATAATTATTATGGAAATTTTAAATATACGTGACCCTTCGGTTTTTTCTTGCCGTAAATATTTGTTTATGGTATAATAAAATGAAATGAAATGCACAAGGGAGTGACCTGGTGTGAACACCATATCCCCGGAAACAACCCCTCAGGACAGACCCCGTGTTGAATTTTACGATGCCCTGCGAGGCATTGCGATTATTTACATGGTCTTTTACCATTTTATGTATAACCTTTCCTCTTTCGGAGTTTCCTGGGCAACCGAGGTTTTCATCTCCCAGAGAATTGTTGTTACCTTCGATCAGGGAATGTTCATCATTCTCTCCGGCATTTGCTGCTCCTACAGCCGCAACAATGCAAAGCGTGGTGCGAAGCTGCTTGGCGTTGCCATGCTTTTTACAATCGCAACAATTTTTATCGACTACCGCTCGCCCATAACCTTCGGCGTGCTTCATCTTCTCGCCTTCTCCATGCTCATGTTCAGCGCAATGGAGAAATGGGTAAGAAAACTGCCGCCTGTTGTTTCTGCCATTATCTGTGACCTTGTTTACATATTCAGCTACAATGTCCACAACGGCTATTTCGGCTTCGGCAGCATAAAGATTCCCGTGCCCGAAATGCTCCGATACAGAAGCCGTCTTTTTATCTTCGGCTTCAACGACGGCACCTATTCCGCCCTCGATTATTTCCCCATATTCCCCTATTTCTTCCTTTTCTTCGTGGGAGTATTTCTTGGAATATGGCTCGCTTCACGCAATCTTCCCAAATTCGCCTATAAGAAAGTCCCCTTCCTGGGATTTCTGGGCAAACACTCACTTTTTATCTATGTCATACACCAGCCCATTTTATACGGACTGTTATATCTTATATCAATTACAACTAACTGGATTTAATTTTTGGAGGCTCACACATGGATTTTGTCAAAGCATTAGTCAACGAATTCAAGATCAAACAGCAGTGGATGGAAAATATTCTGCAGCTTATCGATGACGGCAACACCATCCCCTTTATTGCCCGTTACCGTAAGGAAATGCACGGAACACAGGACGACCAGACCCTTCGTGCAATAGCTGACAGATATGCATATCTTCAGAATTTCGACAAGAGACGTGAGGAAATTCGCTCTTCCATCGAATCTCAGGAGAAACTCACTGACGAAATAAGCGATGCTCTCGACAGAGCACAGACCCTTGCGGAGCTTGAGGATATTTACCGTCCTTATAAGCCTAAGAGAAGAACAAGGGCTTCCATCGCAAGAGAAAGGGGACTTGAGCCCCTTGCTCAGGTCATTTTCGCTCAGGAAGTCAAGGACTTCCCCATTGACCTTGCCGAGCAGTATGTAAACCCCGAAAAGGGTGTTGAAACTCCCCAGGATGCTCTGGCAGGCGCAATGGACATTATCGCAGAGGATATCTCCGACGATGCCGACATCAGAAAGCAGCTCAGACGAGTTGTATTCTTAAACGGTATGCTCACCTCCAAGGCAGCAGACCCTGAGGTTGACAGCGTTTATACCAATTACTATGAATTCAAGGAGCCTCTTTCCAAAATTGCAGGACACAGAGTTCTTGCCATCAACAGAGGTGAAAAAGAGGGCATACTTAAAGCAAAGATAGAATTTGACCGTGAGAAGGGAATGCACGTCATTATCTCTCACACCGTCAAGAACTCCACTCCCTGCGCAGACTGCGTTGTTGAGGCTGCAAACGATGCTTTCGACCGTCTTATCTTCCCCTCCATCGAAAACGAGCTGAGAAGCAGTGCCTTTGAGACCGCTTCAGAGGCGGCTATCGGACTTTTCTCGGTCAACCTCCGTCAGCTTCTGCTCCAGCCTCCCGTAAAGGGCAAGGTGGCTCTCGGTCTTGACCCCGGATACAGAACAGGCTGTAAGGTTGCTGTTGTTGACGCAACAGGCAGAGTGCTTGACACAGGTGTTATCTACTGTGCACCTCCCTACAAGAAGATAGACGAGGCAAAGGCAAAGATCACCGCTCTTTGCAGGAAGCACGGTGTTCAGATAATCTCCATCGGAAACGGCACTGCAAGCAAGGAAACAGAAATGTTTGTTGCCGAGCTCATAGGCGAGCTTAAAATGGGCATTTCCTATATGGTCGTTTCCGAAGCAGGTGCGTCCGTTTATTCCGCCAGCAAGCTTGCGGCGGAGGAGTTCCCCGAATATGACGTTTCTCTCAGAAGTGCTGTTTCCATTGCAAGAAGATTGACGAAGCCAAGGCAAAGATAACCGCTCTTTGCAGAAAGCACGGCGTTC
>JAZUNN010000074.1:0-16472 GCA_045604155.1 Acutalibacteraceae bacterium
TTATAACAATCAAAATCCGTAAGGACAAAAGTATTTTTTAATTTTAGTTAAAAATACCATAAAAAGATACCCTCGAAATTTATTTAAATTGCATGACAAAGTTTCGTTTCTGGTTTTCCTGTAATAATTTTGCTCTTTTTATTCCTGTGTCTTATTCCGTCGACGTGAAATTCTTGACATTTGAATATTGCAGGGTTATACTTTTAAAAAGGGATAATCTCCTTTTAAAATTGGACGTTATTTTTGGCATATACTGTAACAAATGGAGGAATTATTATGAATTGCGTAAATTGCGGTGCTCCTCTCAAGGACGGAGCAAAATTCTGTATCTCCTGCGGTGCACCCCAGGCCGCAGCAGCTCCCGCACCTGCACCTTCTGTCTGCACCCGCTGCTCAGCACCACTCAAGCCCGGAGCAAAATTCTGCATCTCCTGCGGCAATTCTGTAGGAGCACCTGCACCCGCTCCCAGTGCAGATGAATACGACTACTCACTTGAAGCAACAATCGTTGAGCCCCGTATCTCTGCACCTCGCATAATGCCCGAGAGTGCACCCACACCTGCTCCTGCACCCCAGCCCAGAGCTGCCGAGCCCGTATATACCGCTCCTGCAGCACCTGTATATACACCTCCCGTATATCAGCCCGGCTCTTATGCTGCAGCTCCCTCTGCCGCACCTGTAAATCAGCTTTCCACCCGCAGAGGACTTGCAAAGTTTATAATCCTTACAATTGTTACCTTTGGTATTTACAGCATTGTTGTAATGTGCGGAATTTCCAGAGATATCAATATAATAGCATCACGCTATGACGGCAGAAAGACCATGAATTTTATTCTTGTTTTCCTTATTTTCTCATGGCTTACCTTCGGAATCGTTCCTCTGGTATGGTACACCAAGCTGTCCGGCAGAATCGGAAACGAGCTTCGCCGCAGAGGCATCAACTACGGCTTCGGCGCAGGCACCTTCTGGCTGTGGAATGTTCTCGGAATGTTCTTTGCAGCAGGTCCCTTCATTTATATGTTCAAGCTTTTCCGTGCAATGAACAAGCTCTCTGCTGACTACAATCTCAAGGGCTGATTAAAAAAGAAAAGCAGCATGACAAAATGTCATGCTGCTTTATTTTTTATTTATCAGAAGCTTTCTCTCAACTTGTAAATCTCGCCCTGAGTGCCGGGAGTGCGGACGAGAACATAATCGTCAAGCAGAGTATTTATCTGCCACACCTTTGCATTTTCTTCCTTTACAAAGCCGATTCTTCTGCCGAGGGAGGGCTCCATCTCCTTATCGATTGCAGGAGCAAAGCCATTATTTTCAAAGCCTACGAAATCATAAACGCTGTCGCCCTGCCAGAGGGTTTCACCATCGTTGCTGAGATCAAACTCCATTGAAAGGGGAACCGCACGCTCAGCGACAGACATAACGGTCGCTGCAACAGAACCCAGTCCGAGCAGTACCGCCGAGAATATAACCGACATACGCTCTCCTCCTTTTTCGCAAATCCGCAGGATACTATATCACAGATATTATGTAAATGCAAGCGAAATATTTGAATTTTCAGCCCATCGTCATGAAAAACACTCTGTTTTTCATGTAAAACGGCAAAAACTTTGTGTTTTGCAAGCTAAGTCTATCACAACATACTCTTAAAGTCAATGAATTATTTATCGAAAAACAATAACAAATTATTAATTATCGTTACAAAAAAGACACTTCACCATATATTGCGCAAAAAACGATTGTTTCCTCTATATGTATGTGATATAATAAATGTGTATATTGGCTAAAAACCGTAAGGGAGGTATTCGCTGTCAGGCGAAAAACTGAAATGAACATTTTAAAACCCTTTTTTGGTAATTATTCAAAGAAAGAGCTCAAAAGAATAGAGCCGCTCAAGCAGCGTGTTCTTGACCTTGAGTCTGTATATCAGGCAATGAGTGACGAGGAGCTTCAGTCCCAGACCGATGTGCTACGCAATCGCCTTGCCAACGGCGAAACCCTTGACGATATCCTCTGTGATGCCTTCGCTGTCTGCCGTGAGGCAAGCTGGCGTGTGCTCGGAATGAAGCACTTCCCCGTGCAGATTCTGGGCGGTATCATTCTTCATCAGGGACGAATCGCAGAAATGAAAACCGGTGAAGGCAAGACCCTTGTCGCAACTCTGCCTTCATATCTTAATGCACTTTCCGGCAAGGGTGTTCACGTTGTAACCGTCAACGAATACCTTGCACGCCGTGACAGCGAGTGGATGGGCAAAGTTCACCGCTGGCTGGGTCTTAAGGTCGGCATTATTGCCAACGGCATGGACCCCGAGGAAAGACGTGAAGCATACAACTCCGACATTACATACGGCACCAACAACGAGTTTGGTTTCGACTATCTTCGTGACAACATGGTGCCCTATGCCGAGCTTAAAGTTCAGCGAGGACACACCTTCGCCATCGTCGACGAGGTTGACTCCATTCTTATAGACGAGGCACGTACTCCTCTTATCATTTCCGGTAAGGGCGAAGCTTCCAGCGAGCTTTACACTCAGGCTGACCGCTTTGCACGAAGACTCAAGCAGGTTCGAATCGTTGCCGAAAACGAAAAGGAAGAGATGGAAGACAGGGAAGACGTTGCCGATGCCGACTATGTAGTTGACGAAAAGGCACGCACCTGCACACTCACCGAGCGAGGTGTTGCAAAGGCAGAAGAAGCCTTCGGACTTGAAAACCTCACCGACGACGACGAGCGCACCCAGCGCATCGCTCACCATATAAACCAGGCTATCCGTGCTCACGGTATTATGATCCGTGATATCGACTATGTTGTCCAGAACGGCGAAGTCATTATCGTTGACGAGTTCACAGGACGTCTTATGTACGGACGCCGTTACAACGAAGGCCTTCATCAGGCAATCGAAGCAAAGGAAGGCGTCAAGGTTGCAAACGAGTCAAAGACTCTTGCAACAATTACCTTCCAGAACTACTTCCGCCTTTACGACAAGCTTTCGGGTATGACCGGTACCGCACTTACCGAGGAAGACGAATTCCGTGAGATCTACAAGCTTGACTGCGTGGAGGTACCCACCAACAGACCCATGATCCGCAACGATATGCCCGACGTGGTCTATGCCACCGAGCCTGCAAAATTCCGTGCGGTAATCAGAAAGATAGCCGAAGCCCACGCAAAGGGACAGCCTGTCCTCGTAGGTACAATCTCCATTGAAAAATCCGAGTTGCTTTCAAAACTCCTCTCCCGTACAGGCATAAAGCACGAGGTCCTCAACGCAAAGCAGCACGCCCGAGAGGCTGAAATCGTCGCTCAGGCAGGCAGACTCGGTGCAGTTACCATCGCAACCAACATGGCAGGACGTGGTACTGACATCAAGCTTGGCGGTAACGCAGAATTCATGGCAAAGCAGCAGATTCGCCGTGACTTCAACGAGGAACGTGCAAAGGCAATGAGCGCAAAGGAGCCCGACTGGGAGCATGAGGAAATGCTTATCTCCGAGTGTGAATCCTTCAGCGAAACCGATGACGAGGAGATTCTTGCAGTACGCCGCCGCTTCAAGGAGCTGGTAGAGGAGTACGACAAGATCATCGGTGAGGAAGCAGAAAAGGTACGTGAGGCAGGCGGTCTGCTCATTATCGGCACCGAGCGCCATGAATCACGCCGTATCGACAATCAGCTCCGTGGACGTTCAGGACGTCAGGGTGACCCCGGCGAAAGCCAGTTCTTTGTTGCTCTCGACGATGACCTCATGCGTCTTTTCGGCGGCGAGCGCATAAAGAGCATCATGACAATGATGAAGGTGGAAGAGGATATGCCCATCCAGGCAGGTCTTGTTTCCAAGTCCATCGAAAATGCTCAGAAAAATATTGAAGGACGCAACTTCGGCATAAGAAAGCACGTCCTCCAGTACGACGATGTTATGAACCGTCAGCGTGAAATCATTTACAGAGAACGTGATCAGGTACTTGCAGGCGATAACCTCCGTGACAAGATTCTCAAGATGGTCGATGATTCCATTGAAGCAAATGTAATGCGCTGGCTCAGCGGCGACGCAAAATACAACTGGAACTTCGACTCACTCCGTGGTCATTATCTCGGCTGGCTTACCACCTCCGATGACTTCAATTATTCCGACGAGGAGCTCTTTGATATCGAGCCTGAGCAGATAGTCGAGGAGCTTCGTGAGCGTGCTCACACCCGCTACGAAGAAAAGGAGAAGGAGTTTGACGAGCTCTTTGAAGAAGGCATCATGCGCAAGATCGAACGCAAGGTACTTCTCCAGGTTGTCGACAGACTGTGGATGGATCATATCGACGCCATGGATGACCTCAAGCGAGGCATAAACCTCCGTGCTTACGGTCAGAAGGATCCCGTTGTTGTATATACAATGGAAGGCTTCGATATGTTTGACGAGATGATCGCACTCATCAAGGAGAACACCACCAGACTTATCCTTACCGTCAGACCTCGAACCGAGGCTGAGGCTGCCCAGAGAAAACAGCTTATCAAGCCCTCTGAAACAGGCGGTGACGGAAGTGATCCCCAGTCAAAGACCGTCCGTGGCGGCAAGAAGGTAGGTCCCAATGCACCCTGCCCCTGCGGAAGCGGCAAGAAATACAAGAAGTGCTGCGGCAAACCCGGCGGCGCTGAATAAGAAATGTAAAAACCCGTGGGCTTATGCCCACGGGTTTTATGTCTGTCGGAATAATATCTCAACAATCCGGTAGACGGTTTCAGAGTCCTTCAGTTTACCTGATATTATAAAGGCAGATAAAGAACAGAGCCACTCTGAATTCATCCTTTATCGCTATCAGGAGGAAGAAAAAAATGAAATGTATCAACTGCAAAAACGAAATCGCCAACGGAAGTGTCTTCTGCAATTTCTGCGGAACAACTCAGACCTCATCCCCGTCATCAGAAGCAGCAAGAGGCGAGCTTTTATCAAAACTCAGCTACGTCATGACAGAATCAGCAAAATGCAATCCTGCCTACGAATCCTTCAACAACATTCAGCAGGATATCGATTATCTTACATCAAAAACATGGCATAACAAACTCTGGAAGCTCCCCTTCTTTCTGGGACTGCCTTTTGCAATTATCCTTACCATTCTTATGATGCCTTCCGTACAGCAGAGTGCCGCCTCCAATGAAACCGAGCAGCTTCTTGCAACACCCTATGACTGGAAATATGCCACTCTGTTCGCCGCATGGTTCCTTCTTTGGTTCTCGCTGATTTTCATCGGCATTTTCAGAGTCAGAAGAAAGTACAGAAAGAATCAGAAAAGAATAGACGAACTCACTTCCCGTCAGTCGGTTTACACCGACCTTGTAACTCAGATATATAACGAAGCAAACATCTCCGATTTCTATCCCCGTCTTTATTTTTATGAATATGCCGCTTCCTGCATCTACACCTATATCTTCAACCGTCAGGCAGACAGCCTCAAGGAAGCCATGAATCTCTACGAAAACCATCTCCATCAGGTCAGAATGGAGCAGGGTATGAGTGAACAGCTTGCAGCCCTCCAGCGTGCAGAAAGACTTCTCACAAGAATCGATGCCAACTCAAGAGCTGCAGCCGCCTCTGCATCCATCGCAGCCATCGGCTCTTTTATCAGATAAATAAAAAAGAGTATCTGCTTTGGACAGATACTCTTTTTTGTGTTAAAATACGGTAGACGGTTTTTTACTTAAAAATCCCCTGTGATATAATAATCACAGTCAAAGATGATCTCCGTTTTAACCCGTATATATGACGAATCAGGAGGAAGAAAAATGAAATGTATCAACTGTAACAGAGAAATATCCGACAGCAGCAATTTCTGCGTCCACTGCGGCACACAGCAGCAGCTTGATAACCACTCCGGAAGAGAAGCACTTCTCAACGCACTTCACCATGTGAACACTGAAGCGGCAAAATGCACTCCTTACTACGATATTTACAACTCCCTTGAGCGGGATGTCGACAGACTCTCCCGACTCAGATGGTCAAACAGACTCTGGAAACTTCCTTTCTTTCTGGGACTGCCCTTTGCCTTTGCATTTTCTATTCTGTCCCTTCCTTCTGCGCAGCGTGACATGAATTCCGACGGCGGCGCACATGGCTCATATAATTTTATTTTCATTATTCTTGTCGCCGCATGGCTGGCAGTCTGGATTAGCCTTATTCACGTAGGCAACAGAAGGGTAAGTAAAAAGAATGAAGATAATCAGCGCAAAATAAGTGAGCTTGTTTCCCAACAGTCGGACATTCTTCTTAAGGTTACGAAAAACTATAATAATGCAGGAATCTCTGATTTTTACCCCAAAGCATATTTCTATGAATACGCCGCCTCCTGCATCTATACCTACATCCTCAACCGCCAGGCTGACAATCTCAAGGAAGCAATGAATCTTTATGAAAACCACCTGCACCACCTGAGAATGGAGCAGGGCATGAACAAGCAGCTTGAATCCCTCCAGCGTGCCGAGGCACTGCTTACAAGAATTGACGCCAACTCAAAAGCTGCAGCGGTTTCTTCCTCCATCGCCGCCATCGGCTCATTCATAAGATAAAAAAAGAGTATCTGCATTTTGCAGATACTCTTTTTTTGCTATTCAACTGCAAGCTTTACAACTGCCTTGCGGTATGTCTTTCCGCCACCGGGACATTTGCCTGCCTTGTGAGCGTCATTGGGCCAGAAAAGAACAGCCATGCCGGGGCGGAGCATCATCTGACTGCCTGCACCCTTGAGCATTTCCTTGTCCTTTTCCTCATTGTAGGGAGTGCCCGGTGCAAGGTCACGGATGTCGCACCACTCAAACCACTCCTCGCCTTCAAAAAGGCATTGTACATCAACATACTTGCGGTGAGCCTCAAACTCGTCGGTTTCGATGGGCTTGCAGACACCGTCCTGAATAAGGATAAATCCTCCATCATATTCATATCTGCCAACCTCGGCATCCTTCACCTTTTCAAGCATCTCAAGAGCTTCCTTAAGGTGGGGGATTTTATCTTCGTATAAGCTCAGACGGTCAATGGAATCAAGCAGCATGGAAAAAACCTCCTTAAAATTTACAGCTTCTCAGCCTTTCACAAATCAATTCTACTCCCCCGAAACCTGCTGCGTCAATGAATCAGACGGCTTACAATCAGCACATAACGGCTATGAACAGCAAAAAGAAAAATAAATCACTCCGACATCCGTATGTCCCTCTGAATGAGTATCATCAGGATGTAACAGCAAGATTTCTTGCCGCAAAACGACATTTTTATGCGGCTTGTGTCACGGGCACTGCGCCACTACACAGTTCCATATCGAAGGATTATAATTTATTGCAAAGGAGTAAATGTGATGAGGGGTGAGGTAATGGAAACCATTGATAAAGAGAAAATCAGAGGAGAACACCTGAATGGAGCTTACGGCGAGCTGGCTGGTCTGCTTGGAATCGATGCTGCTCTCAAGCTTCATTCAAAATACAGGGGAACCAGCATTTTCTTTCCGGTTGAGATCTTCAGCCGTGAATTTATAATCAGCCAGATAATTGACGAGTATAACGGTCACAACGTAAAGGAACTGGCAACAAAATACGGTTACACGGAAAAGTGGATACGGAAGATCATCAGAGAAAACACCGATAAATAAAAAGAATCTGAAGACCGCAGGCGTGGCGGTTTTCCATAAATCAAAAACGGAGGAATTCAATATGGCATTCAACGATTTTCTGAAAAAAGCAAAGGAAACTGCTGCAGGCGCAGCAGAGGCTGCAAAGGCAAAGTTCGACGAAAAAAGACAGGAAATGAGCGTTCAGAAAGAGGAGAAACAGCGCTTAAGAGCCGAAAAGCAGGCCGCAGCAGATGCTGCAGCCGCTGCACTTGTCGAAGAGATGAAGGCCGTCGACGGCACCGCTCTCGAAATCGACACTAATCAGCTTCTCACCTTCACCGCCGACTACTACGACAAGCTCTATCTCCCCGCACACAGTGTTTCCGCAAGTAAGCTCATCTTCCATCCCCTCGACAAGAAGATCGAAAAACAGGCACAGAAGTCATACACAAACCTTACTGCAGGTGAATCTCCCGTATTCATGATTCTTGCAGCAGGTCACCAGAATGTATATCTCTCCACCAAGGCTCTGTACTTCAAAAAGGCATACGATGCCGACGGACTTTTCTTCTCCATCGGCTCACTTCCCATTGAGTACATTTCCGATTTAAGCTATACAAAGTCGGGTGATTCCTATGTTTTCACCTGCAACGGCGTTGAGCTTCTCAATTCCAACCACGGCTTCATCCTTGACACCGACTCCTTCACCGAATATATGCGCCGCATAAAGGCAAGAGATTTCACCATCACCAACGAGCAGATTGATGCACTTATCGAAAGCAAGATAGGCAGCGATATTCTGAAGATGGTAAAGGAATATGTCTACGACGACGAGCTTATTCTCTACTTTGCATGGGGCTGTGACTCCATAACCGCAAAGGACTTCATCGTCTGCTCCGACAAGCAGATGGTTGTTCTTGACAGAGCCGCCTTCGGTCTTACAAAGAACGTAAAGCAGTTCTATTATGAGGACGTCACCTCCATGGCAACCCTTCAGGAAACCAACGGTCTTCTCGACCTCGCCCTTACCGCAGCACTGAGCGTCTGCGATCTCGAGGTTTCCGTGGCAGGCGCAAAGGAAAGACTCAGCTGCCTTTTCACCTACGAGGCAGAGAAGGTTGTCAAGGTATACAGAGAGTGCCGCCGCAGCGCAAAGGAAACCAAAAACCAGCCCATAGTCGTCCAGCAGGCAGCGCCCGCAGGCGATGATCCCCTTGCACAGCTTGAAAAGCTCAATAAGCTCAAGGAAGCAGGTATACTCACCGAAGCCGAATTTGCCGAAAAGAAAGCCGCTCTGCTGGCAAAGCTTTAATCTGCGGATAGCCGAAACAAGGCAATATGCTAATATACCCCCACCATTTCCCATAGGGCAGTGGTGGGGGTTATCTTTTTCGGAAAAGCAGGCTGGGCATAATAAAGGCAAGAGCAGCAAAATTCCACTCTGCATTAACAATCCCTGATCAGCACTTTTCTTCTTTATATTACGAACTTACCTTTTTTACAGCAAGTCCTCGTTATATTCAGCTCTGATACCGCCGATAAATTTCGGTCTTGTACGTGCGGCAATAACAGTAGCTTCACCGATTCTGTTGTTATCCAGACGCACGGGTACAGCCACTTTCTTCAGGTGCATTCCAATCAGCGTAAAACCGATATCAATACCGGCATCCGCTTTGATTTCCTCAACAACTACCGGATTTTCAAAATGCCCGTACGCCTGCGTTGCCATAGAACCTCCCGCCTTGGGTCGGGGCACTACATTGACAATCTCTGCTGTCGGTACTGCACATCTTTCCACCACAACGGCACGATTCAGATGCTCACAGCACTGAAATGCAAGATACCATCCCATTTTCTTGGCATATTCATAAATACCTTCAAAAACGATACCTGCCACATCGGGGCTGGAGTTGGTTCCAATCTGTGAACCGATAATTTCACTTGTGGAGCAGCCAACCACAACTACATCTCCTGATTTCAGCTTTGCTTTTTCGCCAAGCTCTTTCATCACAGCGGTTGCCTGCTCAAACAGTTCGTTCATATTTTACGTTCTCCTCTTTATTAACTTGCATATTAGTATATAACAAATCTGACAATATTAAAATAATCAGAAAAAAAGAATATTATATAACCAGAATATATTTTATTCGTTTGTACGAAATTTTCAAGCAGTGATCTGAAAAGGATTTATAATTACAGTAAAGTAATTATAAATCACCCCGTCATTATCCGTTTGGGCAATGACGGGGTTCTGCATCAGAGAGCTGCTTCAATAAAGAAAGCCAACAGGCTCTTTCACAGAGTTAAAAATATCGCAAAGCGCAATCAGCTGAAATACAAATATGGCGCCGCCCAGCAAAATCAGTATCACACTGGCAATCTGCTGGAACACCAAAGCCGCATCAGAGGGCTCGGGCATTTCCTTGTAGCGAAGCTGATACCCAAAGTGGGAAAGAGCCCACATCTGACTGGGTGCAAAGCAATAGAGAACGGCAAGCACAACCAGAATCAGACCGCCGCCACCTATTGTAAACAGCTCATAACCGTTCTCGTGGCTGTTCAGGCAGGTGAGTACCATGCCCACAATAAGAGCAACCGCCACAAGTATGCCGATCACACCGATAACAATGCGTGATGCGGTCACGGGGATATACGGAGTCTTTTCATCCCCTCCGCCGTACTTCTCGGATTCGATGGCCTTTTTAATTTTTTTATTTCTTTTTGTTACCTTTTCAATCGCATCTTCTGTCTCACTGTTTTTTACGGCAGCGCCAAGCTTTGCTCCGCACTCTTCGCATTTCTTTGCTCTCTCGGTATTAACGATACCGCATTTTGAGCAAACCTTTACCATGATTTCATTTTTCACAATAACTCCTCCTCTTTTCAACGCAGAAATAACCCGACAGGCATTTCTGCAATACAGTACATCTGTACTCTGTTTCATTATAATCCACATTTTCTCAGAATACAACCTTTTTATATCTGCCTGAGGTGTCTGACAGAGTACACTGTACGGCAGGCAAAGCAGCAAATGTCAAAAAACGGCGGAAATTCCATCGGTATTTTATTTGGTCTGTTTCTCAACAAACAATAAATCCGAACCCATCACCAATCGGTACAGAGTTCGGATTTATCGCATATGGTGCGGGTAACAGGGGTCGAACCTGCACGCCTCTCGGCACTAGATCCTAAATCTAGCACGTCTGCCAATTCCGCCATACCCGCATTTACTTTTCAGCTCTGAAATTATATCACGGGTATTCTGCGGTGTCAACTTCAATCAGCGCATAGTGGACATGGGATGTCTATATTCGTATTTTGCTTCTCTTTTGTTATACAAAACGCAATAATCAACATTGCATTTACATTTTGTATTGCAACATCCTTGCATCATTGAGCATACAATCACTAAAACCTGCCTTCAGCATATAATGGTTGTGGGAGGTGAAATCAAAACGATGTTAAACTGTAATTTCAAATGCAGCTGCACTGTTGCTGCAATTATTGCAAGTATCCTTATCGGCGTTGTCACGGCATTTCTTGAGGTCACTGCGGTCATCACCATTGCGCCTGTGTTCCTCTGGGTGACATTCGGTATTGCTGTGGTGTATCTGGGGGCATTGGTTATCTCTTCGATTTTAAGAAGAAGCAATGAAAACAAATGCTGTCTGTGTCCCGCCGCAGGCACACTTCTGACAGGTATTCTCGGAACAGTTCTCTTATCGACAGTTCTGCTTGCTGTCGGTATCATTGCCACAAGTATATTCAATGCTGTTCTTGTGGGACTTCTTCTGTTCTTCTTCTCACTGACAATAACAGCATCCGCCTGCCTTGTAAAATGTCTCCTCGCCTGCGGAGAATAGTTTTTTTTAAGGCATAAAACTAATCATAAATCGCAACAAAAGCAGATCTGGATCCATTACCAAGAGTCATAGGATTCAGGTCTGTTCTGTGCATACCGAGAACACACTGTCAGATCGTCACTCCCCACGCTTGACTGATTCTTCCCAATACCATATAATAATATTGGTTTGGATGAATTTAACAAAAATGGAGGAAATGATGGTATGAAAAAAAGCTTGAGAGTCATGTCATTACTGGCAGCTGCACTCATTCTTCTGTCCGTGTTCAGTGGCTGCACGGGCCTTGGTTCCGCAAACAAAAATTCCTTGAATCTCGCTTACAACACCAGTGAACAATATGATCCCGAAAAGGATTATGCCCCCGGTGACAGGTTCCTTTTCGGCAGCTATGAGCAGGATAATGATACTGAAAACGGCAAGGAAAAGATACAGTGGATCGTTCTCTCTGCAGAACAAGGCAGACTTCTTATCGTCTCGGAGTTCGGACTTGACTATATGCAGTATCACACTGAAAGAGCCTACGATACAGAATGGGCAAACTGTGCTTTGCGTAACTGGCTCAACAATGACTTTCTCAGCGAAGCATTCTCTGATGATGATCTTGAGTTTGTTTGTTCTGCGCCTATTATTAATCATAAGGTCTTGGGCTACGCTGAAAACACTACCGACCGTGTGTTCTGTCTAGGTATAGAAGAAGCTCCCGAGCTTTTTGTTTCCACTGCTGACCTTATCTGCCAGCCCACAGAGTATGCCCTTTCACGCAATGGCAACACAACCCTTAACGGTTCCTGTAAGCACTGGTGGCTCAGAGATGGCAATTCTTCCAATAACGCTTTGTATGTAGATCCCGACGGCACCACAGATGACTTTGGTATTTCTGTTGACTCAAAGGCTATCTGTATTCGACCTGCCATCTATATTAGCCGTTCAAAATCATCCTCTTTACAGAAAAAGTACCGTGACACGGAGGCAGAGCCCTTTGCCCCCGAAAAGACTTATGCTGTAGGGGATCACTTTCTCCTCGGTTCCTATGAACAGGACGGCAATCTTTCAAACGGCACAGAAGCAATTGAATGGCAGATAATAGGGGAGAAGGACGGAAAGCTGCTCGTTCTTTCAAAATACGGTCTTGATGCCGTATTTTTCCATCCCTATCTCAATACGCCTGATCTTTGTTGGAGCACATCCTATATCAGAGAATGGCTTAACACTGTTTTTATCCACAATGCCTTCAGTGATGCAGAGGCAGAATTTATAACTCTTTCAAAAATCGAAAACATCGGCAATGATTACTACGGAGTCAGCGGTGGTGAGGATACTGAGGACAGACTGTTCCTTCTCAGCACCGAAGAGGTTCTTGAGTATTTCCCCATCGATGAAAATATTGCCATACAGGGCAAGCTTGATGGTTTGAACAACTACGAAATTTCTGTTGAACAAACAAAGCCCCGAGTCTGTGAGCCCACGGAATACACAGACGCAAAATGCAAGGCTATTGGCATTGATTACGAATCTGACGGTCCCGAATGGCTGCTTCGAACCCCCGGAAAAAATAATTCCTTCTGTATATCTGTTTGGAGCGATGGTTATGTATCCAATAGATTAAGCAGTTGGCAGGCAGACAAGGCTACCGGTCTTCTGCGACCTGCGTTTTATATAGAATGCAATGACATCAGAGTATACTGATTAATTTTTCTTTCCAAACCGTACACAGAATAAAAGAATCAGCACCGAGCCTGCTTTGGGCTCGGTGCTGTAAGCATATATGATCATTCACCCTCAAACAGCGGAGTGGAGAAATATCTCTCTGCTGTGTCGGGCAGTACGGTGACAACGGTTTTGCCGGGTCCCAGCTTCTTTGCAAGCTGAATGGCGGCAGCAACATTTGTGCCCGAGGAGATACCGCACATAAGACCTTCTTTCTTTGCAAGATCCTGAGCAGTGGAGATTGCCTCCTCGTCGGACACTATGTATATGTCCTCGTAAATATTCTGATTGAGTATTTCGGGGATAAGACCGTCTCCGATACCCATCTGAAGATGTGTGCCTACTGTTCCGCCTGCAAGGATTGCGGCGTTTTCAGGCTCAACAGCCCATATTACCATGTGGGGATTGAGTGCCTTGAGGGTTTCACCTATACCTGTAAGTGTACCGCCTGTACCTATTCCCGAGCAGAAGCCGTCAATAGGTCCGCCGACCTGCTCAAGAATCTCAAGTCCCGTCTGATGGCGGTGTATCATGGGGTTTGCAGGATTTGTAAACTGCTGGGGAACATAGACATTGGGATCCTCAGCCTGCATTTTCAGCGCAAGGTTGAGGCATTCCTGTATAGCATCGCCGATGTTGCCTGCGTCATGGACGAGCACAACCTCTGCACCGTAGTGGCTCATAAGCTTTCTGCGCTCAACGCTTACTGAGTCGGGCATGATTATTCTGACTTTATATCCCTTGACAGCGCCTATAAGAGCAAGACCGATTCCCTGATTGCCTGAAGTGGGCTCGACAATAATGGAGTCGGGTGTCAGCTTTCCTTCACGCTCAGCGGCTGCGATCATATTGTAGGCAACACGGGTTTTGATAGAGCCGCCTACATTGAGACCCTCATATTTTACAAGTACACGAGCGGCATTTTCGGGTACCATGCGGTTAAGCTGGATTATGGGAGTATGTCCCACAGCCTCCAGCACATTCTGATATATCATAGAATACATCCCTTCCTGCTAATACACATGTCAACTTATTGTAATGCAGATATCGTGATATGACAAGAAAAAAAGGAAATATGGAAGAGTTTTTTGCAAAACAAACCTATCTTTGGCAGTGTCAGATTGCAAACTGCGCCGAAAATCCGATACAATGGTGTTTTATAGGGGAGTAAGACCCTTTAACATCATATGAAAAAAGCGTGCGGAAACCCGCACGCTTTTTATCAGTTTTGAAGTCTGGGTGTTTCTACATATTTTCTTGCTATATGAAAGCGTTCTGTACCTTCTTCCAAAAAATATATGAATTCAAAATTACCCACATACTTATCGCCATAATCATCTGTTATAGTGACCTTTCCTTTGCAAGTATAAATACCATCATATTCATCGATTGTAATTGTACCTGCATGAGCTTGTCGTACATTTGCAAAATTACTTTCACAGTACACCAGCAGATCATATGGCACTTTCACGTTTCTTAATTCTCTGTATGGATCAAATTCTTCCTCTTTTTCTCCACACGCTGCAAATGTCATAAGCATTCCGATACATAAAATAATACACAACAGTTTCTTCATAATTTCTTCCTCCTTATTTTTTATTTGTCCTGTCATAGGACAAACATTTCTCGCACTTAGTGTACATTAAAAATTGTCCTATGTCAAGACAATGAGGAGGGGTTTATTTTGGCAAGAATAATTGACGGCAGTGAAATGAATATGATTGGCAGCAGACTAAGGCAACTGCGTATTCAAAAGAAAATGAGCCAACAAGCATTATCGGATAAATTGGAAGTCATGGCAATATACATTTGCAGAGGTTCAATTTCAAGGATTGAGGATAAACAGCGAACTGTTACTGACATTGAACTCTATGGACTTTCCAAAGTACTTGGAGTAGAGATAAATGATCTGTTTGAGGACAGATCATAAATAAAAGTCGTGCAGAATTATTTGCACGACTTTTACATTTTTTACTACTTTTTATTCTCAAAAAGCCCTTTCATTCTTTCAAGCTCCTTCTTCTGTTCGGAGGAAAGCTTTTTGGGGACATTTACGGTGAAGCGGACAATCTGGTCGCCTCTGCCTCTGCCGTGGAGCCTTGCAATACCCTTGCCCTTCAATGTCATGGAATCGCCGGGCTGAGTACCTGCGGGGACCTTGATGGTCTGCTGACCGTCAAGAGTAAATACGCTTATCTCATCACCGAGAGCAGCCTGCCAGAAAGAAAGCTGGACAGTGCAGTAAACATCATATCCGTCACGCTCCAGAATGTGATGGGGACGGATTGAAACGGTGAGGAGAAGGTCACCGGAAGGACCGTTGTTTGCACCTGCGCAGCCCTCACCACGTACGGTCAGGGTCTGTCCGTCATCAATACCTGCAGGGATATCGATAGTCTTGACACGGTTTACACGGCATCTGCCCGCACCGCCGCACTTTGTGCAGGGCTGGTCGATTATATTGCCCTTGCCACGGCACTTGTCACAGGTACGCTGTGTCTGCATTGTGCCGAAAGGAGTGCGCTGATTTATGCGCACATAGCCGTTGCCGCCGCATTCGGGGCATCTGCTGGTGCTGGTGCCGTTTCTTGCGCCTGTGCCCTTACAATCCACACAGGTTTCGATACGCTTGAAGTTTATCTCCTTGGAGCAGCCCTTTGCGGCTTCCTCGAAGGATAGAATTATAGTTTTCTGTATGTCTTCGCCTCGTCTGGGTCCGTTGCTCTGGGAAGAGGAACGTGTACCGAAGCCGCCGCCGAAGAAGCTGCCCAGAATATCGCCCAGGTCACCGAAGCCGAAATCACCGAAACCTCCGCCGAAACCGCCACCGCCTGCGCCGAAGTTGGGGTCAACGCCTGCGTGACCGAACTGGTCGTAGCGTGACTTCTTTTCGGGGTCGGAAAGGACCTCATAAGCCTCGTTTATCTCCTTGAACTTTTCCTCGGCTTCCTTGTCGCCCGGATTCATGTCGGGGTGATATTTACGGGCTAAGTTACGATATGATTTTTTTATGTCGTTGTCCGAAGCACCTTTCTGGAGCTCAAGCACTTCGTAATAATCTCGTTTGTTATCTGCCAATGGTCGTACCCCCAGTGGTATATCCGGCTCCCTCTGATGAGGTGAGCTTTATCATACTTCGTATGATTTTGAGGGAGAGAAAAATCCGATCTCAGACTTAACTACCCCTCCGTCAGCTTCGCTGACAATTATGCGCAGCATAATAGCTCCCCATGACAAGGGGAGGCAGTATAATATAGTTCCAATTTCTCAGCACTGCCGTTCACAGATCCCTGGGTACGGCTGCGCTATCATACATTATATC
>JAZUNN010000075.1:0-15477 GCA_045604155.1 Acutalibacteraceae bacterium
CGAAGCTTCAGCGTTGTTTCCAACGCCTCTTATTATAGTAAAATGATGACCGGTATTCAAGCCGGTTTTTTTGTTTATTTAATCCTTTTGGAGGTTGTTAATTATGAAAACTTACAATGTAGGCATCATCGGCGCAACCGGGATGGTCGGTCAGAGACTTGCAACTCTGCTTGACGGTCATCCCTGGTTCAAGGTCACTGCTCTCGCAGCATCCGCTCGTTCCGCAGGTAAAACCTATCGTGAGGCTGTCGGCGAGCGCTGGGTCATGAAGACTCCCATGCCCGAGACTATGGCTGATCTCAATGTTTATGATGCAACCGCTGACATCGACACTATCGTTTCTCTTGTTGACTTCGTTTTCTGCGCTGTTGACATGAAGAAGGACGAAATAAAGGCTCTTGAAGAGGCTTACGCAAAACGTGAGTGCCCTGTTATGTCCAACAACAGTGCTCACCGCATGACTCCCGATGTTCCCATGCTCGTTCCCGAGCTCAACCCCGAGCACGCTGAGATCATCAACGCTCAGAGAAAGAGACTCGGTACAAAGCGCGGCTTTATCGCTGTTAAGTCCAACTGCTCCATTCAGAGCTATGTTCCCGCTCTCCATCCCCTCCGCAAGTTCGGCATTGAGCAGGTTCTCGCCTGTACCTATCAGGCAATCTCCGGCGCAGGTAAGACCTTTGAGCGCTGGCCCGAGATGGTCGATAACCTTATCCCCTTCATCGGCGGCGAGGAAGAGAAGAGCAACATCGAGCCCCTCAAGGTTTGGGGTAAGATCGAAAACGATCAGATCGTTCTCGATACCGAGACTCAGATCACTTCTCAGTGCCTGAGAGTTCCCGTTTCTGACGGTCACACCGCTGCTGTTTTCGTAAAGTTCAAGAACAAGCCCTCTATCGAAGAGATCAAGGCACTCTGGGCTGAGTATGCAGGCAGACCTCAGGAGCTTGAGCTTCCCCATGCTCCCAAGCAGTTCCTCAACTACTTCGAGGAGGAGAACCGTCCCCAGGCTAAGCTCGACAGAGAGCTCGAAGGCGGTATGGCTATCTCCATCGGCAGACTGCGTGAGGATACCCAGTATGACTACAAGTTTGTATGTCTTTCCCACAACACCCTCCGCGGCGCTGCAGGCGGCAACGTCCTTATGGCAGAGCTTCTCTGCGCTGAGGGCTGGATCTGATCTTAGACTTCATATCAGGAGGTTATTCTAATGAAGAACACTATCTTTACCGGCGCAGGCGTTGCGCTCGTAACCCCCTTTAACGATGATTTTTCCGTAAACTATGACTGCCTTGAGAAGCTCATTGAGATGCAGATCGAGGGCGGCACCGATTCCATTATCACCTGCGGTACTACCGGCGAAGGCTCTACCCTCAGCAGAGAAGAGCACATCGCTGTTGTCAAGAGAACCATTGAGATCGTAAATCACAGAGTTCCCGTTATCGCAGGCACCGGCAGCAACGACACCGCTTTTGCAATCGAGCTTACAAAGGAAGCTCAGGAGCTTGGCGCAGATGCTTCCCTTCAGATCACTCCCTACTACAACAAGACCTCCCAGAAGGGTCTTATCGCTCACTTTACCGCTATCGCAAATGCCTGCCCGATGCCCATGATCCTTTACTGCGTTCCCGGCAGAACAGGCGTGAATATCCTTCCTGAGACCTGCAAGGCTCTCTCCGCACTGCCCAATGTAGTTGCTGTCAAGGAAGCTTCTGACAATGTTTCTCAGGTCACTGCGATCGCACGTCTCTGCGGTGATGATCTTGATATCTACTCCGGCTGTGATGATCTTATCCTGCCTATCATGGCTTGCGGCGGCAAGGGCGTAATTTCCGTTCTTTCAAACGTCGCTCCCAAGGCTGCTCACGATATCGCTGCTCTCTACCTTGAAGGCAAGGTCGAGGAATCCAGAAAGCTTCAGCTTGAGTACTTTGATCTCTGCAAGGGTCTGTTCTGGGACGTCAACCCCATTCCCGTAAAGGCTGCAATGAACATGATGGGACTCAATGTCGGTCCCTGCCGTCTGCCCCTTGTCGAGATGGACGACGACAAGAAGGAAGCCCTTTACAATGTGCTCAAGGCTCATTCTCTTGTTTAATAATATTTATAACCCAAAGGCTTTCGCCTTTGGGTTATGATATAATATCTCCCTGTGAGAGGAAGTTTTAAATGACTAAGATAATTCTTTGCGGCTGCAACGGCAAGATGGGTCACGTTATCAGCAAGCTTGTGGAGGAGCGCAATGACTGCGTTATCGTTGCAGGTGTTGATATACGCACCGACTGTCTCTGCGGCTATCAGGTTTACAGCAAGATAAGCGATATCACCGCTGAGGCTGATGTTATCGTTGATTTCTCCCACCCTTCCCTGCTTTCCGATATTCTCGGCTATGCAGAGGATAAGAATATGCCCGTTGTTATCTGCTCCACCGGTTATTCCGACAGTCAGGTTGCCGAGATAAAGGCTGCTGCTGAGAAACTGCCTGTTTTCTATTCAAGAAATATGTCTCTCGGTATTAATCTTCTTATTTCTCTGGCAAGAAAGGCTACCAATATTCTCGGCGAAAGCTTTGATATTGAGATCGTTGAGAAGCACCACAATCAGAAGATCGATGCTCCCAGCGGCACTGCACTGATGATAGCTGACGCTATCTCCGAGGAGCGCACCATTCCCTCCCGTTACGAGTACGACCGCCACAGCGTCCGTCGTAAGAGAGAGAAAGAGGAGATCGGTATTCATGCAATCCGCGGCGGTACTATCGTTGGTGAGCATGATGTTATCTTTGCAGGTCATGACGAGGTCCTGACTATTTCCCATTCCGCAGGCAGTAAAGGCGTATTTGCAGCAGGTGCTGTAAATGCAGCTGTCTTTATGAAGGGTCAGAAGGCAGGTCTTTATGACATGAATGATATGATCGGATAGTTTTTAACGCCACTTTTGATTTCTATCAAAAGTGGCGTCTTTAGATTCGGGGAAGGTACTACTATGCGATTTCAGACTACCCCTCCGTCTGCGAAACACAGACACCTCCCCTGACAAGGGGAGGCAAGAACGAACTTTTTACTGCTGTGCAAGGCTTTTTATTTCCTTTTTTGTTCGGATAATATTGAGTATAAGCAGGATACCGCAGTAAATGAGCAATGACACAAGCACGATAAACGCAAAGCTTCTTGCAAAGGAATAGCTTGCACTGCTCAGTCCTGCAACTGCAATATGTCCGATTATATATGAAGCAGGTATCAGCATCAGCTTCTCGAATATTCTTCCTGCTCTTTCCTTCTTTCTGAATACCAGCCATAACACAAACAACGGAACAAACAGCACAGCAGCTATAATCACATAGTAACCCAGCGCAAGCCGAGGCAACGTGACAACGCCAACGCTGCCCACATATTCCTCGCCCATTATGCAGATGTCTTCCTGACCGTTATTCTGCACGTAGTAGATTATCATCGGTGTGTTATCGGGAGCAGGCAGTGTAAGTGACAACGCATTTTTCTGATCTTTTTTCAGACTGTTGGTCCATGCTTCGATATTATATACCTTTTTTCCTGAGTCAGGCTCAAACTCTGTTATATAGCAACTGTAATCGCTGACCTCAGAGGCAAACTCAACAAGGACACTGCCGTCGGCATTTTCGGTAAGGGTTATAAGTTCTTCGTTATACGGGAAATACTGGGGTGAGCCGATCATTGAGAATATGCATACGGCGGCAATGAGTACCACAATCGCAGTAAATACAATCGTTTTGATCTTATTGGCTGCCATTTTCTTTTTTATTTTTTTCATAGGTTCTGTGTTTACTTTTATTTCAACACCATCAGGCTTTCTGATCTGTTCAAGCTCTGCCCTGCAGTTTTCACAGCTTCCAAGATGCTCTTTTACATACTCTGCTGAATCCTTGCTCACCATTTCTTCTGCATAAAGGGGCAGAAGATCACGCACTATATTGCATTCGTTTCTCATTTTCTTTCCTCCATTTGCTTCGTTATCATACTTTTGGCCCGGTGATATGTGACACATGCCCAGTTATCTGTCTTGCCGAACATTTCGCCAATCTGTTTGAAGCTCATTTCAGCAAACACACGCCACATGAACACTTCCTTATATGGCTCAGGTATCTCGTGAAGAAGCTTTCTGATGCGAACTGCATCATCTCTGTCTTCCTGTATTTCTTCTATCAGATTGCTTTCATCCGCCTGCTCCTGTGTTTCCGCAGGCATATTGATTCTGTTTTTTCTGCAGTATGAATAAAAGCTGTTTTTGGCAATCTGACACAGCCATACACGGATATTGCAGTCGCCTCGGAATTTCTCAATGGAATTCATTGCCTTGAAAAACGTTTCGCTGGTTATTTCTTCAGCAATATGCTCATCCTTTGAAAGGCGACGAACATACAGGTATACATCATCAAAATATGCCCTGTATATTTTCTCGAAATCTGTCACTGTCTCACCCCTTTCACCTATATGACAACGCAGGAAAAGAAATCTTACAGATAATTTTAAAAAAGTGCAGTTTTTCTGCACCTTTTATTTTCAGCTTTCTTTTATCATCATATCATAACAGAGATAATCCCCGTATAGTGCGTCGATAACATGGGATTCTGCTATGCGGAAACCTCGTTTTAAGTAAATATTCTTTGCAGGAAGTGAGGCGTGCAATACTATTGAGTCATATTCTTCTGATACTGCCTTTTCTGAAAAATCGAGAAGCTCACGTCCATAACCGTTACCCTGAAACTCAGGCAGAACAAACAGACGGCCTATCTCATTTTCATTGAGTGTTACTGTGCCGACTGCATTTCCTTCTGCATCAATGCAAAGGAAAACCTTACCGTCTTCTATATCGCTGAGGATATTTTCATCGTTATGGTGATTTATGAAGAACTCCACCGCACCCTTTGGGTAATAGTGGGGATATATGGCATTTATTGTTTCAGCCGTTATCTTCTTTACGATATTGAAATCTGATGTTTCGGCTTTTCTTATACTCATACTCATCTCTCCTCTACGATTATTTTTAATGGGAGTGTGCAAAGCACACTCCCATTTTCCTTATCTTCTTCTCAGAATAAGATCCATATCTCCGCCGAAGTCGTCATCATCGTCCCCGCCGAAGCTGTCATCACTGAAATCATCGTCGCTGAAACTGAAGTTGAATGCTGCATCAGCTCTTGCAGGGGGCTCTGCTTCGTCCATATCAAAGGAGCCGAATCCATCGTCATCTCTGATATCTTTTCTTCCGGAATATCCTCTCGGGAAGAATGTGCCCGGGAAGCCCTTATCATCTTCGTCTACCTCGCTGAAAACAGAAGGTATCTCAGTTTCCGGTTCATTAAATTCTGTCTGTGTTTCAGTGTCATATTTATCAAAGAAGTCTGATCCGATGCTTACTTCACTTGCTCTGCCAAAATATGATGTATCAAATGATCCGTCATCATCGTCATCTGCAAGTGACGGCTTGCGCAGAGGCTGACGCTTCTTCTGGAAAGTAGGAAGCTCTTCGTCATCCTCATCTTCAATGTCATCATCATAACGTCTGCGCTGCTCATTTCCGCCGATGCGGTTTTCACAGACCTTGAAACCTACTACAAGACCGCCTGCAAATGCAATGAGAATAAGAACTATCGCCCAGAAAACAGGCATTCCGCTCTTTTTTACAACTGTGACAGTGCTTGTAACCTCATCCTCTTCATCACCGGTGATACCGGTTGCGATGTCAGAATAATCGGTGTCTGTTACTACCTCCGGGGTTACAGGAATATCAGCAATTGTAATTGGCTTCGGATACATCGGTGCTGTAGTTCTGGCGGTGGATACACCTGCGGTGTTTTTTCCTGTACAGGTCTTTACTCTTCCGTCAAAATTGGTTTCGCCGCCCGGTGCACCTTTAAGAACTGTAAACCTGACTCTTATTATATTCTCTGAGTTTATTGTTGAATTCTTTCCTTCAGGATTGGTATATGACAGGGTCAGCACACCATTGGATGCACTTCCCGTGCAACCGTCCTCAGAAAAAGCCTCATCACTGTATACGAGAACATCTTCGTTGTATTCTATTTCAAGTACAAAGCTGTCATAACCATTGGATGTCTTTGTTGTTATTACAACCTCAAGCTCAACAGTATCACCCGGTGCAAACTCGCTTACTTCGTCTGTTACGGGACGAAGCGTAAAGTCAACGTCTGCTGCGGCAAATACATTCATTGCACAGGTTGATGCGGCAATTACAAATACAATAAAAAGAGCAAGTATTTTCTTCAGCTTCATTTTATGGATCCTACTTTCGTGATTAAAAGGTGAGATTCTGGATTTTTAGCGATTATAACATAAAAAGATACAAATAACAATATTATGTCAAATCATTCTTAATTTATTTACAGATTATGCTATCTGGAATATATAAAATTTAAGATAGTCAGTTTCAGGGACATTCCACATAATGGGGTGATCGGGAGCCTGCTGAGATGCCTTAAGCTGCCTGAGGCACACACCTGCATCCATTGCTGCGGAATGGAGCATATCTCTGAAATGCTCATCTGTCATAAAGTGTGAGCAGGAGCAGGTTGCAAGTATTCCGCCTTTGGGAAGCAGCTTCATTGCTCTTAAATTTATTTCCTTGTAGCCCTTGATCGCATTGTTGAGGGTTGCACGGGATTTTGTGAACGCAGGAGGATCGAGGATTATAAAATCATACTCACCGTTGGGCTTCATATTACTGAGAAGATCGAATACATTTTCACATATGAAATTCATATTTCCTTCCAGTCCGTTGAGCTCTGCGTTTCTTTTTGCCTGCTCCACAGCTTCTTCGGAAATGTCAACAGCCGTAACACTCATAGCTCCGCCCTTTGCTGCATTGAGCGCAAATGAGCCTGTGTGAGTAAAGCAATCAAGAACTTTCTTGCCCTTTGCAAGAGCACCTATATCTGCCCGATTGAATTTCTGGTCGAGGAAATAACCTGTTTTCTGACCGTTTTCGATATCCACATAATATCGGATACCGTTTTCGGTGATTATCACCTCGGTGTTCTCCCCAGCTTTTATTCCGTTTTCGGTGTACCACCCCTTGTACTGCTCCATACCTTCAAGCTCACGGATTTTTACATCGTTGCGCTCGAATATGGCGTTTACATCTTCTCCCATTTCCGAAAGAACTTCGAGAAGAGCTTTGAATATGATGTGCTTTACCCTTTCGGTACCGAGAGACAGTGTCTGGGCTACAAGCACATTGCTGAATCGGTCAACGGTAAGTCCCGGGAAATAGTCTGCTTCGCCAAAAATCAGACGGCAGGCTGAAAACTGTTCTCCCATGACAGTTTTTCTCAATTCAAGGGAATGACGCACACGGCGGATCCAGAACTGTTCATCAGGATTTTCATTTGCGTTGCGGCAGAAAATTCTAAGTCTTATTTTGGAATTGCGGTTGATAAAGGCTGTACCCAGATATTTGCCCTTTGCATTTACAACATTGACTATATCGCCGTCTTCATATGCTCTGTCCTCTGCAACTATCTCAGTATCAAACACCCACGGATGACCTTTCAAAAGAGAGGTTTCCGCTTTCTTTGTAACTGTTACTATTGGGTATCCTCTGTCTTTCATTCTGCCGACCTTCCTACCTTATGGATTTTAATCTTTGTTCCTGTTTTGGATTCGTAGATTTTCGAAATTATTTCAATGTCTGCCCTATGTTCAAATACCGCTTTTCCGCCGAGAATTCCGACAAAGCTTTTTCCTGTTCTGTCACCTGCTGTTTCAACGAATGACAGGAATTTGCGGGCATTATCCCTTATTTTCCAGTTTTCGTCGCAACCGCCTGAAACAGAGGAAAAATCGCCTGCCGCAGTGTATTCTTCAAAGCCTTTTACCGAAACACGAAGGGCTTTCTTTATCGCTTCAGGTTCGCTTTTCAGTTCACTGATTTTGTATGGAATGCTGCATTCTGTCAGCACTGCTGCTTTCTCTGCGGCTGCAGCAATAATATCTTTATCCGCATTGCTTATTATTGCATGGGTACCGAAGACTGCGGTTTCATTGAGTTTTTCTGCCACGGTAACACTTCTTGAGTCTGCACATGGGAAAAGTATTTCATCCCACATGAGATTATGTTCCGTTACAAGCAGTTCAAACAGCCTGCGCTGAAAAAGAGCGCAAAGCCGCAGCTGGTCTGCATTTGCAGGTTTCTGACATATCAGCATTGCATTTGTCATGCTATCTGTTCCTTTCCGGATTATATCTGCGAAGCGATAGTGAGTTGGTAACAACGCATACAGAGCTCATTGCCATGGCTGCGCCTGCGATTATGGGACTGAAAATTCCGAATGCTGCAAGGGGAATTCCTACGATATTGTAGAAAAATGCCCAGAAAAGATTCTGCTTTATTTTTCGCATCGTTCTTCTTGCAATAAGAAGTGCATCAGGTACTGCAGTAAGCTCACGGCGGATAACTGTAACATCAGCTGTTTCCACAGCAATATCACTGCCTCCTGCCATACCGAAACCTACATCAGCTTCTGAAAGTGCAGGGGCATCGTTTATTCCGTCGCCTACCATTGCAACTACAGACCCTTTGCTTCTGATTTCTCTGACAGTTTCAGGTTTTTCTTCTGCGGTGACTCTGCTTCGTACCTCGTCAATACCAAGCTCAACTGCAACGGATTTTGCTGCACGATGATTGTCACCCGTGAGCATTACAGTTCTGATATTGTGCTTTGCGAGAGTTTTCAATGCTTTCTTCGCACCGTCACGCACTGTGTCTGCTATGGCAATAATTCCCTTTGTTTCGCCATTTTCTGCATATACAACAACAGTCTTACCCTGTTCTTCAAGCTCGGAAACCTTATCGGCATATGCTCCCGGGCTCACTGATTCGGGTGATCCGATTTCCACCTTCACTCCTTCACATATTGCGGAAACAAGGTTTCCGGTTGACATAAAATCCGAGTATTCTGAAAGAGTGATGTCCATTTCCTGTGCGTATTCGCACACAGCCTTTGCAAGAGGGTGTGCACTTGCGCTTTCAACACTTGCAGCACGGCGGATAAGCTTTGATTCATCCATTTCGCTTTCTGTTTCCGCAACTGCGGGCTTTCCCATTGTAAGGGTACCTGTTTTGTCAAAGACAACTGCGTTTACTGATGCAGCACGCTCGATATATTCGCCGCCCTTGAACAGCACGCCGAATTTTGCAGCAAGACCTGTGCCTACCATAACCGCTGTCGGGGTTGCAAGACCCATTGAGCATGGGCATGCTACGACAAGGACTGCCACAGCCTTGATTATTGCATTTTCCACATCTGTCTTTGCTATGAAAAGCCAGCCGAGGAATGTGATAATTGCAATTAAAACCACACATGGCACAAATATGCCTGCAATTTTATCTGCAAGGCGCTGCACGGGTGCCTTTGAGGTCTGAGCCTGCTCAACTATTGCAATAATTCTTGAAAGCACTGTATCAGAGCCGATTTTTTCAATCTGCACTTTGATTACACCGCTCGTACATATTGTCGCACCGGTGACGCTGTCGCCTGTCTTTCGCTCTACGGGCATATTTTCTCCGGTTAGCATGGACTCATCTATGCTGCCTTCACCATCAATGACAATACCATCTGAAGGCACCTTTTCGCCTTCACGCACAAGGGCAATATCTCCGACTTTGAGTTCCTTGATGTCGATTTCAATATTCTCTTCGTCACGGATAACTGTAACCTTATCTGCTTTGAGAGCAAGAAGAGATGTTACCGCCTCATTTGTGCGGCGTTTTGCTCTTGTTTCAAAGTATTTTCCGAGAAGAACAAGGGTTATGACTGTACCTGAGGACTCAAAATGCATACCTTCCATACCATGGATTTTCCCGGTTATCATGTTGTAAACACTGAGTGCATATGCTGCCGTTGTGCCGAGAGCAACAAGCACATCCATGTTTGCGTAGCCATGACGCAGTGCTTTGAATGCTCCCATGTAAAACCTGCGTCCTATAATAAACTGTACGGGAGTTGCCAGCGCAAACTGCAGCCATGGATTATGAAGGAATTGAACAACAGGGTTATCCATGCCGAGGATAAAGTGAAGTATCATTCCAATCAGCATCGGTGCTGACAGAATAATCGAAATTATAAGCTCAACAAGTGTAAGCTTCTGCTTTTTTTCCTCATTGTTCTTCTCAGTTTCATCGACCACTGTAAAACCTGCGTTTTCTATTGCGCTTATAAGCTTTTCTATCTCCCCATCGTAGCCGGAAATAATTGTTGCTCCGGACGCAAGATTTACGCTGACCGACTCGCAGCCCTGTTTTTTCAGCACTCTTTCAACTCGTGCAGAGCATGCTGCGCAGCTCATGCCGCCAACCTTAAAGCGGATCTGTTTTGCCATCTTATTTGTCCTTTCTTCTTTTACTCAGTTACCTGCTTTGACCGCTCCTTCCTCTGAAAGAGCGGTCAAAAGAAAAAATTATGCTTCGGATGCGTCAAATCCGAGAGCTTCGATCTTTGCAATGATCTCTGCTGCGGTGACACTTTCGTCAAACATTGCCTCTGCAGTTTTATTCTCAAGAGATGCCTTTGCACCCTCTCCGCCTGCTGCGGTAAGGGTCTTTTCAACATTGGCTGTGCAATGACCGCAAGCCATGCCTTCAACATTGAGTTTAATGAGTTTTTTCACTTTTTTCGCTCCTTTAATTAACATTTCGGGCTGTATATGAATAATATAATAATACACGCACGATTTACACATATATTATCATATTCTTCCAAAATAGTAAATAGCATACTATATTTTGTACAGATTGTTAATATTTCAAAAAAGTAATGACAAGATGTTTCGGTTATGTTATAATCTTAACATTGTAAAATCAGCTATTGCTGAGCGAAAGGAGGTCCTTAATGGTAAAGTTTGCTGAACATCTTTAAAGCGCCTGGGCCGCAGTTGTCTTATTGCGGTTGACGAGGATGAGGGTTATCGAATCATTCGGCGGATGCCCTCCGGCGCCCTCCGGCATAGTGCCGCAAGTACGTATTTAAAGACACAGAGAAATCTGCCAACAAAGGTACGTACATTGCCGGGTATTTTTTACAGCAGAACCCCTCCGTTTTCAGAGAGGTCTTGTTTTGCTGCATTTTTTGGAGGTATTTTATCAATGTGTGGTATTGTTGGATACATAGGCAGAAATAATTCTGCTGATATCCTTGTTGAAGGCTTGAAAAAGCTTGAATATCGCGGATACGATTCCGCAGGTATTTCCGTTTTTGAGGACGGAAAAGTCGTTACAGTAAAATCAAAAGGTCGTATGGCTGACCTTGAAAACAAGATGAAGGAGACCCATACTCCTGTAGGAAATCTTGGTATCGGACACACCCGCTGGGCTACTCATGGCGAGCCCTCCGACACTAACAGCCATCCTCATGCCTGCGGCAGAGTAACCCTTGTGCACAACGGTATTATCGAAAACTATGCCCATCTCAAGGCTGAGCTTATCGAAGAAGGTCATGTTTTTGTTTCTGCTACCGACACTGAGGTTGCCGCTCATCTTATTGACAAGTATTACAACGGTGATCCCATCGAGGCTATTTTCAAGGCTGTTGCCGAGCTTAGAGGTTCATATGCACTGGGAATCCTCTTCTCTGACATTCCCGATACTCTCTATGCTATCCGTAAGGACAGTCCTCTTATCGTGGGTCTTGGCGAAGGCGAGAACTTTATTGCTTCCGATATTCCCGCTATCCTCAGTCACACCAATAAGTATTATCTGCTCGATACCAATGAACTCGCTGTAATCACCGGCGAAAAGGTTGACCTTCTTGACTCTGAGCGTCAGCCTATTGAGAAGGAAATCTTCACCGCTACATGGGATGTTTCCGCTGCCGAAAAAGGTGGTCATTCCCACTTCATGATCAAGGAAATTCATGAGCAGCCCAAGGCTCTCACTGATACCATTGTTCCCAGAATGGCCAACGGTATCTCTAAAATCTTTGAGAAAGAAATGCCTGATTGCTCCGGAATTGATCATCTTTACATTGTTGCCTGCGGCAGTGCAATGCACGCCGGTATGGCAGGCAAGCATCTCATCGAGGAGCTTGCAAGAATCCCTGTTCAGGTTGAGATCGCTTCTGAATTCAGATATGAAAATCTCGTATTCCGCAAGGGCGATGCTGTTGTTCTTATCTCTCAGAGCGGTGAAACAGCTGACACTCTGGCAGCTCTCAGAATTGCCAAGGAAAACGGAATTCCCACCATCGCTATCGTAAACGTTGTCGGTTCTTCCATCGCACGTGAAGCTGATATCGTTCTTTACACATGGGCAGGTCCTGAAATCGCAGTTGCAACCACCAAGGCATACACCTGCCAGGTTGCAGTGCTTCTCATGATGGCTCTCAGACTCGCTTCTGACAGAAAGAGCTGCGATGAAGCAAAGCTTCAGAGATGTGCCGATGCTCTGCTCTCCCTTCCCGAGGATATCAAGGCAATCCTTGACCGTGAGGAAGAATTCAAAAATCTGGCTTATGATTACAAGGACAACGAAAATCTCTTCTTTATCGGCAGAGGCATTGATTGTGCTCTTTGCTGGGAGGCTTCCATAAAGCTTAAGGAAATCTCCTATATCCACTCTGAGGCCTATGCCGCAGGTGAGCTTAAACACGGTACAATCTCCCTTATTGAGCCCGGCAGACCTGTTATTGCCATCGCTTCAAGTGACGAGCTTTTTGAAAAGACCGTCAGCAATGCAAAGGAAGTCAAGGCAAGAGGCGCTAATGTTATCCTTCTTACCAGAGAAGGTCAGGAAGTTGATAAGACTGTTTATGACAATCTTATTGAAATCCCCGCACTTGATTCTTTCGTCCGTGCAATCGGCGCTATAATCCCTCTGCAGATATTTGCTTATCATGTTTCAGTTGCTAGAGGTCTGGATGTTGATAAACCCAGAAATCTCGCTAAGTCTGTTACTGTTGAATAAACGAACAATCCCCTCAAGCATCAGCTTGAGGGGATTACTTTATCAATTATCAGTGTCTGCCGTCGCAGCCATTGAAACCTGCCCAGAATTCGCAGCAATCATCGCACATCTCTGCCTCGCAACTTGAATCTGCTTTATTTCCACAGCCTAGTGAACACTCTTTAGCTCCGCATCCTGCAAATGATGCGAGAGAAAAAATGAGAGCAGCAATAACAACAATTTTAATAAGCAATTTCATAATATTTACCTCCATATTTCAGCAGCACAATTTGTGCGCTGCATTTTTACTATCTATCCATATTGCCTGTTTCATACATTACAGCTGTAACAGAGGCGATTGCTGCTGTTTCAGTGCGAAGGATCCGCTTGCCAAGTGTTACAATCTTTGCTCCAGCCTCAGTCAGTGCTTCGATTTCATTTTCTGCAATTCCGCCTTCAGGACCGATTACTATGGCAATATCCTTCGCATTTCCGATAAATGTGCGAAGCGGCTCGCCGCCGGCTTCATAGCAGGTTATCGCAAGTTCATGCTCCGGTATTCTTTTCAGAAGTTCATTCCAGCTTATCATATCCGATACCTTAGGAATGATTCCTCTTCCGCACTGTTTTGCAGCCTCAAGAGCATGACGCTGAAGTCTGGCGGATTTTTTTGCTGCACTTTTTTCATCCGGACGGGATATTGAACGGGACATAAGCACGGGAACAATGGATGAAACACCGAGCTCCACCGCTTTTTCTGTAATAAGCTCCAGCTTATCTGACTTCGGATAGCCCTGATAAAGAGTCACTTTGCAATCAGGCTCGCTGACCGTAGGCTTTTCTTCAAGCACACGTAAATATACTGCGCCTTCAGAAAAGCTTTCAATTTCGCACATATAGTCTGTACCTTCGCAATCGCACAACGTCAGTGACTCACCTGCTCTCATACGCAGAGACCTTGAAATATGCTGTGCATCCTCGCCTTCGATTATTGCACCTTTACCGGTTACAGCATTTTTATTGACAAAGAACTTAGGCACAACTGTCCTCCTCTTTTATCTTCCTTTTGATATTTATTTTCTCCGCAAAACCAAACATAAGGAGAATTCCAACCGGGATTATAAGCAGAATGCTTATCCACTGTGATGTTGTGAATATCAGGAAAGAGCCTCGTATTTCATCGTCACGCAGGTATTCTATAATGAATCTGAACACTCCGTAGCACACCATGTAAAGGCCTGTATGAGTGCCTTTTCTGCGTTCTTTTTTCGCATAGACAAGTAATGCTGCGCAGAGCAGCAGATTGAATATTGCTTCAATAAGCTGAGTCGGAATCACTTTTTCTGTGGAAGATACGCCTGTCAGTGCATTTCTGAATACAATGCCGAATTTTTCGGATTTCATTCCGTAGCAGCAGCCTGCACAGAAACATCCGAGTCTGCCAAATGCATGAGCCAACGGAAGACTCGGTATGGCGGCATCAAAATAGTCCGCAATGCTCAGTTTGAATGCGTGGCAATACCATATCAGGCCTATGGCTCCGCCTATAAAACCTCCGTAAAACACAAGTCCGCTTGTCAGAATATTTTTGAAATATTCCATCGGATTATTGAATAGCAGCTCTGTATTTCCGCAGTAAAAATCAAACTCGGTAAACAGGAACAAAAGCTTTGCACCGATTATTGATGCTATAAAAACTATCATCGCACCTGAAAACATATCGATTCTTGATACACGGGGATTTTTGCCTGCTCTGTACACTGCAAGCACAACAGCAAGAATCAGACCGATAATAATCATCAGGCCGTACATGGGTATTTCCATACCCAGTATTTTTAAAAACGGAAGCATATTATGCCAACTCCTGACTTAGTCCCAGAAAATGATCTTGTCTACCCAACCATCGACCTTTTCTTCAATAGGATCAACATATTCTTTCTCAACTTCATCCTGGAAACGGTTCATGCAGACGCAAGCTGTGGTCACAGACACAACAACAAAAACAATTATAATTGAAAAAACAAGTGCCATTATTGAAAGTACACCGCTGCGCTTTACCTTTGCCGCTACTGCCAGCACAAGAGCAAGACCTGCAGGGATAAGGCAATAGAATTCAAGATATTTTACAATATCCAGCATGAATACGGATGCTACGCAAAGACCAAGAGAAAGTATTGAACAGATTACATATCCGACCATATCTTCCTTTTTTCCTTTGCGTCTTGCTGCGGAACGACCTTCCGGAGTGGTGACAACACATATTGTATCATTGCTGTTTCTTCTTTGTAACTGTCCGCTCATATCAACACCGCTTTCTTGTTTATAAACAGATATATCATAATAATACCATTACTGCTGTTTTGTGTCAAGAAATACAGTCACCATGCAGGATTCAAGCATAAGAAAAAAAATAAATATCCCCCGGTAAAACCGGGGGTTTTTCACATGCGGGCGAAGCCCTCTATTCCTCGCGGAACGCGTTAACGCGTAATTACGGTCTGCCAGCCGCGTAAGTTTACTTGCGTTTCTTAAATGTATCTACTC
>JAZUNN010000076.1:0-6807 GCA_045604155.1 Acutalibacteraceae bacterium
GTCAAGATCCTTCTCGCACAGGCACTTTTCGGACAGCCTGAGATCCTTCTGCTGGACGAGCCTACAAACCACCTTGACATAAAGAGCATACAGTGGCTCGAGGAATTCCTCATGGATTACCCCGGTACAGTCCTTGTTGTATCCCATGACCGCCACTTCCTCAATAACGTCTGCACACACATCTGTGATATAGACTATAACAGCTTCAAGATTTACGTCGGCAACTAGGATTTCTGTTATGAATCCAGCCAGCTTATCCAGCGACTTCTTGCCGACCAGCACAGAAAGGCAAGCGAGAAGATAGCAGAGCTGCAGAACTTCGTATCCCGATTCTCCGCAAACAAATCCAAGGCAAAGCAGGCAACCGCCAGAAGAAAGCTTATCGAAAAGCTCAGTGTTGAAGAGCTTCCCTGTTCTACCAGAAGATACCCCTTTGTAGGCTTTACCATGGACAGAGAGCCGGGCAAGGAAATACTTCGAGTCAATGGCATTTCCAAGACCATCGACGGAGTGAAAATACTCAATAACGTAAGCTTTGCTCTTAACAAAACCGATAAGGTTGCGTTCATTGCAAAGAACGACCTTGCAATGACCACACTGTTCAAAATTCTTTTTGAAGAGATCGAACCCGATGAGGGAACATTCAACTGGGGTGTCTCCACAACCCAGAGCTATCTTCCCAGAGATAACGGTGAATTCTTTGATGGCTGCGATATGAATCTTGTTGAGTGGCTGTCCCAGTGGTCAAAGGATCAGACCCAGACATATCTGAGGGGTTTCCTCGGAAAGATGCTTTTCTCAGGTGATGAAGTTCTCAAGCCTGTAAAGGTTCTTTCCGGTGGCGAAAAGGTACGCTGCATGCTCAGCAGAATGATGCTTTTCGGCTCCAATGTTTTTGTTCTTGACCAGCCCACAAACCACCTTGACCTTGAGGCAATAACCGCAGTAAACAAGGGCGTTGAAAGCTTCAAGGGCGTAGTACTGTTTTCTTCTCACGACCACGAGTTTATGGGCACCATCGCAAATAGAATCATCGAACTCACCGAAGACGGGGTTATCGACAGAGCCTGCACCTACGATGAATACATCGAATACATGATGAACAGATAAAAAGACGGGAATCCAAAGGGATAATATCCCTTTGGCAGGGGTTATCAGGGTACTCTGTACCCTGCGGCAGGAGTTTGAGGACGCAGTCCTCAACTATACGGAACAAAGAAAAAAGCAGGCGAAAGCCTGCTTTTTAAAGTCAGTGAAAGTTGAGGGGATTGCGATCCGCAGAATTGCGCCCCAAACCGCAATTAATGGCGCTGTCCTTGAAAATCCTGTTTAAGGACAACGTCATTAAGAATCCTTTTATTCATCCTTGAATATATCCATATTCCTTTTTATGACACTCTTTCCTCGCCACATATAGGCACGGTCTGCGGCATTTGCCAGATCATTTTCCTTTACATCGGGATTTGCACGCCTTAAAAATGCTTCTATGTAGGTGTTTTCTGCATTTTTATTGTGAGGGCAGACATCCTGACAGGTGTCACATCCCCATACAGAGCCATTCTTACGGATAAGAGCAATTTCAAGGTCAGTAAGAATGCCTTTTTTCTGGGTTATGTATGAAATACAGTTATCCTTGACAAAGCCGTCATCACACAGAGCTTTTCCGGGACAGGCATTGCGGCAGGCACCGCAGTGCTCGCAATAAGAAACTTCTTCGCCGGTAAAAGGTACTTCAAGGTTTGTGACAATTTCGCCTATAAAGCAGAAGGTACCGAATCTGTCATTGATAAGAAGATTGTTGTCACCTATCATACCAAGACCGCAGAGAGAAGCAGTGTAAACCTCGGGGATAGGGGAGTTATCAATAAACCATACGAAGTCATGCTCGGGAAATGCATTTCGCAGAGCGAGGCAGGCATTATCGAGCATATGACCTGCTATTTCATGGTAATCGGGCACAGCAGCATAAAGCGACAGATTGCCCTTTTCCACAGGTACTTTATAAGGAAATAAAACGGAAATAACAGCTCTTGCATCCTGCGGAAGCCTGCCTTTGGCCATGCAGGGAAGAAGCTTGCTCTCGACAAGGGAATAATCACATACACCGAAGTCGTACAAGCCGTTTGCATTCATAATGATTGACAGCATACCCGTCACTTTGATTCACCCCTGAACATGAAAGAATATTGCTCTTTTATTTTATGAAAAAAAGAGCCTTTTAGCTATTATAACACAAATTGAAAAAATTCCAACAGTTTTATGTGAAAAAATATCCATTTACATTTTGTTAATAATTTGGTATAATATAGTGACAGCGAGCACTGTCTTTACTGCCTTAGAGGGATAAAAAGGGTGAAGATTGGTTGTTCGATGAAAAAACGAGGAGGAATCTCCATGAGAAAAGTAACAATACTGTTGCTTGTTCTCGTTTTGTTTATTACACTTATAGTAGCACCGTCCTGTTCCTGCGGAGGCAATGATGAACCTCAGGCTCCCCTGACAAGCGGCTCAGTAGTAGTAACAAGCGGCTCAGCAATCCCTACCAATGTTGAGCCTGATATAATCGGTAAAATAACCAGCATTTCCATTACAGCAGACAGAGCAACAATGCTTGTGGAAGCGGATGTTACCGATGAATCAGAAGAACAGCAGAAATACAAGGAAGCAACAGTTACAGTAGATCTTAAAACAGCAATAGGCAAGGAAGAATCTGAAGAAACATTTTCACACCTTGTGCTTACCGCAGGTGATACAGTGCAGGTATGGTTTGGATCTTCAGTAACCGAAACCTCTCCCGTACAGGCATATGCTCAGGCTGTAAAGATCATGCGTTCTGAGGTAGTGAGTGATTCCCTCGGGGTAATAAATCTTCCCCGACTGGTTGTCAACTGCGGTGCAGACAGCTCTCTTGCTGCAGCATCAAATGTAACCTGGAACGGACAGAATTATAATTACGGAGCTGTGGAAGAGATAATAGAAGAAAACCGAGGAGCTGTTGTCAGTGTCCGCTGCGGTGAAACAATATCTCTTGTTTTCAGTATGGCACCGGATAATTACACAGTTTCCTACAAAACCACAGAGGCTGATGCGATCCCCACACCTATTGAAGTTGTCGGTGGAAAGCTGAATATCCCCGAAAATGCAGCAGGCGATTACATTTATACCGTAAATGTAGTTTACGGTGAAAATGCAGTGACCTATGTATTCTCGGTATTTGCATTCATCTGATAAAAATAAGTGAGGTCGAACAACAATGCTTAACACAGAAAAATCAATGGAAAAAATCGTAGCTCTCTGTAAGAACAGAGGCTTTATATTCCCCGGCTCCGAAATCTACGGCGGCCTTGCAAACACCTGGGACTACGGTCCTCTCGGTGCAAGACTGAAGAACAATGTCAAGGATACCTGGAGAAAGAGATTTATTCAGGAAAGACACAACAGCTTTGAGGTAGACGCTGACATTCTCATGAACTCCCGTGTTTGGGAAGCATCCGGTCATGTTTCCAGCTTCTCCGATCCTCTGCTTGACTGCAAGGAATGCAAGATGCGTCACAGAGCTGACAATCTTATCGACGATTTCAATCCTGATGCTCATGCAGACGGCATGACCAAGGAAGAGATGTTTGAGTACATCAAGGCTAATTCCATTCCCTGCCCCCATTGCGGAAAGCACAACTTTACCGATATCCGTGAGTTCAACCTCATGTTCCAGACATTCAGAGGTGTAACAAACGACAGCAAGAGCATTATTTATCTCCGTCCCGAGAACGCACAGGGTGAGTATGTAAACTTCCTCAATGTTCAGCGTTCCATGCGTGCAAAGCTGCCTTTCTCCATCGGTCAGATAGGTAAGGCATTCAGAAATGAGATCACTCCCGGTAACTTTACCTTCAGAACCATCGAGTTCGAGCAGATGGAGTTCCAGACCTTCTGCAAGGAAGGCGAAGATACCGACCTTTATGAGTACTTCAAGGCATACGGCAAGAAGTATTATGAGGATCTTGGCATTCCTTCCGATCACCTCAGATATCACGATCACGAGAAGCTTGCACACTATGCAAAGGCTGCCTGTGATATCGAGTTCCTGTTCCCCTTCGGCTGGGGTGAAGTAAACGGCACCCACAACAGAACAAACTTCGACCTTACCCGTCATCAGGAATACAGCGGTCAGAAGATGGATTATCTTGATCCTGTAACCAATGAGAAGTATATTCCTTACATAATCGAATCTACCTACGGTCTTGACCGTACCGTTCTCGCACTTCTCTGCGAGGCATATGATGAAGAGGTTATCGATGCAGAAAAGAACGATGTACGTACCGTTCTCCATCTCAATCCTGCTATTGCACCTTACAAGGCTGCAGTTCTTCCTCTTTCCAAGAAGCTTTCTGAGAAGGCAATGGAGATCCGCAACGAGCTCAGTAAGTACTTCATGACTGACTTTGATGAAACCGGTTCCATCGGTAAGAGATACCGCCGTCAGGACGAGGTCGGTACTCCCTTCTGCATCACCTTTGACTTTGAGTCTGAGAACGATGGCTGCGTAACTATCCGTGACCGTGATACCATGGAGCAGGAGAGAATAAAGATCGAAGATCTTGCAGCATATATCAGCGCAAAAATTTCCTTCTAAGCAAAGCCGTTTACAGCAAACTTAGTAGGAGGATCGCCGATGAATCAGAACGGACATTGCGAGAATGTTCGCGTAACAGTATCATTGACGCCTGACGATATTTTCAGAGCGGAAAAAACATTTTTCTCAAAACGAAAAAAAGCGCAGCAGAGAAGAAAACAGCTTATAGTTATTCTCCTGCTGCTGCCCTTTACAACATATCTGTTCGTATGGTGGTACATGCGAATAATGCGTGAAGGCGGATGGATAGATCTTGAGCCTGCACAGGTGAACTTTGTCACACTGGTGCTTGTAATGGGTGCTGCAACGGTAGCCATTGCTGGTATATCATATCTTGTGTTCCGAAGAAAAAAGCTGCAGGTACATGTTCAGCAGGGTCTGAAATATCGTGCATCCTTATGCACATACAGTTTTGGAAATGAAATATCCATTGTAACTCCCAGCAATGAAAGCACGGTGCAGTACAGCGAGATATCCGAAGTGATTGAAGATTATTACGGGTATCTTATTGTGCCGCATACCGGAGCACTTATATATCTGCCCACACGAGTCCTTTACGGAGAAGAACTTAATGCCGTAAAGAGTATGATTGCACGAAGCTTCACAGAAGATAAGACGGAAGAGAAAGGGGTATAATATGCTGTATATAACTCAGGAATCACTGCTTAAAACAAAAAACTTTGAAGTGACTGATGAATTCAAGCGTCATGTCTGGACAGTAAAAGGTTCAATACTGACAGACAATAAGCTTCAGATTTTTACAAATGGCGGAACCTTTGCTGCCGAGATAGAGAAGAAAAGCGGAATATTCGGCACAAAGTTTGAAATTTCCGTCAATGGCGTCCCTTTTGAAACGGTAAAGAAAAAGAACATTGCAACAGGCGTAAAGTACGAAACAACAAAAAGCGGTTGGAAGCTTGACGGCGATTATATAAAGGGTGCATACAGACTTCTTACAGCACGTGACGGACTTGTAATGATCCACAGCAAGAAGTGGTTCTCCTGGGGCGAAACCTATGTTGTAGAGGTAAGCCGCAAGGAAGACGAGCTTATGTGCCTCTGTGTTTCCCTATGTATCGACTCTTCTTCCGAGGTAAATACTGAATACATAAAAAATTCAAAAAAATTCTGAAAAAGCACTTGACAAATGGCGAAACCCCATATATAATAACGGAGTCGCTTGAGGGAACAAACCTCTACGACGGGCTTACGGCCCAGTAGTTCAGCTGGTTAGAACGCTAGCCTGTCACGCTAGAGGTCGACGGTTCGAGTCCGTTCTGGGTCGCCATATTCGCTGATATAGCTCAGTAGGTAGAGCGCATCCTTGGTAAGGATGAGGTCTCCAGTTCGAATCTGGATATCAGCTCCAAAAACTCCTGAAACTTCGGTTTCAGGAGTTACGTTCTATTTTATCAAACTATGCTGCAATCATTGTATGGGCGATTATCAACCGCCCGTTTTGTGCGTTACAGTAAGGGCTTATTTCTTGACACAAAAGGGCAATAATGCTAATATAATCTTATAATATTTCTTAATAATGAAAGCGGTGTTGAAATGAGCAAACAGCTTAAGGTAAGAGATAACATGGATAATATGCAGATGGAGCAGTACAAGCAGACCGTTTGCGTTGTAAGAACCCCCGAAGGCCGTGCTGCCGAAAAGCGCAGAGGAAAGAAGGAAGATCTGCCCGGATACATCATTTTCTCCATTCTCTCAATCCTCTGCAGTGCAGGAACCGTATATCTTATTGAGATGATAATGAAGCTTAAGCTTCTGATTCTCATCCCTGCAGGCTTTGCTCTTATTTTCGCAATAGCGGCAAAGGTGAAGAGAACAGGTGTAATGTCCATAATGGCACTTGTTTTTTCGATTATAGCCGTTTTTGTGGCATGTACGGTATCTGTAGCCTGCGTGTGCGTCAATCAGTTTGTTGACGAAGCAAAGACAGAATACGTAGAGCCCTTTGCCGAAGACCTGAAGGAGACCGCACAGGAAAAGTTTCCCTGGTTCTTTGACTGATACAGGAGAGATAAATGCTTCCTTTTATTTATATTTTAGGTGCGAAAATACCTATGTACGGCACCCTTATCATTCTCGGCGTAATACTTGCGGCAGTGCTTGCGGTGTACCGTGCAGGAAGGAATCCTCTGGTATCAAGGGTAGATATGCTGACA
>JAZUNN010000077.1:0-39003 GCA_045604155.1 Acutalibacteraceae bacterium
TTGAATGTCCTCCTTTTGCTTTTTTGTGTGCAGTTGGCAGACCGCACCTTTATTTTAAGCAAAAGGAGCTTTTATTTCTTCCTCATCTATGTAATTCTTCCCGAACCACGCGTCTAACGCGTGGTTTTACTTATACAATAAAACAAAGAACATCTGCATGGATGTTCTCTGTTTTTTGTCTTTATCATAGCCTCCCCTTGTCAGGGGAGGTGGATTTTGCCTTTGGCAAAAGACGGAGGGGTAGTCTGATGTGAGCTTTTTATTTAACAGAGAAATCCACTTGCAAAATTCCCCGAAATTCACCTTGTCCTCTAACGAGGGAGATGTCTGAGAAGCAGACAGGGGAGAGATATAATTCCAAACTATACATTCAAAATCCCGCACCGATTCATAATTTATGCCTGTTCGATTTTCCATGTACCATTTCTTTGCTGCCAAAGAAACGGTACCCAAAGAAACCACTTAAGAGGGAGGGGTTCCGATCCCCCTCCCTCTTAAGAATCTCCCTTCCTAAACGGCCAAAAGGGTCTTCACAATCCCACAGAGGAAAATTGTATCGCTTCCCCTTTTGGATTTCTCTGTCTGAGTGTATCGCTTGTAATATTTTCCGGAATTTTTTGCTGATCTGAAATTTCGCACCGATTAATACAAGGTTATATATTTCTGAAAAATGATGTCCAGCCATACGGCGAAAAAAACAATGAATTGATTACTCTTATCACAATGAATAGTACTCCAAGAAATACACTGATTGCCAGGAATAAATTAAAAACTGGAAACCAAATACTTAAAACAGATAAAAAATTACACACCAACAAAGCGGTCAATATTGCCGCAGAAAGTGTTCTTAATCGGGATTTTCCTTCTTTTAAAATTCTATAAAGAAGATACTGAGCTAATATTGAATAACCTCCAATAACGCAGATTCTCAGAAGTATCCATGAATTTTCCTTTATACACATCAGAATCAGTACCGCCAGCACTGCTGTTTCTGCCAGAATTATTCCTTTGAATATTCCAGTGCGTTTTGTCACTGAATTCAGTGCTCCGTGCGGTGATGATGACGGCATCGGTACACCCGCCTGCATTGAAGCAGACTTTCTCTCTATCTTCGTATCATTGTTGACCTGAGTTCTGTCCTCTCTGTTTATCACCGTATATTCAGCCACGGTGCTGTCGTATCTGCTCTCGCTGACAGCTGCAGGACTGCTGTAGCTGCCGATGAGCACCTCATTGAGGGCCTTTTTGAATTCTGTTGCCGACCTGAAGCGATCTCTCTTATTGTAAGCACAGGCTTTCAGTATCACCGCCGCCATCTGCGGCGTTGCATTGACGGGCGGCGGCATGGGTGCGCCGCTTACCATTTTAAGCAGGGCTGTTTCATGATCCTGGGCTCTTATTCTGTCAGTAAGAGGCATGAAGGGCAGGCGGTTTTCATTGAGAATCCTGTAAAGCACCACACCCAGCGAATAGATATCCGAGGTCAGGTTTGCAGGCTCGCACTTGTATATCTCAGGCGCCATATATGAATATGTTCCCTTTTTGCTGACTCCCGATGTGGTGCTTCCAAGCACCCTTGCAATTCCGAAGTCACCCAACTTGTAATCCCCGTTGGCGTTCACAAAGATATTCGAGGGTTTGATATCACGGTGGATGATGTTGGACTTTGCGCACACCTCAAGGGCACTACAGATATCAATGCCTATTTTTATTGCCTCATTCTGGGTAAGGTCTTTCTCGGGTATGCTGCTGAGGTCCCTGAGCAGCTCCATTCGGATGAATATGTCATATCCGATACCGTCGGGCTTCGGCACTACAAGATGATCTTCGTAGGATACAATATTTGTATTGGCTTTAAGCGCATACATCAGGTCGATTTCGTGCTGGACATCCAGAGCGATATCGTTGAAATAATCACTCAGCTCCTTCTCGCTGCGGTAAAGTCCGGATCGTCTTGCGTCCTGAAGCTGCTGCTCATTCGCAGGCACCGATATGTGCTTTATCGCCGAATAATAGGCATGAGGACCATCGTTTCTCACCGCCTTATATACTCTGCCGAAGCCGCCTTCGCCAAGCACGCTTTCGCATTTCCACACGCCCCACAAAGGCTCAAATTTTTTCATGATCTCCATAAAGCCATCTCCATTCAAAAAATGACCGATTAATTGAATATCTCTTTTTATTATACAATGCGCTACTTTTCATGTCAATCTAAGTATCAAAAAAGGACTCCCCGAAAGGAGTCCTTTTTTGATCAATTATGCTCTTTTTTTGAAAATAACCAGTGCGCCTGCAATGACCACAGCGGTAAATGGGAACATTGTTGAGCCGCCTACGCAGCCCTTGGAATCATCTTCAACAGTATCTTCCACACCTGTACCCACGTCAAGGGAAAATTCCTCATATTCTTCCAGCTCTTCTGCCATAACCGATGTTCCTGCAAAAACTGCGATCATCAGGCAAAGGATAACAGCAAGTAATTTCTTCATTTTTTCTGTACCTCCTTGAATTGATATATCCGGATATATTTTACAACACTTTGCCTTTTTTGGCAACCTGGTATTTATTTTATTCCCTTTTATGCATATTAATTGCCGATTTATGCATACATATACATCCGTTATACATTCACTTCATATGTAATTATGCACAAATTCCGTCATTTGAGTATGGTGCTGTTACATAATAAACGAGAATATTTTCGGGTTTTGTCACAACTATTGACTTTCAAAACAGCGAAAAGTATAATTATGCATAATCATTCATGGAATTTTCACGGAGGTGCATATTATGAAGCACACTGTATTCATTGACGGCAGCGTCGGTACCACCGGACTGCGTATAAAAGAGAGAATCGGTCAGAGAGAGGACATAGAGCTTATCACCCTCTCCGAGGAAAAGCGCAAGGATCCTGCCGCTCGCAAGGAAGCTCTCAATTCCTGCGATATCGCATTCCTCTGCCTGCCTGACGATGCAGCAAGAGAGGCTGTATCCATGGTAGAAAACGACCGCACAAGAATAATCGATGCATCTACCGCTCACAGAATCCTCCCCGAATGGGCTTACGGATTCCCTGAGCTGTCTGTCGGTCACTATGACCGCATCGCAAATGCAAAGCGAGTATGCGTTCCCGGCTGCCACGCAAGCGGATTTGTATCTCTTACCGCTCCTCTGGTTGCAGCAGGCATTCTCGACACCGAAGCAAGACTTACCTGCTTTTCCGTAACAGGCTACAGCGGCGGCGGCAAGGGCATGATCGCTCAGTACGAGGACGATGAGCTTGATCCCCTCTTTGTGGCTCCCAGACAGTATGCTCTGGGCCAGACCCACAAGCATATCCCCGAAATGACCGTCCGCACAGGACTTGTCAATGCTCCCATATTCTGCCCCACCGTTTCCAATTTCTATTCGGGCATGCACGTTACCGTGCCTGTATTCGGCTGTGACATAAACGGCAGCATGGAGGAAATAAAGAATGTCTACAAGGCACTCTATGTAGGCGAGGTCGTAAAGTACGCCGATTCAATCGACGAAGGCGGCTTTGCTTCCGCAGGCGCTCTTTCAGGTCTTGACTCCATGGAGATAACCGTCTGCGGCAATGAGGACAGGATCCTTCTCATGTCCCGTTTCGACAACCTCGGCAAGGGCGCATCAGGCGCAGCCGTTGAATGTATGAACATCATGCTCGGTCTTGATAAGACAACAGGGCTTGTATTATAAGGAGATATTAAAATGAACTACGTCAAAATATCGGGCTCGGTCGCCGCTCCCAAGGGCTTTACCGCTTCAGGTGCCTATTGCGGAATCAAGCGTCTGATGCACGCAGACAATACAGTTACCGCAAAGTCCATTCTGGCAAACGAAAGTCTTCAGGCTGAGCACAAGCCCGATGTTGCTCTCATCGTATGTGATGTTCCCTGCTCCGTCGGTGCAGTTTTCACCACTAACCTCGTAAAGGGCGCACCTATCCTTGTCTGCCGTGAGCACATGGCAAAGGCAAAGCCCCGTGCAATCATCGTAAACAGCGGCAACGCAAACACCTGCAACGCAGACGGTGCCGAGAAAGCAAAGAAGATGGCTGAGCTTACCGCTTCTGAGCTTGGCATAAGCACCGAGGAAGTTCTCGTTGCTTCAACAGGTGTTATCGGTCAGACTCTCCCCATCGAGCCTTTCGAAGAGGGTATCCCCTGTCTGCACAAGGCTCTTTCCAAGGACGGCATGAGTGCTGCAAGAGCCATCATGACCACCGACACCGTTGTCAAGGAGATCGCCATCAAGTTCGAGCTTTCCGGCAAGGAAGTTACCATGGGTGCGATCAGCAAGGGCAGCGGTATGATACACCCCAACATGGCAACCATGCTTGCCTATGTCACAACTGACGCTGCTGTTTCTTCCGAAATGCTTCAGAAGGCAATCAAATACTGTGCTGACGACACCTTCAACATGCTCTCCGTTGACGGCGACACCAGCACCAACGACACTCTCTGCATTCTCGCTTCAGGTCTTGCAGGCAATGACGAGATAACCGAGGAGAATGAGGATTTCAAGGTTTTCGCAGATGCACTCATGTATGTCTGCACCTATCTTGCACGAATCATGGCAAAGGACGGCGAAGGCGCAACCAAGCTTGTTGAATGCAAGGTAACAGGTGCCGAGAACGAAAAGGCAGCAAAGGGTATTGCAAAGTCCGTTATCTGCTCTCCTCTTGTAAAGTCCGCAATGTTCGGCAACGATGCAAACTGGGGCAGAATCCTCTGCGCTATCGGCTACGCAGGCGAGAATACAGATGTTGACAAGATCGATGTTTATTTTAAATCCAAGGCAGGAGAAGTTCTTGTCTGCGAAATGGGTCGAGGTGTTGCTTTCTCCGAGGAAAAGGCCACCGAGATTCTTTCTCAGGACGAGGTCCTTATAGATGTCATACTCCGTGACGGAGATGCTTCGGCTACCGCTTTCGGCTGTGACCTGACCTATGATTACGTCAAGATCAACGGAGATTACCGCACCTGATAAAGCCTCCCTTTACACAAGGGGTCGATTTTCATAAAATACGCCGCTCCTTGCCTCCCTCTGATGAGGGAGGTGGCAAAAATCTTTGATTTTTGACGGAGGGAGAGACAATCCAAAGCATTTAAGATAATCTCAGCATTTTCTCTCCCTCAGTCAGCTACGCTGACAATTATGCGAAGCATAATATCTCCCATCGTCAGAGGGAGCCAATATTATTTCATCAGTTACAGAACATCACGAATTTACAAAGGGGATTTCTTAATATGCAGCTTACAAATGCACAGCGCGCAAGAGTTCTTACCCATGCGCTTCCTTACATACAGCAGTACAACAACAAGATAGTCGTTATCAAGTACGGCGGAAACGCAATGCTCAATGAAGACTTAAAGCGTTCCGTCATGACCGATATGGTGCTTCTCACTTTAGTCGGTGTCAAGGTCGTTCTCGTTCACGGCGGCGGTCCTGAGATCTCCGATATGCTTAAGAAAGTGGGCAAGAAGTCCGAATTTGTTGACGGTCTGCGTGTTACCGACGACGAGACCATCGACATCGTCCAGATGGTTCTTGCAGGCAAGGTCAACAAGAGTCTTGTAAACCTTATCGGAAGCATCGGCGGCAAGGCAATCGGTCTTTCAGGTATCGACGGCGGCATGATCCAGGCAAAACAGAAGGATCCGAGACTCGGCAACGTCGGTGAGGTCACCGATATCAACATCCAGCCTGTTCTTGACGTTCTTGAAAAGGGCTATATCCCTGTAATTTCCACCGTCGGCTGTGACAAGGACGAGCACGTCTACAACATCAATGCCGACACCGCTGCCGCTCGCATCGCAGGTATGCTGGGCGCTGAGGCAATGATCGCAATGACCGACATCGCAGGAATCCTCCGTGACAAGGACGATCCCGAAAGCCTTATCACAGGCATCACCATTCCCATGGCAAAGGAGCTTATCGAGGACGGCACCATCAACGGCGGCATGATCCCCAAGGTCGAATGCTGCATCGAGGCTCTCGAGTGCGGTGTTCAGAAGGTGTTTATCTTTGACGGTACCATTCCTCACTCCATCATCATCGAGCTTCTTACCAGTGAGGGTCTCGGCACCATGTTTATCAAGGAGTGAATAAAATGTCCATAATCGAAACAGATAAAAAATATGTTGCTTCCTCCTACGGTCGTTTTCCCGTTGAGATCGTCAGCGGCAAGGGCGCTCTTTTAAAGGGCGGCGACGGCAAGGAATATATCGACATGACCAGCGGCATCGGCGTAAATGCTTTCGGTGCGGCTGATGACGAATGGGTTGCTGCTGTCACCTCTCAGCTTACTTCCATTCAGCATATTTCAAACCTCTATTACACCACCCCCTGTGCCCTTCTGGCTGAAGCACTCTGCGAGAAGACAGGCATGAAGAAGGTATTCTTCGGGAATTCCGGTGCAGAGGCAAATGAGTGTGCAATCAAGGTTGCAAGAAAGTGGGCTTTTGATAAGTACGGTGAGGGGAGAAGCACCATCATCACCCTTAAAAACAGCTTCCACGGCAGAACGATAACCACTCTTGCCGCAACAGGTCAGGATTCCTTCCACACAAATTTCATGCCTTTTACAGAAGGCTTTGTATATGCAAGCGCATATGATGCTTCTGAAGTTGAAAAGCTGGCTCAGGAAAACGGCTGCTGCGCTGTCATGCTTGAAGCTGTTCAGGGCGAGGGCGGCGTTTATCCCCTTGAGCAGAGCTTTGTTGATGCAGTTGTCGAGATCTGCGAAAAGTACGGACTTCTCCTTATATTTGACGAGGTTCAGACAGGCAACGGCAGAACAGGCAAGCTTTTCGGATATATGCACTTCGGCGTAACTCCTGACATCTTCACCACCGCAAAGGGTCTCGGCGGCGGACTTCCCATCGGTGCCTGCGTAATGGGCGAAAGAACTGCAGATGTTCTCACCCCCGGCACCCACGGCTCTACCTTCGGCGGCAATCCTGCTGTATGTGCAGGTGCTCTAAGCATATTCGACCGTCTGACTGACGACTTCCTCGCAGAAGTCACTGCAAAGGGCGATTACATCAGAAGCAAGCTCGAAGGCGTCAAGGGTGTAAAGAGCATTTCAGGCAAGGGTCTTATGATAGGCATCGAGACCGAGCGTGCCGCAAAGGACATTATCGGCGGCTGCATTGAAGGCGGTGTTCTTGTCCTTTCCGCTAAGACAAAGGTAAGACTTCTTCCCCCTCTTAATATCACCTATGAGCAGATTGACAAGGCAATTGAAGTTCTGATTGAGGAAATAGAGAAATAAAAATTTTACGGAGGTAGATTCTATGAATTCATCAGTAAACAACAATGCGGATTCTCAGTTTCCTTTGTATGTATACTCTTCGGCTCAAATGAAGAAGTTTGAAAAAACCATCGTCAAAAGCTTCGGTGCATTTGACAGTGTGCTGCATGAAATCGTCTCCCCCGATATACATCTTGATGTTCTCGTGATTCCCCCAACCGAGGAATATCCATATTATAAGCTTGTTACTATGGGGATGGGTGCCTACCGCATGAATGTCCCCGACGAATTTAAAAAGTATAAGCTTGAACATGCGGAGCTGGTAATATTCCTTCCTGCCAATTGGGATATAAAATCCTCCGACGAAAAGGACTTCTGGCCTATACGGCATCTGAAAAGCATTGCCCGTTTACCTATCTGCAACGAAACGTGGCTCGCTTACGGCCACACCGTCTCCGCCAACGAGGATTCATCACCTGTCGCGGAGAATACAGGCTTTAATTCCTTTGCTCTTGCCAATGCGCCTGCTCTCAACGGCAAAAGCATCAGACTCAGACTCGGCGGAAAGAATATCAATTTCTATCAGCTTATCCCTCTTTATCAGGAGGAGCTTGAATACAAGATCGAAAACGGAATGGACGCGCTTCTTGACCTGTTTGCTGAAAAAGTTTTTTCTCCTATTGTTAATATCAACAGAGAAAATTACTGCAAATAGTATTATATAAATAAAAGCCAAGGCATAAGCCTTGGCTTTTATTTATATCTTCCTTACAGGTCTGATATATTTCCAGTACCGCTCGCAATCGTGGTAGAAATAGAATATTCTGCCATGTGAAGTATCAAGAGTATAGCCCGACTTTTCGTAGTCGAAATCCTTCATTGCCTTTTCGATTTTTCCTTCAACTATGGCATTTTCCGTTTCAAAATCAAAGGGTCCGTGCTCAAAAACGATATACTCACCCTCGGGAATATCCGTCAGAATCATCTGAGGCGGTACTTCGCCGTCGTAATCTGTCGGCAGGCGTACTCCGTAGCACTCGGCAAGAGGTATCCCCCAACTGCATATTCTGCCCTCGGGCTCATTGATATACGCCATGACCTGACCGCTGCCGCTGTCAGCTTCACTTCCGCCTTTATCGTCAAGCTTTCCCTTTATGCTGTCCAGCAGACCGCATATTGTTTCGCAGTCCTGCCCGGGGATCTTGCTCTGCTTCTGCCAGAAATCCCAGTAACCGATGCTTTCGTAATTTCTGATGTGCAGGAATTTATGGGCAGGGATAGTGACAAAATAAATCTTTACGTCCTTTGATGAATTCACCATGTGAATCTCTCCTTTATCCAAAAGATAACAGTCAAAAGGCTTTATAACGGTGCGCAGCACAACAGGCACGGGCTTTTTTCGGTATTCATTGGGAGTAATGCCGTATGTATCCCTGAAGGCTCTGGTGAATGCCTCATGGGAGGAGAATCCGAAATCAACGGCGATTTCCAGAATACTGCGGTCGGTATCGCGAAGGTCCTTCAACGCAAAGGCAAGCCTTCTGTATCTGAGATAATCACGAAACTGCATACCGGCAATCTCTCTGAATTTCCGTGAAAAATGGAATTCAGAATATCCCAGCCCCTGCGCAAGAGCACTGAGAGTAACAGTATCATCACTGCGTTTTTTTATGCTTCTGTCGATTTCGTCAATGATACTCTGTATGTGTCTGTTCCACTCATTCATTTTCTTAACCCCCGACTGCAGTAATTATATATCCCCCGTTTTCCATACGCTTGATTTTACTTGCGCAGTTTTCCGATTTTTAATGATTATACAGCACATTTATCCTCTTGTAAACAGCGACAGAATGTGATATTGTTTTGATGCAATACAAAAAAGAGGGTAATAAAATGCTTCAGACTTTACTTCTTATTTTTGAGCTTCTCGGCACTGTCGCCTTTGCAATTTCGGGCGCACTTATTGCCATTTCAAAGAAAATGGATATTTTCGGCGTTGTCATTCTGGGACTTATAACCGCAGTCGGCGGCGGTGTGATACGTGACCTTGTCCTCGGAAACACACCTCCCGAAACCTTTAAAAATCCCATTTACGGCGTTGTTGCAATTTCTGTTTCAATTGTTGTATTTATCCCCTTTTTCCGCAAGACGCTGCTGAAAAATCAGCGTGCTTTTGACCTGATTCTGCTTATAATGGACTCTCTGGGTCTTGCGGTATTCACTGTAGTAGGAATTGAAACTGCCGCAACCTATCTTGACGGATTCAATGTTTATCTCCTTCTCTTCGTTGGCGTTATAACAGGTGTCGGCGGCGGTGTAATGCGTGATACTCTGGCAGGAAACACACCCTATATATTCGTAAAGCATTTCTATGCAACCGCTTCTCTCATCGGCTCGGCTGTTACCATTGCACTGTGGCATCCGCTGGGCATGGTCTATTCCATGATAATCGGTGCGTTGGTTATCTTCCTTTTAAGACTCTGTGCCGCAAAATTCCACTGGCGTCTTCCGAAAGCATAACAGACAAAAAGGCTATAACATCATTCTGATGTTATAGCCTTTATTTTATATTCCGTCTCTGTTGGTGGGGTCGTTGAGTGCGGAAAATGCAGCGCAGAGCACTATCATCACCGACAGCACTATATTTTTAAGGTCTGCGCCGTTTGCCTGCAGAAGCTCAAGCTGGGCATACATAACTGTCAGCACACCGCTCCACACAACGGGAGATTTAAGCCTTTCGCCTATATTCTTCACACAAGTCCTCCTATCACACCACCGACTATTGCGGCAACAACAAGAGAAATTATCTGGGAAACAAGACTTTCCCATCTCTGGGCAGGTCTTCCCTGAATCTGCTCAAGGGATTTTTCAAGCTTGCCTATGGCAAGAAGCACATTATCAAGCTGAGTGCTGATTCTCGTCTGTGCAACAACCGAATCGTTGGCCTTGCTGTACAGCACACCGATATCCTTTTCGCATTTTTCTATTCTGCTTTCGAGGGCATCCATCACACCACCGCCCTGAACTGTGCTTTGGTTTTCGGTCCTGCAATGCCGTCTGTTTCAAGACCTCTGTTGGCCTGAAAAGCACGTACCGCTGATCGTGTTTTTATTCCGAAAGAACCGTCGATTTCAATATCATAGCCGCACTTTGTCAGCATCCACTGCACCCAGCGGACTTCTTCTCCTCTGTCGCCGTAACGCACCGCTTTTTTCGGCTCCTCGTATGGACACGGCGCTTTTCCTCCGAAGGTTGAAACTGTGATGATTTTTGAGCCCGTGTTCTTCTGAAAGTTTTTTGTATCGCAAATTGCAACGTGCACGAATCTCTTTCGGGTATATAGTATGATCCCTTTAAACCCCACTGACTCTGCCGCTTTTGCAACTTCTAAAGGATCTACGCCGGGCACAACAAGGTCTGCCGCCTTGCCTTTCACATGGTTGCTTGCCGCAACACCGCCTACAGAGGCATTGTGCCTGCGGCATCTGTAGCCTGAACTGATATTAATTCCCGTTTTGAGCTTTTCTCTCAGCTTCTGAAGAAGCTCTGTCAGCTTGTCGTCAATCAAGGTCTGAGAACAGCAGTTTTTGCCCTTGCAGTGAAATTCCGCCAGACGGAAATTCTCAGAAAGCCTTACATCTGCGCCTTTTTTATATGTTTTTACCGCCATATTCCTCTACCTCACCCAAGCTCCGACAGCCAGGAATCTATTTCATCACGACCTGCAAGAGAAGGAAGAACACCGAATGTAAATCTGCGCAGTGCTATGACCTGACTGCCGCAGGCAACCATGGCCTGAGCCTGCACAGGACCCTCTTTTGCAGTAATTTCATCAGTAAGCACAAATTCAAGAACACCGTTTTCACCGTCTGTCACACTGCCGTCAACCCAGACATTTGTATCTCCGCCCGGAAGCTGACAGAAAAGCCTGGCGCAGTGCTCGGAAAGATTGATTTTCTTTTCATCGGGATTGTCGCAGTCGCTGAGCGTCAGGCGAATGCGGCGTGAATTGCCGTCATGCTGCATTACGCAGAATGCTGCAGCGGTTTCGTTTATATCAATGGAAATGGGTATGCAATCCTGCATATCACCCCTCCTTTATGTATTTGATTCTCAGTTTTGCAGAAGCTCTGTCAAAACGTCCGTATCTTGAAATGGAATAGTTTGCATCTGCATCAAGACAGATACCCTTTATTTTTCCGTCACGGAGCTTTTCGGCGACAGATGGGTAAAGTGTCACCCACTTGCCCTGACCTCTTGTAAATTCAGGTGTCTGACCGTCTGCGTCACCAAGGTCAGTTCCATCCTCCCATCTTGCAGGAGGTGAGGAAAATCCGTGCAGCTTTATGCAGGTGCTGCACTTTGTTTCTCCGTGAGAGGTGTTGAGTCTTTTCAGATACAGCTCCGCAGACACGATACTGCAGTCTTTCAGGTCTGCAGTTATTTCTGAAAGAGGGAAAAACAGCAGACTTCTTCTGGCGGTAGCCTTTGATGACCCGTAAGAGCCGACAATAAGCTGAGAGGAATAACCCGTTTCCTTTCCGCCCGTACCCCAGTAAATTTCCGCATCCGAAAGAGAGTAGACCTTTGTTATTTCCTCTGAATCGGGAAAAACCTTCTGCCACTGACCGTTTCTGAATGCGTTTACCTGAGAAACATCCTCAAAGGCTGTGCCGTTATGTATCCTTACCTTCTGCACAGACGAAAATTCTGTGCCATTCAATGCTTTTATTGCCATGTGACTCTCCTTATGCGGTGACAAACCACAGATCGCCTTCATTGGCTTCTGTAGGCTCGGCAGAGCCTACAAAAAGGCTGCGTCCCGAAGTTCCTCCTGATGCAGTTTCCAGCTTTTCGATGGCTGTAAGAACTGTGCCGTCTATGGTTATTCTGAAAAGAGCCACCTGATTTACATCTCCTGCGGAAAGAAGATCGCTTGTAATAAGCTGAGGATCTTCAGGTGCTGTACCGGGTGTGCCGGTTACAACAGTGAAAATCAGCTCATCTGCAGTATCGGAAGTGCCTCTTGTAAACTGCGCAACTACAAGATCGTGGCGTGAAAGACCCTGAGTTCCGCTGACTATTGTCAGACTCTCGCTTTCGCCGTTGGGGACATAGAGCACATATCCCCTGTTCGATGCTCCGCCGCCTCTGAGAATCACCCCGTTGTCACCTGATTTTTCGCAGGTAAGTGAACCGAGTATTCCGCTTTTTTCTCCGAGAAGTGCATGATGGATAAATGCATCGTCATCCGCAGTGATATGTGCATCCGCCGATGCAGGTGTATTTATGGTAATTGCCTTCTGACCCAAAATATCATTCCTTTCTGTCAAGATAGTGTGTGAGTTACGGAAATGCTGTTTTCCTGTATCTCCAGACGTGTTGCCGTAACCTTCATTTCTGCCGTCATACCCGTCAGAATATCTCTTGCGCCTGCCGTGTCACCCAGTTCAAGGCATACATCGCTGCTGCCTATGGATATTTCAAGCTTTTTGCAGCTGCAGAGGGATGTAAGCTTCTGCCTTGCAGCATCCATAAGTGCAGAGAGTGATTCAACGGAGCCGTAATCATATATGTATGTGCAGATTTCACTGCTGTCGGGCATTTCAGGTGATGCACCGTCACTTGAAATCGTGCCGTCACGCAGCTTCCAGAGCTCCACAATATCTCGCTCCTCCATGGTGCCCTGACCGAGAGCGATAATGTGGTTATACATCTCTCCCTGCACAGTTGACACAAGTGAGGAATCATATTCCTGAGAAAACTCTATTTCATCAGAATGATTTGTGACGGGATATGCCCCGATTATGATTTTCCCTCCGTCGAATCTTACTCTCAGCCCCGCATCCTGCTCCATAAGCAGCTTTTCCGCCGCATTGAGAAAGGATTTATATCGTATGGAGCCCGAGCAGCAGATACCACTGTCCCTGTTTTCCACCGAAATATAAGCAGGAGCGCTTGAAACAAGCTCCCTGAGCATTGTATTTGCCTCCATTTCGGTGATAATCATATGAGTCTGCCCTTCAGGCGGCACCACTGCAAACCGCTCCAGAAGTCCTCTCCAGCAGGTACCGTATATATGCACCTTTTCTTCAGCGGCAGAGTGAACTATTCTGTCCACCCTGCCGCCCCATGCAGTACCGGGCACATAAACATAACCGCCGCACACAATGGATGATGCAGCCCAGACCTTTTCGTGCATTGTCAGCTCAAAATCGCTGTCGATATTCTCCGTTTTAAGTCCGACCTGAGCATCAAACTTTGAAAAGCAGGTTATTTCCCCCACCTCGTTGAAGTTTTCATCGGCATAAATCAGCTCCACTGCGGCTCACTCCTCTGCTTTATAAGAGTAATATCCATATTGAGCTCGTCCGAACATTCTATAAGAGAAACACCCGCCGGAGCATAGGTAAAAATATTTCCGTTTTTGAGCCTGTTGTTGAAAATATTGGTGCGCTCGCCCAGTGCGGAAATTTTGTATATGCTCCGCTCGGTCTGGTCGATAACCGCCTGCTCACCCTGTGCAAGGGTTATATCAAGACCCATTGCCACTCCTCCGATATAAAATCCCGGATTTTCCGCAGGGCCAAATATTCTGATTATCATAGGCGATGCGGCATAGTGGTCATTTACAATATTTGCCTCTCTTGTCAGGGATGAATATCTGTAGGCATATTTTGCAGGATATTTAAGTCCCCGCTCGTCAGTTTCCGTCCTGAAATTCAGCGAAAATTTTCTTTCGGTACACCAGCATGGATTCTGAGGAAACACCGAAAGAGTCATTTTTACGCAATACGGCCAGTCCTTTGAAAGGGTTTTCTCTCCTGCACTGATAAAACACGAAAGATACTGACCGTCTGCGTAAAGTCTGCCCGGTGACAGCTCTTCCACGTCAACGGAAATCACATCCGCCAGAGTGTTCATGGCCTTGTCAAACTCTTCCTTTGTGTCTGCATACACGTACAATGTCATTTCACGCACATTGTTGGGTCTGCGCCTTGACACAGCTTTACCTCCGTCACGCAGAGGAGATGATGCAAAACCGATGTTCCACGAAAAATCATAAAGATCGCTTTTTTCCGTAAAGTATGGGGCATGGTCAAGAGAAAGCTTTACTCCTGCGGAGTTTACATATGAAATGTCCATCCTTTCCCTCCTTACGAATATTCACGCACCAATGTGCCGAAGGTGCGTCGGTCTATCTCTATGCTCTGCCTGCTGTTTGAAAGAAGATCAATAAGTGTGTCAAGCTTTCGGGAAAGAGCTGCTTCAGACATCTCGGTTTTTCTTTCCTCTGCTCTCCATCCGCTTTCGCCCACGGGTATTTCCTGCTGATCAAAGCTTCTTTTTACGGTTATATCCGCACCCGTCACCGCATTGTCTGCCAGCGCACGGGATGCTCTTTCAACCATATTGCCCATATCCTGCAATCCCAGCGCCATACCCTCTGCAGTAAACTGACCTACCTCTCTCATAACACGTGAAGGAGAAGCAATACCGAGAGCTTTTTTCATGGTGCGAACAACGCTGTTTGCCATGCTTCTGGCCTTAGCAAGTATTACGGGCTGCTTTACAGCCAGACCGTTTATAAGTCCCTGACCGAAATCCATCATAATTTTTCTGCCTTCCGGTGCAGTGCCCTTAAGTGACAGAAGAATACTGTTTTTTATATTTACCGCAGGCACCGCAATCTGGGCAGCGAGACCTGAAACAGCAGATAATATGCCGCTGCAGGCTGTTCCCACCGTCGCTGCGGCGTTGCGGATGGGCGAATCAAATTCGGTCGATATCTTCGCTCCGCACTGGGCAAGAATATCCCCCAGACTCTTTACATCCTCGCCTTTTTCTCCGCTCATCCATCCCAGCATATAAATAGTGCCTATAGCCTCATCGATGCCTGTGGAAAACGGACCCGTATCAAGCACCAGACTGGCGCTTATTGTTCCTGCGTCTATCATTGAAAATCACTCCTTTGCGCTGCAGCATTGATTCCACAGCCGATTTGCTGCCGCCTGCAAGCCAGCTTCCGGGAATCTCTCCCGTGTTTTCGATTTCAGAAAGCATGTACAACACCGCTTCGTCAAAGCACCATGCGGTATAACTGTCCTCAATTCCCAGAAAACTGCTTGGTCTTGCATTAAATTTTCTTACCCCCAGCAGCACCGTCATCATTTTCCCACTCTTTACGAAAGGGCAAAAGTGCACGGACACCACCCTGAGCAAAGGCATATATTGCGGAAAGCTGTTCATCGGTAAGAATAATTCCCTTTTCCTCCAGCTCCTCATAGGTGGGTGATACAAGGGAATGTTCAGCAAAAATCAGAAGCAGCCTGCCCAGTTCATCAAGGGAAATCTGAGCTTTTCCGCCTTCACTCCAGAGCTCTCTTGCGCAGGCAAGAAGTTCGTTGGGAATCATTCCGTGAGCTGCAAGAGCAAGAATTGACGGACGTCGGAGCTTTACATTCACTGTACCCTGACCTGAAGAGTCGGGCAGGGAAACATCAAAAACGCCATCACCAAACATCATATGACGTCACCCTTCACAAAGCCCTCAGAGGTCTTATATATGCACTCACCTGCATTAAGCTCAATGCCCTGGACTGTCATGGCATTGCAGGCGATATATTCCTGACCGTATTCCGCTTCGGAAGGAAGGTCGGCAGGACTTTCGAGATAGATTGGCATTGAGTCCATGCAATCAATAAGAAGCTGGGTTTTGCCGCCTTCTGCTCTGGACTTGAGTGTGTATTCAGGACTTACAAACTCACCGTCTTCAAAGGTGAAGTTTGCAGCTGAGCCGAAACAGCCGGGGAAGGAGAAGCGATAATAGCACTTTGTTGCACCGTCATAGTCCTTTTCCTCGGAATAAATTCTGAGAATAAAGCGGGTATGTGCCGATGCTTCGCCTGCAACAGGCGCTTCATAGCTTTCAAAATTGCCTGATGCATCGTAAATTACACTGCCTCCCTGGGCAAAAGCAAGAAGCTCAGGAGTGAAAACAACATCCTTGAGCTTGATATTGTAACCCTTGAGAATATCCTCAAGGACATTCTGTGCAAGGATTGTATTGCGCACACGAAGCTCCTCTTCCCTGCCCTCAGAGAGCACAGGCTCGGGAGTCACTGTCTTTGCGCCGGTAAATCTGAAAAAGCGTGGTGTTTCCTCATTTGTTATGATTTCCGCACCACTGATATTTGCAATGGGGCTTGCATTTATCTTTCCCATATCATATTCCTTTCTGTGTTTTCCCCCGCTCCGTCCTGCCGCCTTAACCATACTGATTCATTGCTGCAGTTACGCTGCGTCGGACGGAGCAGGGATATATTTTATCTGTTTGATCCGTACTGAATACGGTAATCGAGGTAACAGGCATATGCCTTGTATGTATCATCCACTCTGCAGGCACCTACAGCCTCGCAGGGCCTCAGACTGCCCTTTTCAACAAGAGGTGCAAGAGCATTTTCAACCTTTTCCTTAAGCTCCTGAAGAAGAAAATGGCGTCCTATGGGAGCATATATATGCACTCTCAGCACATCCCATCCGATACCGGCACCACTTATTGGATATGAGCCGAGAAACTGCACCACACAATATGGAGAAGTACATATGCCTTCATAAACAGAGGGCATATATACCGCCACTCCTTCTCCTTTCAGGGCATTTACGCAGGACATTAGCTGCTTCATAACGTAATCCCTCCGACAGCCTTGGCCGTTTCATTCAGAATATCTGATGCATTTTCGAGAATTGTTGGGAAAAGAATACTGAATTTTCCTCCGAATCTGAATTCAAGCTTCGGTGAATAGTGCATACAACCTATGATTGACAGCTTCTTCTCACCCATAAAATCAAACTCCGCACGACCCATCAGAGTACGTCTTGCTCTGCCCGTGCGGTCTTTCCAGGGAGCATTCTTCTTTGCATAATCCTGAATTTTCACAGCAGAGGACAGAAACGTTTTATTCACGGCAACATCTGCTTTTCTCTTTATTTCAAGCAGAAGATTTATTTTTTCAAAATTGCTGAAAGTGAGCCTCATATTCCCTCAGCCCTTTCGACAAGAGAATAACGGACAGGAAGGTCACTGAGCTGAAGCTGCACACTGTATGCCTTTTCTCCTGCTATGACAGTATCTCCCACCTTCAAAGGTGCTTCACAGGATACAACAGTCAGGCGCACATTTGAAGCTGTGCCTCGTATACCGGGAATGGCACAGTCAGGATCAGAAGGCGGAGGCAGCTTTGTGATAAAGCCGCAGATTCGCTTCTTCACAGCTTCATTGCTGATTATTTCGCCTGTTTCATCTCTCTCAAAGCAGAGTGCCTCCATCTGTGACAGTGCATGACGCATATTTCTGCAAAGCCTGCCTCCGCAGCCTACAAGTCCGGTGCAGCCGCCTACAGGATTTTCGCAAAGATTCATTACCTGCCACTCCCTTCGTCACTGCGCACCATAGCGCAGTTTCTGTTTGGTCTGTAGAGTCTGGCAAGGGAGAGCCAGTATTCTCTCATGCTTTCCGTTTCAATTTCGGGAGTTTTAAGTGCCGTGCATTCGGCAAGACGCAGACAGGCTTTATAGCTTGCTGCGTCAACATCACCGCCGCACTCCTGAAGGAGGTTAAAAAGCTCCTGCTGAGGCATTGCACAGCACACGCACTCTCCCTGCAGAGGAGAAAGCCTGCTCCTCAGCACTTCAAGCTTTTCGGCATCGGTCATTTTTTTCGCTCCTTAATCAGGCATTCTCAACGAGAACAGGAGTGCGGCTGTCGCCTGCGCCGATGTCAGTGATCTTGAGGTGTTTCCACATAGGACCGTGATCAAGACCGATCTGACCGAAGATCTGGAATTCCTCTGCTGCACCGGTCTTGGAAAGAGCCTCACGGAAGAAGTTGCCCTTTCCGGGAACGTCCTGCTCAACGGGACGGATGCAGGAAATATCTGCACCGATAAGAGTACCTGCAGGCACAAAACGGGAAAGAACAACGGATACAAGACCAAAATCGGTTTCGATCTGCATGATGTTCATACCACCTACATTTCTGGAGGGAGGAGCATATGCGCCCCACTGGGATGCGTAAATATCGGTGATCTGCTGCTTTACGTCACTGCCGCAGAAAAGCACCATATCGGTAAAGGTTGCACCTGCATCATATGCCTTTTTGAATGCGGCATTGAGAGAAGCCTTGGTAAGCGCCTCACCGCCAAGAGATTCTGCGGTGGTGCAGGCATTGATAATACCACGGGTCTTGTTTGCAACATCTGCGCCTGTGGAAAGCTGATAATTACCGTTGATAAAGGTGTACTCAACATCACGTGCGATTTTTTCAAGAGCACGTGCGGTCTGGAAATCAAGTTCATCAGCAGAGGCACTTCCGTCAAGACTTGTCACGCCGGAAAGTCTGCCGCCGGAGGAAAGTCTGGAATAGGAAACAGAAACGGTTTCCTGGAAAATCTGGGTAACGTTGGTTTCCTGAGTTCTTGCATATGAGATTGCGGTAGGTGCTGCAAGAGAGCCGCTTTCGGTGATTTCGGGCTGAGCAGCACCGGAGATGCTGTATTCTGCACCTGTGGGGAACTGGAAATTATCGGTCTTTACCGCCTTGTCAGCGATAAGATTGAGGAAGGGAGTTTCGGCAGGTGTGGAGGTGTAAAGCTGTCCGATATAGTTGGGAAGATTCCACACGGTACCTGTTCCGTTAATATTTGCCAAAGTTATCAACCTTTCTTTTATGTATATAGGAGGAAAATCAATTTGTAAATTTATGAATATTCAAGAAATTTCAGGAACTAACATTATGAATAATAATGAAATATCATGAACATTTAACATCGTACTCTGTTATCTGAGATTGATGCCTTTTTCCGCTGCCCTGCTTATTATTGCAGCTGCAGCGGCGTTGTCGTGAGTTTCTCTTGCACGGTTCAGAAGCTGACGGTAGCTTTCAGCCGCACTGTTTCCACGTGGAAACCTGCCCATTGTTCCCGTTGAATGAGGTATTACTTCACCGGTAAATGAAGGTATTCTCTCGATTACCTTTTCAATTGCAGCTCGCACCTTCTCTGAATCTGCACCCGTTTCTCCTTCTGCCTCAGACAGTCCCTCGGCAGCGAGTCTGAGCACATCCGAAAAACACTCCTCACGCACTCCGAGCAGTGCCATCTGCACTCTTGCTTCTGATGCTGTCTGTGCTTGTCGTGCGGTCTTTTCCGCCAACTTTGCACGTTCCTCAGCCTTTGCAAGCTTCTGAGCAGTCATTTCCGAAGCAGCTTTCTCCGCTTTATAGGCATTTTCTGCTTCCTTTACCTGCTCATCACTGAGACCGAGCTGTGCAAAATAGTCTCTGAGCACCGATCTTTCTGCTCTTGCCGTGCGTTCTCTGACTATTCTGTTCAGCTCTTCCATGTCTACTGTGCCGCCTTCGCCCTGAATTCCCAGAATCGGCAGCACAAGCATTCTTCTGATGAGTTCTTTTATTATGCGCATAATTACTCCTTTTCCATTTTAAGCCCGTCGGCTCTGCTGAATATACAGCAAAACTCCGTTTAACGTCCGTCGACAAGGTTTCACAATTTAACTTCTATTATTTTAAGATTTATAGATGTTTCACGTGGAACACTTATATTTTATCCTACATCAAGCGGGGATTATTCCCCATTTTTCGCAGTAACTTTCAGGTGAGCGGACTCCCGCCTCAACCTCTCGCAGATCGATCTCACGTTCACTTTCCTCATCTTCCATAATGGGGTACAAGTGTTCAATATGTATCGATATTGCAACATCAGAAAGCATATCCTCACCGTACACTCTCTCCATCTCAAGAATAGCCCTTGCCATCCATTTGAGTGCAGGTTCCCATACTGTCCATCGCTCCTCACAGCGCTCAATAAGCTCCCAGTACAGAGCCTTCATGCTCCTGCCGCTCTGGGCAAGACCCTGAAGCTGCTCAAGGGAAAGATTGGGCACACCGAGAAGCTCGTGCATATCCTCCTTGATGCGGTTGAGAGTGTGCTCAAAACGTGCATCGTAGCCGAATTTCGGCTCGAGAATCTCAAGCTTTGCCTGAACACCCTCATCTCCTCTGGCAGGCTCGGTGACAAGATCCACCAGCGCACCGGGTGCAATGCACATATTTTCAAGACATGAGCCGTCGGCATCAACCGCCACACGCTGGGGGAACATATTGAATTTGAGAGCATCGAGGTCGTCAGATTTAAGGCGGTTATATGCCATCTGGCTGCTCATAATCTCCTCAACATCGCTTTCGCCCAGCATATCGCCCGTAAGTCCGTCGTTGATAACAACTCTGCAGGGAATAAAGGAAAGACCGGTGTTTCTGGTTTCTCCTCCTTCAAGCAGATTTCCTGCTCCGTCGTAAAGCCCCTCCGTAAGGTAGCAGCGACCGCCTGCAAGCTCGTATTTCTGCTTCCAGACTCTCTGATCTTTTCTTGCAGGAGCATCCACGGTCTGATAGAAGAAAATGATTTTCTTAAGCCTTTCGGAGTCATCGTCAAAGGTTTCGTAAACAAACTCAGGCGAAGGCTTCACAGATATTCCCGTTTCCTCACCTATTCCGCCTGTCAGCTTGATTGCAACACGCTTGCCGATAAGACAGTCACGCATTCCCTTAAGAAGCTTTTCGGGGAAGGAGTTGTTTTCAAGAATCCGTTCAAGCCGCCTCTGAAGCTCCCTTTCGATTCCTCTTGTTTCGGCATTGAGCACCTTGATTTCAGGAGTTCTGCCGAACATGAATCTTGCCTCTCGCTTGATAAGCTTTTTGCAGATATTTGTTATGAGCTTACTGGGTGCATAATCAAGTCCCTCGGCTGTTCGCCAGTCCTGTCCCTGACCATCGTAAAACTCATACAGACGGAGAATCTGGGGCATATCTCCTGCAAGACACCGCCCGAAAAGTCCTTCAAGCTCTGTGTTGATAATATCGGGTAATGACATTTTTACCTCCCGTTTTCAATTAAATAGCACCTCGCCCTGAATGCGAGGCACGTTCACTTCCCATGCGCTGCCAGGTCATAAGCGCATATCGAAGCATATCCATTGCGTGGTCGTGCTGTTTTATGGGTCTGTCCTCGCCGTGCTGCGACGCATTCTCATCCCACACGTACTCTCCGAACTCCTTTATGGTGCTGACACAGCCGGGATCTACGGTCAGAGAGCCTGCGCTCAACGCCTCGGATACCGCTCGTATCCCCGGCAGTACGGCATTTTTGGCTTTTATGACCTTGCAGCCCCGTTTGCGAAGCTCTGCAATAAAAGAAGCAGCGGAGGGGTCTATCACGATCATTTCAGGGTTTGCACCGTTATCTTTGATAAACTGCTCCAACCTATCGGCATACTCACTGTCGGTCAGCTGACCCTTTTTTCTGCCGTCGTGATAGAATTCTGCCCTGAGATGCATGGCAAAACCGCTCTCGGTTCTTTTTGCCTGAATCAGCCCAAGGGCAAAGGGATTGTTGGTGCCGTAGTCGCAGGAAAGAAACTCTGCAGCTGCAGAAAGAGGCTCTTTTCGGATGTTCTTTTCCTTCGAAAACATCGGGTACACAAGACCCTCTGCCATGCACCATTCACCCAGCACGTATCGTCTTCTGAATACACCGCTGTACATGGAACCGTACCGCCTGCGCACTTCCTCGCTGAGGCTCAGGTTGTCCTCCATGGTAAAATGGAGATACATAAGCCCCCTCTCCTCTGCACGGTCGATCCAATCGGTTTTGAACCAGTGCTGAGGTCCCAGCGGATTGCAGGAAAACCAGAATTTTGATCCCTCTACTGAGCATCGGGCTGTTGCCTGAGCAACGAAGGATTCGGGCATTATGGCGGCTTCATCGAAGAAAACACCAGCCAGTGTAAGTCCCTGAATTCCGTCCTGAGCACGCTCGTCCTTTGCTCCGAAAATATAGAAGGTATTGGTCTTTCCGCAGAAAGAAAGCTCGAGTCGGTTTTCTCCACGGTTGTAGACGTGCTTTATGGAAAGCCCTGAAAGCATTGGCAGAAGCCAGCTGAGAATGTTTCTGCGCACGCTTCCGATGGTACGTCCGCAGAGAGCGAAAAACTGCCCGTCAAAGCTTTTCATCGCCCAGAGGACAAAGCCCAGTGACAATGCAAGGGTCTTGCCCGACCTTACTGCTCCGTCAGCGATAATACCGCAGATATGGGCGTATTCACTCTTTTTCCACCATGCCAGCGCAAGACACTGCTTCTGAGAGAATGGCTTCAGCGTTATAGCGGCGGTCTGACGCTTTCGATCACGCATTTCCCTTACTCTGCTGCGAAGCTCCTCAAGTTTCATCCGCATCACCATTCAGTGCCGCCAGGAGCTCCTCGGGCATGGTTCGTTCCTCACCGCCGTCGATCTTCATAAGATCGATCTCAAGCTTTCGCAGGGCGATATCCCGGTCGCTGCCAAGCTTTGCTCTGGTGTTTTCAGCATCTGCCCCTTCCTTGAAAAGAGGCACCGCAAGGATACTGTGCTGAATACCTATAAGCTCCGACAACGCTTTTACGATTTTTGCCAGTCTGTCCTCGTTGAGTGCAGGCTTTTCTTCACACACCGTTTCACAGCTGCCGCCCGATTTTGTCGTCTGTACATATCTGTACAGCTCATGCTCATCCTTCATCGCCTTTTCGCAGACTGCAAGAACACGGTCTGTCAGCCCAAGCTGGCGTCTGAGATGACGCCGCTGTTCCTTTATGCGCCATTGTTCGGTCTTTTTGCGTTCGGTTTGCAGATCGTCCTTTTCCTCTATCTCCATTGCACACCTCCTTTTAGAACTTATGTTCTTTTAAAAGGTTTAAATCAAGGGCTGCGTTCATACCCACAACCCTTGTCTGACCTTGCAATGTCATTATATTTTGATTATCTGCTCTTGTGCTATCATTTCTGCTGTTTTGCATATATTTGTACTATTATTGGGCTTTTTTCTCTCAGGTTTACCATGTTTAAAAGAAAAATTACGATACAATTTTTTGGATGTAAATTTAAATTACTTTTCAGGATATTTATACTATTTGTATTTTGTATGTCTTGCATTACTATTTGTAATTATGCAAATGGTTGTCTGCAGCAATCTGTCTTTTCGAGTAAACGGCAGGAGCAAGCCCCTACCCTACAATGCGAGAAGTTGAGCCAATGAAAAACAGGGCAATATAACATGGAATCTTACTTCGATGTCATTGCCGATCAGAATCTTATTTAAATTTCATTCTCTCCCCCTGTCAATTACGTCATACGTAATTGACATCCCCCTCGTCAGAGGGGGACAAGACCGAGCGGATTGGTTTAATATTTATGCCAAACAAAAAGAGGGCGATATGAATCGCCCTCTCATTTTCGGAACAGATAATTATTTATTCTTGGAAATCCAAGCATTTGCAAAGTCAAATGCCTCAGCAAGGCTGGACTTTGTTGTTTCCTTGACTATCTTTCCCTTACCCCTGATATCAGGGTCTGTATACTGCAGGCGCAGAAGCACCTTTGTTGCGGTTTCGCCGTCGGCTGCCTTCTCAAGTATCTGCATATAAATAACATACTTCTCGGTCATGTTGCCGTAATACAGCTCGTCACCGCAGCGTACAAGGGGTCTGCCCCTGTAGATCAACTGCTCACTCATCGGTTTCACTCCAGACTATGTGCGGCTCAATCGCCGACGTAATTTTTCAGAAGGTCACGCAGAAGCTCATCTCTGTCAACCTTGCGGATAAGAGAACGAGCATTGTTATACGTGGTAATATAGGTGGGATCCTCGGAAAGAATATAGCCCACGATCTGATTTACGGGGTTATATCCCTTTTCCTTGAGGGATTCGTAAACCTGCTTTACGATAACTCTCATTTCCTGCTGACGGTCAGCAATGGAAAAGGTTACTGTTTCACCGCCGCTGAATGCAGCCTGCTCTTTTCTTTCGTCGTTCATACTCCAACCTCCAGACAAAAATGTATTCCTGTGTATATCATAACTCAAAAAAAAGTTTTAATCAAGACCAAATAGTAAATAATCGGTAACTTTTACGTGATGAATGTGTTGTAATCGACCCTCTGCAGATGTTATACTATGATTGTTACACTGGCAGAAGAAGGGAATATATGCCATGAATACGCAATCAGAGCTGCTCTTGAATCTTCACTTGCTGCACACCACCGAGCCGGGTGCAATAAGAATAAAAAGGAATCTTTCCCTCGACACCGATGATGTGATCAGGTGGTGCCGTGCCAAAATAGAATCTGAAAATGCCCTTATCGAAAGACGGGGCAAGAACTACTACATAACTTCTGACCGCTGTATAATTACAGTGAACGCTCACAGCTTCACTGTTATCACAGCACATAAATATTAAGGAGGAACAGAAATCATGATAGAAGACAAGGAATTACTTGCCCGTTACGAAAGACTTAAGGCAATGGTCAAAGACCGAAAGGAAGCCTGGGATAATCTTATATATTTTCTTGAAACGGAGACCGCATGGCTCACTTCACCTGCCTCCACCCGTTTCCATCTGTCCGAGGAAAGCGGACTTCTCCGCCACTCCTGCAATGTCGCAGAAAATCTCCTTCGCATAAAGGAAGTTCTTGCTCCCGAGATAAGCGATGAAAGCTGCGTTATCGTAGGCCTCATGCACGATCTTGGCAAGGCAGGAATGCCCGGAAACCCCCAGTATATCCCCAACGAGCCCACTCCCCGTCAGAAGCAGTACGGCTACGGCCCCACATATCCCTACTCCTTCAATGACAAGCTTACATATTTATCTGTGCCTGTGCGCAGCCTTTATCTCGTAATGCAGTATCTCCCTCTTTCCGAGGACGAGGTACAGGCCATCATCTACCACGACGGACAGTATGTGGAGGACAACCGCTCCGCAGCAACCAAGGAAAGACCGCTTACACTTCTCATCTCCTACGCCGACAGCTGGAGCAGCTTTGTTGTAGAGAAATAAGAGAATTTTACTGCAATAAATCATTTCGGAAAGGAAGCGATACCGTATGAAAAAAATCTGCTCCTCCTGCGGAGAGGAATTTGAAGGTGTTGTGTGCACAAACTGCGGAAAAGGCACTTCACGCAACACCATCATTACCGTATCCCGTCCCGTGTCCGAAACTGAAACACCTGCTCCGCCTCAGGAAGCCTCCGAGCGCACCATGAAAATACTGCAGAAGCGTCAGCAGCAGGCTCACAGAGCAGAAGAAAAGGTCAGGCGACTTGAAACCCGTGAGGAAAGGCGCAGCAGCCGCTCTGCAAAAAGGGAACATCGCCTTGTCCAGAGCGAAAACAGCAGCAGCAAAACCTCGAAGCTGATCACACAGTTCCGTCATGCACTGTCCCTTTCCATAACCGGCGCCACAAGGCAGGCAATTCATTTTGTCATATCACCTCGAGGAAAGCTTGCATTTATTCTCCTGATTCCTCTGTGCCTTCTCATTCCTCTGATCATTTCCATATCATGCACCATTTATTTCGGCGTTGAAACATCTCCTCAGTTTGTAAAGGCACTGGGTGAAACCCTTGTCCTTTCAGGTCCTGCCATACTCAAGGGGATCCTTTTCTGGTTCGAGCTGTGCGCTGCAATGGTTATTTTCCTGCGAGCTCACGCCTTTGCCATAAACAGCGCTCTGACTCTGCCTCGTGCGGTCGGTCTTGTGTGCGTCGCTCAGATGCCTGCGCTTTACCTCTCCATGCTTTTTGCAGTCTGTCTGTTTGTTGTTCCCGTGGTTTCACTGCTCCTTGCAATTCTCGCCGTATTCCAGTTTATCATTATGATATTCATCGGTGTTGAGTTTGCTGCCATGGATAAAAAAAGAGGCGTATTTACAAGCTTTTCCGTTATGCTTCTGGCATATATCTGTGCCGCTGCCGCAATTACCGCTCTGAATTTCCCTGCAGCAGCCGACTATATTACAGCCCTTGTCACCAAAATCTATATATAAAAATAACCCTCGGACGGACCGAGGGTTATTTTGTATTTACTTATCTGTCAAGTCCGTCGACTCTCTTAAGGAGATCGTTATACTCGCCCGCCTCAATGTAAAGGAAAGGTTCTTCGCCTGTGGTATCGCATACAAGCTGTCCGTACACTTCCTTATCGACACCGGGAATCATGAGGGAAACAAGGAATACCTCACCCTCTGCCATAGCGCCCTCAACAGCGGTGATATCGATATCTGTCATTGACATCTCCGCCTTGCTTGAGCCAACAGCCCATGCACTGTTGTAGCGACACCAGTATACCTCGCTCTCACCTGCTTCGATTACATAGTAGGTGCATACGAATTTGGTTCTCTCGTCGTTGATCTCGCAGGTGTAGAAGATCAGTTCATCCTCACCGTCACCGTCGATATCGAAAACATATCGAGCACAGTTGGAATAGTCTATGTCATAAACATAGTCGCCCTTTTCAAGGTACATTCCGCTCTTGCTGCTGATCAGAACAACATCTGTACCGGAAATATTAACTTCATTTATAAGATGCAGAGCTGCTCCATAGGGCTCAAGCTCACTTGTAAAAAGATCCGCAATGGCGTATGTATTGTCGGCTTCCATCAGAGCATGGAAATCTGTTGCGGAAATGAAGGCAACAGGATAATCATCATTTTCCTCAGGCATTACGGTTTCAAACTCGAACAGGGGCTGAGCTTCAGTTTTATTAACGTCAGCGGTCTTTTCTGCAGAGCCTCCGCAGGAGGTCAGGCAGATTATGAGAACAACCACTGCAATCAGAACAACTGCAGCAGCAACGGCAATACCGAGATAAAGCTTATTATTCATCAATTTTTTCAGCATTTTTATTTCTCCTTATCTGTCAGGTGATTATATGATATCACACAAAAGCTAAAAATGCAACAAAGTTTGTTATCTGTATTTAAGAAGTTTTGAGATTTCGGAAAGCTTCGGGGTTTTTCCGTAAAGCAGCGTTCCCATGCGATAGATTTTCGATGCGCCGAGAGCTGTCAGCACGCAGGCGGCAGCCTGAATTGCAAGGGATATTGCCACCTGAATATATGGCACATCTTCCGCAGCCATGCGCACGGGCATAACCATGGGTGACCAGAAGGGAATAAAGGAGCAGACACGTGCAAAAACTCCCACCGTTTCCATTGAGGATATCATGACAGCAATGAAATAGCCGATCATGAATACGGTTGTGGGCAGGCTTATAAGCACGGAAAGGTCTTCAATCTGATTTACAAGTGAGCCCAGAGCACCGTAAACAAATGCGATAAGCAAAAAGCCCAGGGCAAAGAACAGAATGAAGCACACAACATCTGCTGCACCGATGGTGAGCACGGTGTCAAGCACTGCACTTATGGCGGGGGAAATTCCTGCTCCAACAGCAATTATTCCTGCTGCACAGCAGGCAAAGGCACCTATCTGGATAAGCACCGCCGCACCTGTGCCCAGCACCTTACCCATAAGAAGTGAGCGTGGAGAAGCACTTGTTACAAGAAGCTCCATTGTGCGTGTGCTCTTTTCCGTTGCAACATTTGTTGCAACAAGCTGTCCGTAAAGGGTGATGCAGATGAACATCATTATCATTACAACAAAGCTGACAATGTATTTTGCAAATGCCATTTCTCCCACTGAGCGGATATCTATGTCAATTTCACTGTCTGACAGCAGAAGAGCTGCCTGGGTTTCGTCAACTCCAAGTTCCGAAAGCCGCTCGATACGGCGAAGTGTCAGAAGATTTTCGGATATGAGCTCCGATGCGCTTTCGTTGTAAAGTGAGGATTTTTCAAAAAGAACAACAGAAAAATCTCCTGCTTCATCCCTTGAAAGGACAGCAATAGAATTAAATCTGCCTCTCTCCACAAGTGCGGTGATTTCATCTTCTTCCATGGTTTCCGTAAGCTTTGCGCCGATAAGATTTGCAAGCTTTTCACCTGCACCGTCTGCTGTGTTGTCCATCACCGCAAGGGTGCTTTTTTCGGGGTCAAATTCTGTGCTGACTTCCGCTGTTAGCCCTACATTAGAGCCGTCTGCACCTGTATTTCCGAATGCAAGAAGGCCTACACAGACGCACATGACAACAAGAATAATGCAGAGAATAACGGTAATTATTTTGAAAGATTTGCTTTTTATCGTCTGCTTCATCTCGTGAGAAAAAACTGTACCGAATCTGTTCATTGCTCCTGCGCCTCCTTTGCTCCTGCTTTTTCAACAAAAATATCCTCAAGAGAAGGCTCGATAACGCTGGCATCCAGCACGGGAAGCCCTGTGTAAAGGATTCTGCACATCGCCTGAGAAGGTTCAACGCCATCGGCAAGAGTTATTACAGCACCCTTTCTGTTTATCTCAACAGAGCCCGAAGAAGCCGCTGCTTCTCTGAATTTCGGCTTGTTGTATATGCTTCCGTCGCCTGCTGTATCGTCAAGGACAATGTGGATTCTGTTCCTGGGATAGCTTCGCTTGATTTCAGAAAGTCTGCCTCCAAGCACAAGCTCACCCTTGTTTATCATTACGATATTTTCGCAGAAATCCTCAACCGCAGACATCTGATGGGATGAGAAAATCACCAGCGCACCACGCTCTGACTGCTCGGCAATTACCTGCTTGAGCTGTACCGCATTGACAGGGTCAAGACCTGAAAAAGGCTCGTCAAGAATTATGACATCAGGCTTTCCCAGCAATGCAACGCCCAGCTGAATCTTCTGCTGATTGCCCTTTGAAAGGGTTTCAAGGTTGCTTTTTGCATACTCATTCATGCCCAGGCGCTCAATAAGCTCGCCTGCTGATTTTTTTGCCTCTGCAGCCGACATTCCTCTGAGCTTTCCGAAATATATCATCTGCTCGAGGACAGTGAGCTTTCTGTAAAGCCCTCTTTCTTCGGGAAGATATCCGAAGGCTGCATTTTTGCGCACAACAGGCTTTCCGTCAATAAGCACTTCGCCGCTGTCCGGAGGGAAAACCCCCATTATTATGCGCATTATTGTTGTTTTTCCCGCACCGTTTCTTCCTAAAAGCCCGAGAGGTGAGCCGCTCTCAGCAGAGAAGGATACGTTATTGAGAGCCTGCTTCCTGCCGCCGTCGGGGAGAGAAAAGCTTTTGCTCAGATTTCTGACAGTAAGCTCCAACCCGTTCAACTCCTTGTATATTTAAAGTTTTTGTATTATTTGCTTAAAAAAGATTATATCTTATAGCTTTTTAAAAATCAACACTCATCACTGTCCATACTGCCTCTCACTCTCCTCTTCCCGAAATTTTCCACACTTATGTTTTAATTTGTTTAAAATGCACAAATTTCAGGCATTTTTAAATCGTAATGCTCCGACAGCCCAAATTCTGAAAAACGGCTTGAGAAAAAGGAATTTCGCCTCATTGGGCAAGTTGCTGATTTCACTCAATTCTATTGCGTTTTCTATGTTATTATGCTATAATGCCATCGGTAACCCACGCAACAAATACTTTCGGAGGTATAGAAATGTCCACTATGACAGCAGCGCAGCTCAAAGCGCTTATCGACCAGAAGCTTTCCCACAACTTCGGTCTTTCTGCAGAAGAAGCAGATGAAGAACACGTTTATAAAGCAGTTATCCTTGTTGTCCGTGATATGCTCTACGAGGCACGCAAGGCTTTTTCAACCGAAACCGAGCAGAAGGGCGGCAAGAGAATCTACTATCTCTGCATGGAATTCCTCATGGGTCGTTCCCTTCGCAACAATCTTTACAACCTCGGCATAGAGAAGGTAGTTGAGAAGGTTCTTCCCAAGTACCACACCACCCTTTCCAAAATCTACGACTTCGAGCCTGATGCAGGCCTCGGAAACGGCGGTCTCGGCAGACTGGCCGCCTGCTTCCTCGACGGTATGGCAACAGAAGGATATCTCGGCATGGGTTATTCCCTTCGCTACGAGTTCGGTATCTTCTCCCAGAAGATCGTTGACGGCTGGCAGACTGAGCTTCCCGACTTCTGGCTCCCCGGCGGCGAAACATGGATGATCCCCCACCGTGAGGATGCTCTCGATATCAACTTCGGCGGCTGGATCGAAGAGGTATGGGAAGACGATTATCATCATGCAAAGCATGTAGGCTACAACTCCATCAAGGCAGTTCCCTACGATCTTATGTGTGCAGGCGTTGACGGCAAGGGCGTTTCCACCCTTCGTCTGTGGGCTGCAGAATGCCCTGAGTTCGACATGAAGAGCTTCAACGACGGCAACTATATGCGTTCCATCGAGCAAAATGCCATGGCAGAAATGCTCACAAAGGTACTTTATCCCGGCGACAACCATCACGAGGGCAAGAGTCTGCGTCTTTCCCAGCAGTATTTCCTTGTTTCCTCCTCCATTCAGGATATCATCAAGCGTCACCTGCGTAAGCACCGCACTCTTGAGAATTTCGCAGAGCTGACCGCTATCCACATCAACGACACCCATCCCGCTCTTGCAATCCCCGAGCTTATGAGAATCCTAATGGACGAATGCGGTTTTGCATGGGAAGAGGCATATGACATCACCACCAAGGTCATGGCATACACCAACCATACCGTTATGAAGGAAGCTCTCGAGTGCTGGAGCATCGACCTCTTCAAGGGTCGTCTTCCCAGAATCTATCAGATCGTCTGCGAGATCATCCGCCGCTTCTGCGAGGAAGTTCTTGAGAAGACCAAGGATCAGGCACTTGTTGACCGTGTTTCCATCGTTCACGACGGCTATGTCAAGATGGCAAACCTCTGTGTTGCCTGCTGCCACCATGTAAACGGTGTTTCTGCTCTCCACAGTGAGATCATCAAGAAGGACGTATTTGCTGACTTCTACCGCATTACCCCGGAGAAGTTCACAAACGTAACCAACGGTATCGCACACCGCCGCTGGCTCTGCCAGTCCAACCCCGGTCTTAACGATATGCTCACCGAGCTTATCGGCAAGGGCTTTATCACCGATGCTTCCCAGCTCAAGAAGCTTGAAGCCTTCAAGGATGACTCTGCTGTTCTTGACCGTCTTTCCGCTATCAAGAGAGAGAACAAGTGCGTTCTCGCTGACTATATCAAGAAGAACAACGGCATCATTGTTGATCCCGATTCCATCTTCGACGTTCAGGTAAAGCGTCTCCACGAGTACAAGAGACAGCACCTCAATGCTCTCCACATCCTTGCTGAGTATCAGTGGCTTCTCGAAAATCCCAACGCTCACTTTGTTCCCAAGACCTACATTTTCGGCGCAAAGGCAGCTTCAGGTTACTTCATGGCAAAGCAGATCATCCGCTTTATCTGCAACCTTGCAAACACCATCAACAACGACCCCAGAGTCAAGGATAAGCTGAAGGTCGTATTCCTTGAGAACTACCGTGTAACCGTTGCTGAAATGCTCATGCCCGCATCCGAAATCAGTGAGCAGATTTCTCTCGCAGGTACTGAGGCTTCCGGTACCGGCAACATGAAGTTCATGATCAACGGTGCAGTCACCCTCGGTACTGAGGACGGCGCAAATGTTGAGATTCACCAGGCTGTAGGCGATGACAACATCATCATCTTCGGTATGAGCACTCCCGAGGCAGCTGCTCTCAAGAGAATCTATCATCCCGGCAGCTACTACAATAACAACACCATGCTCAGAAATGCAATCGATGCACTTTCCCACGGCTTCGGCGGCGTATCCTTCGGCGATATCGCAAACAACCTGCTTACCAACGATCCCTATATGGTCATGGCTGACTTTGCAGATTACTGCCGTGCTCAGAGTGATGCTTCCAAGCTCTATGAAGACCGCACAAAGTGGAATCAGATGAGCCTTATGAACATCGCAAACGCAGGCATCTTTGCCGCTGACCGCTCCATCCGTGACTATGCCAACGGCATCTGGAGTGCAACTCCCCTTTCCAAGCTTGGAAAAAACAAGAAATAATTCCTCCTTTTTATAATTAAAACGGCAGACCGCAGTGTCTGCCGTTTTTCTGTCTTTTTAGTTATCGTCAATAAAGAAACCTTATTTTGTTACCGCATTTTGACCACAAAAAGTTAAATATTTATCAAACTTATACAAACATTGTCCATGTTATAGGTTCACAATTACCATGTACTTCTACACTTCACTGTGGTATACTATATCTTAGAGAAATTTGTGCTGTCAGCGGCAGCTCATATACAACAGCGAGGTATCAATCAAAAATGAGACGAACAAAAATCATATGCACACTTGGTCCTGCAAGCAGCAGCGAGGAAATGATCGAGAAGCTTTTAAAGGCTGGCATGAATGTCATGCGACTCAACTTTTCCCACGGCGAGCACAAGGATCACAAGAAAACAATCGAAAAATTCCGCAAGGTACGTGATGATCTTGGCGTACCTGCTGCAGTTCTTCTTGATACAAAAGGCCCTGAAATCCGCCTTAAGAACTTCGAAAACGGAAGTGCCGAGATTATTTCCGGCACCACCTTCACCCTCACCAGTGAAGATGTCATCGGCAACAGCGAAATGGCCTCCGTATCCTGGAAGCCATTTCCCCAGTATCTCCATGAAGGCGACCGCATAGTAATTGATGACGGAAGAATTGTCCTCAAGGTTCGTGAGTCCAACAAAATCCGTGCAGTCTGTGATGTTGTCACAGGCGGCGTTTTAAAGGATAAAAAGAGCGTAAACGTTCCCAATGTCAGCCTCCCCATGGAATACCTCAGCGATGCTGACAGAGAGGATCTTCTCTTCGGTATCAAGCAGGAGGTTGATTTTGTTGCAGCTTCCTTTGTCCGCTGCGCTGACGATGTCCGTGAAATGCGTGCATTCCTCAGAGCAAACGGCGGCAGAAACATAAAGGTTATTTCCAAAATAGAAAACAGCGAGGGTGTCCGCAATTTTGACGAAATCCTTGCTCTTTCCGACGGCATCATGGTAGCACGAGGCGACCTGGGTGTTGAAGTCCCCTTCGAGGAGCTTCCCGGTCTGCAGAAGCACTTCATTCACAGCTGCTACAGCGCAGGCAAGGTTGTTATCACCGCAACCCAGATGCTGGAATCCATGATCACCAACCCCACTCCCACCAGAGCGGAGATTACCGACGTTGCAAATGCAGTTTTCGACGGCACAAGCGCAGTAATGCTTTCAGGCGAAAGTGCTGTTGGTGCATACCCCGAAGAAGCTGTAAAGACTCTTGCACGTATTGCAACCCAGGCTGAAAACGATGCCTTCAGAATGAAGATGTACAAGGCTCTTGCTTTCAACAAGGGTGACAAGCACGACATCACCAATGCAGTCTGCGATGCAGCCTGCATCACAGCAAAGGACCTCTCCTCTGCTGCAATCATTGCAGTCACCCAGCTTGGCGGCACTGCAAGAAACGTTTCCAAATACCGTCCTGAAACTCCCATAATCGCAGCAACTCCCGAAAAGCGCACCTATCATCAGCTTGCGCTTTCCTGGGGCGTTCTCCCGGTTATGACAAAATATCAGCGCACATCTGATGATCTTCTCAACCATGCAGTTGAGTGCGCAAAGAAAATGGGCTATGTCAAAGACGGCGACTGCGTTGTCACCGTTGCAGGCATTCCCCTTGCAACCACCGGCAGCACCAACCTCCTCAAAGTACAGATCGTAGGCGAAAAGAACTGATAAACAAGGCGCTTTCTCATTATCAATTCCTAAAAAGGAGTCGATCCCATGGGTAAAAGATTAAAGATAGGTCTGCTTGTAAGCCATCTGGAGGATTTCCATACAAAAGAGATCTGCCGAGGCGCAACCATCGCCGCCAAGGAAAAGAATATTGATCTCATCACAATCCCCGGAAGATATATAGATCCTCCTTCTCACAATCATCTCAACGATGTTCTTTCCAGTAACTATTCCGCTGTATTTCTTCTTGCACGTGAACTGGGGCTGGACGGACTTGTTGTGTCCGCAGGTACTATCGCCTGTCATATTGACAGCGAAAAGCTGGAGAAATTCCTCCAGTGCTTTGACGGAATCCCCATGGTAACCATTGCCATCAAAACCGCAGGACGTCCCTGCGTCAGCGTCAGCGCACAGAAAGGCGTACGTGATGCAATCGAGCACTTCATAAAGGTGCACAACGCAAAGAAAATCGCCTTTGTATCAGGTCCCAAGGGTAATGCTGATGCTGAAATGCGTCTTTCTGTATATAAGGATACCCTTCTTAAAAACGGTATTCTTTTCGACCCCACTCTTGTTCATTACGGTACCTTTGCACGCCATCGCCAGCTTTCTCTTGAGCAGTTCATCGACAGAAACATCAATAATGTGGATGCTTTCTTCTTTGCAAACGACGAAATGGCGGCTGCAGGTCTTGACTATGCTGAAAAGCACAGCATCGCCGCAGGACGCAAAATGCTTCTTGCAGGCTATGACGATATTCCCGCTGCAGCGAGCTTTACTCCTGCGCTGAGCACTGTACGTGCTGACCCGTCACATCTGGGTTATTATAGTATAATGCTTATGCTTGACAGCCTTTCGGGCAATTCCACCAAGGATATTGTGCTGCCATCCAGATTCATTATCCGTGAAAGCTGCGGCTGCACACCCTCCGACTGGATTTCAATTACCGAAACTGACCCCGAAAAGCTGGCGGACAACTTCCTGGATGAGCTGCTTGATATTTATGCCGGCTCTTCCACTGCAATCAAAAACACTGCGGATTTCAAAAATACTCTGCACCTTTTCTTCAATACCGTTGCATCTCCCGGAGCAGAGGCTCTGACCCCTGAGCTCATAAGCAAAATCTGTATGGGTCTTACCGAAACCGACAGGCTTTTCCCCATACCCGTACCCAGAATGAGTGAACTCTGCACCAAGCTTTTTGCCATGGCGGAAAAGATTGTCCCCGACAAGGAAGCCGAATACAAGCTTCTGCAGGCAAAAGGCGAGGCAATGCGCATTGTTTCAAAGCGTGCCGCTCATATTGAATACGAGCTCAACAACAAGCGCCTGAATATGCTTGTTTTCTCCAACAGTATGCTTCAGGATTTCTCAAAATCCCGTTATTCCGATATTTACGAGGATGTTTTCGGCGAGCTCTCTGTTGCAAACATAAGCTCCAGCCGACTTTACATCTACCCTACTCCCTGCGAAAGCAGCAGCTTCTGGACCTGGAAATATCCCGATTCCATGCAGCTTTGCGTGGCATTCGGAAAGAGATTCAACATTCAGCTTGATTCCACCCGCCTTGTCCCCATGAAGTGCATTTTCGAGGAAATGTGTGAAAATCACAACAACAGTGAGACCATTACCGTGCTTACACCCATTGTACACAGTAATGTTCATTACGGTTTCCTTATTACCGAAGCGGACTTCAATGAGTTTTACTACATACAGGATGTCACCGTCAAGCTGTCCTCCTCCCTGCGCATTACCTCTCTTATCGGCAAGCTCAATCAGCAGCTTGAGGAGCTTAACAATGCAGCAGACACCATGCGTATAATCTCCGTCACTGATGACCTTACAAGGCTCTATAACCGCAGAGGCTTCTATGAATATGCAGGCGAGCTTGCTCACAGCAGTGACAATATAGGAAAACGTGCCGCAATATTCTACGGTGACCTTGATAATCTGAAGATTATCAATGACCATTTCGGTCACAGCATGGGTGACGATGCCCTGCGCTCTGCAGGCAGGTCCCTCAGCATCAGCCGTTCAATGCCCACAATAAGCGCTCGAGTCGGCGGTGATGAATTTGCAATGTTCACCCTTCTCGACGATAACGAAACCGCTGACGATGTTCTTCGCAGCATAGAAATTTTCCAGCAGGACTACAACTCATCGGCAAATCAGCCCTATGACCTTGAAATGAGCATAGGCTACTGTGAGTTTTTCTGCTCACCCTCTGTTTCTCTTACAAACCAGCTTACCATTGCAGACAAGCGCCAGTATGAGAACAAGGAAGCACGAAAGGCCAGACGGAAATGATTCTGTCCAACCACAATATCTTGTGGTAACACTTTAATATGCAAAAGCCTGCACTCTCGAAGAGAGTGCAGGCTTTTTCCTTAATCGTTTAGTTTTTGCGTACAGATTCTGTAATATACCATCGTTATAATACAGCCTGTTTTTTAATTGTGTCGATTTTAACAAAATGCTGTCGTCATATCTGTATGATGTGCCGAAAGAAATTTGTTAACACAATATTTTGTGTTTTACACTTGAAATACCCTATATAGTGTGCTACACTATGAAACGCTCCGGTTAATGTCGGAAGTATATTCGGACGGAACGAAAAACAAAGAAATTTAAGGAATTGATACATTATGCTTAAGTTTATCAAGAAGAGAAACGGCGAGACCGTTATTTTCAACACTAACAAGATATTGGAGGCTATCCGCAAAGCCTGCGAGGCAACCGGCGAAACTGACATCACCGTCGGACAGCTCAAAAATCTTACCGAGACCGTCATCAACAAGCTCCCCATCAACTCAACTCCCACCGTTGAAATGGTTCAGGACTATGTTGAAGAAACTCTCATCGAGGCAGGTCTTACAAGAACCGCAAAGGCTTACATACTCTACCGTGCAGAGCACGCAAAGACCCGTCAGACCGAGGCTGACCTTATGCAGGTCTTCTCAGACCTGACCTTCACCGATGCCGCTGATGCTGACATCAAGAGAGAGAATGCAAACATCGACGCAGATACCTCCATGGGTACCATGCTCAAGTACGGCTCCGAAAGTGCAAAGTACTTTGTCGATCACTACATTCTCCCCAAGGACATCGCTGCCGCACACCGTGACGGTGATATCCACATTCACGACAAGGATTTCTATCTCCTTACCGAAACCTGCTGTCAGATCGACCTTTTAAAGCTCTTTAAGAACGGCTTCTCCACAGGTCACGGCTTCCTTCGTGAGCCCCAGGGCATCGGCAGCTACGCCGCTCTCGCCTGCATCGCTGTTCAGGCTAACCAGAACGAAATGCACGGCGGTCAGAGTATCCCCAACTTCGACTATTCCATGGCACCCGGTGTTGCCATTACATTTACAAAGGAGTACTGGAAGGCATTCCGCCGCTTCTTTGAATACCGCTTCGATGCAGAAGCCGCTGAGATCGATGCTGTTATCGCTGACCTCAAGGAAAAGCTCGACATCGTACCTTCTCTGAGCAACAAGGACGAGTTCGGCGCAAAGCTTCTCGATGCACTTAAAGACAAGTACGATGCTGAGAAGATCACCAAGACCCACGCAGTTGTATGGCAGACCGCATGGGAAGAGACCGACCACGCAACCTATCAGGCTATGGAAGGAGTTGTCCACAACCTCAACACCATGCATTCCAGAGCAGGTGCACAGGTCCCCTTCTCCTCCATCAACTACGGTACTGACACCTCTCCCGAGTCCCGTATGCTTCTCCGCAACCTGCTCATGGCAACAGATGCAGGTCTGGGCAATGGCGAGACACCTATTTTCCCTGTTCAGATTTTCAAGGTCAAGGAAGGCATCAACTACAACCCCGGCGATCCAAACTACGACCTGTTCAAGCTGGCTATGAAGGTCTCCGCAAAGAGACTCTTCCCCAACTTCTCTTTCCTTGATGCACCCTTCAACCTCCAGTATTACAAGGAAGGCGACTACAACACCGAAGTCGCTTACATGGGCTGCCGTACCCGTGTTATGGGCAACGTTTATGACCCCACAAGAGAAATCACCTGCGGCAGAGGCAACTTAAGCTTTGTATCCATCAACCTGCCGAGAATAGGTATCGAAGCAGATGGCGACATCGGCAAGTTCTATGCTATTCTTGACAGCCGAATTGAGCTTTGCTGCCGTCAGCTTCTCCATCGTTATGGAATCCAGTGCTCCAAGAAGGTAAGAAACTATCCCTTCCTCATGGGGCAGGGCGTATGGATCGATTCCGACAGCCTCGACATCGACGACAGCGTTGCTGAAGTCCTGAAGCACGGCACCTTCTCCGTCGGCTTCATCGGTCTGGCTGAGACCCTTGTTGCTCTCGTTGGCAAGCACCACGCAGAAAGCGAAGAGAGCCAGAAGCTTGGTCTTGAGATCATCACCCACATGAGAGAGTACCTCAACAACAAGAGTCAGGAGCTGAAGCTCAACTTTACCCTCCTTGCAACTCCTGCAGAAGGACTTTCGGGCCGTTTCGTACGCATCGACAAGATGAAGTACGGCAAGATCGAGGGCATCACCGACAGAGATTACTACACCAACTCTTTCCATGTTCCCGTATATTATCCCTGCAACGCATACAAGAAGATTCAGCTTGAAGCTCCTTATCATGCACTTACCAATGCAGGTCACATCAGCTACGTTGAGCTTGACGGCAACGTCTGCAACAACATCGACGCATTTGAAAGCGTCATTCGCTGCATGAAGGAAGCAGGCATCGGCTACGGCTCCATCAACCACCCTGTTGACCGTGACCCCGTCTGCGGCTACACAGGCGTTATCGGTGATGAGTGCCCCCGCTGCGGCAGAAAAGCCGGCGAGCCCGTTGACGAAAACAAGCTCCGTGAGCTGCGAAAGATGTATCCCAATATGCCCCACCACATCGGACTTGAATAATTGATTTATAAACCTAAAAGGAGGATTTAATAATGAACGTAACAGTTAATGAAAATAACGTAAAGCAGGTCGGCGAAGGCGTCGATTTCGAGAGAATCCGCAGAATCACAGGTTACCTCGTAGGTACCATCGACCGTTTCAACGATGCAAAAAGAGCAGAGGAAGCTGACAGAGTAAAGCACACCCTCTCTTCCAACTGATTTAACATCAAAAGCCATAACAACCCCCGCCGGGGGGGGGTTTTTTTCCCTGTTTTCTATTTTTTCCCC
>JAZUNN010000078.1:0-16372 GCA_045604155.1 Acutalibacteraceae bacterium
CCCATTTGAATGTCCTCCTTTTGCTTTTTGTGCAGTTGGCAGACCGCACCTTTATTTTAAGCAAAAGGAGCTTTTATTTCTTCCTCATCTATGTAATTCTTCCCGAACCACGCGTCTAACGCGTGGTTTTACTTATACAAAAAGGAGAGAACCGGAAAGATTCTCTCCTTTTCCTTTCGGCGTAATTTTTATTATAAACCACAAACTCAGAACTTTCTGTTTTAAGGTATTTCGCCTACGCCGAAGAAGCAATAACACCGTGCAGAATTATCTGCACGGTGTTATACCTGTGTAAATTTCGTTATGTGACAAAATCAAACCATTTTTTCCTGCTTGACCTTCTTGTCGATTACATGGCGGGAGGCAAGCTCTGCTCTTACATCGTCAAGGGATATACCCATCTCGACCATAAGTACCATTACATGGTATGCAAGGTCTGCGATCTCATAGATGGTTTCCTTCTTGTCGTTTCCCTTGCCTGCTACGATGACCTCGGTGGTTTCCTCACCCACCTTCTTGAGTATCTTGTCGATGCCCTTTTCAAAGAGATAGGTGGTGTAGGAGCCCTCCTTCTTTTCGGTCTTTCTGCCTTCAATGAGTTCAAAGAGAGCGTCCATAGTGAAGTCGTTCATTTCGTCATTTTCAAAGATGACTTCGTTGAAGCAGGAATCTGCGCCTGTATGGCAGGCAGGGCCCTTTTTCTTAACAACTACGGTAAGTGCATCACGGTCGCAGTCAGCGGTGATGGAAATAATCTCCTGAGTGTTGCCGCTGGTTTCGCCCTTTCTCCAGAGCTCCTGTCTGGAGCGTGACCAGAAGCAGGTGCGCTTTTCTTCCATGCTTATCTTAAGGCTCTCTGCGTTCATGTATGCAACGGTGAGCACCTTGCGGCTGTATGCGTCTACCACGACAGCGGGAATGAGTCCTTTTTCGTCAAACTTGAGTGTGCTGATATCTATCATAATTATAACCTCACATTTATACCCTGAGCGGAAAGCTCGTTTTTAAGATCGGAAATTTTGACCTCGCCAAAGTGGAAAATAGATGCTGCAAGACCTGCGTCTACCTTGGGGAGGGTTTTGAAAAGAGTTGTAAAGTCCTCTATGCATCCTGCACCGCCTGAAGCGATGACTGGAACATCAACCGCATTGCAGACAGCTTCCAGCATTTCAAGGTCAAAGCCTTTCTTAACGCCGTCTGTATCGATGCTGTTTACAACGATCTCGCCTGCGCCCATTGAAACACATCTCTTTATCCATGAGATAGCCTCCATGCCCGTATCCTCTCTGCCGCCTCTGGCAAATACACGAAATTCATTGTCAACTCGCTTGATGTCAGCAGAAAGCACAACGCACTGGTCGCCATAGCGCTGTGCAGCTTCGTATACAAGGTTGGGATTTCTGATAGCACCTGAGTTTACGCTGACCTTGTCAGCACCGCATTTGAGCACTCTGTCAAAGTCCTCAAGGGTGTTTATGCCACCGCCGACGGTAAGAGGAATGAATATCTTGCTTGCGACTTCGGTAAGTGCTTCTGTAAAGAGCTTTCGTCCCTCAGCCGATGCGGTTATATCGTAGAAAACAAGCTCATCGGCGCCGTTTTCGCTGTAGTAGCTGCCAAGCTCAACGGGAGAAGATACATCGGAAAGTCCCTGAAAGTTGACTCCCTTTACCACTCTGCCGTTTTTAACGTCAAGGCAGGGAATTATTCTTTTTGTTATCACGCTCTGACCTCCCTGATGGCATCTTCAAGGGAAAGCATTCCGGTGTAAAGTGCCTTGCCGAGAATTGCGCCGTGAATATCAAGAGCCTTCAGCTTCTTTATATCCTCAAGGGTCGATACGCCGCCTGATGCGATAATATCAAGTCCCAGCTCCTTGGACATTGCTTCGTAAAGCTCGAAGTTTGCGCCGCCTAAAAGTCCGTCCTTTGAAATATCGGTGCAGATTATGGTCTTTACGCCTGCCTTCTGCATTTCCTTGCAGAATTCCATGCACTTCTTGTCGGTGACTTCCTGCCAGCCTCTGATAGCCACAAGACCGTCACGGACATCAACGCCCACAGCGATTTTGTCGCCATAGAGCTTTACCATCTCATTGACAAAGCCCGACTGAGTTATTGCGGCTGTGCCGAGAATCACACGCAGGACGCCTGCGTCGATGTATTTCTTGACGGTTTCAGCAGAGCGGATACCGCCGCCCACTTCTGTTTTGAGTCCTATTTCCTTTATGATTCGGGATATAAGCTCGATATTGGGAGTTTCGCCTGTTTTTGCGCCTTCAAGGTCAACTACATGCAGATATTCTGCCCCTGCATCACGAAATCCCTTTGCAACTGAAAGGGGATCTTCGCTGTATACGGTCATCTGTTCATAGTCGCCTCGTACCAGACGCACGGCTTTGCCTTTGATAAGATCAATGGCGGGATAGAGTTTCATAATATCAACCACATTTTCTTAAAATTTCATAAGTGCATTTCATGATATTTCATGAAATTAAATTATATTTCACAATAAGCTTTCAGTATGGAAAGTCCTGTTTTTCCGCTTTTTTCAGGGTGGAACTGGGTACCGAAAACGTTGCCGTTCTGTACTGCGGCGGTAAGACACGCACCGTACTCAGTAGTAGCGGTGGTATTGGCTTCGCAGTGTGCGGCTGCAAAGGAATGAACAAAATAAACATGGTCGCCCTCTTTGAGATACTTGAAGATGGGGCTTTCATTGTGGAACTTAAGTCCGTTCCAGCCGATGTGGGGAACTTTGTAATCGGCAGGGATTACGGGCTTTATAGGCTCAACTACGCCCGAAACAAGTCCTAATCCTTCGTGTTCGCCGTACTCCATGCTTTTATCAAAAAGCATCTGCATTCCGAGGCATATGCCGAGAAGGGGTTTGCCGTCATGAGCAAGCTCCTTGACTATTACATCAAGTCCGCTTTCACGCAGCTTTGCAGCTGCATCGGCAAATGCACCGACTCCGGGGAGAATAAGTCTGTCGGCTTCTCTCAATACCTTTTCGTCGGCGGTAACAACCGCTTCTTCTCCGATATAGGCAAAGGAGCTTTTCAGGGAAAACAGGTTTCCCACTCCGTAATTTATTATTGCAACCATTAAAGCACTCCCTTGGTAGACGGAATCTCATCGCTGTGAGCCTTGTCGATGCGCACAGCTTTTGCCAATGCTCTTGCCAGAGCCTTGAAGGTACCCTCGATTATGTGGTGAGAGTTTGAGCCTGCAAGCTGCTTGAGATGCACTGTAATTCCTGCCTTTCGGGTGAATGCAAGGAGGAATTCCTCAACAAGCTCGGTGTCGAATGTGCCGACTTTTTCTGTGGGGATCTGCACATCAAAATTAAGGTATGCTCTGCCCGAAAGGTCAACGGCACAGAGAATAAGCGCCTCGTCCATGGGGAGGGTTATATCGCCGTAGCGAGTTACGCCTCGCATATCGCCGAGTGCTTCGGAAAAGGCCGAGCCAAGGCAGATGCCCACATCCTCAACGGTGTGGTGGTCATCAACATAGGTATCGCCCTTGCCCTTTATGACCATGTTGAAATTGCCGTGACGGGTGAAAAGCATAAGCATATGGTCAAGAAAACCTACGCCTGTGTTTATTTCACCGATTCCGCCGCCGTCAAGATTCAGGTCGAGAGTTATGTTTGTTTCAGCTGTCTTGCGCACGATTTTGCTTGTTCTCATTTATTGCACCTTCTTTTGTTTTTTCGGGGTGGATATGACGGGAGGTCGTTAAACATCTCTCCCTCCGTCACGGCATTGCCGTGACACCTCCCTCGTCAGAGGGAGGCAGGAAAGATTATCTCTCGCTGAGGATTGCTTCGATGGTGTCGAGCATTGCCTTTGTTTCTTCAAATGTGCCGATAGTTATGCGGTTGTAATCGGCAATTCTGGGCTTTGCAAAGTTGCGTACAAGAACGCCTCTGTTCTTAAGTTCCTTATACAGGTCAAAACCGCCCATTTTATCGGTCTTTGCAAAGACAAAGTTGGTCGAGGATTTTGTTACCTCGAAGCCCATTTCACGCAGGCGGGTTTCTGCGTAGGTTCTGGTTTCGATTATTTTTTTGCAGTTCTCACGGTAATATTCATCACTGTCTATTGCCGCTGCGCCTGCTGTCATTGTCATATAGTCGACATTGTAGGGGTTTGTGGAGTTCCTTACCCTGTCCATGTCCTCAATAAGTGCCTTGCTTCCGATGGCAAAGCCCAGTCTTGCGCCTGCCATGGAGCGGGATTTTGAGAAGGTCTGTATTATAAGAATATTATCATACTTCTTGATAAGCGGTACACAGGTGATTCCGCTGAAATCAACATATGCTTCATCAACGACAACCACTCTGTCTGGGTTTGATGCTGCGATTCTTTCAATCTCCTCAACGCTCAGTGCTATTGCGGTTGGTGCGTTGGGGTTTGCGATAAAGATATTCTTTCCGCAGTTGATGTAATCCTCGACGTTGATTGTAAAGTCATCATTGAGGGGCTTTGTTTCAAAGGGTACGCCGAACATATTAGCCCAGACATCGTAGAATGAATAGGTTATATCGGCAAAGGTGACCTGCTTTTCCTCATCGCAGAATGCCATGAATGCAAACATCAGTGCTTCGTCGGAGCCGTTGCTGAGAATGACGTTTTCAAGCTCTACGCCGTTGAGCTTTGCGATCTTTTCGCGGAGGTTCTTTGCCTGAATATCAGGATAAAGCTTGAGTCTTGCAATAACATCGCTGCCCAGTGCTTCAAGCACAGCAGGTGCGGGAGGGTAGGGGTTTTCGTTGGTGTTGAGCTTTATGTATTTCTTGTCCTGAGGCTGCTCGCCTGACACATAAGGTGTCATTTTGGACATTCTAGCGTTTAAAAACTTGCTCATTTCTTAGTCCTTCTTTCTGGCAACTGCGCTTCTGGCGTGAGCTGAAAGTCCTTCGCTTTCGGCAAAGTATGCAACTGCATCACAGGTTTCGAGAAGCGCCTGCTCGGTATAGTAGGAATAGCAGGATTTCTTTACAAAGTCATCAACGGAAAGAGGGCTTGAGAATTTGGCTGTTCCGCTGGTGGGGAGAACGTGGTTGGTGCCTGACATATAGTCGCCCAGTGCCTCGGGGCAGTTCTTTCCGAGGAAGATGGAGCCTGCATTGCGGATATAAGGCAGAAGCTCAAAGGGCTTGTCGGTGCAGACCTCAAGATGCTCGGGTGCAAGCTCGTTGGAAATCTCAACCGCCTGCATAAGGTCGTCTGCTACGATTATCATACCATTGTTGTCAATAGATACCCTTGCGATCTCTTCTCTGGGGAGAAGGGGGATCTGACGCTCAAGCTCAGCAGAAACCTCTTCTGCAAGCTTTTCGCTGTCGGTTACGAGCACTGCGGATGCTCTCTTGTCGTGCTCTGCCTGGCTGAGCATATCGGCGGCGATGATTCGTGCTTCGTTTGTGCCATCGGCAATGACGAGAATCTCACTGGGCCCTGCGATCATGTCGATTGCAACTCTGCCGAAAACCTGACGCTTTGCTTCTGCAACAAATGCGTTGCCGGGTCCAACAATCTTATCGACCTTGGGGATACTCTCGGTGCCGTAAGCAAGTGCTGCGACAGCCTGTGCTCCGCCTGTCTTGAATATTCTGTCAGCGCCTGCAATCTTTGCAGCGGTGAGGATTACGGGATTGATATTACCGTTACAGGTAGGAGGAGATACCATGATTATCTCGTCAACTCCTGCGATCTTTGCAGGGATTATATTCATGAGAACAGAGGAAGGATATGCTGCTGTGCCGCCGGGTACATAGACGCCTGCCTTTTCGATTGCGGTGACCTTCTGTCCGAGAACAGCACCGTTTACACGCTTATATTCAAAGCCTTCCTGCTTCTGATTGATGTGGTACTCGGTGATGTTTTCCTTCGCCTTTTCCATTATTTCGATGAGCTTAGGATCGGTTGCTTTAAATGCAGCTTCAAGCTCTTCATCGGTTACCTCAAGGGCATCGATCTTTGTTTTATCAAACTTTTCGGTGTAGAAGCGGAGTGCGTCGTCGCCCTCGGCTCTGACCTTTGCGATTATTTCGGAAACGACAGCGGAAACGTCGACTTCTTCGATTTCTCTGTCGAAAATATCAGAGGGTGAAACCTCAGAGAATTTATATGTCTTGATCATGTGAAACTTCCTTTCTGAAGGATTCCAAAGGAACGTTGTTCCTTTGGTGGGGTCAAGGGGCAACGCCCCTTGCAGGAGTTTGAGGCGAGAAACGAAGCTTCTCATCGTCCCTCAACTTACCGTTGTCATTACAAATGTGGGCAGCACGCCCACATTTGTATAAGAATGAATAGTTGGGGGCTTTGCCCCCAAACTCCCACCAAAGGCTCTGCCTTTGGAATCTGCAAAACTTTGAAAAGTTTTGATTCAAACTTTAATTATTCTGGTTTTTGGCTATCTGATCACGGATTCGGCTTATCTCTTCGCTCTTGAAACGGTAGCTGACTTTATTTGCGATAAGCCGTGCGCTGATGTCCATTATGTCTTCTTTCGGCTCAAGTCCGTTTTCCTTTAATGTTGCGCCTGTTTCAACTATATCGACGATAACATCGGAAAGTCCGAGAAGGGGTGCAAGCTCGATTGAGCCTGAAAGCTTGATTATATCAATGACCCTGGACTTTGAATTATAATAGGTTCGAGCGATATTGGGGAACTTTGTGGCTACTCGCAGAACATCTCTGCCGTCGTCAGAAAACTCTTTCGGACCTGCAACAGCCATGCGGCATTTGCCGATTCCAAGGTCCAGAAGCTCGAACACGTCAGGCTCATATTCCTGAAGAATATCCTTACCTGCAACCCCTATATCCGCTGCGCCTCGCTCAACGTAAATAGATACGTCAGAGGGCTTTACCCAAAAGTAACGGACGCCGCATTCCTCGTTTTCAAACACAAGCTTGCGGTTTTTTTCCTTGATGGAGGGACAGCCGCAGCCTGCCTTTTCAAATATATCATAGGCCATTTCACCGAGGCGACCTTTCGGTAATGCAATATTTATCATTTTTTCCACCTCTTAAAGACTGATTTTTTCGCCGTAGCGAATGTCGCCGAAATCTTCCTTCTGCGCTCTGACGGTCTTTCCGACCTTCTTTATTTCTGCTATTTTCGCAAAAACAGCATCAATGGGTGTTGTTTCATTATAAATCAGGAGCACATCCACATCAAGGTCATTTCTGCCCGAATTAGCTCTTGCAATCTGATCGAGATACACCGCAAAGCCGATTGCTCCGCCGTTTTTGCCGAATCTTGCAAGCAGCTTGTCATATTGTCCGCCAGACAGCACTGCCTCGGGAATTCCGCTGATAAAGCCCTGGAAAATAATTCCGTTATAATATCTCATGTCGTTGACAAGGGAGAAGTCAAGCATGATGTTCTTTTCACCCAGCACTGCGGAAATTTCCTCAAGCTCCTTCACCGCTGCCTCGGTCTGTTCGTTTATGCTCAGACCTCTGAGAGTTTCAACGCTCTTCGCAAGAGGTGCATAGAGAGAAGCAAGGGCTGCAAGCTTTTCTGTGAGAGCCGCATCCACTCCCCACTGAGAGCATTTTTCCTTGAGAGAATGCTCGTTCTTTGCGCTTATGCAAGAGAGAAGATCCTTTTTCTGGTCGCCGCTCAGGTCTGCTTCTTCAAGAAGCCCCGAAAGAAGTCCCATATGGGATATTACAAGGAGATTTTCTCCGCCCAGTACCTGAAGGCTTTCACAGGCAATGCCCAAAACCTCGCACACTGCGAAAAGGTCAATTTCGCCGATGCACTCAAGACCCGACTGCATTATCTCACGAAATTCCTTTGTGCCGCCTGCGACTCTGTAGACGTTTTCATTATAATATACCTTGCGAAGTCTGCTGTCAGCAGGGTCGTTCTTTACTATTGAAAGGGTTACGTCAGGCTTGAGAGCCATAAGATGGCCTGCCATGTCGTTGAAGGTGATTATCTCTTCACCTCGCAGAAAAGCTCTGTTTCGTGCGTAAAGATCATATTCTTCAAACTTGCTCATATTATAAGGCATATAGCCGTTTGCTGCGTATATGCTGCGGAGCTTGATGGATGCTCGCTCCTCCGCTCTGAGTATCTTTCCTGAAAAATTCATGGTATTCCCTCCGTTTCGGAATGGTTATATATTACTACACTTCACCATGGTAGTCAAGTAAAGTGGTAGCATGGTAGCATGAGAAATTGCACATTGGAGACTTATGATTTTTGTGCATTATTTACACCTATGTGCAAACCGCCAAAAAAGGCATCGAATTATGCCGTTTTTTCTATTTGACATTGGGTTGTCATGAGGGTATAATTAACCGAATGAAAACCACAGTTCATATGGAGGTCAAGACACATGATGCATCTGGCAAATGCTGTTGTTTATACAGGTAAAAAATTTGTTAAAGCAACCGTTTCCGTTCATGATGGTCGTATTGTTTCCGTTTCCCCGATGTTTGAAGCTGAGGGGTCTGTATTTGATTTTTCAGATTATTATATTTTTCCCGGTCTCACTGATGTGCATGTTCATTTCAGAGAGCCGGGTTTTTCATATAAAGAAACAATACGCACAGGCTCGATGGCGTCGGCAAGAGGCGGATTTACAAACGTCTGCACCATGCCGAACCTGAACCCCACTCCTGACAGCGATGAAAATCTGGCTGTACAGGAAAGTATAATCAAAACCGATGCTGTAGTCAATGTTTATCCCTACGGAACCATCACAAAAGGTCAGATGGGTGAAGAACTTTCCGATATGGAATCCATGGCAGAGAGAGTTATCGGTTTCTCTGATGACGGACGAGGTGTGCAGTCTGAGAAGCTTATGAGAAAAGCCATGGAAAAAGCCAAAGCTCTTGGCAAGATAATAGTGGCTCACTGCGAGGATAACTCCCTCCTTCACGGCGGATATATCCACGACGGTGAGTACGCAAAGGCTCACGGGCACAGAGGAATCTGCTCCGAAAGTGAATGGGGTCCCATTGCAAGAGATTTAAAGCTCGCACGCGAAATCGGCTGCAAATATCACGTATGTCACATTTCCTGCAAGGAAAGCGTTGAGATTATAAGACAGGCAAAGAAAGAGGGCATTGACGTAACCTGCGAAACTGCGCCTCACTATCTTGTCTACTCCGATGCTGATCTTCAGGAGGACGCAAAGTGGAAGATGAATCCTCCCATCCGCTCGGAGGAAGACAGAAAGGCTCTTATTGAGGGCATCTGTGACGGCACTATTGATATGATAGCTACAGACCATGCTCCCCACTCCGCAGAAGAAAAGGGACGAGGACTTGAAAAGAGCGTCATGGGTGTTGTAGGCATCGAAACAAGCTTCGCAGCCTGCTACACACACCTTGTAAAAACGGGTATAATAACCTTAGAAAAGCTCATGCAGCTTATGCACGACAACGCAAAGGCACGTTTCGGCATAGGCTCGGATATAGAAGAGGGCGAAAATGCTGATTTAACAGTATTCGACCTCAATGCAAAGTACACTGTCGACCCCGACGAGTTCCTTTCGATGGGTAAGGCTACACCCTTTGAAGGAAAAGAAGTATGGGGCAAATGTATACAGACTATTGTGAAAGGAAGTACGGTATGGAAAGCAGAGTAAAGAGAAAGATAGTGCTGGAGGACGGCACTGAGTATTACGGCGAGGGCTTCGGCGACGTTACTGTTGACAGAGTCTGCGAGCTTGTATTCAACACCGCCATGGCAGGCTATCAGGAGGTTATCTCTGACCCCGCATACGCACAGAAGATGGTCGTTATGACCTATCCCCTTATCGGTAACTACGGTATGGCTGACGAGGACTTTGAAACAAGAATCCCCGACATCGCAGCACTTGTTACCAGAGAGTACAACGATTATCCCAGCAACTTCAGATATACAAAGACTCTTTCCGAGACTCTTGAGGAAAGCGAAGTTCCAGGTCTTGCAGGAGTTGATACAAGAAAGCTTACAAGACGCATCCGTGACAAAGGCTCCTGCAGAGCTCTTATCACCAATGCGGAGACTCCTCTTGAGGAAGCACTTGCAACCATCGCAGCCACTCCCATTCCTGAGACTCCCGTTCCTTTCGTAAGCTGCCGCAAGCGCTGGTACTCCCGTACCTCCAACCACGTTCACAATGTGGTTGCAATCGACCTGGGCATCAAGCTCAACATCATCCGCTGTCTTAACAACAGAGCCTGCAATGTTGTAATCATGCCCTGGAACTCAAGTGCTGAGGATATTCTTGCAGCCCGTCCCGACGGTGTTGTAATCTCCAACGGTCCCGGCTGCCCCGAGGAGCTGCCTGAGGTTGTTGAAACCCTCAAGAAGCTTCAGGGCAAGGTACCCGTGTTCGGTATCGGTCTCGGTCACGAGCTTCTCTGCCTCTCCTACGGTGCTGAAACCTACCGCTTAAAATGCGGTCGCTGCGGAAGCCACCCCATCAAGAATATCGAAACAGGCAAGGTCTATTCCGCCTGTCACAACCATACTCACGCAGTAAGTGCTGACAGCCTTAAAGACACCAAGCTTGAAATCACCTACAAGGCTATTCACGAGGATATCGTTGAGGGCGTAAAGTGCGAGAAAGACAAGGTCATCTCCGTACAGTGCAACCCCGAAAGCGCTCCCGGTCCTCACGACTGCGAGTTCATGCTTGACGATTTCGTTTCAATGATCAAGAAGAACTAAAAAGAACGAAAGGATGCGATCATAATGCCTAAGCGCACTGATATACACAAGATTCTCGTTATCGGCTCAGGTCCTATTGTCATAGGTCAGGCTGCCGAATTTGACTATGCAGGTACTCAGGCCTGCCTTGCTCTTAAAGAAGAAGGCTACGAAGTCGTACTCTGCAACTCCAACCCTGCTACCATCATGACCGACACCACCATTGCTGACAAGGTCTACATGGAGCCCCTGAACCTCGAGTACATGGCAAAGGTTCTCCGCTATGAACGTCCCGACGCAATTATCCCCGGCATCGGCGGTCAGACAGGTCTGAACCTTGCAATGCAGCTTGCCAAGAAGGGTATTCTTGCAGAGTGCCAGGTCGAGCTTCTCGGTACCTCCTGCGAGAGTATCGAGCGAGCAGAGGACAGAGAGCTTTTCAAGCAGCTCTGTGAGGAGCTGGGCGAGCCTGTTCTCCCCTCTGTTATCACCCACTCCATCGAAGAAGCAGTAAAGGCTGCTGAAGAAATCGGTTATCCCGTTGTTCTCCGTCCTGCATTTACCCTCGGCGGTACCGGCGGCGGCTTTGCTGACAACGAAGAAGAGCTTCGTGAGATCATGAAGAATGCTCTCAAGCTCTCTCCTGTTCATCAGGTTCTCGTTGAGAAGAGCATCAAGGGCTACAAGGAGATCGAGTACGAAGTAATGCGCGACAAGGCAGACACTGCTATCACCGTCTGCAACATGGAAAACTTTGACCCCGTCGGTGTTCACACAGGCGACTCCATTGTTGTCGCTCCCTGCCAGACCCTGACAAACAAAGAGTGCCAGCTTCTCCGTGACAGTGCTCTCCGAATTATCCGTGCTCTTAAGATCGAAGGCGGCTGCAACGTTCAGTTTGCTCTCGACCCCAACAGCTTCAAGTATTACGTTATCGAGGTAAACCCCAGAGTTTCCCGTTCCTCCGCTCTCGCTTCCAAGGCAAGCGGATTCCCCATTGCAAGAGTTACCGCAAAGGTCGCAGTAGGTATGCACCTCGACGAGATTCAGCTCTCCACTGCTACCGCTGCTGCAGAGCCTGCACTCGACTATGTTGTCGCAAAGGTTGCACGTTTCCCCTTCGACAAGTTTGCTGATGCAAACAACACCCTCAGCACTCAGATGAAGGCTACCGGCGAAGTCATGAGCATCGCACGTACACTTGAGGAAAGCTTCCTCAAGGCTGTCCGCTCCCTTGAGATCGGCGTTTGCCACATCTACATGGAAAAGTTCGATCACATGACCGACGACGAGCTTATCAAGTACATCAGCACCCCCACCGACGACAGACTTTACGCTATCGCAAAGCTTATCCGTGACGGTGTTGACCTTGGTATCATCTGCAATGCTACCCAGATAGATATGCTCTTCCTTGATAAGATTCACAACATCGTTCTCATGGAGAAAGTTGTTGAGAACGCTAAATTCGACAAGGAAGTTCTCTACAAGGCAAAGAGAATGGGCTTCTCCGACAAGTTTGTCGCTAAGCTCTGGGCTTGCACAGAGGACGAGGTCTACGCTTTCCGTAAGGAGAACAACATGTTCCCTGTCTACAAGATGATTGACTCCTGCGCAGGTGAGCATGCAAGCTATGTTCCCTATCTCTACTCCACCTACGAGGATGAAAACGAATCTCCCGTATCCGACCGCCAGAAGGTCATCGTTCTCGGTGCAGGTCCTATCCGTATCGGTCAGGGCGTTGAGTTTGACTACTCCACCGTTCACGCTGTATCCACCATCAAGAAGGCCGGTTACGAGGCAATCATTATAAATAACAACCCCGAAACAGTTTCCACCGACTACACCTGCTCTGACAAGCTTTACTTTGAGCCCCTCACCGTTGAGGACGTCATGAACATCGTCGAGCTTGAAAAGCCCTACGGAGTTATCGCTTCTCTGGGCGGTCAGACTGCTATCAACCTTGCAGCTCCCCTTGAAAAGAGAGGCGTCAAGCTCATCGGTACTGACAACGCTGCTATCGAGCGTGCTGAAAACCGTGACAGCTTTGAAAAGATCATGGAGCAGCTTGAAATTCCCCAGCCCAACGGTCAGGCAGTTACCAATATCGAGGCAGGCGTTAAGGCCGCTTCCGAGATCGGTTATCCCGTACTGGTTCGTCCCAGCTACGTTCTCGGCGGCAGAGCCATGAGAATCGTCAGCAATGAGGACGCTCTCAGACGTTACCTCAAGGAAGCAGTTCAGATTGACGAAGATCAGCCCGTTCTGGTTGACAAGTATATCCAGGGCAAGGAGCTTGAGGTTGACGCTGTCTGCGACGGCACCGATGTATTCTGCCCCGGCATCATGGAGCACGTTGAGAGAACAGGTATTCACTCCGGTGACTCCATCAGCGTTTATCCCACCTTCTCCGTAAGTCAGAAGGCAAAGGACACTATTCTTGACTACACCCGCAGACTTGGTCTCGGTATCGGCATCGTGGGTCTCTTCAACATTCAGTTCATCGTTGACGAGAAGGACGATGTATATGTAATCGAAGTCAACCCCCGTTCTTCCCGTACTGTTCCCTTTATCTCCAAGGCAACAGGCTGGTCTCTTGCTGATATCGCAACTCTCGTTATCCTCGGCAAGTCCCTCCGTGAGCAGGGTATCACCGAGATGTATCCCGCTGAGAAGGATCGCTGGTATGTAAAGGCTCCTGCATTCTCCTTCTCCAAGCTCCGTGGTATGGATGCTTACCTCTCTCCCGAAATGAAGTCCACAGGTGAGGCAATCGGTTATGACGACAAGCTCACCCGTGCTCTCTGGAAGGCTCTCCAGTCAAGCGGTATGTCCGTCAAGAGCTACGGCACTCTGTTTGCAACAATCGCAGACAAGGATAAGGAAGAGGCTCTGCCCCTTATCCGCCGCTTCTATAACCTGGGCTTCAACATCGAGGCTACAAACGGCACCGCAAACTTCTTGAAGAGCCACGGCATCAGAACAAGAAGCCGTGCAAAGATAAGCGAAGGCAGCGAGGAAATCCTCGATTCAATCCGCAAGGGTTACGTCACCTACATCATCAACACTCGTGACATCAGCTTGCCCAGCGGTGAAATGGACGGTCACGAAATCCGTCACTGCGCTGTTGAAAACAACATCACAATGTTCACATCTCTCGATACAGTGCGTGTTCTCCTCGATGTTCTTGAGGAAACCACCCTCTGCATCTCCACAATAGATTCCTGAGGTGTATAAAATGACAAAGCAAGGTCTTTACACTGTAAAATCCAATGAGAAGGTCGCCGCAGCACAGTATAAAATGGTGCTGCTGGGCGACACCTCCGCTGTGACTGCTACAGGTCAGTTTATAAACATCAAGCTTGACGGCTATTACCTTCGCAGACCTATCTCCGTCTGCGACTGGGACAGCGAGAGCATTACAATAATCTACAAGGTGCTTGGCAGAGGTACTGAGTACATGAGCACTCTTAAAGAGGGCGCTGTGCTCGATGTGCTGACAGGTCTTGGCAACGGATACGACACCGGGAAAAGCGGCGACGCTCCTCTGCTCATCGGCGGCGGTGTCGGCTGTCCTCCTCTTTATGCACTTGGCAAGAAGCTTGTTGCAGAGGGCAAGAAGGTCACTGCTATCCTCGGTTTCAACACCAAGGACGATATGATTTTAAAGAGCGATTTTGAGGCTCTCGGCATTACTACATATGTCACAACAGTTGACGGCAGTGAGGGAATCAAGGGCTTTGTAACCGATGCACTTGCAGCGGTCGGCGATTACAGCTACTTCTACTGCTGCGGCAACGAGCCTATGATGCGTTCCGTTTACGCATATACAAAGACAAGCGGTCAGTTAAGCTTTGAGGAGCGTATGGGCTGCGGCTTCGGTGCCTGCATGGGCTGCTCCTGCAAGACCCTTTACGGCAACAAGAGAATCTGCAAGGACGGTCCTGTTCTTGAGAAGGAGGAGATTATATGGGCAGACTGAGCGTAAATCTTTCCGGTGTTGAGCTTGATAACCCCATAATCCCCGCCAGCGGAACATTTGGATTCGGCTACGAATTTGCAGAGCTTTACGATATCAATATCCTCGGCTCTCTTTCTTTCAAGGGCACCACTATGGAGCCCCGTTTCGGCAACCCCACTCCCAGAATCGCAGAATGCACTTCCGGTATGATCAACTCTGTCGGTCTGCAGAATCCCGGCATCGACAAGGTAATTGCAGAGGAGCTTCCCAAGCTCAAGGCTGTGTTCCACAAGCCCCTCGTTGCAAACATAAGCGGTTTTGCAGTTGAAGAGTATGTTCACTGCTGCGAAAAGATAAATGAGCATGCTGATATTATCGAAGTCAATGTAAGCTGTCCCAACGTTCACAACGGCGGTATGAGCTTCGGCACTGATCCCAAAAATGTTGAAGCAGTTACCAAGGCAGTAAAGGCTGTTACCACAAAGCCTGTATATGTAAAGCTTACCCCCAATGTCACCGACATTGTTGAGATCGCAAAAGCTTGCGAGGCTGCAGGCGCTGACGGCATCAGCATGATAAACACCATGCTTGGCATGAGAATTGACCTCAAGACCAAGAAGCCTGTAATCAAAAACAAGATGGGCGGTTTCTCAGGTCCTGCCATCTTCCCCGTTGCTGTGCGCATGGTCTATCAGGTATATGAAGCAGTTAATATTCCCATCATCGGTATGGGCGGCGTTTCCTGTGCTGAAGATGTTATAGAAATGATGCTGGCAGGTGCTACCGCTGTGCAGGTAGGCGCGGCAAACCTTGTTGATCCCTTCGTCTGCCGTGACATCATAAATAACCTTCCCCGTGTTATGGACAAGTATGGTATCAATAATCTTACAGATATAATAGGAGGTGCTCACTGATGGGCAGAGACGTTATCGTAGCTTGCGATTTTGCGAGCAAAGCGGCAGTTATGGATTTCCTTTCTAAATTCGGTGAGAGAAAGCCCTTTGTCAAGATCGGCATGGAGCTTTACTACGCTGAGGGACCTCAGATCGTAAAGGACATCAAGGCACTCGGTCACAAGATTTTCCTTGACCTCAAGCTTCACGACATTCCCAACACTGTCAAAAAGTCCATGGCAGTTCTTTCTCACCTTGACGTTGATATGACAAACCTCCATGCAGCAGGTACCAAAGCTATGATGGAAGCTGCAATCGAAGGTCTCACCCGTCCCGACGGCACCAGACCTCTCCTTATCGCTGTAACTCAGCTTACTTCCACAAGCCAGGAGCGTATGGAGGAAGATCTTCTTATCAATCAGCCTATTGATGAAGTCGTTATGCACTACGCACACAATGCTGCAAAAGCAGGTCTTGACGGTGTCGTTTGCTCACCGCTTGAGGCAGGAAAAGTTCACGAGCGTTGCGGTCAGAACTTTATGACAGTTACTCCCGGTGTTCGTTTTGCTGACGGTGAAATCGGTGACCAGTCACGCGTTATGACTCCTGCACAGGCAAAAGAAATCGGCAGCGATTACATTGTTGTAGGCCGTCCGATCACAGCAGCAGAAGATCCGGTTGCTGCTTACAAGCGCTGTGTAGCTGAATTTGTTGGTTAATAATTTGAATAGGAGATAGAACAATGAAAAAAGTTATTGCAAAAGATTTACTTAAAATCAAGGCTGTTTTCTTCCGCCCCGAAGAGCCTTTTACTTGGGCAAGCGGTATCATGAGTCCCGTTTACTGCGACA
>JAZUNN010000079.1:0-17897 GCA_045604155.1 Acutalibacteraceae bacterium
ATATATGTAAGCGGGTGCATGAGGGTGTGAAATATTGACAAAAATAAACAAAAAATGTATAATTAAATAAATATATAATTATGTGTATATTTAATGTTTAAACGTTTAACAGATGGTTTCTTGTGAAAAAACAGTGGGGAATGAAAAAATCAGCAGAATGTTGAAAACTGCAGATTTGGATAGGGAAACAAAATTCCGGTTTAGAAGAAAGGGCGATTGAATCATGTCGGTTAAAGTGAAGGAGTTATTTGAAAGAATGAGCCTTGATCAGAAGCTCAGGGACAGAAAGGTGAGAACTATAGCAATATGCTCAGCGGTGATGGTGCTTGTAATGATAAGCATCCTGATTCGCCCTGCATTCACTACAGAAAAGATACTTGTCTGCAGTGAAACAGAGCATACTCACAGTGAAGAGTGCTATACTGCAGAGGCGATCCCTGCCTGTGAGCGTCTGGGCTGCAGTGTATCTGCACATTCACACAATGAAAAATGTCTTGATGAAAAAGGAAATGTTATTTGCCATAAGGCAGATTACATTCTCCACGATCATAATGAGTATTGCTACAATAGTGACACCCTTACCTGTACTGTTGAAGCTAAGAGCGGTACTGCTCACGCCCACTCTGACTCCTGCTATGACGAAAACGGCGCATTTATCTGCAACCTCGTTGAAGTTGCTGTGCATAATCACAGCAGTGCTTGCATAAATGCGACTCTTCCCACCGAGCGTCAGGTGCTCACCTGCACTGCAGAAGAGCATACCCACGATGATGATTGCTACACCATAGTTGAAAAGAACAGCAGCACTGCTGTGTCTGGTGGTGACACTGTATCTGACAGCAATACAGACAGTACTCCTGAAATTTCCGTTTCTTCATCCACCGATGTAGAGATCCTTTCTTCTGCAACTGACATGAACGTGCTTTACAGCACTCTGCTTATGTCCGCCGCTCCCGAAGTACAGAGCGAAGGAGACGGCACTGCGATTTCCCTTGGTCAGACCGTTACCTTCGATGTACCGGGTAACACCACCAACGATGAATACACCTTCACTCCCCCTTACGATCATTACTATACGATCAAATATACATATTCAAGCGGCTCCAGCACCATAAAGATCCTTGATCCTGACGGAAAGCAGCTCAGCTCCACAAGTACAACAAGCAGCACGACCCTCAGCCTCAAGGGTGGCGTCACCTATACCTTCAGCCTTTCCAACGGATACAGCGCTGTGCGCACCGCAACCATCACACCTTCTCTTGCCAACAGCGCTTCCTACCATATGTATAATGACGGAGTATGCGGCTGCGGAGAAACCGAGCCCGAGCTCAGCGGCACCTGCGGCGGCGGTCTCACATGGACATATAAGAATAATGTGCTGACCATCAGCAATCCGGGCACAGGCAGCGGAATTATGTCTAATTACAACTCAGGCAAAGCTCCCTGGTACAGCAACCAGAGCGTCAGAAACAGCATCAAGACCGTTGTTATCGAGGACGGAGTAAAGTCCATTGGTCAGTATGCTTTCCAGAATTGCATTAATCTTAAAAATGCAGAGATCCCCGACAGCGTCACCTCTATCGGAAACTATGCTTTCTATAACTGCGACGGACTGACCGAGATCGTTATTTCCGATAGCGTTACCTCTATCGGCAGCGATGTATTCAATGACTGCAATAATCTTGAAGAAGTTACCCTCAGCGAAAATCTGACCTCTATCCCTAATTACACTTTCTATAACTGCACCAATCTTAACAATGTCGATATCCCCGACGGTGTTACCTCTATTGGAAATTATGCTTTCTACAACTGTGACGGGCTGACTGAGGTCGTTATCCCCGACTCTGTTACATCTCTCGGCACCAGTGTTTTCTCAAACTGCGATAACCTCAAAGAGGTAACTCTCAGCAAAAACATTACTACTATCCCCCAGAATGCTTTCTATAACTGTGACAGTCTGACCGAATTTGATATTCCCGATCACATAACCACCATCGGCTCTCAGGCATTCTATGACTGTGACGGGCTGACTGAGGTCGTTATCCCCGACTCTGTTACATCTCTCGGCACCAGTGTTTTCTCAAACTGCGATAACCTCAAAGAGGTAACTCTCAGCAAAAATATTACTACTATCCCCCAGAGTGCTTTCTATAACTGTGACAGTCTGACCGAATTTGATATTCCCGATCACATAACCACCATTGGTGTTCAGGCTTTCTATGACTGTGACGGGCTGACAAGCATGGTTATTCCAGACACTGTTACTTCTCTCGGAACTTATGCTTTCTATAACTGCGATAATCTTGAAGAGGTAACTCTCAGTGAAAACCTTACCTCTATTCCCAGTCATGCTTTCGATAACTGCACAAAGCTTAAGGAGATCGAAATCCCCGACGGTGTTACCTCTATCGGCAGCAATGCTTTCCAAAATTGCGACAGTTTGACCAAAGTCGTAATTCCCGACGGTGTCACCTCCATCGACAGTGGTGCTTTCTATGACTGCGACAAGCTCGAAGAAGTCACAATCCCCGACAGCGTCACCACTATCGGCGACAGTGCTTTCTCAAGTTGCGACAAGCTTGTTGAAGCTACAATCCCCGACAGCGTCACCACAATCGGCTCTCAGGCTTTCCGTGACTGCAAAGGACTGACCGAGGTCGTTATCCCTGACAGCGTCACCACCATTGGCGCCAATGCTTTCGATGGCTGCACCAATGTTACGGATGTGACCATAGGCAAAGGACTAACCTCTATTCCTGACGGTGCTTTCTATAACTGCGACAAGCTTACCGAGATAGATATTCACGATGGCATTACATCTATCGGTAATCAGGCATTTTATGACTGCGACGGACTGACCGAAATAGTTATCCCCGACAGTGTTACCTCTATTGGCACCGATGTCTTCAGAGAGTGTTCCTATCTTGAGAATGTGACCTTAAGCGAAAATCTGACCTCTATCCCTAATTACGCTTTCTATAACTGCCAGAGGCTTGAAAATGTCGATATTCCCGACGGTGTTACCTCTATCGGAACCTATGCCTTCTATAACTGTGACAAGATTACCGAGGTCGATATCCCCGATGGTGTGACTTCTATCGGGAACTATGCTTTCTTTGAATGTAGCGGACTGACCGAGGTCGTAATTCCTGACAGCGTTACCTCCCTCGGAACTTATGCTTTCTATTATTGCACCAAGCTTGAGGATGTGACCTTAAGCGAAAACATAACCACTATACCCAACTATGCTTTTGGTAATTGCACAAAGCTCAAGGATATCGAAATTCCCGACAGCGTCACCTCTATCGGATACGATGCTTTCTATAACTGCGATTCCCTTACAAGTGTCGTAATCCCAGACAGCGTCACATCCCTTGGCAGCGAGGTGTTCTATGACTGCGGTAAGCTCGAAGAAGTTACTCTCAGCAAAAATATAACCACTATACCAAGTTATGCTTTCTATAACTGCACAAAGCTCAAGGATATCGAAATTCCCGACGGCGTCACAGCTATCAACAATCGAGCTTTCTACAACTGTGACGGTCTGACTGATATCGAAATCCCCGACAGCGTTACCTCTCTCGGCCAATATGCCTTCTATGATTGTGACAGCTTGACCGAAATAGTCATTCCCGACAGCGTTACCTCTCTCGGAACCTATGCATTCCAGAGCTGCTCAAGCCTTGAGGATGTAACCTTAGGCGAGAATATCAAAAAGATTCCCAGCTATGCGTTCCAGAGCTGTACAGCGCTTTCTGAATTTACCATCCCCGAAACCGTTGAAAGCATTGACAGCTATGCATTTTCAAGCTGCACAGGTCTTACAAACCTTATCATTGATAATCCAAACCTTGCAACGGTATCATCCAGTGCATTCTCAGGCTGCAAGAACATGGATACCGTCACATTTACCGAAAACGTTGATGTAGTATCCGTTCAGCTTATCGACAGCCTTGCGAATGCAGGCACTGCCCTTGACAATCCCGTTTTCAAGGGTGAAAACTACATCACCGTGGAAAAGATCTTCGGAAACATCGCACCTGTTTACCCCGGAGACTACTATGTTGATGCCAACGGCGCACTTTATCTCCTTGATAAGGAAAAGGGAACCGCTACTCTTGCCCGTGTTCCCGAAGGCATCGAGAGCTATACCGTTCCCGATACCATTCCCTCCGAAAACGGCGGCAAATACAATGTGATCGGCGTTGAAAATAACGCCATCAAAGCAGCAAGCGATCTTGGTACCCTTGATTTTGAGGCACCTGAAAAGATCACCTATCTCCCTGCAAGCTCACTTTCAAACTGCCCATCTCTTGAGACCGTAAACGGTAAGACCACTGTTGATGAGGCTTATGACACCTTCACCAACAAGAATCTTGCAAAATACGACTATCTCTTCTATAACACAGGACTTGAGAGAAGCGGTGAAAAGACAGATGAAGAGCTTTCTCTTGTCGGTCAGAATCCCGACCTGCTTCCCCTTATCAGAGTAATCACCGGCAAAAACAGCGGTGAGGGCAATGAAGATTTCAAGGGCACCTATACATATTATACCAATGAACCCGCAAAGCTCAGCATTGCAGTAAGTAACGCAAACGCAGGCGATTACGATGCGGTCCGTGTATATATTGCATTTGACAATGACGGCGGTCAGTTGAGCTGGCCTCTGGGCACCCACAGCGTCCAGACTGAAAGCGGCAAGAAATATGATCTGACAGTAGCAGAATCCGATGTTGAAAATGTTTATTATATTGAATGTAAGCGCATCGACGTCGGTGATACCGTCAGCGCAAACCTTACCCTTATGTTCCCCTCCCCCACCACAGGCGGCGGAAAGGCTAAGATATGGCCTGTCATTCTCGACAACGGCGAGCTTGAGAAGACCGGCAACAGCGTTGTTGCTCCCGAAAAGTACAACGAAGTCGAATGGCTCACAAAGCCCGATGATTTCTCACTTAGCAAGAGCAAATATAACTATAACTACAACATTCAGACAAGCACAAACAACCACTCCGGCTGGGGCGTCGGCGGCAGAGGCGATGACGGCAGAATATATCTCCACAATCTTCAGTACACTGTTGCTCAGGGACGTATCGGCGATACTCTTCTCGGAATCGGCAAGGATCACATGAAGAGCGTCGACTTTGTTGATACTCTCACCCTCCCCGAGGGTATGCACTGGCATGAGGATGTGCTTGATGCTGTAAGAAACGGCACTTATACCGTAAACTACAGCGGAAACTATGCCCATATCTATGCAAATGTCTACGGCAAAAAGCATCTTGTCCTCACTGTTTATGCAAGTGGTACCAATCTCCAGTATGTAGCAGGCTCCGTAAAGCTTGAGGTAAATGAAAATGATGACATAGTTACCCGCTTCTCCTGCCGAAATACAGCTTATGATTCTTCTGAGATGAATACCATCACTGCAAGGATTTATTATAACAGTGACATAAGCAGATCCTATAATAAGTATAACTACTATACCTACACCGATATGCAGACTTTTATCTATGTTGACGGAGATCATCTTGACGATGAATTCACTGTCCTCAACGAGATAGAAAATGTTCAGCATTTCTGCTACTCCGAGGATCAGACAGACCATTCGGAGGTAAGATACACGGTCGATGCAGGCAAGACCGATTTTACCCCCACCAAAAAATGGATCGATCCCCCCAGCTACTGGGGCGACAGGGCATATTATGAGGTCGGTATACTCAACCAGTACGCCTACGACTATCCCGGTATCCTTGATATGCGTGATCCTCTTAGCAGTACTCATTACATCAAGCCCGAAAACATACAGAAGATGTTTGATGAGGCAGTGGCTGATAAGGAAAATATCAAGACTCTTACCGTCACTATTGAAAGAGCTACCCTTTGCGATGATACCGCCGAAGCACATACCCCCGGAGCTTCTATAACTGATACAAAGGGCAAGACTCATACACTTATTCAGAACAACACAGGTCTCGGAACTGAGTATAATGGTCTTGAAACAGAAGACCCTGCGGCTCACACAACCGATGCCACTATTGTGCTGACTTGCACTACCGCAGATGGTAAGCAGACCCTTACCTTAAACGGCAATGTCCTTGATGCAACGGATATCCACTCCGCTCTTGAGGCTATAGGCTATGTTGTTACAAGCGGGTCAAGGTACACCGTAAAGTGGGACTTTGCGGATGGCTACGTCCTTGAAAGCGATACCCACTATAAACGTAATATATACGCAAATATCAAGGACACCTTTATGTTCCTGGTAGACGATGAATGGAATTATAACAGAGACGCCTCATCTTATTCTACCAGCTATAACTACGTATATGTTGATTATCTGATCGGCGAAGGCAAAACCACCAATAAATATGCATATTCGGATTATTATAGCCCATCCCGAGAGTTCTGGCTCTATAAGGATTACTCCATAGGCGGCGTTGCAGATGCTGAAATGGCAGAGATAGGCGATGTGATCGACTATAATCTTCAGGTACAGCACAATGGCGAGGAGACCTATTACACCCTGCCCCTTACCGACCATATGACAGGCGGTCAGGTAATGCTTGTTCCCGCAAAGGGAAATGATCACCTTGCAGAAACCTATGGTCTTATTCCGATCCTTATCAACCGTGCCACCTACTATCCCATCAACAAGGTTGGCACTTATAAGAATGTCAATACAGGCGGACGCATTGCTGACACAATTACCGTCACTCAGATACCGGGCGGCGGCTTCGATACCCTTATAAGATGGTATCTCCCCGATATTGATGGCAGCAAAACAGTAAACATCGGATACAAGGCTCTTGTTGATCCGGCAACTACCGGTATTTCCGACATACAGTTCTATCTCGACAACGAGACATGGCTTAACGACCATCAGAGTCACAGACTTTATGACACCATCGGCGATGAGGGCGAAGCTCTCGTAGGCTCTCAGGTAAAATTCGACAAATACATCGTTACTGAAAAGGGCTCTGCTCCGGAAGAAGATTCTCTCGCTGTCTACAGCAGATTTGAAGAGGGCAAGCCTACCACCTACAGACTTTCCATTACAAACGTATCAGGCGGCGTTGTTGACATCAAAGGCGACGATATCTACGATTCACTGCCAAAGACCCGCCATGAGGTATACAAGTGGTCTAAGGATAATATCAGAATGGTTGCTGTTCCCGCAAAAGAGGGCGACTTTACTTTCACCTTCGACGGCGGAAACATGGACAGTGCCTGGTATATTGATTCCACACCTCCTGCATGGACAGGTGTCAATGAGCACGAGGACCAGCAGTATATTCGCTGGGATAAAGACTTCACCATCCACCTCAGCGGCACAATTTACTTCTATGTCACCATTGACATGGCAGAAGGAGCCGATTGGATAGACAATGCCGTCAAGTACCGCGAGACTGTACTTGAAAACTCCTTCTACGTCCGTGAGAAGAAGATGACAGTTACCCACGATCTGGCTATACAGGCAGAAGCCTATCTCCAGAAGGGTGTTATGTCCAACCGTACGACCCAAAATTATTCAAGCTCCTACTATTTTGAGAAAAAGCATGCGGACGCCCGTTTCCACTATATTAACTCAAGCTCAGGCACTGAATACATCGGCTATTATATCGTCCTTTACAATAGTGGTCACACAAGGCTTTATCTCAATCCCATCCAGGATTACCTCCCCAAGGGATTTGCTTTCCATAATAATCAAAGCTATTTTGGACCCAATGTATCTAGTGCACCCAGTGTCTCCATTTACGACGAAAACGGAAATAAGCTTTCGCCCAAGTGGAAAAGTGCAAGTATAAGAAGTACCTACACGTCCGGCAGCAGACTTGTGACCTTCGATCTTTATACAAACTACACTGGTTCTTCTTATATCAGCTACGATAAGTTCTATGATAAGTATTACCTTGCACCTAATGAGGCGGTATATATCTACTATCACGCAAAGGTAGGGCAAAAGGGCACTACTGAGGAGGTTGCTACAAACTACGCTGCAATGCCCTATTTCGATTATCTCGGTCAGGGTGTAAAGAAGGGTGACGTTGTCGTTACAGGTCCCACTACCTATAATCAGAAACTCAATGACGGCACCTGTACCCTTACCGATACCGCTTATGTAGGTACCATCGGTATGACAGGCGGCAACATTGCTACCGATTGGCTTGAATCCCACGTTACAGTTACTCCCGGTGAGATAGTTCCCGGTATCACAAAGCACGTAAAGAGCATCACAAGAACCAACGGTACCACGATTAACAAACCTGAGACCGCAGGCTCTGAGGATATCGTAAACTGGGAAGTCAAAATGACCAACACAGGTACAGACGACCTTATTAATTACACCTTCACCGATGTAATGAACGGCGACTACGGTTTCGTGGGTAATGTTGATGTCAATCGTACCTACGACAATGTCGGCGGCTACGATTCCACTTACGCTAAGTTGTCAGGCACTTTGTTTACCATTATCCGAGATGATAATGATCCGGATAAGATAACCATCCAATACAAAACAAACTCCAGCACTACGACAACCACCGAGTTTACACGTGGTGAGGAGGTATCCATTACCACGTATATCAGCTCAACCTACAATGCTGGTACGGCCGATATCAAGGTAAGAATCCACGTGGATGAAAACAGAAATGAGATCCTTGAGATCGATATGATCTCAAATCGCCTTCTCATCCCATCCTACGGCAGCATGACCGTCAACCTCTCTACCAAGAACTTCGGTACATGGGAAAACAAGGTTTACTACAACAACGCATACATAACTCCCAATGAGCAGGTCTACAACTCCGAGCTTGTCAGCCAGGGCAACCACCTTCTCTTCGGTGACGACAAAGATCCTTCGGTAAGAAACACCGCACAGATAACCGCAGCTTACGGTTATGTAACCACCTCTGAGAAGCGCATACGCGAGATCGGAAACGAAACCAACTGTGCATCTTCCAAGGATGATAAGAACTGGATCTTCCTCGATGAGCACAAGGATACCTTCAGGTATACCAATATTGTAAACAACGTAACAGGTAAGGCTCTTACGAAGTTTATTATGATCGATAACCTGCCTCAGGTAGGAGACCATGAGACCTTCGCCGCAACCGAGCCCCGTTACAGTGCATTCAAGGTTGAGCTGACAGCAGATCCTCAGTTTGAGGTTGCAATGATCGTCAATGGCAATAAGACTGTGCTCTCGCCCAGTCAGTATGAGATCATGTATTCCGACCGAACTGAATTCTCCGAGAAGGACTGGGATGACTCCAGTGATTCAGGCTGGTATAAAACCAATAAGGAATCCACACGCTCCTTCCGTATTTCCATCTACGATGATACAGGCGTTACCATTCCCGATACCGCTTCCATTCAGGTGGAATACAACGGCAGAATCATAATGGCTGACGACTACAAGGATGACGAGGTTACCACCGATCCCATTGAAGGAACCATCGCATGGAACAGCTTCGGCTACCATTACAAAGTTCTCGGCGAGCCTCTTTCCCTTGAGGCAGCACCCCTTAAGGTCGGTATCTGCATCAAGTACATTCCTCAGCTTACGAAGTCTCTCGTCTATCCCGATGGCACTCCTTATGTTGCCAAGGAAGATGAAAGCTTCAGGTATCTCATCTATTCCGGTTCTTCCATAAGCAATATCAACTCCACCAGAACTGAGGCTCAGATAAGCTCTACACTCAAGAGCAACAGTCGAAAGGCGATTGTTGTAACTGTAAATGTGAAGGCAGGAGAAAGTGTAAGTGATGTGATTGAACTCAATAACTCCAAATCTGTGACTTATGATGCTGCAAGCGGTACATGGGTCGAAAATGGTGACTGGAGCTTCATGGACGGACAGACATATACTGTATTCGAACTTGAAAATCCCGACAGTATGTTCAAGTTCAAGTCCACAGGTACATCCGCCGCAAATAACTACAGCTTTACATTCGAAGGAATGAAGCTTGCTACTATAAGCAGCGTGAACGTACGAAAGACCTGGAATGTGCGCATTAACAAAGTTGATGCAGCAGAGGCCAAGCCTCTTGCAGGTGCACAATTCGGACTCTATACACTTTCTTCAAATGAGATCATGTCAGACGATGACTACAATGCACTTTCCTATAAGCCTGCAAAAACCATCAAGCATGGCGGCAAAACATGGTATCTTTCCAGAATCCAGGAAAGCGACGGAAGTGGTGCAGCCTTGTTTACAGGTCTTATTGAGGATAACTACATTGCAAAGGAAATCAGAGCTCCCGGCGGATATAAGCTTAAAAAGGATATCTATGAATTCAACCTTGAAGATACTGACAGTACTCTTACTGCTGTAACAGAGGTTGAAAATGAAGCTGACTATGAACTGCCCAAGACCGGCACAAAGGAAGCAACAACCATGATGGCATGGGGCAATGTGCTGATGCTTATGGCATTTGCAGTTCTTGCACTGAAAAAGAATTTCCTGAAAGAGGAAAAGAACTGAAATAATCCGCAGGATAATCAGAAAAAGCCTGATGCCACATAACCAGCACTGATATTCCACGAAACAAACACTCGGGTTACATTATTGTAAACCGGGTGTTTTGCCTTGTAAAAAATATGGTAAACTGAAAAACGGGGGAGATGGCAATGTTTTTCAGTTTCATTCCGTATAGAGTGTTTCAACATCCCACTGAATAGTGTACATACCTGCTGACTTTGCCGTATCGAGCAAAAGATCATTGTATTCACCGTACGGAGCACGGAAAAGAATCGGGCGGATACCGGTTATCTTTTCAATTTTATCATTGCAGTTGTTAAGTTCAGCAAGTATCTGCTCCTTCGATAGTTTGGACATATGGGGATGTGAGTCAGAGTGGTTCATTATTTCGTGCCCCGCATCGTGCAGTGCCTTTACCGATTTGGGATATTTATCAACCCAATCACCGACCAGGAAGAAAGTTGCTTTTATATTATATTTCCCAAGAATATCTATAAGCTGCTGTGTATCCTCGTTACCCCATGCAGCATCAAATGAAATACTGATTATCTTGTCATTTTCTTCTCTGCCCACAGAATAAATAGGCACTTTTTTTCTTGTGGCAGACACCGATGAAAATGAAGCACCATTCAGTGCAGTGGCAGCAATGGCAAAAATAACCACTGCACAGGCGAGCAGCGTCAGAAGCTGTTTTTTATTTACAGATTTGAAAAATTTCATAAAGACCCTCCTTTTTTGAAATATATATGCAGTACGTAAACTTTTTATAAACAACACAATGAATATTGAACAAAGGTAAAAAGTGTGTTATAATTTTAACAAGCACAATGCTTAATAAAGTAAAATCGGAGGTTAAATAAAATGGCAAACAGATTTGTTCTCAACGAAACAAGTTATCATGGTGCAGGAGCTATCAATGAAATTGCAGCAGAGGTTAAGGCAAGAGGCTTTGCGAAATGTTTTGTATGCTCTGATCCTGATCTTATAAAGTTCAATGTAACAAAGAAAGTTCTCGATGTTCTCGACAATGCGGGTATTGCTTATGTCGTATATGATGGCATAAAGGCAAATCCCACTGTTGACAATGTAAAGAATGGCGTTGCAGAGTTTAAGGCATCAGGTGCAGATTGCATCGTGGCTGTCGGCGGCGGTTCTTCCATCGACACTGCAAAGGCAATCGGCATCATTATTACAAACCCCGAGTTTGAGGATGTTGTATCTCTCGAGGGTGTAGCACCTACAAAGAAGCCCTGTGTTCCTATTATTGCAGTTCCCACCACTGCAGGTACCGCAGCAGAAGTTACCATCAACTATGTTATCACCGACGAGGCAAGCAACCGTAAGATGGTCTGCGTAGACGTTCACGATATTCCTGTCGTAGCAGTTGTTGATCCTGATATGATTGCAACTATGCCAAAAGGTCTTACCGCAGCAACAGGTATGGATGCACTTACCCACGCAATCGAAGGTTATATTACCAAGGGCGCATGGGAAATGAGTGATATGTTCCATATCAAGGCTATTGAGATCATCGCAAAGAGCCTTCGCGGAGCAGTAAATAACGAATCTGAGGGCAGACTTGGCATGGCTCTCGGTCAGTATATCGCAGGCATGGGCTTTTCCAATGTAGGTCTTGGCATCGTACATTCCATGGCTCATCCCCTCGGAGCACTTTATGATACACCTCACGGCGTTGCAAATGCCATCATTCTCCCCACCGTTATGGAGTACAACGCTCCCGCAACAGGTGACAAGTACAGAGATATCGCTGTTGCAATGGGAGTTGAGGGTGCTGCTGCAATGGATATCGAAACCGCTCGAAAGGCAGCAATCGACGCTGTAAAGCAGCTTTCTGTTGACGTCGGAATTCCCGCTGATCTCAAGGAAATTGTAAAGCCTGAGGATGTGGATTTCCTCGCTCAGTCTGCATTTGACGATGCTTGCCGTCCCGGCAATCCCAGAGATACTTCTGTAGAAGAAATCAAGGCACTTTACCTTTCTCTTATGTAATTGATCATCAGGCACAGATACCAAAGGTATCTGTGCCTGTCCTGAAACAGGAGTGGAATAAATGGTTTTTGATGACGAATTCAGCTTCTGCAAGCCGTATCTTACTGAAGGTGAGCAGGTATTGTGGGAAGGAAAACCGGGAAAAGGAAAAATCTTCTTAAAAGAGGATATACTTATGACCCCGTTCAGCATTTTATGGTGCAGCTTTGCAATTTTCTGGACAGTAACTGCATCGAGCGGAGGGGGATTTTTTGGTCTGTTCGGAGTTCCCTTTATCTGCGTAGGGCTTTATCTTGTTTTCGGAAGATTTTTTGTGCGTGCATATAACAGAAAAAGGACTTTTTATGTGATCACAAACCGAAAGATATTAAGAATGTGCGGAAGAAAAGTTGATATGCTCGAAGGCAGAAACATCGTATCCGTTTCCACCGAAAATAATAAGGACGGAAGCGGCACTGTCAGATTCAATGAAAACTCCGAATATTCACATATGCACAGAGGCAATCAGACCCTGGGAATAAATAATATATTTATGCTTGAAAATATTCCCGACCTTGATAAGGCATTGCAGGCAATAGCAGGAATAGAAAGATATATATACTGACAGAAAAGCATTCTCTTCGGATTCTGAAAGAGAATGCTTTTGATATTGTACAGCGGCTTGTTCATATAAGATTAATTGATTTTGCAGATATGTAGTAGTATAATAACCTTAACAAATTTATTGAGGTATATGAAATGAGCAAAAAAGTAACAGATGCAGATATAGAGCGAGGCGTAGAAAAGGTCGAGCGGATGAATGCCATGTTTGATAAGGCGATTATTCCCGTGCTTTTTGTTGCTGCGCTTGCAGTATTCATTTTCGGTGCAATGCCGAAGCTTATGAGAAACATAAAAAGCAAAGAAGAAAAGCCTGCAGAAGAATATGTGTACGAGCTTAATTCATATGAACTTCGCAGCAAGTTTATGGATGAGCTTGATATGAACACAGAAAAGCTGCAGTCATCAGGCTATGAGATGGTACCTGAAATGCAGGGTACAACAGGTATTACAAAACAGCGGGATGAGAAAACGATAGTTTCTCATTTCTATAACGGAGCATCAAGCTACGGCAGAGTAACATACTACGGTCTTGAAACCTGCAAGCGAGTTGATATGCAGATAAATAACGCAATTAGCATATCTGTTGCAGTTACACTTGAAGATGAAACACGTGTGGAAGCACGTTTCCGTGGTTCAGGCTTTTTGGCGGAGGAGATAATTACAGATACCGATACAAATGAGCCGACAGAAATATTTAATTATGTATCTGAAGTCGAACTGTCTGCATTGTTCTCAATATATACCGAAGAGCTTGAAATGCTTGTTGGCTGACAGAGGGAAGGCGAAGGAAAATGCGGATATCATACATATGGTATAAGGCACCCTTATCACGCAGTGTGGCAGAAGCCGCAATGCGTGAATTTTCGCGTCTGTCACCGGATAAGGGCGAAGACTATTCCACAGTTGATCCTCAGGGAATACCGAGTCTTCTGAAAGAAGCACTTTCTGTTTCTGATACTGTAATTATCACAGGTGGGCTGAAGCTTATCAGGGAAAGGGAAAATATAATATATATCCTTGCAAAATGCCTCGGTATGACTCTTGAAAACGACAGCCGCAGCAGATCAAAATATATGTTTGACGCCATAAGAGGAAGAAATCTTCCCAGTTTTACCGATGCAGTTCTTTTTCCATATAAAAAGGGTGAACCGGAAGGTGTTCTTCTCACAGCAGGCAAACAGAGGATAATAATTCTTCCAAAGGATGAAATCGGAGCAGCAAAGATACTTGCTGCAATGGGTGTATATATTATTGGTGAAGAAATCGACAGCGTTCTTGATGAAGAGGAGATGGAAATACCTCGCAGAAGAACAGTTGAGGAACGACTTAAGGATATAGAAGAAAGACGAAAAGAAAAAGAAGAAAAGATGCGCATACGTGCTGTGGCCGAGGATAGGGCTGTATTTCACCGTACTCTTGCACGTGAAATCGGAGATGATCTTCCGCCTGCACGGGAAAGCAACAGATATGTGCGAAAAGAGGAACCGCAGCCTGAAAAACGTGAAAAAAGGAAGTTTACCTTCCGTGCTCGTTTTGCAGCTATAGCAGTGCTTGCGCTGTTTATCGGAGTGATATGGTATATTGCCGCAAATCATTACGAGCCAACGACAGCACCGGTTGTGTATTACAGCGATGTTGTTGAAATGTATAACGAAAACAATGAAACAACAGAGTATCTTCCCACGGGTGCCTTGTCACAGTTTGCAAAGCTTTATACTGTCAATCCCGATGTCCGAGGATACATAACAATTCCCGGTACAGGGATAGATATGCCCGTACTCCAGTCAAATCAGGGAAAATCTCCGGATTATTATTCAGGCAGGGATTTTTACGGTAACAATGACAGCAGAGGATCTCTGTATTTTTCTGTGGAAAACACAATAAAACCCGAATCGGATGAGATCAATACCGTAATATACGGAAACTCACCTGCAGACGGAACGGTTTTCGGCAACCTGGAGAAATATCTGAATCTGAATTTCTACGCATCGAATCCGGTTATCAGGATGGACACTCTTTATGAAAAGAGCCAGTGGAGAATTTTTGCCGTGTGCATTTGCAGCAGTGACACGATATATGAGTTCAACTATGCAAATACCAGTTTCCCCGGTAATTATTCAGTTGAAAAGCATCTCTATGAGCTGTTTATAAGAAGCAAATTCTATACAGATTGTGAAGTGTTTCCCACAGACAGACTTCTGACTCTCGTAACCGACTATGACGGTTTTGAAGGTGCAAAGCTTGTGCTGGTTGCAAGACAGCTTCGTGAAGACGAAGACATAGCAGAGGCGGGAAGCGGAATTGTGGAAAATTCCGATGCACTTATGCCGGAGATATGGTATCACATGACAGGTATACAGAAACCTTCTGTGCCCGAGTTTGAGTATGCCGAGGAATATAAGGTTGAAAACATGGGTACAACCACAACTACAACAACTACTACGACTACAACTACATCGACCACTACAACAACCACGGCAAAATCAACGAAAAAGACAACAACAAAAAAGACAACCACAGAGAAGACAACAACCGAAAGTACAACTGTACCGTCGGATGTGTCTGGCAGTGATGTCACCACAACCACTCAGGCGACAACCACAACAAAAGCTCAGACATCGGCAACATATCCTGCAACCATGCGAATCAAATCAAATGGAAAAATCATAGAAAAGGATACTGCCACAGTGCTTGCCATGATTGTTGAAGCGGAAATGGGCAGCGGTTATGAGCCGGAGGCACTTAAGGCCCAGGCAGTTGCCGCATTTACCTACTACAAATACAGCGGCGGAGCAGCAAAAGCACCGTCCTTCCCGACAAAATCTAAGCCCAGCAAGCGGGTAAAGAATGCAGTAAATGCAGTCCTCGGTGAGTATATGACAGTAGGCGGAAAGGTCAAATATACACCTTACTATGCAATATCTGCAGGTATGACCGCAGCAAATGCCAGTGTCAACGGAACAAAACTGTCACATCTTGTTGCGGTTGATTGCTCGGTTGATAAGAAGGTCAGCGGCTACAAGGTCACAAAGACAGTAGATGCCTCGTGGGTGGCAAAGCGAGTCAAATCAAAGAAAGGAATAAACCTGAACAACATATCGGACAAGAACAAGTGGTTTACCATTCTTAAGCGTGATTCAAATGACCTTTACATCACAAAGGTGCAGATAGGCAGCAGCTACACCTGCAGAGGTGCAACATTGTACCAGTCGATTCTTGGATATACCTGCCTGCGTTCACCTTGCTTTGATATCAAGTACAATTCCTCAAGTGACACATTTACCTTCACAAGCTACGGTTATGGACATTGTGTGGGAATGAGTCAGAAAGGTGCAAATGAATATGCAAAGCAGGGCAAGAGCTATAAGTGGATACTTGAGCACTTCTACACAGGCGCTAAAATAGTTGGCGGATAATTAAAACAGAGGAGGTATAAACCTCCTCTGTTTTTCTGTAAAAGTTAATAAGAAGTGATATCGCCAATTAACAGGGCTACTATACTGCGAGAAACCAATGATGGATTATCAGGTTTCTTCCAGCTGCTTTTTGACAGATGCCATCTGTTCCTTGTGATAATCAATCTGGGAACGAAGAGTCTCAATTCGTGATTTATATGATTTGCTGATAGCCTCAAATTCTCCGTTGTCCTGAACTCTGCGGCGATCGATCTTCTTTTTGAAGGAAAGCTCACTGAGGAGATTATAAAGAGTAAACATTGAGAAAATACCAAAAATGATTATAAGCGGCCACATAAGCCAACCGGGTTTACCAATAAGCAGAAGCACGACAAATATGAGGGTCAGGAATGCAAAAACACCAAACCAGATAATTTCAACAACAGGGGGAGTGGGCTTGACCTGATAGGAAACGAAGCCCTTGCGTTTTTCTCTGATTTCCTCAAGCTCACCCAACTGGTCATTGAGTTCCTTTGTAGCATCCTTGCAGGCGTCACTGTGCTGTCTGAGACGTTCATTGAGCTGCTCACGGATAAGGAAAGTGACATTGGGGTCAACTGCAGGAGGCTCAGGTATGGGTTCAGGAGCCGGAGCGGGGACTTCGATAACTTCCTCGACCTTGGCAGAAACATCGTACAGATCTACCTGAGGTGATTCGGCGACAGCTATAGCTGTTTCATTTTCAGCAAGAGCCTCGGGTTCAAAAACAGCAAGACGTCCGCCGACCTTGCGTTCATATTCTGATTTCTTTCTCTCATCGAGATATCTTGAATAATTCTCCTTCATGGAACGAAGGGGGATTTCATCGGCATATCGTACCGCATTGGCATAATCAACAGCATAGTCGCTGCCGTTGTAATCTGTGAAATTCTTTGTTCCGCTGCGCACGATACCCCAGTGACATCTGTAGTCGTCAGGGAAAAGCACTGCAGCATTGCGAAAAGCCTTCTCGGCACGATCAAAGCATTCTGCAGTAAGAAGTCCTTCTGCATAGGCGAGCTTTGATTCAAGCTCAGCGCCGCTGGCAACCACAGGAGTCTGAGTGGGCTGTGCCACATTCACGATAGATTTTATAATTATCTCGGTTCCGCACTTGGGACAAAGCATGGAAGTGCGGCTGTCATCGGTCATAATCCATATACCGCAGCCGGAGCAGATAACTTTAATCTTTGACATAAATCCACCTCATTTCAGAATACGGGGAATCAAATATTATTATAGCAGATAAAACGAAATATTCAAGAAGAAAGCACATAGGAATAGCTGCAGATACTTGATTTGTTCATAATATTGTTCTATAATAGTTTAAAAGATAAAATAAAGACTTGTTCGGAGGTTAATAAACA
>JAZUNN010000080.1:0-21490 GCA_045604155.1 Acutalibacteraceae bacterium
AAACTATTCAGTTGTAACAACCCTTAAAAAAGGCGCTGTAATAACAATTACCGGATCTAAAAAGGTTTCCGGAACCACATGGTACAGCTATAAGAGAAACGGCTCAACTGTATGGGTATGCGGTACATATGTCAAGGTTACATCCACAACATCAATAGTTACCACAACCACCACCGCATCCACAACAGAAAGTACAACTGAGTCAACAACATCGACCACCTCCACATCCGGCACAACTGAAACTTCACCCAGTGATATTGTATCAGGCTCTGATGCAACAACATCATCAACCGAAAGTACTACATCCGGCACAACGGAGTCAACTACTTCCTCAACTGAAGCTGATGATACAGAGAACGATTATCTGTATGGTGTTGTTGATGTCAATACCTCACTTAACGTCAGAAAAACTGCAAGTTCTTCTGCATCAAAGCTTGGAGCACTCAGTGACGGTGCATATGTAGTTATTGTTGACTACACCACCAAGGACGGATGGTATAAGATTATTTACGGATCAAGTTATGGCTGGGTTTCATCTGACTACATCAAGCTTGTCGATGAATCAGAGTATAAGTCTGAGGTTGAATTTACAAAGTCCTATTTCTATGTAAATGAAGGAAAGACAAAGTCCATTGCCATTGCAGGACTTAACGGTGTTGCATATACAAGCAGCAATCCGGAAAGTCTGCCCATAAGTTCATCCGGTGTTGTAACAGGCAGCAAAGCAGGTATGTATACTGTAACCGCCAAGTTCGGATCTTCTGTTGCAACAACTGAGGTTGTTGTTCTTGCAGCGGAAAAAACTCTTACCGAAGAGCAGCAGAACATGGGCATAAGTGAAAGTGGCGTAAAGTTCATTGCTGATTGGGAAGGCGGAGGCAATACCAATCCTGATATTCTCGATGGTGCTGTTGTTGTCTTTGAGCCTTACAAGGATGCATCCGGTTACTGGACCATCGGTTATGGTCATGCTGTAACAACCACAGCAAGTAAGTCCTGGTCAAAGGCAACTGTTATTGAGTATTTTGCAACCCAGATAGAAAATTATTTTGGTGAGGAAATAGTGCTCAGCGAAGAAAAGCCCTATCTTACCAAAGAGGAAGCACAGAAGCTTCTTATGGCAGATCTGAACAAGGGTACTTATGTAAAGGCTGTAAGAAACTGGGCTGTAAGAAACGGCGTTGTTCTTACTCAGAATGAGTTCGATGCACTTGTCAGCTTCACCTATAATATGGGTACTTCTTATTGGACAAGCGATACCAAGAGATTCTATCTCAAGTCTGCAATCATCGCTTACAGATGCGGAAGTGATGCTGATCCCGAGCAGGTAACAGAAGGTTTCTCCAGATATATCAGATCAGGAACCAAATATCTCAAAGGCCTTTATTACAGACGAATGAATGAGGCAGAGATGTTTACAGACGGTGATTACGGTCTTGAAAGAGCATCCAAATTCCCGCTCCCCAGTGGAATTAAATGGTCATAAAAAGAAAATGGAGATACCTTACGGTATCTCCATTTTGGCATAAACTACTCTGCCTGAGCAGTTATTGATACTTCTGCAATTTTTCCTGCCAGTTTTGAAAGATGAGGGGAAATATTTCGCATGGAGGAAATCAGGCTGCCTGCAAATTCTGCAATATCTTCGTAATCGGGCAGTTCATTGAATCTTATATGAAGAGTTTTTTCTTTGAACGTAAAGAATAGGTGCTTTGAATGAGGTGTGTCGGTAAAGGTGAGTAAAATTTCGAGAGAGTATTCCTCAGGAGCTGTTTGCTTAATATAAGAATACACAGAACATTTTGCTTCGCTGCCGAAGAAAGAAATTTCAGTGTCATGAAATTTACCGTCAAAGAACAGGGGAACAGAATTTTCTGTTTCGCATTCTGTCCATGTCATATAACTCTCTTCTCCGAATGTAAATCTGAAGTTATCTATTCCCGACAGAACACTCCTTTTTGAATATCTGTAAAGGAAGGGGAATAAAGACTGTCTGTTTGGAGGCAGTACATAATTCAGATTATTGAAATTGCGGATAAAAAACGGAACTATGCTGATCTCAGGATTGATAATTGAAAGATCTGCAGATAATTCACAGAGAAGATCATGGGAATGGGTAAGAGGTGTGTTTTCGGGGACAGAATCGATAGCAGGTACTATCTTATCCCATATAAGATTCATTACAGCATATTCATCCATATTTCCGGCAGTGGATACAATGACGCTGTCTTTTTCTGGCAGTACGATTGCAAACTGTCCGAGCATTCCGTCGGCACGGAATGATTTTCCGTCACGATTCAGCCACAGCTGATATCCGTATCCTTTTCTTACATCATCAACAGGCGGAAATTTGCTGTCTGCAGTTGTATCTGCGTGAGGCAGAACGCTTGCCTTTACCCATTCTTCGGGAAGAAGCTGAATATCGTCAATTTTACCTTTGTTCAGAAGAAGCTGACCTATTTTTGCCATGTCTTCTGTTTTAAGATGAAGTCCCCATCCTCCTATATCACGACCCATAGGGCATTTATCCGAGTAAACGCCGGTGATACCAAGAGGTTCGAATAATCGGGGAGTAAGATAATCGACCAGACCCATTCCGGTGACTTTGCGTATGACAGCAGAAAGCATATATGTGTTCAGACTGTTATAGCAGAATTTTTCACCGGGGAAGGATGAAAGGCGAGAATTAAGGAAGAAACGAATCCAGTCGCTTTTTGTAACTGAAGTTATTTCATTTACAAGCATCATTCCGCTGGTCATAGTAAGCAGATGCTCAATTGTAACGGAATACATTCGTTCATCTGCACTGCTTTCGATGTACCTTGGAAAAAATGAGCAGAGTCGGTCGCTGTAATCAAGGCGTTTTTCTTTTACAGCAAAACCAACAGCTATTGAAGTAAGGGTTTTGCTGAAAGAATAAACGTGATTTTCCGAATGAGAACTATAGGGCTTCCAATATAATTCAGCCGCAATCATTCCGTGGCGAAGTATCATAAGACTGTGCATTGCAATGCTCTGATCTCTTGCTGCGTTAATAAAGTCAACTATTGATTGTGAGTTGATTCCAAGAGTTTCCGGTGATGAACGTTCCAATTTAAGTATCATAATATCACTCCCAACATTATCCGAATATATTATGATATAATTTTGATTATAAAGAAAAGCGGGAAAATGTAAATTTTTTACTAAGACCTGTGAGGGTGAAAACATGAAAAGAAGAAATATGATCAGAAAATTCATATGTGTATTTACTGTGCTTGCAGTTGTTGTTTCATCATATGTGATGACTGCATCTGCTGCTGTAATAAAAGGTAAAACGGGAATAGGCATGGCGGAATGGGCTCTCAGAGCCTATAACGAAGGCTGGGAATATGTCTATGGCGGCTCATCCGAAGGGAAAATAGACTGCTCAGGACTTATCCGCTCTTATTGCAACGGAAGAGGCGGCGGAGCGAAAGCACTTCTTGATGCTTCAAGTGAAAGCGGAAATATAAAGGATATGCCAAGAGTCCATGGACTCGGTTTATGGTGCGAGGGTCATGCAGGTGTGTATGTTGGCAAGTCCGAAAAGGGCGTTGACATGGTGGTTGACGCACGAAACAGCAGAGTTGATGTAGTCTATTCCGAGCTTAACAGCCGCAGCTGGTCACCATGGGTAAAGTGGTTCAAGATAGGTATGATATCTTATCCTGATACCGGGTGGTTTGATTTCAATGGCTCTACATATTATTACCACAAAGGCGAATTTGTTGTAGGTCTGTTTACAGTTGACGGAGTTACATATGATTTTGGAAAGTCAGGTGCTCTTAAAGGCGAAGCAGAAAAAACAGAAGCAACAACTTCGACAACCACAGCAACAACCTCTGCATCTACAACAAAAACAACTACTGCCACGAAAAAAACAACTACCACGACTCAGACCTCAACAACTGCAGCAGTGTCTTCACAGACTGCTGTTAAAACAACAAAGGTCACAACCACCACTCAGACAACAACAGAAAAGTCTCCTGAAAATACTGTCCTCAGATTCGGAAGTCGTTCCGATGAAGTTCTGAAACTGCAGAAAAGGCTGGTTGAGCTTGGATATCTTGGAGCATCGCCTTCAGGATATTACGGCACACAGACTGAAGCAGCAGTAAAGCTTTTTCAGAAGGCTGCAGGACTTGAAACAGACGGTGTTGCCGGAAAAGAAACACAGGAACTGCTTTATTCGGAGAATGCACCTGCTTATGGAACTGCCACACAGACCACTACTCAGACTACAACTGTAACCACAACAACTGCAGAGTCAATCCCTACAACCACTCAGACATGGGATGATGAAACCGAAGCAACAAATCCTACGGAGATTTCTGAGAGTGATGCAGTGCAGGAGCCTCAATGGGAGGACATGTACAATCCTCTTGACATTGGCTCATCGGGTGAAGATGTAACTGCACTCCAGGAGATGCTTAAAAGCATCGGACTTTATGAACAGCCTCTGACAAGCTATTACGGCAGTTTTACCCGAGATGCAGTAAAAGCTTTTCAGGCAAATATCGGAATTGAAGCAACGGGTACGGCGGATGCATATACACAGTATCTTCTTTTCAGCGGCATACGTCCTGAAAATACTCAGAATGAAATGGAATTCGGCGATGAATATTTTGAATTCGGCGGAGATCTTTATGACTCTTTGGGAGTAAGCTCAGACGGTACGGTTATAGGTCAGTCAGAAGGTCTTTCTGCATACAGCAAGAAGGCTGCGCCCGAATTATTTATGTCACGTTACGGAATGACCGGAGGGCTTGCAACTCTTGGAGCATTTTCCCAGTCAGAGCCATTGACAATCATTTATAAGAACGGTGAAGCCTATGAAATTGACGGAGAAACCATGAATGAACTTTCGGACAGTATTTTTAACTGATGGATTGTCAATTACAAAATAATTACATACATTGGTAAATTATGTCAATTAAAATACAAAACGGGAAAAGCTATTGATTATGTAAACAAATTAAAATATTATTATCCTTGCCATCAATGTGTGGAGGGATAAATTGTGGAAACAAAGCTTGCGGCTTTAAACGAAGCACGTAAAAATAAGGATATATTCATTGCAGCCCATCTGTACCAGTCTCCCGAGCTGTCGGAAGCTGCTGATTTTACCGGTGATACACTTGAAATAGTACGTGAATGTGCCAGATGCAGCGCTTCAACGGTTATTGTCTGTGCTGTCAGATTCATTGCGGAAATGGTAAAGATATACGCACCTGAAAAAAGAGTGATACTTGCTCATCCTGAGGCGACCTGTCCCATGGCAAAACAGATACTGCCTTCAAGGATACGTGCATACAGAGAGAGCAATCCTGATGTATGTATAGTGGCTTATGTAAACACAAATGCAGCAGTAAAATCAGAGTGTGATATCTGCGTGTCTACAGTGAAAGCTGCAGATGTGTGTGCTGAAATAGAAAATGATAAAATACTGTTCATTCCTGACAGAAATATAGGTGAGGTTATAAGACGGAAGACGGGCAAGGAAATTGAAACATGGAATTGTTACTGTCCGATTCACGACAGTGTGACACTGCGTGATATGGAGCTTGCACGTGAGCTCTGGCCGAATGCAAAGACCGCAGCACATTTGGGATGTAAGCCAGAGGTTGTGGAGAGTGTAGATTTTGCAGGTTCTGCAAAACAGCTTATGGAATGGTGTGCACTTCAGGATGAGGTGATCATAGCGGCTGAAAGAAGTATAGCTGACAGACTGTCGATTGAATATCCCGATAAGATATTCCGATGCCTTATGCCGGAAAAGCTGACCTGTAATCACATGGAAAGGACATCTGTTGATATTCTTCTCAGAGTTCTTAAGGGCGAATATGGGGAAGTAATTGAAATTGATTCTGAAATTGCCAAAAAAGTAAGGAAGGCATCAGAAAAGCTTTTTGTTGAATAAACAGTTTGATTATGTTAATAATAGGTCATAAATGATAATCCTGTGATATTTGTAATAAACATGAAGAAAATAATACCTTTTTTGAAAAAATTTCCCAAAAAGGTATTTCCAAATTAGCAAGATTGTGATATACTGATTTATAGAAATCAACTGGAAGTATAATAGGTTGATTATTATGATCTGATATTTGGAGTGTATCTTAAATGAGAAAACAGCAGACACCTGAAAAAAAGGCAGAATGCATAATGATTGGAAAAAGAATTAAAGAAGTCAGAAAAGAAGCAGGGCTTTCCCTGGGAAGCATTGCTGAACGTCTGAATAAAGAATTTGCAGCAAATACCAATAAGGGTATGCTTTCAAAGTATGAGAACGGCATACATGAACCCTCTGCAAGTATGGTTTACTGCATGGGGCTTATTATGGGCGTATCCAGCGATTACCTGATGGGAAAAACCGATGAAAAATATCCTCCCAAAGCTGTACAGGGTGATGAAACCAGTGCACTTGTTCTCAAGGTTTACAAGAATCTTAAGGAATACGGTGTAGGAGAGATAGATGAAACTGCTTATGAACTTATCCCCAAAAACTGGCTTGTTGGCGGAAGAGAATTCTTCGGTTACAGAGTCAATGTAGGCAGATATGCACCCCGTTATTTTGCAGGCGATATCATTATCTTCGAGAAGAAGGTAAAGGTTGCACGTGAGCAGATAGCTATCGTAAGCGTTGGCGATGGTGACGCATTCCTTTGTACAATAAACAAGAAGCGAGAGGGAAAGATAATTATTCCTCTTGATCCTGCATATGACAGTAAGTTCTACACCACCGAAGAGCTTGCAAATATTCCTGTAAGGATACTTGGCGCAGGCGTTCAGGTAAGAAGATCTGAAGTATAATTTAAAGCCTTCTGATAATGCACTGCATTGTCAGAAGGCTTTTCATAATTGAATAAATTTATATGAAGTGATATAATAAAAGGAGAAAGGATTTGAGATCGAATGAAAAAAATTGTATTGTTGATTTTACTTCTGAGCTGCGCAGTCACAGGCTGCAGATCATCTGAAAACGGTACTGACGGATACAGACAGATAAGCTCAGAAGAAGCGATGGAGCTTATGGAAAAAGAAAGCGGATATATAATTCTCGATGTAAGAACATGGAGTGAATACACCGAGAAGCATATTGAGGGTGCAATATGCATACCCAATGAAAGCATAGGAAGTTCTCCCATAGATGAACTGCCTGATAAGGATCAGCTTATTCTTGTTTACTGCAGAAGCGGAAACAGAAGCAAGAAAGCTGCCAGAAAGCTTGCGAAACTCGGGTATACAAATATCGTTGAATTCGGCGGCATAAACAGTTGGAACGGACCTGTAGTATCGGGGGAGAATTAATTGAAAATTACGGTTTTGACTGAAAACACTTCTCTTTCACCTGAGTTGCATTCTGAACACGGACTCAGTTTGTATATCGAAACAGAAGATAAGAAAATACTTTTCGATATGGGTCAGACTGATTTATTCGAAAAGAATGCAGGGGAGCTGGGTGTTGATATTTCCGGCGTGGATATTGCAGTTCTATCCCATGGCCATTATGACCACGGGGGAGGACTCAGGAGATTTATTGAAATAAATGATCATGCACCGGTCTATGTAAGCAAGTTTGCATTTGGAGATCATTATTCCACAAAGTATATCGGGCTTGATAAAACACTTGCAGATAATTCCAGATTGAAATTTGCAGGCGATTACCTGAAAATAGACGATAAAACAGAACTGTTTTCCTGCAATGATGCGGTGTTCAGCCGAAAAGTGGAGCCCTTTGGCCTGACTGCTGAAATTGACGGAGAAATAAAAAATGACGATTTCAGGCATGAACAGTATATGCTGATAACCGAAGGTGAAAAGCGTGTACTGATAAGCGGATGTTCTCATAAGGGTGTACTTAATCTTGCAGAGCACTTTAAGCCGGATGTTCTTGTAGGCGGTTTTCATTTTATGAAGCTTGATGTACAGAATGAAAAGGGCAGAGAGTATCTTGACGAAGCAGCAAGGATCATGAAAGAAAGCGGAATAAAATTTTACACTTGCCACTGTACGGGTGAAGAACAGTACAGTTATCTTAAAAACAGCATAGATTCTCTCGAGTATTTGTCCTGCGGATCTGTGACAGAAATATAAAAAGGAGGCTGCTTTTTGCAGCCTCCGTATTTTATCAGACCAATTCAGCGAGAATTTTTTTCTCTTCTTCAAGACCTTCGGAAATTTTGGTGCCGTAATAAAATGCAGCAATAAGACCGGGACCGATGCTGGTTCCGCAGTTCTGACCTGCAGAAACGATATAGCACTCTTTGGGCTTGAATTCTGCTTCAACAAGAGCCTTAAGCTTTTCAGCTTCCTTTGTACGTGCCGTATGGGCAATGAAGATAATCTGCTTTTCAGGATCAATTATAGTTTTCTTCATGTAGCCGATAATAGCACTGTAAAGCTTTGTGTAACCTCTTGTTTTGCCGATTACATGGCTGAGACCCTTATCATTGAAATCAGCAAGAGGCTTGATACCGACGAGAGTGCCCATGATAGCAGCGGTGTTTGAAACACGTCCCATTCTCTTGCAGAAGAAGAGATCTTCAATAGTTCCCATCTGATGGATGTGATTCTTGTTTTCTTCTGCCCAAGCAGCAACTTCTTCCAGAGAATGACCTGCATCACGCATCTTTGCGGCATAGATGCAGAGAAGAGAGAGACAAGCGGAATAGCGAAGAGAGTCGACGCATATAATCTTTCTGTCGGGATATTTCTCCATAAGATCCTGAGCAACAGTGCAGGCACTTCCGTAAATTCCGCTGATGCCGGTGGAAATGAATATTGCAAGAATGTCCTTGCCGTTCTGAAGATGACGCTCAAATACATCAGCAATATCTCCGGGAGAGGGCTGTGCGGTTTTGATGAATATATTCTTATTGCTGATCATCTTGTAGAAATCTTCAGGAGTCTGTTCCTCCCAGTCTATATCAGCTTTTTTCTGACTGCCGTCCGGATATAAAAGGTATCCGAGGATAACATCATCGACTCTGTATTTCTGACGAAGTTCTTTTGTTAAATCGCAGGCAGAGTCAGTAACAATAACAAAGTTTGACATTGGATCATCTCCTTTCATATGCTTTAATAATGATATATCATTTGTATTTTTTTTTCAATATTTTTCAAAAATATAATTATTTAGATATATTTACTTTTATGTCGAAATAAGGTAATATCAAATAGCAATATAAATTACTGGAGGATCACTATGTTCTGGTTATGGTTGACATTAGGAATTATTGCTTTTCTTGCAGTATCTGCAGTTGTTATGTGTGCAATAACAGATAAAATTGCAGATAAAGTATATGCAGATATCCTTGTGCGTACAGAGCACGATAAATGGGGAAGACATAACAGTGCTCCGTGGCATGAGCAGCATACTCTTATGTATGACGAAGGCATCTGCTGGGGAGAGGAAAATAAGGATAAAATGCGTGAAGTTGCAATCCGCAGCGAAGACAGCTTTACTCTTGCAGGTCAGTATTTTGATTTCGGATATGACAGATGTGCAATTATAATTCCGGGAAGAAGCGAATCTCTGCTTTACTGTTATTATTTTGCTGAGCCTTATCATAAGGCGGGTTACAATATTCTTGTTGCCGACCAGCGTGCTCACGGAAACAGCGAGGGCATCTATAATACAGCTTCAATAAAGGAAAGCAGCGACCTTATCCGTTGGATAAGATTTGCAGAAGACAACGGAAATAAGAGCATTGTTCTCCATGGAATCTGTGTTGGCGGTGCATCCTGCGTAAAGGCTGCAACAAGTCCGGAATTTTCGGAAAATGTAAAGGCTATAATTACCGAAGGTCTTTTTGTTTCCTTCCCCGAATCCTTCAAGCAGCATATGATCTGCGATAAGCGTCCCGTTTATCCTATCATATGGCAGATAATGGCTAAGGCAAAGAAAAATATCGGTGCAAGCCTTTATAAGGAGTGCCCCAAAAAGTATATCAAACAGATGAAAATTCCTTTCCTTTTCCTTCACGGCAAGGAAGATAAGTTTTCTTTGCCGAAGACTGCGGAGTATCTTTATGAAAAATGCTCATCTGAAAAGAAGGAGCTTGTGTGGTTTGAAAAGGGAAGTCACTCCCATCTTCGCATAAATGATCCCGAAAAATACGACAAGGCAATAACCGATTTTCTTAACGAAATATAATAAAAAAGCTCTCCTTTATGAGGTGTACCCAAAAGTGTCTGTCTTTTGGGGTGCATATCATAATCGGAGAGCTTTTCTTTAAATTCTTAAATAATATTCATTGATAGAACAAAATGATTATGCTATAATTTTTTTATTATAAATATAAACCTTTGGGGTGTATTCATATGAGATGCAAAAGATGTCATGCAGTAGTGGCGGAAGGACGCAAAGCCTGCCCGAACTGCGGAACACTTATCAGAAAAAAACGAGGCAGTATCACACTTTCCTCGCAGTCAGGCGTAGAAGTTAACCGCTTTACAGATGGAATCAACGATCTGTTTTATAATCTGAGAATGGCAATTCGCAGAGATAACAGAATTCTTATTGCATTTGTTGCCGTACCTCTGGTAATTGTCGGAATTATCATGCTGCTCAGCTGCGCAGGCAGTTCCTGTTCCTGCAGCTGTTCCTGCGGCGGAGATCACAGCAAGAAAATAAAATTCGGCGAGCTTCTGAATTCAAGAGAGCCGTCACAGCAGACATCGGTAAATGAAACCCTTTATTACATAGCAGACGGAAGCATAATGAGCAGAAGTGCAGACGAAAGCTATAAGACGATTTATGACAGCATCAGTGCAACAGATCTGCAGTCTGACGGAGAGTATCTGTATTTCAGAGAGGACAATAAGGTAAAACGCATCAGCTTCAATGAACCTGCTGTTTCAGGAACTGATGCAGCCCGGAAGGTGCTCGACTTTGACACAGAGGAAAATTATTCGCTGGGTTATTTCCTGGGTGAAGATAAACTTTACTATTATCTTGAGGAGAATACTTCAGGAATAACCGTGCTTTACAGTGACAGCGCAATACTCAGCGGAGCATACTCTGATTTCGGATATATGAAAGGTAAGATATACTGTACTGTTTCCGGAACAGATATTGGAAAGGATATCTGCTCAATGAATGTTGACGGAACGGGCAATGAGTATATTATAACCGGTGTGTTGGATTATCAGCTCGGAGGCGGGTATATATATACTATCAGTTCCGATGCAGAAGGTAAAAATATTCTTTCAAGATACGATGAAAAAGGCAAGCTGCTGATGGAATGGGATGTAAATTCTCTTACCGACGGAACAGTTGATTCCATTGCAGCAAATGATCAGTGGCTCTGCTTTGTTGCACTTTCCGAAAACGGAAGTACAGTATACAGAATTGAACACGATTCTAATGACATAGCAACAGTATTTGCATACTCTGAAAAGGTTACTCTTACAGGCGTAAGCGGTGACTGGTATGCGTTTGAGAAAGAAAATCAGGATGGAACAAAGGGATATTCCATCAGAAACAGCAGAAACGGTAAATCAGTATTGTAAGAAAGGAAATAAATGAAACGCAAATGGTTTCGTGCGCTTTTCAGGCGCAGGATGTTTATCGGACTTATAATTCTCGGTCAGCTTGCTGCTTTTGTACTCCTTCTTTACAGCGGAAGCATATATTCAAAGGCTTTATCTGTTTTCTTTACTGCAATAAGCCTTATTGTGTCACTGGGTATAATTGTCAGGCACGATAAAGGCGAATATAAGCTGACATGGGTTTTTCTGATTATGCTTTTCCCTGTTTTCGGCGGTCTGTTTTATTTGCTTGTTCATATACAGGGCTCAAACAGAAAGTTCAGAAAGCAGATTGAAAAGATAGAAAATCAGGGCAAGGATCTCTATCTCCTTCAGGGAAATGTAATTGACGAAGCCACCGGACAGATGGAAGAATATTCACGTCAGATGCGATATCTGCAGAATACGGCGGGTTATCCGGTGTATAAGAACACGTATACAAAATTTCTGCCATCAGGCGAAAAGATGCTTGAAACCCTGCTTTCAGAGCTTGAAAAGGCTGAGAAATATATCTTCATGGAGTTCTTTATCATTGAAGAAGGCAAAATGTGGAATTCCATCCTTGATGTACTGAAGAGAAAAGCCGGAGATGGGGTGGAGGTCAGGCTTCTTTACGATGATATGGGATGTTTTCTTCGCCTGCCGGGAGATTATCCGAAGCAGCTTGCCGGATACGGCATAAAATGCTGTGTTTTTAATCCCTTCAGACCTCTTCTGACTACAATTCAGAACAACAGGGATCACCGTAAAATTGCAGTTGTTGACGGAATCAGTGCAATAACAGGCGGTGTAAACCTTGCGGATGAATATATCAACGAGGTGCAGAAATTCGGTGTCTGGAAAGATGCCGCACTTCTGCTCAGAGGTGAGGCTGCATGGAGTTTTACACTTACATTCCTTCGTATGTGGACTCTTTCAGGCAACGAAGAAGAGGATTATAATGTGTATTACCCATGGAAAGAAAATAAATGTACAACGGAAAGTGACGGATGGGTTATACCCTATGCTGACAGCCCGCTGGATGATGAAAATGTAAGTGAATATGTTTATACTGAGATGATAAGCAATTCTAAAAAATATCTGTATATCTGCACTCCTTATCTGGTTGTTGATGACAGACTAATTGCAGAGCTTTCAGTTGCGGCCAAAAGCGGTGTGGATGTAAGGATAATCACTCCTCATAAATGGGACAAGTGGTATGTTCATATAACAACCCGCTCCTATTACAGAGAGCTTATCAGAGCAGGTGTGAAAATATACGAATACTCCGAGGGCTTTATTCATTCAAAGACCTTTGTTTCTGATGATGAAACAGCAATAGTCGGAACTGTCAATATGGATTTCAGAAGTCTGTATCTTCATTTTGAGTGTGCTGCATGGATGTGCAAAAGCTCGGCTGTAGGTCAGATTAAGGATGAATTTCTGAATACTCTTGAAATATGCGAAGAAATAACAGCAGAAAAATGCAGATACAATTTCTTTACAAGAATAATCCAGAGTCTGTTCAGATTATTTGCTCCGTTAATGTAAAAAAGAAGTGTAGTTTTACTACACTTCTTTTTTGTTGTCTATTCTAATGCTGATTTCGCCCGAATACAGAGCCTCAGTTGTTCCGTCATTGTATCTGACAACAAGCTGACAGTCATCATTTATATCAAGGGCATATGCAGAGGTACATTCGCCAGCTTTCAGTACATTGATGTATTGTCCTGTAACACAGCTTTTTACTTTGTAATCGGAAAGAAAAGTGCGCATTTCGATATTGCTGTAAAAATCCATAAAAAAGTTTATGAAATCCGCAGCAATCGTATTTCTCAGGTTTTCCTGCCGTTTTTCAAATACATTGCCTGCAATGGATGAAATATCCTCAGGAAATCCGTTTTCGGGAGCATAGATGTTTATTCCGATTCCAACTATCACATTTATCTGATTATCTTTTGAATATACCGTTTCAGTGAGTATTCCGCAGACCTTTCTGTTATTAATATAAAGGTCGTTTACCCACTTTATTTTCGGACTGCATCCCTGCTTTTCAAGTGCACGGCAGGCAGCAACAGCTGCTGCAGGAGTGAGGAGAGGCAGCTTATCAACCGAAAAATCAGGCTTGAGAAGAATGCTTAAATAAAGACCCGTGTCATCAGGAGAAAAAAAGCTGCGCCCGAGCCGACCTTTGCCTGCAGTTTGGGATTGGGCGATAAGTACACATTCAGCCTGAGCGGTGTTTTCTTTCAGAATGTTATTTGTTGAAGTAACTTTACTTCGGCACTCTATAATCAGCTTTTTCGCTCTGTCTGAAAGCAGACTTTTTATTTTTTCAGCGGAAAGCACGTCGATGCAGTTCAAGACATTTACCTCATTTTCGTTTATAAGTCTGCGATTGTCCGTTTGACAGCAGTGTAAAGGTTGCGGTGTTTCCGTCGAGGTCATAGGACATTGTTATGGATTCACCGTCGCTGTATCTTATTTCAATCAGCTTATCGTTCAGAATATAGTCACCCTGGCGGTAGAGTTTTTCCTCGCCGCCGCTGAGGATATACATTGATATTTTATTATCTGATGAGAATTCAATAGTGACAGCACCGGCAGAATCTTCTGATATCCACTGTCCTTCAAGCTCGTCTGAGGCGCATGATGAGCAGGCGGCTGCGGGAATCACTGCAATAAGCAGGGCTGCAGCAAGAACAATACAGCAGGAAATAATGCGGCTGAGCTTATCTGAGGATTTTTTTCCGAATAGTCCTGTGATTTTATGACCGAATGCAACCAGCGCCTTGTCTGCCGCAGATGCTATGTTCTTTATAAACAGAACAGCTTTTTCAATCAGAGTCAGAGAGGGTGGACGGTATTCGATTTCCGTATTATAAGAAACCTGCTGAGCAATACTGCGATTTCCGCCGCCCCAACATTCGCCGCAGAGAGTGCATTTCTTTGTGCTTTTATCTATCTCACCGCCGCATATAGCGCAACGCATAGGCTGACCTCCGGGATTACTTTCTGTTGAGAGTGATTTCACCCTCGGAACAGAGGAATACTATCTGATCCTTATTGACGACCTTTGAATAGCCGACAACATTAATGACGTCGCTGCTCATGGGTACTTTGATGGTAAGATCGGTTCTGCCGTCATCCTCGACAGTGAAAGAACCGGAGGTCTTGACCTTTATAATTCCAAGCTTGAAATCAACGTCGGCTTTTCCGTTTTTGTCAATGGAAATGTTGATGGTTTTTATTTTGCTTCCTGCAACCTTGAGACCAAGTGCGGAAACATCAGCTTTCCATTTTCCTACAGAGGTATCTCGAATCTGCTGGCCGAGGGGATTCTTAGTTGTAGGTTTTGTGGTAGTGGTGGTCTTTTTGGTTGTTTTCTTAGTTGTAGATGTTGTTTTTTTAGTTGTAAACATAGTATTAGAAGAAGTGGTCGTAGTTGTTGTGGTGGATGTTGAGGTGATTTCAGCAGTTGTATCTGTCAGAGTAACATATTCAATATCTGATTCTGTGACGATATCACTTTCAGAAACATCATCGTTCTTATCAGAAATAATTGAACTGATAAAGCTTTTGCCGTATTCTATGGGATTTTCACCTCGGATAAGGAGTACACCTGAAAGAAGAATTGCAATAATAAGTACAGCAAAAAATATTATCAGAACAAAGCGAAGGAAACAGCCTCCGACTTTTTTGCGTTTTGTTTTTTCCATGCTGTCGTAGTACATACTGTACTCCTGCTCAATTTCAGAAGAATTCTTTCTGTGCTGGCCTATGAATTCTCTTTCCTCGGGAGGTACTTCATCATCCTCAGGTGTTACATCGACAGAGGCTGCGGTCTTGCGGATGAGGTCTTCATCGAGAACTGACGAATCACGGATTTTTTGCGGTGCACCGCATTTTGGACAGAAAATATCGCCTTCACGCATTTCTGCGGAACATTTTGTGCAGAACATTTTATCACTCCGTTATTTTGTCTTTTTGAGTACGTACTCGTATGAGGGTGAAATTTTGCTGCTTATGGTAAGATCGTTTTTGGAATCGTCAACGGAATACAGAATCTCAACATCAATCTGTTCTCCGTTGAAATTCAAATCAAGATCGGCAGTGCATTCATTGCCGTTTTCATGAAGGGCATATGTGCCTTTTATGTCGTAGCCTGCAAGGAGTGAATCCTGAGGCTTGATTATTACATCTCCGTCCTTCTCGAATTCCCAAACTGTGTCAACGGAAGAGAAAGGAATACCGGTAATACCAAATCGGAGGGGTTCAATTTCACCCTGCCATTTTCCAACAATAAGCGGTGATGAATTCTTTCCTGTTACGAGCAACAGAAGAATAATAAGGAAAACAGTGACTATTGCAGCACCTGCAACAGCAATAAGCAAAGGCTTGGGGATGTTTTTCCTTTTATTCAGGCGGTCTGCTTCGTCTATGGACATCTTTACATATACATATCCCTCGGGAAGTCTTTCAAGTATGACCTTTGAGCCGTCGTTTGCGCTCTGGCTTTCTCTCAGCTGAGCTTTCATACGGTTGTATTCACGTACTGCAGCAGCCTCGGATGAATCCTTTTCTCTTATTGCAGCAAAAGTAAGAGTCTGATCAAGATCGACTTTTGGCTCTTCATGTATTTCAGGTGCTTTGGGCTGAAATACTTCTGCAGGAGGAGCAAAGACAGGTGCTTCCGGTGCTTTTTTCTCAACAACAGGTTCGGGCACCGGGATTACTTCAGGCTCAACAAAGGTTTCTGCAGGAGAGGTTGTTTCAGGGATGAAGTCCGGCTCGGGGATGCGTTCAGCAACAGGCTCAGGAATTTTCTTTACCTGAACACGTGGCGTCGGAGCAGAATAAGAACGTCTTCCTGTCATATCCGCACCGCACTTGGGGCAGACCGTTTCATTTTTATATGTACGTCGTCCGCACTTGGGACAGATCATTGCATTCACACCTTTTCAAGTGATTTAAAATATTTTACCACAGATATACAGATTTGTGAATAAAAATATTAAAAATGGAACTGCCGCAATAAAAAATCATGGCAGTTCCATTTGTTTTATCAGGAAGCAAGCTTCATATCTCCGCTTTTAATAAGATTAAGCTTACGCATACCTTCGGAGAAGAGGAGAGCAAGCAGAGCGGGGAGGAAGAACTCAAGGAGGAAGATAATTCCAAGGGTTTCCCATGTGCCGCGTCCTGCTGCTGTCATGGTATCAAAAGTCATAATAGGACCGACGAGTCCGGAGGTGCCCATACCTGCGCCGGTTGCATTGCAGGTGAGCTTGAATACACAGGTGCTGATAGGTCCGATAACAGCACTGGCGAGTGTTGCGGGAATCCAGATAAGAGGACGTCTTACTATGTTCTGAATCTGAATCATGGATGTTCCCACACCCTGAGCAATAAGACCGCCGACACCGTTTTCACGGTAGCTTGCAACACCGAATCCGACCATCTGAGCACAGCATCCGACAACAGCGGCACCTGCTGCATATCCTGTCAGACCAAGTGAGATACCGATTGCGGCGGAACTGATAGGAAGAGTAAGAGCCATACCCATGAGAACAGCAACGACGATGCCCATAAGCAAGGGCTGCTGCTCAGTGCCCCAGTTGATAAGCTCGCCTATATATTCCATGAAAGAAGAGATAGGAGGTCCGAGGAGAAGACCTACAACAGAACCGGTGACAATTCCGGTGAAAGGAGTGACAAGAATATCGAGGGAAGTCTTGCCGGCAACAAGTCTTGATATTTCAATTGCGGCAAATGCAGCAAGATATGCACCGAGAGGCTCACCGGGACCTTTAAGGGTCATTGCACCATCAATAATAAGTGTACCGTCAAGAATTTTGCTTGCATATGCACCAATCATACCGGAAACACCTGCAACGGTTACAACCATAGGAGATGTTTCCTTGAGCTTGACTGTAACACCTACGCCAATTCCTGCACCGGTTATGAATTTGGCAACAGTTGATACTGTAATAATGAAATAGCCGATTTTTGTATCGGCGCCGATAAGAGTACCAATCTGACCGAGAATTGTACCTGCAATAAGTGTACAGAAAAGACCAAGAGCCATGCCGGAAAGTCCGTCAATGAAAAACCTGTTAAGAAATGATAGTATTCGCTTCATGTTGATATCCTTTCTTTTGGGCATATTTTACAAGTAATAATATATCTTGTTGTGCAGTTTTTCGCAATTGTAAAAATATACTAACTTTATCAGTTTAAAGCGAATGTTTTAGAATAAAACTATTCAAAAAGAGGTGTCGGATAAATTCCTGCATTGTGAAGTGCAGCTATTTTCTCTTTTACATAGGGCATGTCCTGTGCATATGTTATTCCCATCCATTCGGATCTGAGAGGAAGGGTTTTTACCACAATCTGTTTATCTTTGAGCATACTGTCAATCATTACAGGGAGCGGTAATTCTGACTGAAGATCATCTTCGGGAAGTCTGTTGAAGAAATCTTCAAAATATGGACGTGAATTCTGGGGGAAGGAGGGCATAAGAACCCATACATTCATTGATGTTGGCATATCGGGAGAAAGAATTATATTCTTTCCTCTGATAATACCATCTGCCTGTCTGTGAATTTCAGGAGTTTCTGAAATACCTGTAAGGGTGCCGTCGTTGTCAATATGACAGAGCCCTCGTGTGACAGTTCCGTTTGATGAAAGAGTATTTCCGAGTGGGAAACAGGCAAGTCCGATTTCTGATTCATCCATTGTATCCATAAACTCAGACATACGAATGAATGTTTCCTTGCTGTAGAAATCATCTGCATTAATAACAAGAGTAGGATAGTCAATAAATGCTGCAGCGGACATGATTGCATGGGCTGTGCCATAGGGTTTTATGCGATCTTCCGGTGCATTGAAGAATTCGGGAAGTGTATCCTCTTCCTGTTCTGCAATGATTATGTCATATTTTTCAAACAGTTCACTGTATCGCATCTCCACCATTGAACGCATACTGTGACGGATTACGATAATTATTCTGTCAAATCCGCACTCAAGTGCATCATGAATAGAATAATCAAGAAGCGATTCACCGCAGGGACCGAAAGAGATGAACTGTTTTTCACCACCGAATCTTGAACCAAGACCTGCGGCCATAATAAGTAAAGCTTTATTGCTCATGATTTTCCCTCCAATACTACATATTATTATAGCAAATACAGTAAATCACGTCAATAATTTATCTGAGAGATAAAAATTAACGATTTATTATTAAAATTGATAATAAATCCTGTTGTAATCAAAAAAATGCGGATGTATAATTATAACAATAATTTGTGTGGGAGATGAGTTTTTGAGTAATCCAAAGGTCAGGTTCCTTGTTAACCTTGCGTTTTATGCAACGATAATCACATTGTTTTTCCTGGCTTTACAGCACGCACTTCCGCTGATAATGCCGTTCTTTGTTGCTTTTATAGTTGCTTCAGTCATTCAGCCCGTTACAAGATTTCTGAACAAACATATAAAAATACCCAAAAAGCTTTGCTCCGGATTATTAATCCTTCTGTTTTACGGAACAATAGGTGTCGGTATAGTATTTCTGGGAATCTGGCTTGTAAATGAACTGGTTTCATTTGTTCAGGCGGTTCCGTCGTATCTTGAGGAGCTTGCACAAACGATAGAAGCCTCGTCGGATGAAGATATTACAGAGTTCTTTTCAGGACTGCCGAAATGGATTGGAAATCCGTTAAGTGAATTTGTAATTGGTCTGTCAGAAGATGTCCCCGGAAAGCTGATTGAATATGCTGCGACTTTAGGAGAAGAAATCAAGATATCCAGTGTATGGAGTGCAGGAACATCCACTATCGGAACTGTTATTGACATTTTACTTGATATTCCGGGCATAATCGTTGTGGTTGTTGTTACAATTATTGCAACTTTCTTTATTGGTATGGATTATGATAATCTTACCAATATGGTAATGAGAATGTTCCCTGCAAGAACGAGACCTACTGTTGAGAAGGTAAAGAAATATGCAGCAGACACCGTAACAGGACTCCTTAAAACATACATCCTGCTTATGACACTGACATTTGCGGAACTTGCTCTTGGATTCTCAGCAATCAATCTTATAGGAAAGAATTTTGGTATTCACCTTGAATATGTTGTCCCTCTTGCATTGCTTATTGCAATAGTTGATATACTGCCTGTTCTCGGTGTAGGCGCAGTCCTTATTCCCTGGGCACTGGTTGACTTTATTCTGGGTAAATGGCAGCTCGGCATTATGCTGCTTGTGCTTTATGTCATAATAATAGTTATCAGAAATTATCTCGAGCCGAAAATTATCGGTACCAAATATGGTATGCATCCACTTATCACACTTGCTGCAATTTATGTGGGCGGCAAGCTGTTCGGCGTTATTGGTATTTTTGCACTTCCCATTACCTTCATTATCTGCAAAAGACTTTATGATGTTGGTGCAATCAAAAAACCATTTGACGACATTGATGAAGTTTCTAAAGATGATGATTCATCGGAGGATGGGGAACAGGAAGAACTGCCTAAAGCAGAAATCGAGCCTGTGATTGAGGCTGATTCTGTGATTGAAACAGTTTCTGCGGAATAAAACAAAAAAGCTCCGGATTATCCGGAGCTTTTTTCATCGAAGGGATTCGACGCAAAGCTAACCCATGGGGTTCGAATCCCTGGTCTTGTCAGAAAAAAGACAGGAGCACACATTCTGACGAAGTGCACTCCTGCTTTTTGGCCCGCCCGAAGGGATTCGAACCCCCGATCTTCAGAATCGGAATCTGCTGCGTTATCCAGCTGCGCCACGGGCGGATATTAAAGGGACAGTCGATTTCTCGCTGTCCCTTTAGCTTTAAAAATATTATCAGATAAGCTCGATAATTGCCATCTCTGCTGCGTCACCACGACGAGGACCGATCTTTGTGATACGAGTGTATCCGCCGTTTCTGTCCTTGTACTTGGGAGCGATCTCTGCAAAAAGCTTTGTTGCTACATCCTCTTTTGTTACGAAGGACATAACAAGACGCTTGTTGTGGAGGCTATTCTCCTTAGCGATGGTGATCATCTTCTCTGCCATGGAGGAAACCTCCTTAGCACGAGTGACAGTTGTCTCTATCTTACCGTTTTCGAAAAGGAAGGTTACCATTGCTCTGAGCATTGCTGTTCTGTGAGCTGTAGCTCTTCCGAGTTTTCTTGTACCGGGCATTTCATTCACTCCTTTGTCATTTATAAAAAGGGATTAGTCGTCCTCGCTGCGAAGACTGAATCCGAGGCTGGAAATCTTCTGAATAACTTCTTCGAGAGACTTTCTGCCTAAGTTACGAACCTTCATCATTTCCTCTTCGGACATACCGATGAGATCCTCAACGGTATGGATGTTAGCACGCTTTAAGCAGTTGAAGGAACGAACGGAAAGGTCCAGCTCCTCGATCTGCATCTCGAGAACCTTCTCCTTGCTACTGTCCTCTTTCACAACCATGATCTCCTGTGAGCCTCTGTCAGAGAGGTCAACGAAGAGGTTAAGGTGCTCGGTGAGAACCTTTGCTGCAAGGGATACAGCCTCCTGTGCGTTAATAACGCCGTTTGTCCATACATCAAGAGTCAGCTAATCGTAGTCGGTAATCTGACCAACACGGGTGTTGTCAACTGTGTAGTTGACCTTGAGTACGGGTGTATAAATGGAGTCAACCGGAAGGACACCGATTACATTGTTGCCTGCAAGAGCCTTGTTCTTCTCTGCAGGAATGTAGCCTCTGCCTCTGTCCAGTGTAATTTCCATGTTGAGTTTTGCGTCTTCACCCAGAGTTGCGATGTGAAGATCGGGAGTGAGGATCTCAACCTCGCTGTCACACTTGATCATATCAGCTGTAACTGCGCAGGGGCCCTCAGCAGCAATCTCTACGACCTTGGGGCCGTTGCTGTGAAGCTTTGCTACCAGGCTCTTCATATTGAGAAC
>JAZUNN010000081.1:0-21311 GCA_045604155.1 Acutalibacteraceae bacterium
ACACACATAATAAATAACCACTGGATATTTCCAGAACTCATTAGGATAAGAGTTTAATGTATCGAGTGTCTGCTTGATTTTAATATTCTTTGACCAAACCTCATCCTCAATTTCTACGCCCTTATTAACAACCTTCCATAAATTCAGAATAACAAAAAGCGTATCTATAAGTTCAGAATTATATAAACGTTCAAATTTATTGTCTGCATAATATTTTCTTACACCGGGAGTTGTTGTTTTAGTATCTTGTTCCAAAGCACGATAATAAAACATATTGTAATAAAAAAGTTGCTGAATGCTTTCGTCAGCATCTGTGGCTTGTTCGTCCAACTCCTTCCAGCGTTCAATAAATGCTTTTTTCTCATCTGGCTCAAGCTGATTATAAATCTTAGCTTTGAAAATATCTGCATCTGATAACGGCAGACCTCTATCGTTTAATGTGGAAAATATGGTCAATGCGGTATCTTGGTCATCTGCTGTGATTGGAAGCAGAATAGCCTGATTTAACAAAGCATAAATAAATTGATAAACCATTAGTGGATTTTCTGTAGAATGCTTATCAAATAAATCTTGAAAATGGCGATAATTTTTTGAGTAGTTGTCTTTCGCATTTTCGTCGGAATATCCTGTTTCAAGAATTGAACGAAGAATCTCATTACCATCATTACTCACAACACGTGATGTTAAAAGTATGTTTTTATAATCGACCGTTCCTGTAAGTTTGTTTGTTCTCCAAATTGCTGGCTCAATTTTTCCTATAAAGTTTTTAGCTTCTGCAGTTCTCTCTGATATAGGAGTCGCAATTAATTTTGTATAGATAGCACGTAATAGTAAAAATAACGATGTAATACGTTGTTGTCCATCAATGATTTCTTGCTCGCCATCTTCATTTTCATAAGAAACAACACTTCCAAGGAAATAAGTACCCTCACGCTCTGTACCACCCTTGGTAGCAGTAAAATCCCATAAATCCTCAAATAGCGTTTCTACTTGTTCATCAGTCCAAGCATAAGGACGCTGATATTCCGGAATAACAAATGGTTTTGTTTTGCCGCTTCCTAAAAGAGCTTCTACGCTTTGTTTATTAACCTCTATAGTCGTTGGCATCTTTTTACCTCCTACATTAATTCGAAACAACATTCAGAAACATATCATAATATAAATTATATCATCTTGAAATAGCGTAAAGCCGCAACAATAGCTTCTTCCTTTTCCTTCGGACACTTAGGTTGTCTGGAGTCTTTCGACTTTTCCTTGTTGTAATTCTCACGCTCAATGATACCGCATTTCTGTTTTACCTGAGCGATATTCAGAGAAGATACTGTCAAGCCTGTATGTTTCTTGACATGAGCCTTGATTTCATCGTAAGTAGCCTTGCTTTCAGCAGAGGTCAAATCAAGCTCATCCGTTTTCAGCTCAGCCTCAATATGATGTGTTGATTTTAGTTTGCACAATAATACTACCGTCTCCACATGACCTGTGTGGGGGAACATATCCACAGGAGTGATCTTTCTGACCTTGTAGCCATTCTTGGAAAAATAGAGAAGATCACGTTTTAAGGTGTCGGGATTGCAGGAAACATAGACTATCCTGTCAGGGGCAAGGGTGATCACCGAGCGCATGAACTGTACGGTGCTGCCTGCTCTCGGCGGGTCCATGATAACACTGTCAAGATGCAGTTTTTCGGCTGCAAGCTTCAGAATGAACTCGCTTGCATCGTCGCAGACAAACTCGATGTTTTCAATTTTATTAAGCTCTGCGTTGACCTTTGCGTCCTTTACCGCATCGGAGTTTACCTCAACGCCAATAACCTTTCCTGCACCCGCTTTAGCCGCCAGGATACCCAGAGTGCCTGTGCCGCAATAGGCATCAAGCACGGTTTCATTCCCTTCAAGCTGAAGATATTCCATTGCAAGGGAATAGAGCTTTTCGGTCTGCAGAGGGTTTACCTGATAGAAGGATTTCGGAGAAATACGGAAACGGCAGGAAAGAAGTTCATCCTCTATAAACCCACTTCCGAAAAGGACAAAACTGCGATTGCCAAGCATCAGAGCAGTGGAGCGGTCGTTGACATTGTGTACGATGGTGGTGATTTCAGGATGCTCCTTGAGCAGAGTGGCGACAAAATCCTTTTTATGCGGAAATTCCGCAGAGGAGGAAACAATAACCACCATTACCTGATTGGTAGTGAAGCTTCGCCTGACCAGCACATGACGGAGAAATCCACGCCTGCTGGTCATATCATAGACAGTGATGTTGAATTTTCTTACAAGACGACGGACGGAAGATACTATTCTGTCAGCTGTTTCATCTTCTATCATACATCCCTCAACGGGTACAATGCGATGAGAGGAAGACTGATATACTCCCGAATAGACACCACGTCGGTCTTTACCAAAAGCGGCCTGCACCTTGTTTCGGTAATGGTAAGGGCTGTCCATTCCGATTATTTCTCCCACACGGCAGAACTTGCCAAGGAGACCGACAACCTTTGCCTGCTTGAAGCTGAGCTGATCGGGATATTCCATATTCTGGAGCTGACAGCCGCCGCATTTTTTATACACGGGGCAGTTGTGAGCATTGTTTGCCATGCTGATTCTCCTTGTGGTTTTATCTTCTTATATGATTATAAAACCACGATGATATAAGGTCAATAGTCATGATGCAGGCAATTATCATTTGAAAAATGGGATAAAAAGTGATATAATTGAACAGAACAAAACTGTATAAAGGAGATTAAGTAAATGAAAATAGCAGTAACATATGAAAACGGACAGGTGTTTCAGCATTTCGGACACACAAAGCAGTTCAAGATATACACTGCAGAAGACGGACAGATAATTGCAGGAAATGTGATAAACACCCTCGGCAGCGGTCACGGAGCTCTTGCAGGTCTTCTCTCAATGCTGAATGTTGATGTGCTTATCTGCGGAGGCATCGGAGGCGGAGCACAGGCAGGAATCAGAATTTTCGGCGGTGTCAGCGGAGATGCCGACAAGGCTGCTGAAAGCTTTGTGCAGGGAACGCTTGAGTATGACCCGAATGCAAAATGTGACCATCACGACCATGAGCACGGCGAAGGACATACCTGCGGTGACCACGGATGCGGCAGCCACACCTGCGGCGGTCACTGATAAAATAAAGAGGAAAGCCCGGGGGTATACCCTCGGGCTTTAAATATATTTTTATTTTGCAAAGGAGAAGGATAAAAGATCAAAAAGATGCTTGTCGGCAAAGGCATCGACAAACCAGCCCTCGTAGCTGTGTTCAACCACAAAATAAACTGCGTGTCTGCCGGTTACATTTTTGACGGTTGCGGAATATACTCCATCGTGGGTGCCTAAGTCACAGACTCCGATTTCTTCGCCGTTTTCGTAATCGTCAAGAAGAATACGGATTTTCGCCTTGCAGCCCATACCGTTGATCTTTGCAAAGAATTTCATTGTCTTACTTGAATAGTCGTTTCCGAATTCAAAGTATTTGTAGCCGATGACCGCACCGTTTCTGATATTTGTTATGGGACGGGTAAAGAAATCCTTTTCCGTCACATAGCATCCGCCCATGAGGACGCAGGCGATTTCAGCTTCCGTGGGCTTGTAGGGAGAGAGGTATTCATCAAAGCCGAGGGAGGTCATTTCAACAGTGGGAATTGTTCCGTCGGGAAGAATATTTATTCTTTCAACGCAGGCTCTTCTTGACATGATGGTGTTGTTTGTCATGCGGTGATAGAAGATGTACCACTGACCGTTTATGCAGCATATGGAGCCGTGATTGTTGCCCGCAGGATACTGATCACCGTTGTCGACTATGTAGCCTCTGTAGGTGAAAGGGCCTGTGGGTGAATCGGATGTGGCGTAAGCAAGACGCTGCCCGCAGGGAGGCTTGGGGGAGAAGATAATATAATAAGTACCGTTGATCTTTCTCGGTGAGCTTGCCTCAAAGAATCGGAAGGGCTCATCTTCGGGGATAATGTTCTCTTTGAGGGAGCCGTCGATTATCTCATACATATTATTCGGGTTGATCTCATTCATCCATGAATGCTCAAAGCCGTAGTAGATATAAACTCTGCCGTCATCATCAACAAGAACACCTGCGTCGTTGTATATACCGTCATCGCCTGCATTGCCTTCGGTATACCTGTAGGTTGAAAGCAGTTTGAAGGGACCTTCAGGCTTGTCACTTACACCTACACAGCCCTTGGAATGGAGTATATAGGCGTAAAGATAATATTTTCCGTCCTTTTCGACTACATCGGGAGCATAAAGCTCACGCTCGGTCCATGAAGTATCAGACTCATGATCACGGTCGGGAGCGGTATGAAAGCTGTCACCGTGACATTCCCACTTGCTGAGATCGGAAATGGGTGCTGACCAGACCTTCAGCTTGAAATCGCAGAAAGCATCGGAATCAGGTCTGTCATGAGAACCGTATATGTACACTCGGTCACCGAAAACTCTCGGCTCACCGTCAGGAATATATTCCCAGAGAGGCAGGAAGGGATTGGGCATGGTTTTACTCTCCTTTTTATTTCAAAACATTGTATTTAATCTGATTTTACATTTCACCTGATAAAATACAATAGGATTATACGGACAACAAATCTTTACCGCAGACATGATATAATGACACACCACGATTTTACGTGTACAGTATTTGTTTTCAGACGAAAGGAAGAATTAAGCCGGTTGTGGGCTGCAGGATGAACGGTGAAGAATGGGTTGTTGACAACGAAACAAAACAGGACCGAAATAAAAAATCTGCTGGAAGATGCTGACAGTGTTGCAGAGCAAAGGCTGGAGCATCTGGAAAAGCTCAAGAAGGACAAGATTCTTGCGGCATACAGTCAGGGCTTGTAAATTTTCCAAGCAGGTATATTTTCCTTGCCATTTTGATTTCTGTGTGGTATTATCTGAAATACTGGAAGCTGTATAATCAGTTCTTACAGCAATGAAACGGACCAGAAATATGAGAGGGGCTTTTGTAATGAAAAAAATGCTAAGTATCCTGCTTGCGATGATCCTTATGCTTACCGTATGTTTCGGCTGCGGTGAGGAGAAGAAGCCTGCAGAGGACGACGCTGTTGTATCCGACAGCACAGTTGTTTCAGACAGCACAGTTGATGTTGAGGCTGATCCGCTGCCTGCTGTTCCAAATGTTTATGAAGACGGACGTTCCCGTCCCTCAAACAGCGGACAGCTCCAGGTTATTGACGGAAAGCTCTGTTCCGAAAGCGGCGATCCCGTAATGCTCCGTGGTGTAAGCTCCTACGGTATATCTACAGCAGAATCCTTCATCAACGAGCCTCTTTTCGGTGAACTGTCAAAAGACATGGGTGTCAACGTTTTCAGACTTGCACTCTACACCACAGGCATGGGCGTTGTCGGTTACTGCACCGGCGGTGACAAGGATCGTCTTGATCAGGACATTTACAACGGTGTTGAATATGCAAAGCTCCATGATATGTATGCAATGATCGACTGGCACGTACTTGACGACGGCGATCCCAATGAGCATATTGAAGATGCAAAGATTTTCTTTGCAAAGATGGCAGAGAAGTTCTGCGACTACAACAACGTTATCTATGAAATCTGCAACGAGCCCAATGGTGTCGACTGGGCTACAGTAAAGAGTTATGCAGAAACCATTATCCCCATCATCCGTGAAAAGGATCCCGACTCTGTCATCATCGTCGGAAATCCCGACTGGTCAAAGGATCTCAATGCTGTTCTTGCAGATCCTCTTGAGTATGACAATATCATGTACACCTTCCATTTCTATGCAGCTTCCCACAAGGAAGAATGGCGTACAGTAGTTGAGAATGCAAGCCAGAGCGGTCTTCCCATTTTCGTAACTGAGTATGGAATCACCGCCTCCAGCGGCGGCTTTCCCAAGAATATTGAAGAGGCAAACCTCTGGATCGATCTTCTTGAAAGAGAAAACATCTCCCATTGTATGTGGTCTTTCTCCAATACCGGTGAGGCTCATGCTGCAATCAGACAGAATGTTCTTCATTATAACAATTATTCTGCAGAAGATTTCTCCCCGACCGGCGAATGGTTCCTTGAAATGATAAAGGAACGCACCGGAAGATAACCTTATAAAACCGAACCGCATCAGAGGACAATTCCTTTGATGCGGTTTTTATTAAAAAAGATTCCTTTGTGTAATATTGATGATTATTATTACATGAAGGAATGCGCAGTGCCCGATAAAAAACGTGAAGAAAAAATAACGTCCTGATGCTCATACCAACGAATACAAAAGCAATCGGAAGTGAAATTTTTTCTCATTAGCCATAATACACAGAAATACCCCATGGCTTTGCGGGATTGATACAATTGACAAGATAAAGAATAAGATGTAAAATTAAATGGTTAGATAACAATATATTTTTTAGCTTTGTGGAGGAATCGAAAATGGCAAATTTATTTGAAAGGGTTGTAAAAGGTAATGCAAAACGCCTGCTGGCAGTTGTACTTATGCTGGGCGTACTGTTTGCCGCAATCCCTATCACAGCCATGTCATCAAAGGTATCTGCTGACGACGGAGAAATACTTCTGTCAGGTGCAGATATTTCAGACAACAATGGAATAATCAGCAATGCAGACAAAGACGAAAAGGATACAGCTGTTTCTGCAGGTGATACTGAGATCACATCAGAAAGCGATGCTGTGTCTGTATCAGACAGTGACATGGAGCTGATTTCTGTAAGCGATTCAGAGATTGCAATGTATGGAATCTCTCTTCTTGCTGCAGACGACATTGCAAGCGGCACATCAGGCACCTGCTCATGGGTAATTGATGCAGATGGCGTGCTGACCATATATCCCACCAATGGAGTAAGCGGAACCCTTGCTCGCACCGGTACTCAGTCTTCCCCCAATTACGGCTGGAATAGCTACAAGAGTAAAGTAACATCCGTAGTTGTTGAGCCGGGAGTTGCGGTTACAGGCAGTGCTGAGTATATGTTTTATGGTTATAAAAACTGTATATCGATGGATCTTAAAAACCTTGACACCTCGGGTGTAACAAGCATGCGTGCCATGTTCTTTTACTGTGAGAAACTTGAGTCTATAGACGTTTCTGGTTTTGATACTTCAAATGTAACTGAGATGCATTATATGTTTGCTTATTGTGATGCACTGGAATCAATTGATGTTTCTTCATTTGATGTTTCAAAGGTAGGGGATTTCCAGGCAATGTTCGGATGGTGCAGCAAACTGAAAGAGTTGGATCTGTCTTCTTTTGTTACGAGCAGCGCAACCAACATGAAGGAAATGATGCGAAATTGTCCGGAGCTTAGAAAAGTTGACATGTCAAATTTCACATTGCCTTCGACCAATACAGGTATGTATATGATGTTCATCAACAGTGGTCCAATTACCGAATACACAATAGGTGCATCGTGGATTCCCGGAGCCGATTACGGAAGATATGAGAGAGGAAACCATTTTGTGAATGTAGTTGACGGAGAACTTATATACAATGCGAACAGCAACTGTGGAGTTAAATCAGTGACAATACATAATGGCGGCAGCAATATTTCTGTTGATCTGGATCAGTATCCCGAATCATATCCGAGTTTCACAGGAAATATGACAGCAACTATTGTATTTGCACCTCAGTTTTCTGTGTTCTTCTATAATGATTATGATGAAACCCAGTATATTGGTGAGCAAAGACTGTTTTTAGGCGAAACTGCAAAGGATCCATATGAAGATCCGAGCAAAATTCCCGTTCAGAAAGGTCAGCATTTTACAGGCTGGTCTCCCGCACTTGATAATCTGAATCCAACCTTGCATGCTGGAGATTTGTACTATTCAATGTATGTACATGCCGTATGGAAAAACAACACATATACAATTCATTTTGACCCTAACGGCGGCACAGGCACTATGGCAGATCTTGCCTGCACATACGGTACATCCAAGTATCTTACTAATAATTCCTTTACACGCACAGGCGGAACTTTCCTCGGATGGAATACAGATAAAAATGCAGATACGGCCCTTTATGCCGACAAAGCGCGTGTAAAAGATCTTACCGATGAACATGAGGCTGTCATTACTCTCTATGCAATATGGAAGATGAACGCATATAAAGTTCGATTCTATTCCAAGGGCGGCACAGGTACCATGGCAGATCAGAGTTTTGTCTGCGGAACGGCTCAGAATCTGAGCAAAAATGCATTTACAAAGACAGGCTATAAGTTTATTGGCTGGAATACCAGTTCTTCGGCCGGTACAGCCCTTTATACCGATGAGCAGGAGGTTGCAGACCTTACATCGGTAAATGGCAGAACAGTTACGCTGTATGCTCAGTGGGCTCTTGATGAGTACACCATCGACTTCGATTCCAATGGCGGTACTGAAGTAGCAGACATCACCCAGGACTACAACACCGATGTAACCGCACCTGCAGACCCCACAAGAGAGGGCTACACCTTCGCAGGCTGGGACACCGAAATCCCTGCCAAGATGCCTGCAAAGGACATGAAAATCACCGCAAAGTGGAATATTAACGAATACACCATCGACTTTGATTCCAATGGCGGCAGTGAAGTAGCTGACATCACCCAGGACTACAACACCGATGTCACCGCACCTGCAGACCCCACAAGAGAGGGCTACACCTTCGCAGGCTGGGACACTGAAATCCCTGCCAAGATGCCTGCAAAGGACATGAAAATCACCGCAAAGTGGAATATTAACGAATACACCATCGACTTTGATTCCAATGGCGGCAGTGAAGTAGCTGACATCACTCAGAATTACAACACTGATGTCACCAAGCCTGCAGACCCCACAAGAGAGGGATACACCTTCGCAGGCTGGGATACCGAAATCCCTGCAAAGATTCCCGCAAATGATATGAAGATCACTGCTTCATGGACAGCAAACACCTATCTTGTAGCATTCGATGCAAACAGCGGCGAGGGTACCATGGCCGATCAGGAAATGGTATTTGATACCCCTGCAAATCTCAGTGCAAACACCTTCACAAAGAAGAACTATGAATTTGTAGGCTGGAGCCTTGACAGCACAGCAGCAACCCCCGACTACACCGATTGTCAGGAGGTTGTAAACCTTTCAACAGGCGATAAGGTCACACTTTATGCTGTCTGGTCAAAGAATGCCGTTGCAGTAACTGCATCTGCAGGCAAGGGCGGAAGCGTAACGCCTGAGGAAGCAAATGTACTGATAGGCGGAAATATTGACATTTCAATTACAACAGACGAGCGCTATGAAATTGAAAAGGTTACAGTAAACGGAGAGGAAATTGATCTTTCAACTCTTTCCGAGTCCGGAAGTTCAAAGGTACTTTCACTTACAGGAGTAACCGAGGATACCGATGTGGCTGTCAGCTTCAGCGCAGAGCCCATTGTAGGCACTCCCAGTGTTGTATTTGCTGATTCCGACAAGGTGTTCAAGGTAAATGAGAATATAGAATTTGAGGCAATCGGCTTCTGGCAGACAACTGCAGAACGAATCACAGGCGACGAATACTATGTGCCTCTTAACTGGCATCATGCAGACCCCTCGGGCGACTGGGGCGGAGTTGACGATTCATCATATGATTACTCCGCAAGCTTCAAACGCTCCAAGGCAGGCACATACATTCTCAAGGTGGAATTTTGCAAGTATGTATATGACGGCACAGCATGGGTCGACAGCGGCATAGTAACCATTGAAACCGAATACATCGTAAAGGGTGAGGTAAAGGGCGAATCCGACACACCCGATACAGGCGACAATGGAGCAGGCGTATTTGTGGCACTGAATCTAATGCTGATTTCAGCATTTGGTGTAATAATCTGCATTCAGTGGAACAGGCGCAAAAAGAAAGAAAATGCATAATTGAAAAACCCGTCAGCATTTAATGCTGACGGGTTTTCGTCTGCAGAAATTTACATTTCCTTATACATGAACATGATATACTCGTTGTCCATAAAACCATTCTTGCGGTAGAAATTGGGCGCAGGAGCATATTTGTTGGTGGAAAGGGTGAGCCCGGCCAGTCTGTGCTCTGCCACATATTCTTCAGCGGCCTTAATAAGTGCGCTGCCGAAGCCCTGACGCTGCATTTCAGGGAGAATGAACATCTCCTCAATAAAAAGCTCGCTGTTATTCCACCAGATTTTTTCATGTGCAAACATTGCACCAATTATCTTTTCGTCGTTTTCGATAACAAATCCCACGAATTTATTTGCACCGAAGAAATCATCAAGATAAGCTTCTGCTCTTTCCCTTGTCCAGCAGCAACGCCACATATCGTTATTGTAGACCTGACATAAGATTTCAGCGCAGGCTGAAAGATCTTCTTTTTTTATTTTTCTTATCATAAAAATTACTCCTTAAATTGTTTTGATACAAAGTGAAACACCTGCTTATCTCCCGATAAAATATGGGGAATAAGTTCCTCGGGATAAACTTTTATATTGCCAAGTTCTTCAAGAGGAACCCAGCAGAATTCAAGATTTATCCGTTTTCCGCCTAAATCATCATAGCCGAAAAAGCTGCCGCTGTCGGGAATGGAATCCGGGTCATTCAGTTCAACTTTGTAATAAAGGCTTATCTGATGACATGGTCTGCTGCCCCAGGGAAAGAATATTTCACCCACCGCCATAAGCTCACATACGTTTACATCCGCATGGATTTCTTCAAGAAATTCTCGCTTCAGAGTTTCCGCAGTGGTTTCCATAAGAGAAACATGACCGCCGATTATGGAATAATCATCGTTTTCGGGCTTCTGAAGGAGGATTTTCCCGTTCTGTATCAGAATACCTCCAACACGGTAAGAAAAAATATAATCTTCATTTTTAAATAAAATATCCTTCTGCATTTTAAAGACCCCTTCGGTAAACCCTGCTTATTTCGCCGTGAATATCGGGCATATCTTTTACATACTCAAAACCGTATTTCTCATAGAATCCCACATGGTCGGTTGCGAGATAAACAGTGTGAAAACCCTGATTTTTTGCTTCTGCGCAGGCAGCACAAATAACCTTTTCACTGTATCGGTGACCTCTGTAATCGGAAGAGGTGAAAACAAAGCCTATCCATGGATAAAGGCTGTCGTCATCAATGCAGTCCTTTTTTGTAAGTGTCGCAAAGGAAACGATATTTTCATCATCAGCAAGAATAAAAACCTTTCCGTTTTCTCCGACCATTTCCTCAAATCGGTTTTCCGTCAGAAGCTCATAGAGGAATTTTGCCGCACCCCAGTCACACTCCCTGATTTTTTCAGCCCATTCATTTTTATTTTCAGTTTCAAAAAATTCAAATAATTTCATATTATTCACCCGTATTCAAGATGTCTGTAACTGCATCGATGTTTTTCTCAAACCATCTCATAAGATTGGTGGAAAATATCGCCTGGCGCAGATATATATTGCGGTTTGAAGCTGTGGAGGTGTAATACTGATTGTAGTAATCACATACAGCAATCTGATAGTAAAACAGCTTCGCAGCCATTTCAAGGTCATATTTGCAAAGGGAAGAAAACTTCAAATAATTATCAAAATAAGTCTTCAGCCTCTGCATATCTATCTCGCCCTGAGCACACTCGGGCGCAGCGTAGACATATGAGCGCACAATCTCCCACACAACAGGATGTACGCATGCGGTCGTCCAGTCTATGACAGCATTTATTCCTTTTTCAGAGCAGAGAAGCTGACTTATGAAATAATCACCGTGAGTAGGGCAACAGGTAAGCCTGTCAAGATCGAATTTGTATTCAGGAAATCTCTCCATTAGCTCAATTCTGTATTTAATATCTTTTTCAATCTCTTTATCACCATTGTTCTGTGCAATGAGAAGGGTGCTTTTATAGGAATTAATAGCATTTTCGGGAGTCATGAAGCTGAAAAATCCTTTGCCGATACCCGTCGGCAGACCTTTGTAATCTTTAAGAGCAGCATGGATTTTTCCGAGAATCTCAGCAGACTCTGTGAGAAGCCAACAAGGCGCAGTGTTCCAGTCGTACATTTTTCCATCTATGAATTCCTGAACATGAAACAGCCTTCCTTTTTCATCCTCTGAAATAAAATCATCGTTGAGATTTCTTACAAACCGACAGACGGGAATATTATTTCTGAGAAGAAATTCGCATAGCTGAGGCTCTGCCTCAGGGTTGTTTATTTCACTGACAGAGGGGAATTTCACCACATATTTCCCATCTGAGCACAGAACAAAATATGTGTCAGACCCAGCACCCACAGCGGATTTTTCGTATGAAAGGACTTTCAGACCATAGTGTTTTTCAAGCAAATCAACCATATCTTTTTTCAAGCTCCTCGATTGTTGGCTGCACAGCCTCAAGGCGGTATTCGCTGCCTCTTGCATCTCTGTCTAAAAATTCGTGGTTATAAAGCTCACGACGCAGAGTGGCAGGGTCGTTGAAGGTGTGCCACAGACAGAGAAGCTCATTTACCTCTTTTTCCGTGTAAACCTTTCCCTGCTCAAACTTCTGCGACAGATATATGAGCACATAAAGCTTTTTCTTTCTCTTTGACGGGAATGATGTCACACGTCCCTGGTCATCGAGAAAGCTTTTTATTTCAGTCATTTTATCGCCTCTTTTATTGTGTTGTATGCATTTTCCCAGCTGCGATGGGGATTTCCAATTATGATACTGTCTGTTTTAAGCTTTGAAAGAATTGAAATCTCACGTTTTTGTCTTTCCTCAAGACAGGCGATATAGCCCTCAAAGCCTGCTGCATTTATGCTTCTGCCGTACTCGCCGTTGATGTGATAATCAATTACTGCATCAAGCCAGCCTTCTCTTTCGGCAGAAGCTTTTATGACAGACTCTCGTATATCATCATTTTTAAGATAAACAATCATGGGGTTAAGGGGAGAAATAATATCCGCAATTTCCTTTATGTAAGTTTCCGACACATCCTGAGAAAAACCGAAACGCATCATTGTTTCGCACATGGGATTCTGAATCATGCAGCAGTTGAACACATAAACAGCTTCATTGTCTGCATTTTCAGCAAAATCACGCCATTTTGAAAGCATAACGGGCTTTTCCGTTTCCCATGGCAGAAAATCATATATTTTATATCTGAGAAGTTTATGAAAAATATCACCGCCAAACTTAGAGAGGGGAACAATATATCCGTTTGCTTTCTTTTCGGCGAAGGATTTTATCTGATTCTGCTCATCAATGGAAAAATCACTTAAGTCAGAAAGAAAACTGTGAAATTCATAATCCGCAGGATGGTTGCCGCAATCTTCATCGAAAAAGAAAACCCTGATTCCATTTCGGGAAAGTGTTTCTGCGATAAATTTCGATGTGGTGCTCTTTCCTGAGCAGGGAAGACCTTCGATTATATATAATCTGTGCATTTCTATCACCTTATTTCAGATAACTTCTTGTCCTGCCCATATTCTCAAAACCCGTTTTGGTATAAAGCTTCTGAGCGATGAAATTTCCGTCAGCAGTGTCGGTATCAATTCTGCTTATGCCTTTTGAATAAAGGTCAGAAAAGATTTTATTAAGCGCAGCAGAAGCATGGCCTTTTCCCTGATGTATATCTTCGATGTATATCCATTTAAGATATGCAATATTGCCCTGAGGAAGATATACAAGAGCACCGGCACCAACATACACACCCTCGTAATATATCGAAAAATTGCACATACCTTTCGGGTTTGATTCGCCGTATTTTACTTCAATATCGTTATCCGTGTGTATATCATTTTCGGCAATAAGCCTTTTGTAGTAGACATTCTCATGCTCTTTGAAATAGCCGTATTCATTCAGTACCTGTTCTATATACGAAAGACCGCAGTAAAGCTTGCCGTGCCCTGCATTGGCTGTCATGCCGAATGCGTGGAAAAAAGCAAATTTATACTGAATTTTTTTGCATGCAAAATATTCTTCGGCAAGAGCAATCAGTTTATTGCCTAAGTCTGTATTCTCGTCATAATACAGATTCCTTATAATACCGCCTTTTCGGGTGTGATCCTTTTCGCCGTCAGTGCCATAGATATAATTTGATATTCCGAACTGGATAAAGCCTGTGATTTTATCGTCATAATAAGCTGCGTATGTTATAAGCTCTGCGAACATTTCCTCACCGTCGTAGTCGGTATCAGAAACAAAGCTCTTTTCCCATACAGAAAAATCCGCATCAAACCAATATGGGATTTTATTTCTTACGGAATTATAGTAATCATACAATGGCTTATAATCTGCAACCTTGAAATATTCAATCTTCATTTATGTATCCCTTCAGAAGTTCATATGCTGTCTGTACACTGCCTGATTCATCAAGGCTTTTTGGATATTCAAGCCCTTCTGAAATCGCCTTGGCAAGAGTGCGGCTATAGCATTCCTTTCCATATTCTCTTATAAAAAATGCAGTTGCCTTTGCAGCATACTCGTTTTTTCTTCCGTAAAATCCTTTTTCGCATATTTCAAGTTCAGCGCATTCCCGGCAGCCATCGATGCCTTTTTCATTTGCGCAGAGTACATTGGGACACACTCCGTCCTTACAGATAACCGCAAAAGAACAGCAATTATAATCCGAGCGGCAGCCTCCGCATTTTTGCGCCAGAAAGCAATGATCACAGTGATGTCCGCAGATACCCACAGGGTCAATACCCTGCCGTGCCTGAAAAACAAGGGAAGCTTTCCTTGTTTTCCATTCCTCTTTGTCCATTGCATAAATTCTGGTGAAAGTGTTGTCCGGGTCGGGGTATTCTTCGATGAATTTCATTCCGTTTTTCAGAGCAACCTTGCAAGAAGCCGTATTTGTATATTTCATATAGGAAAAAATTTTGTCAAAGCCAAGAATTTCAAAGGCATACCACATACATTCCGCAGCAGCCTCCGAGGCATAGCCTTTTCTTTGATGATTTCTGTGAATGTGGTATCCGATCTCAGGCTTTATCTCTCCTTTGATATTCTGCATGGTGATTCCGCAGTCGCCTATGAATTCGCCTGTTTTTTTGAGTATTACAGCCCACAGACCAAATCCGTCAGTCTTATATCTTTCGATATTCCGCTCAATCCATCTTCTGACTCTTGCTTTGTCAAAGGTATAAGGATAGTGCTGCATTATATCCGAGTCAGCAAGCACAGCATAAAGATCAGAAAAATCATCCGCTGTCATTTCACGAAGAAGGAGTCTTTTTGTTTCAATTACAACCTTCATTGTTTACCTCATGTGTCAATTCTTATCATGTCTGCAATGGCTCTGTTGCGGTATACAAGGTCTTCACGAGGTGTGAATCCCATCTTTTCCCAGAAGGCATTGCCGTTTTCATTGCGTTCAAAAACAACCAGTGCGACCTTATTTATTCCGCAGTTTTCAAGAGCTTTCAGTGCGTGTTCAACCAGTGACTTTGCAATACCCTGATTTCTGAACTGAGGATTTACGGCAGTGTGGTGAATATACCCTCTGCGCCCGTCGTTGCCTGCCAGTATCACGCCGACAATTTGTCCGTCGATTTCGGAAACAAAGCAGGTGTCGGGATTTCGGTTGAGATATTTTTCAATGCCTTCTCTTGAATCATCAAGATTATTAAGTCCCATTCCTGCGCAGGACATCCACAGGTCATAGACCGCTTCGTAGTCATCAATGTTCATAATTCTTATGTTCATACTGTTCTCCAATCTTTAAATCATCAGATTGTATGGGATTATTTTCTCTTTTTCGCCATTATTCTGTCTTTTATCCGCATACAGGCTTCAGCGTGCATTATCCAATGCCTTGAAAAAGGCATCTGAATAAGACCTCTTATATCCTTTTTGCACCAGTAGTCAATAAGCCAGACAGCGCTTTCCGCCTCGCTTACAACCCCCAGCTCCTTAAGCCGCTGCTTGTTCTCCTGAGATATCCCGGCTTTTGCAGAATCAAAGGAAAAGGACCTGAGTATTTCTGCAGTGGCTTTATCCACATCAAATAAGTAATTATACAGTTCATCAATATCAAGCTGCTTTGAAAATTCAGCGATCTGTTCCTTGTAAAGCTCATTTCCCGTGGTGATAATGGGTGCGCCGATTCGCTTCCCGTAATCCTTTGCAAAGAAGATCTGTTCATCGCCTGCAATAAGTGTGTGTGCAACGATATCTTCGATTCTGAATATATGCCATAAGGAATAAGCAATGGTTTTATTGTGATATCCTGAAGCATTCATAAAGGGCATTGCAGAAAAATCCTCCGTGGAAAGTCCGTACGGGAGCTCGGAAATCTGATCTATCATCTGCTTTCTCAGCTCAATCAGTGTGCATATTCCTGCATCAAAGGTATCTGCTTTTCTTATTTGCTGCTGTACGGCTTTATTAAGCTCTGACCATTCTTTGTTCATGATAAGCCCTCACCTTTTAACGTTTTTGCGGTACTGTCAGGCAATCGTCCGCTTTCCCTGATTTGATAAGTGTCAGCATTGCCACAAAATCACGGCTGAGCATCTCCGACACCTCATCAAGAGAAAAGGAACACACTTTTGATGCAATCATTACACCGATACCGTAAGTGTATATCCAGCAATGACGGAAAAGCATCATTGCGTGCTTTCTGTCAAGTCCATATTCCTTCCCGATAACATCGATGCAAAGAACAGCCATTTCACCGAGGTTTTGAAACACATCCTCAAAGCTTTGTGCCTCGGGCTTTTCGGTCATGAATGTAAGGCGAAAAAGCTTCGGCTGTTCTTTTGCGAACATTATCATCTGAATTCCTATCTGCTTGAATACAGGTGTATATTCCTTTGCCTTTTCTGCATAAGAATTGAATTTTTCGAGAGCTGCTTTTCTGACCTCTTCAAGAACCTCGTTCATACCGCTGAATATGGTGAAAATTGGTCTTGTTGAAGTGCTGAGAGCAGAAGCAAGATTTCTTGCAGTAAGTGAGGAAATTCCCTCATCAGCAGCAAGCCTCAGAGCTGCAGATACTATATCTTCTTTTGAAAATTTTGCTTTTGGCGGCATTTGATCTCTCCGTTCTGCAACACTTGTTGCGCAACATATGTTTTATTATAAGTTATCTGAATTCACAAGTCAACAGGGCAAAATAAAAAACTCCCCTCATGGGGAGCTTTTATTTTGCTGAATGATGCCATGCAGGAATATTGTTTTCCTGATTTCAAGGGATAATAATCACATCAGAAAGAACAGTAGTTGAAGTCGTTTTTTGGGTGATATCAGTGTTTGTTTCAAAATGTACGGGAGGGAGATTGGGATCTTCGGTCGTTGCGACAGTTGTAGTATTTGTAGTAGTTGCTTCAGTGGTGGTTGTGGTAGTATTTGTAGTAGTTGCTTCGGTGGTGGTTGTGGTGGTTGATACAGGAACAGAAGTGATTTCGCTCATTTCAGTGGTTGATTCAGAGGCGGCAGTATCATCGGTATCGGAAGCCATTTCACTGTCGGTCTCTGAAACAGGATCAAGTAATTTATCAGAAAGAGCACCCTGAACACCTGTCATATTGAAAGCAGCAGAAACACACTCTGCCTGAGCTTCTGTAAGACCATAGGAATCAACCATTGCCTGAGCTGCTGCTTCAACACAGGTGCGGCACTGAGAGGGAGATGCTGTGGGAGGCATCATTATCAGGGAACGATACCAGAGCTCTGTGAGCTGGTCGATACTGATCTTCATATTTTCGTTGCCGTCAATTCCGTTCCACATAAGGTAAGCAGCGTGTGAAAGGTAAGTGGAATCTTTATGGGGATTTTTTCCTGAGGTGTCATACTTGTCACCTCGTTTTGCACAGTTGCCAGTTTTGCGTGGATCGGAGAGATTGCGGATATCAGAAATTATCCAGTCAGGCTCGATTTCGGTATAAGTTTCTGATTTGGCTTCAGATCCGATTTCATCAGTTTCAGCTTCAGAGTCGATTTCGACCTCAGCTTTAATATTAGTGTTTCGGATATGATATTCGATAATAATACCGAAAATATCGGCATATGCTTCGCTTACGATACTGCTCATGGGCTGAGCGTCAGAAGCGAAACCGATCGACTGGGCGGCTGCAAAATGGGTATACTCATGAGCGATGACATCAATGCTATCAGACTGCACATTTTTTCTGAAAACCTGATTATTTACAGAAAGAATACCTGCAGAGGACGAATAAATTCCTGCAAAAGGATCACGGGTGTCGTTATAATACACATTAAGGTCAGACTTTATTTTAAGACCACGCTCAGTGAAAAAGTCATGAGAATCTCTTACATAGCTGTAAAGTCTTACTGCGTGATCGTAATTCTTTTCCTCTTCCAATTCATTGTTGAAAAGGGTGATTTCGGAGTCAGACACCGGAGAACTTCCGACCAGCTCATTGGCGAGAGCAAAGGTGCTTGTCTTATCTCCTGAGTTGGTATATACGAATGTGAAATCTGATTTATCGGAGTGACCTGCTTCAAAGATGGAAATATCCGACATGGAGTGCTCAAGAGTGAATATTGCAATATCTCTTTTCTCATCTCTGAGATAGTATTTTTTGTCTGATTCATCATATTCAAGAGGGAAGACGATATCACCGTCACCGATGAGCTTGCCTTGCTCTGTGATGAAATTAACAGAGGGTTTTGCTGAAATGACCTGAGGATTGCCTGCATCAACAAGGAATGAATAGATGCCGACCGTTGATGCAGAGCTGAAATAAACAGGAACATCATAAACAAGATTGGCAATTCCGGTTTCGTCGTTTACAAGTATACGGAGAGCCTTATGGTAGGATCTGCCTATTGCGACGTTTTTCGCATCGGGGAATGCATCGGAATCTGAGATGAACTCGGTAACGCATGAAAGAACAGGATGGTAATCAAGGGTTTCGGAAAGATCAACCTCTCCTGTGATTTCTGTCATATTTGAAGTGAAGGAAATCACAGTGCCGTTTTCGTCAACGGCAAGGACAGCGGTTTTGCTGTAAACGGGGATATTGGCGTAATACTGTTCAAAACGGTAATATTTATGATCGTTTATAGGTGTAGTGAATGCGTGCCGGAAAGAAACATTGTAACCCAGAAGGCTGCATATTTCAGAAACCGCAGCACCTGCTGATTTTTCATCAGAAACAATCGTTGAGATATTCTTGCTCAGAGAAGAACCCTCAAGACAGATAAAAGGAGAGGTGCCGGATTCCTGAACAGAGCGTATTTTTTCCTTTGACGGAGAGGTTGCAGCAAGAATGCCGAGAGTGCTGCCGACGAGTATTACAACAGCAAGAGCAGCTGCAATTATCTTATATTTAAGGGTGGCAGCAGATGAACGCTTGCCTCGGAAAGGTTTTACAGTAACAGCACTGCTTTTATCGTCTGAATCGGAAGACGGAAAGTAAATTTTCTTTTCCAAAATAAGAGCAGAGCCGCACTTTATACATGCGGTTATTCCCTTGCCATCAGGATTCTGGGTGCCGCAAAATTTACAGAACATAATATATACACCTCAGCGCATCATAATTAATATAATTATACATACAAGTGCATCAATTTGCAACAGCAAAGAAAACAAAATGATACAAATAACAAAATTGAAAAACCAGAATCAACCGTAATGTGAACGCAACGACAAGGATAGGATAATTGACTTCTGTCACAGAAAAAATCACTGATTATCACTGGGAATAAATGGTGTAAAGAGTTTACAGTCCTGGTCTGCTTTGAATATTACTCGGATTTTATAAATATAACTTTTGTTAAAGTGGGAAAAATTGGTATGTCTACGCAGCGAAATAAGCAAACAGTAAGGCTCTGCCGCAAAGCAGAGCCTTTCGTAATGCCGATTGACGAAATAATATGATGATGATAAAATAGGGTGAATCAAATAAGAAATGGGAAAATAGTTATGAAAAAGGACAATTTTGTATTAAGAAAAAATCAGAAAATAACTCTTTCAATAACAGGCATGACCGCTGAGGGCAGCGGCGTTGGAAAATATGACGGCATGGCGGTGTTTGTGCCTATGACAGCAATAGGAGACACCATCGAATGCACCATAGTCAAAACAGGCAAAAGCTTCTGCTTCGGCAAGTGCGACAAGGTGCTGGAGCCTGCAGAATGCCGCATCGAGCCCGATTGTCCTCAGTTCAGGAAATGCGGCGGCTGTGTTTACCGTCATATTTCCTACGAGGAAGAAGTGAACATCAAGCGACAGCGAGTCAATGATGCAGTAAAAAGAATAGGCGGACTTGATATCGAGTGTGAGGAGATTCTTTCGGCAGAGGATCCCGACCGTTACAGAAACAAGGCTCAGCTTCCCTGCCGTGCAGACGGAGGCGGCAAGCTGCAGCTTGGCTTCTTTGCATCTCACAGCCACAGGCTTATTGAGTGTACCGACTGTCTGCTTCAGCCCGAGGAATTTGCAGCAATAGAAGCAGCTTTCAAGCGCTTTGTGGACGAAACGAAGACAGAAATATATAACGAAACCACCCACAAGGGACGAGTTCGCCATCTCTATCTGCGCTCATCTGCCCTGACGGGAGAGATAATGGTGTGCGTTGTTGTCAACGGCAACGGCCTGCACCATGAAGATCTGCTGGTTCAGATGCTAAGAGAAGCCAGCGACAAAATAAGCGGCATTGTTATTAACCGCAACACCGAAAAAACCAATGTCATAACGGGAAGAAAATGCCGTGTTGTGTGGGGCAATGAGTATATCACCGAGCGGCTTTGCGGAGTTGATTTCCGCATTTCGCCGCTGTCATTCCTGCAGGTCAACCCCGTGCAGGCGGAGAGACTATATAATAAAGCCGCAGAATATGCAGGACTTTCGGGCAATGAAACGGTGCTCGATATGTACTGTGGTGCAGGCACAATAGGACTTACCATGGCAAAGAAGGCCAAGCAGATAATCGGTGCGGAGGTTGTACCCGAAGCGGTGGCTGACGCATGGAAAAACGCAGAAGCCAACGGCATAGAAAACGCACGCTTTATCGAAGGTGATGCTGCTGCAGCCGCTGCACAGCTCAGAGAAGAGGGTATAACCCCCGACGTGGTTGTCCTCGACCCGCCGAGAAAGGGCTGCGATATTGATCTTATCAATACCATAAGCAAAATGAACCCGAAAAGGGTAGTCTATGTGTCCTGCGACCCTGCAACCTTAGCCCGGGATATGAAGCTTTTTGCCGAGCGAGGCTACAAGCCCAAGAGGCTTGCCGCTGTAGATATGTTCCCGAGAACAGCTCATGTTGAATCAGTTGCACTGATTCAACAACAAAGTTTGACTGACGGCAAGTGATTTTGACGCTGTCAGTGAAGTTCACGATGGAAGAGAGGATTAATATGTGTTTTATCTGTGACAGAATAGATATGATAAAAAACAAAAGCAATCCTTACTTTGTTAAGGAACTCGAAAC
>JAZUNN010000082.1:0-28862 GCA_045604155.1 Acutalibacteraceae bacterium
CTGTTTAAAGCTGTACTGTTCCATTATATGTCGGACCGGAATCCTGTCAATAGAAAGGACTCCATTCCCAGGATATAATCTCCTCCAGTGTCTTCACAAAGCTTTTCAGACCTGCTTCATCGCTGTCCGTAAAGCGGGACAGCTCCGGACTGTCCATATCCAGAACAGCTATGACCTTTCCGTTTTTATGGATCGGAAGGACGATCTCTGAATTCGATGCGCTGTCGCAGGCAATATGCCCGGGGAATTCATGCACATCCGGCACTCTCAATGTTCTGTTTTCGATTACAGCCGTACCACAGACGCCCTTCCCTACTTCAATTACTGTGCAGGCAGTTTTCCCCTGAAAAGGTCCCAGCATCAGTTTTCCTTCTATCATGATATAAAATCCGGCCCAGTTGAGATTTTCAAGCTCGTTATATATCAGCGCAGCGGCATTTGACAGATTTGAAATAAGGTAAGTCACATCTTCAGTCAGTGCTTCAAGCTGGCTTTTCAGCAGTTTATAATCCGTCATTTCATTTCTCCTTAAAAAGTTACTGTTTATATGATATCTCAGTGCAGACCTGATGTAAAGAATAATATGTCTGTCATTATGTATATTTATTATATTTTTCTGATATCAACTGCAAAACTATCGCATAATGAAATAAAATACAGACAGAAAATATTTCGCATAAAAATCCATGTTAAAAATTGCAACTGCATAACCTATCAATCGATTTCTCTTTCCCCTCATTCCATTATAAATTCACCCCACCTGTCTGATGCAGCAGACAGGTGGGGTGATGTCCAATACACGATTTAAGCCAGAAAACCGCACTTCAAAATATGTTTTATAATTTAAATTACATATTCATCTTTCAGGTTTATCGCTGTTTATGCTTTGATTTCAACAACAAGCTTTACGTATTTGCCTAAGGTGGTTTCCATGCAGGGTGCTACCCATACAGTGCCGCCTTCGCCTGTTTCCTTGTCCTTTTCGATTGCGAGAAGAGTATATTCGCTCTTTGCTGTGTCGATGTCTATCTCAGACTCGTAGCCATCATCTGCAACTGCAGTAACGTAATCAAACTCGGTCACACCGCATGCTGCGAGGACATCGGAAAGTCTGTAGCCTGTGTAGGTTGCTTCGGATTCTACGCCCTTGCTGTTTACAACATTTACTGTGATCTTGTAAATGGAAAGATCTGCAAGAGTATCGTTTGTAACTTCATTTCCGTTTACAAGGAACTTGTAATCGCTGAAGGTAACCTTATCGGTTCTGTCCTGAATTTCGGGAAGTCCTGTCTCTGTGGAATCCTCCTCAGTGTCTTCAGGAAGTGCTGCCTCTGCATCAACACCGATGGAAGCTACATTCTTGAGATAATCGCCTGAGGTGCCGCTGTGGCAGGGCGCAAACCAGGGTCCCTTCTTGAAGGGCTCGCCGTCACGGATTACTGCAAGCAGTGTTGTGGGAAGTGCTGCTGCAGCTGCATCGTATGCGATCTCATAGCCGTCGTCTGCAACTGCCTTTACCTCGGTGTATTCTCCTGTTATGCCTGCTGCAGCGAAAACATCGCTCATGGCATAGCCTACATAAAGTCTGTCATCTTCGGTGCCCTGACTGTTGACTGAATGAGTCTGTACAGAATAGACAGTGTAGCCTGCCATTGTTTCATTGGTTACTTCAACACCGTTTACAAGTACAGAGAATTCAGGTATCTCTGCATCTGTTACGACCTGTGCGGTGGGTGCATTTGTTGTTTCTTCGGGTTTCTCATTTGTGCATGCTGCTGCACCTATGAGCAGCAGAAGTACAATCAGTGATGCAATGATTTTTTTCATGTTCTTGTCTCCTTTTTTATATTTCAGGGTACGTACACACCATTCTTCCTGCTTCAGGCATGAAGCTCAATCGAAGCTCGGTGCCGTACACACGCCTGAGTATATCCTCTGTAACTGTGTCAGCAGTATCGCCGACGGTAAGCTTTCCGCTGCGGTCAACTATTGCTGTCCTTCCTCCAAGCAGCAGCGGGTGGTTGGGGTCATGGGTGGTCAGTATTACTCCAAATCCTTCTTCTTTCAGGTTCTTTATCATGCGAAGAGTTCGAAGCTGATTTCCGTAGTCAAGATGTGCTGTGGGCTCGTCCAAAAGCACAGCTTTTGGCTTTCCGACTATTACTCTTGCTATCATAGCCTGCTGCCGCTCTCCGCCGCTGAGTTCATTTATCGACCTATCCGAAAGATGCTCTATTCCCATTTCGGCAAGGGCTTTTCGGGCTATTTCCCGATCTTCGGCTTTCGGACACCCAAAAAGCCCCAGAAAAGGCGAACGTCCCATAAGCACATAGTCGAAAACCGTATATCCGAAAGATGTCCCCTGGGTCTGCTGAACATAGCCGACACAGGCGGCTCGCTGACGTTCACTCATTCCGGAAAGATCATTGCCGCAAAGCTTTATTTCGCCTTTCTGCGTTCTGAGTAAACCTAACATGCATTTTAGCAGTGTGCTTTTTCCCGCTCCGTTTGGACCGAGTATGGTAAGAATCTCTCCCTCTCCGAGGGTAATCGACACATCATCAAGTATTAATCGTGATGAGGTCGGATAGCTGAAACTGAGGTTATTCACTTCATATATCATTCCATGTGCCTCCTCTCTCTGTAAAGCAGGAGCACATAAAGAGGTGCGCCGATAAGTCCGGTTATTATGCTGACGGGCATTTCTGTCTGGGATACCGTTCTTGTCAGGGTGTCTGCAAAGAGCATGAATAATGCTCCAAGCATTGCCGATGCAGGAAGTGAACGTCTGTGATTGGGTCCTGCCAGCATTCTTCCAAAATGAGGTACAACAAGTCCTACCCAGCTGATTGTTCCCGCAATGCACACAGAGCTTGCAGTGAGCAGTGTGGCACAGAGTATTGAAACAGTGCGCACAAGATTTACGTTCACGCCTAAAGTACGTGCTTCGTCTCCTCCGAGGGACAGTATATCTATTCTCCACGACAGCAGGAAAAGCACCGTTGCCGAAGGAATCATCGCAGACATGACGCTCCATACATCGTCAAGCTTTATTGCTGAAAAATCGCCCATCGTCCAGTAGGTTATTGCCGCAAGCTGAGTTTCCGGATCTGCGACATATTTTATAAAACCCAGTATCGAAGACATTGCTGCACCGACGATTATGCCCGACAGAACCAGCATGATATTCGAGCGATTTCTAAGAAGCCAGGGTATCAGCAGGGCAATCAGCACCGCCATAACTCCTGCGGCAAAGGCAAAGGCCTGGATAAAAACCGATGGCAGTGCGAGGAGTATTGCTATTGCCGCACCAACGCAGGCACCGCCCGAAACACCCAGAAAATCGGGAGAAATAAGGGGGTTGTTGAAAACACCCTGATACACCGCTCCCGACATCGACAATGCCGCACCAACCAGCATACTTGCAAGTATGCGAGGGATTCGAAGCTTGAGAACTACATTTACGGTCATCAGGTCAAAGCCGTCGGTATTTCCTGTTATGCCTCCCCAGAGTATGCGCAGGCTTTCAAGAGGCGTGACAGGGTATTTCCCCACGCAAACCGCCATCACCGTGCAAAACAGCAGAAGAATGGCAAGCAGTGGGAACAGCAGCCTTTTATTCTGTTTTTTCACTGCCGTTTTATTCATACTTTCTCCTTTATAATTCGTAACCGAGGTATTCGGCATCGAAAGTCCTTCCGAACATCAGGGTGTAGTATTCGTCTATTTCCTGCTGAAGCTGCTCAGTTGTGAAATACTCGGGATACATCTGGTTGAGCATCCACATTGTGCCGATTACACTTACAACTCCAGGCATATCCCACGAGTCTATCCTTGCAGGTATCTGACGCACACGGTCATTTTTCACACTCTCCATTGCGCTCCATGCAGAGTCAGACATTATCTCTTCCCGGGTGTAATCGAGAGTTGTGGAGCTTGTGAGAAACAGATAATCGGGATTTAATTCAAAAAGCCGCTCGGTGCCTATCTGTGACCAGTTGCAGTCATTTGTAATGTCCTTTGCACCGCAGATGCCGCCTGCTTTTTCTATCATCCACGACTGGATCATATCTTCTCCGGCAATACGTCCGTATTCGCCGCCCATGGTAATGGCTGTAACTCGTTCTTCCTCAGGAATTTTCGCAGTGATGGAGTCGATATATTCAAACTTTTCATTTATGTATGCTATTACCTCTTCGGCTCGCTCCTCGCTTCCGAAGTATCTGCCCATCATACGCAGGGTAAATATTACGTCCTCCATGCTCTCCGCCTTTATACAGAGTACATCTATTCCCAGCTCTTTTACCGCATCAACGGTCTTGCTGTCGTTTGCACGGTGGATAAACACATAGGGACGATAGCCTGCCAGTGCTTCGAGATCAACAACTCCACGACCTACTGTGCCTGCATCGGCGAGTGCCTGCACATTGTCTGTCCAGAAATAGGACTTGCAGTTTATGGCTGCAACATTATCTGACAATCCCAGCGCTACAATAAACGGCACCGATACCGCATAAACAGAGGCAATCGTTATATCGGTTCCGCTTTCGGGTATCTCCAGCACCGCTCCCGAGCCATCGGTTACCGCTCTTTCGGGAGGTATCGGCTCTTTATTTTCTCCTCCAGAACAGGCACAGAAGACAAGAAGCACTGCACAAAGCAGAAAAGCTGTTATTCTTGTATGAAGTCTTCTCAGAAAAATCACCTCTGAAAATATAAAAAGCTTTCCGTTTTGGAAAGCTTTGCATGACGAAAAAACGTCATCCTTTCCAAACACGGGAGGCTGATCCGTTTCCCGATCAACCCTGCGTCCGCAGCACCGTATATCATTCATACTTAGGCACTGCGGATCGGATGTCTTAATAAAAAATTCTAAATTGTAAAGTTTAAAATCTCTTCCGTACCTGCAAGCAGGTCGGATATGAAGAGTCTGTTTTTAAGGGTTACGGGTCTGCCTGTCAGCAGCTTTACTGTTTCCGAAACCTGCACTGAGGCGGCAAAAGAAGCAACAAAGGAAAGGGTGTTTCCTGCTTTCGATATGCTGCCCTCAGGGTAGATAATATCCAACATATCACTGCCCGGCGGTATGACTGAAACCTGAGCACACCAGCCGCCTACGGCTGCGTGAATAAGATAGATTTTCTCTTCTGCGCACGCCTTTGCAAGGTGCTTTCGGTCTTCGATACTGTCAAGGCAGTCCAGCACTGCATCACAGCCTGCGACTATGCTTCTCGCATTTTCTTCTGTCAGGTATACATTGATGGTCTCAACATTCACACTGCTGTTTATTGCTTTTATGCGTTTTTCGGCTGCATGTGCCTTGGATAAGCCTATATTGCCTTCCTCACAGAGAAGCTGGCGATTCAGATTCGTTTCGTCAAATACATCTCCGTCAACAACTCTTATAGTATCGATTCCGATTCGGGCAAGAAGCTCAACTGCATAACCGCCAAGTCCTCCGCAGCCGACTATACACACCTTTTTTCTCTGCAGTATCTCGATTTCCTTTTTGGAAAGAGATCCTGCATTCTTACTGTATCTGTCTGTCATATAACAACTATTTCGTCACCTACGGATATTTCTCCGTCTTCTGTTATGTGCCCGAAAGCACAGTTTTTGGGCAAAGGGCATCGGTCTCCCCTCTGTCTTATTGGACAGTCATCAAAGCATCTCTTTCCCACAGCTGTTATCTCAACCACAGCTGTTCCCGTTTTCAGCCTTGCACCAACGGAAAGGGCAGAATAATCAAGATCATTTGTTTCTATATCCGCTTCAAAACGCAAGGTGCAGTGACCTCCCATATTTCGGATCTCAGGCAGAAGCTCGCCCGCCATCAGGCTTATCTGCCTTTCGGGAGTTTTAGACGGTATACTGCCCTCGATACCATTTTCTCTGTCAGCCCGGGCAGAGAGGACAGTGACCCTCTCACCCTTACTTTTTCTTATCTGTATTTTTACTATCTGCAAGAAATCAGCCCTCTTTTGCAGCAGCGGTCAGAGTATCGATCAGCTTGCCGAAATCCGCCGCCTTCCATATTACCGGCACGGGATAGAGAGGATTTGCTTCCTTTGATGCCCACTTGATAATCTGAGGAATATCCTCTTCCTTGATAACATCGATGCCTGCAGGAATTGCCATGTCCTTTTTAAGCTGCTCGATCCATTCGATGAACTTTATTGCCTTTTCTTCCGCTGTTGCTCCATCTATTCCGCAGACATCTGCAAGCTCGGAAAGTCTCTTGTAAACAGCAGGACCGAACTGGCGCATTACATGAGGAAGGATTATGGACATTGCAAGGCCGTGAGGTACTCCGTAAAGTCCGCCGAGAGTGTGTCCTACTGCGTGGACATAACCTACGCAGCCACGGGTAAAGGATCGACCTGCGTAGAACGCTGCAAGCTGCATATTCTGACGTGCTTCAAGATCGCTGCCGTCCTTATATGCCTTGAGAAGATTTTCGTATATAAGCTTTACTGCCTTCTTTGCAAGATCTTTTTCAACTCTGGTGCAGTAAGTGTAATTTGTATAGGATTCAACTGCATGGCACAGTGCATCCATTCCCGTTGTAGCAGTTACAAAGGGCGGCAGACCTATTGTAAGCTCGGGGTCAAGTATTGCATATTTCGGAATGATGTTAGGATCATTTATGGATGCTTTGTGATGTGTCGCAGCATCGGTGATAACCGCCGCAACGGTGGTCTCTGAGCCTGTACCCGAGGTTGTGGGAACAGCGAAGAACAGCGGTATTTTTTTAAGTATCTTCAGAATGCCCTGTAGCTGTGCAACGCTCTTTTTAGGACGTGCTACCCTTGCGCCTATCGCCTTTGCGCAATCCATGGGAGCTCCGCCGCCGAAAGCAACAATAGCCTCACAGCCATTCTCTTTATATACCTTGAAGCCGTTCTCAACGTCATCGCTTGTGGGGTTGGGCTGGATATCGCTGAATACAGTGTATTTGATGCCTGCTTCTTCCATTGCCTTAAGCATTCCGTTGGGAAGACCCAGCTTTACAAGGCCGTTATCGGTTACCACAAGGACATTTTTTGCGCCCTTTGCCTTCATAAACTCAGGCATTTTGCTTATGCTGCCGGGACCGTCTATGTATTCAGGCATACGGTAGCCCATGAAATAATGTCCTATCTTCATGACCGCCTGGAATGTTCTGCAATAAATCTTGCTGCTCATTGTCTTTACCTCCTTGTAATTCCTTTCGGGTGGTATTGTTCCCATTGTTATGGCGTTTATGGGACAGCTGTCTGCACAAAGACCGCAGCCGATGCAGTCTTCTGCGCTTCTAAGCTCTGCAACGGTTCTTATATCTCCATTGAATTTCGGTTCTGTCAGCGCAAGGCAGTTTTTCGGACAGTTTTCAATGCACACGCTGCAGCCTGCGCAGTTTTTTTTATCTACGTATGGCTTTTCCCACTTATCCTTAGAGAGCTTTTCGACTGTCTCGCCCTTTTCGTTCTGCACTGCGCCCTTTGCGCACAGCTTTCCGCAAAGTCCGCATCGGACACAGAGGTTTTCGTCTATTGTGTGCTTTTCTTTAAGGCTGCCTGAAATTGCCCCGACAGGGCAATTTTTTGCGCACAATGTGCATCCGATGCAGCTTTCTGTTATTCTGTAGCTTTTCATTCTGACACCGCCTTTCACCCGCCGCAGACGGGAGACATGAGCGTTACCTCGTCTCCGTCTGAAAGTCTGCTTGTCTTTTTACCTGCCTTGCCGTTTATCATTACAATGCAGCCGTTAATATCCTTTGCGGTTACCTTTGTGTCGGGCTTTGCCTTTTTTGCCTCTGTGAGCAGTACAGAATAAAGTTCCTTAACTGTTTTGACGTCTGCCTCCAGTTCTTTCAGCCCTGTATCAAGACGGAAAAGTCCAAATAATTTTACCTTTACCATATCTGCTCACCTCACTTGCTTATCTTCAGTTTGCGAAGAGTTCTCTTTGTGGGTATGCCGTTTTTGTCCCAACCTCGTGCCTTATAATATCTCTTCTTCATTTTTTCAAGAGGCACACGTGTTCTGGGATTGTTTTCATCCTGGGGAACATCGGTAAGTCTTTTCGGCAGTGCATCGTCCTTGGCACTGATGCCGAAACGTGCATTTATACATCTTTCAAGGTTGTATCCTCTCTCACCGCAGCGGATATATTTCCCGAAGTTCATCTTCATTCCAACTGCATATTTCATCGCCTTCGTATGGTGAAATACAGGCAAATGAAGTGCAAGAAGAGTCGGGAATTTATTTATGAATCTGCCTATCCAGCCTATGTGGGGAAGCAGAAAGTTGGCGGTCTTTGTTATAGCCCCGTTGGGGCGTGTGATAAGGAATCCCGGGAAGAATGCATAGGAAGTGAACAGACACTGTCCCGTTGCTGAAATCATCTCCATTAGATCCTGGAAAAGCATGGTAAAATCAGCCTTTGACTTGTAGGTCTGGGAGTCGGTATTGAGTCCCAATCCCTCAAGGATAACAAGATAGCCTCCGTTGAGGTGACAGCCGCCTCGGTTTGATACCGCATAACCGAGTCCCTGTCCTACTGCCCTTCTCGGCTCGTAAGCCGCAAGCTCCAGACCCTTTACGTGCATCGCAAACTCCTTGCCTCCGTATTTTTCGGAAAGGCGCTTGCTTCCTTCTGCAAGCTCGTCTCCGATTCCACGACGGTAGGCAATATCCTCCCATACTTTTGAGATTTCATCCGTACTTCCGAATTTCAGTCCGTTGTCCCACAGACCCTTTTCATTTGCTTCCATAGCAAAGGCAAGGGTACTGGAAGCGGAAATTGTATCCATTCCAAGTTCATCAAGTTCGTTGTTCCAGCGAAGAATACACGGAAGGTCAGCATTCAGTATGCCGCCGCCCAGCAGTCCCAGAGTTTCAAGCTCGGGTCCTTTTACCGCTCTGCCGTCAACCTCTACAGTTCGTGCACACTTTATCGGGCAGGTAAGGCAGCCCTTGTTTACTATATTGTACTCCTCTGCAAGCACCTCGCCGCTTACCTTTTCAAAATCCTCAAACTGGCCGTAGGTGTAGTTCTTGGTGGACAGAATTCTCCTTGCCTGCATTGAGCTTACAAGTCCTGCAGTGCCCAGTCTCGGAAGCTGATTGCCAGTCAGAGGATGTCGGCGCAGATAGGCAAACCACTTTTTATTCCACTTCAGATTCTTTTTTTCGTTATAAACGGGAACTGTGCAGTTGCCGGAAGCTGTGACAGCTTTCAGATTCTTCCAGCCGAACACCGCTCCGATTCCCGCTCTGCCTGCGGCACGTTCACCGCTGAGCACTGCGGAATAACGCACAAGGTTTTCACCTGCAGGACCGATGCAGATATTGCCGAAGCTCACGTTTTTTCTTTTCTCTGAAAGCTTCTCTTCAAGGCGCTCCTGGCACTCGGTCACCTTTGTACCCCACAGGTCATCGGCGTTATGGAATATGAACTCATCACCGTTAATTTCAAGCCATGTGTGTTCACTGCATTTTCCTTTGATTATTACAGCATCATAGCCTGCTTTTTTAAGGTAATATCCAAATGAGCCTCCGCAGTTTGATGAAGCGATTATTCCCGTCTGCGGCGAAAGAGTCGACAGATTGAAACGGCTTGAGCTGGGCGCTCCTGTGCCTGTAAGAGGTCCTGTTGAGATGACTATCATATTTTCTTCTGAATAAGCCTCTTCCTTGCCTGTCATGTTGTCATACAGTATTTTTGCGGCCATCATCTTGCCGCCTATGTACATCTCCCTATCCTTGTCGCTCCATGGGTATTCGGTTATTTCCCGTGTTGTGAGATTAACCTGCATCACTTTCCCCATATATCCGCCCATAATTTTCTTCATTTATTTCATCTCCTTTTCCGAAAACACAATCAAATTTATTCCCATCTCTGATGCTATTATTTTGTATTGTTTATTTTATCATGAATTTTGATTTTTTACAATAGCTCAGCTTTTTTCGTAACATGATACAATCTACCTGAACTTCTTATACCTTAAAACCTGCAAAGCTGCTTCAGATAAAAACACTCTGATTTCAAATGAAATCAGAGTGTTTTTGATCAAAATCCGTTTGTGTTTTTAGCGAAAACACATTAAGTACGAATAATTCCTGATATTTATGCATCTACGATATCGAAAATTGTTTTTACAAAGAAAGAAGCCTTCTTATCCTGAGATAAGAAGGTTTGACTTTTGGTTGCGGAGACAGGATTTGAATTGGACAACGCCGTTCCAATGGCTTACCTTATGTGATAAAAATCGCATAGGTAAGCCATTTGTGTTTTTGGCGTTTTTCCATGTTTTCCATTGATTTCAGCATTTTCCAATCTGTAAAGGGTACTAATAAGGGTGCAAAGCGTATTTTTTGAGCAAAAAGTGAAGGCAGGATGTCGATTTTCTTAACCTTGCAACCAATCCGCAAAGGGTAAATTACCGCCTAAAGGGTACGATTTTTCGTGCTGAAAATGAATTTGGACTGATTCGTGTCTGTTCGATGGTTACGCGCTTTTCAGTATGTAATTCATACCCTTATCGATACCCTTATTCGTACCCTTGGTGTAAGGATATTATTTATCCTTAGAAAATCCTTGCTTCGCATGAAAAAGGTCTAATTTGCTCGTTTACCCTTTATTGAGCTTAATCATTTTCTGGACATTGAATCTTTTTGTAGAATCAAAACACAATCGATTTTCTACGACACTTTTATAGCCAGTATTCTGCAGTCTTATCTAAAGTCTTTTTTCGTTCTTTCCAGTCCGGCATCAACATGGATAATAACGCATAGAAGTGTTTCGAGTGATTTGGATGCATAAAGTGGCACAACTCATGCATAACTACATACTCTATACAATGTCTTGGAGCCTCAAGAAGCCGCTTGTTAAGCGTAATAACACCCTTCTCAGTTAAGCAAGACCCCCAGCGTGTTTCCATATCCCTAATTCTCAAAGACGGCTTCTGAACTCCATACTTCTTAAATATCGGATACAACTCGTCCATTATTTTGCTGAATACGGTTTTGCATTCTTGGTCCAGAAATCTGTTTACTATCCGCCGTTTCTTTTCAATGTCATTCACATCTTTTATATTAAGACGAATATATATGCCATCTGATGAGATTGTGTCCTTCGTTGACTGGGATACCTCTAAACGCAATCCTCTCCCTTGAATTCTGAACGTTTCTCCGCTTACATATTGTTTGGGACGAGGCTTATATTGAGCCAATTCATGGAAATGATCAATAGAACTAAGAATATATGATGCCTTTCTGAGAACAAAATCATCTGCTTCTTTACAAAGAACAGAGTCGTTTGCAGAAACAAATACATTGCCATCTTTCCTAACTCTAAGATTGAGATTTTTAACCGGTTTTCTTTCTAGAGTGTAATTGATCTCTCGACCTTCTGCAACAACAGTTCTCTTGCTCGTTGTGTCCATATTTTAGAACCTCCGCAAAGCAACTGTTTTAACGTTGTCGATGATTTTGTCAATGAGATCAAAGGATAACTTCAAGCCCAAACTCTTCTCGTATTCATAAAAGAGGTCATCAATATCCTGAGAGATTCTATCGTGAATGGTTTTATTGTTTGTCCAGTCGACTTGACTATGAGCCGCAACTATTCTTGTAATCTCTTCAGACACTTCTGCGACGAAGTCGGAGGTTATCTGCTCGCTCTCGACTTCATCCAGGATCGCACTCAGCACGCCATAAAAAGCCTGTGCATGAACATTTGTCTTGATGCGTTCTGGATAATTTACTGTACTCTTGCCAGCATGATAATCCTCCATAATCATGCGCATCTTTGCGAGGTATTCGGCTTCAGAGATGACTTTCTCCTTGTATAGTTCAAGTGCGTCTTTTATCCTCTTGGAAAAACTATCGTAGTATGCGGGATTCTCCTCGCGTTTTTCACTGATGCTCCTTGTCATTCTGCTTGTAATGGCGTCGGCCTTGGAACGCAAAGAGCCGAGAGTTTCTAATTCTTTCTCGAAATCATCCTTGTCCAATATATCAATGGGATTTGTAATTTGTTTTAAGCCGGCAACCGACAAATGAGTATCAAGTAGATTTTGCATTATTGGCTCGTACTCACTGTTGTCAATGGCATCACAGTATCTTATCTTTACGCTGCGGCGAACTTTTGCAAAGAAAATGAATGTGTCTTGATATTTCTTCCGTTCATCTTTATGCAATGCATTGTATGCTTGTTCTGCATTTAGAGTCAGATTCAGCACCCGGCCAAAGTTACAGAGTCGATTGTAGAAATCCTCTCTGATTTTATCATCACCCAAAAATACTTCGATGGATTCAGCGTCGTTCTTATTTGCTACCGAAGCAAACATCTCTATCAACTGCGAATAAGCGTTTCTTAGATCACCAATTGCAGTCATAACATCAATAACGACTCCTTTAAGATCTCCGCTGTCGAAGTTCTCCAAACCGGCACCGCTATACATATCCATTGCAGTATCCAGCTTTTCGATTAGTCCACGGTAATCAACGATCAATCCATAGTCTTTGCCTTCATATATACGATTGGTTCTTGCAATAGCTTGTAGGAGGCCATGTTCCTTAAGTTCTTTGTCTATATAGAGCACCTGACAGATAGGTGCATCAAAACCAGTAAGGAGCTTGCTGCACACTATCAGGATGTCAATCTCACCATCGCAGAACTTGTTTTTCATAGCTTCTTCGTAATGGTCTGCATCGCCATACTGCTTCATCATTTTATTCCAGTATGAGATAACCAGATCGTCTGTGCCCTCGTCTACATCATCTACGCTTTCACGCATATCGGGCGGAGAAATAACGACCGCACAAGTCAAATCTCCAAACTTTTCAAAGCACTCCAGGTAGCGTATGGCATCTCGCTTGTAGTTCGTTGCAAGCATCGCTTTGAATCCAGTGTGCTTATATCCCTCTACAAAGTGTTCACTTATATCCAACGCAATGCGTTTGATACGGGCATCGGTAGAAGTCAATCGGCGAATACTGCTCCATTTCTTGCGTAGATCTTCTTTCTGAGCATCTGTCAGTCGCTTTGTCGTTTGTTTGAACCAAAGGTCAATGTTTTCTTCGTCTACTCGCTGATCAACAAATCGACCCTCGTAAATCAGCGGAACAATTGCACCATCATCTACACCGTCCTTGATGGTATACTTATGAATTAGCTTACCAAACTTGGACATGGTATTCTTCTCGCGCTTCATCAGCGGCGTTCCGGTAAACCCGATATAGCAGGCATTGGGAAACACACTGCGCATCTTGGTTGCCATAAGACCATAGTTGGAGCGATGACTTTCATCGACAAGAACAAAAACGTCACGGGAATAATTCTTGGCTTCCTGCCGCTCTGCAGTATTGAACTTATTAATAATGCTGGTGATAACATCGGCCTTTGCACTGGTTACCAACTCCACAAGATGTCGACCACTGGTTGCCCTTGCCGGATTGAGCCTTGTGTGAGAGAAAGTTGCAGCAATCTGTCCATCAAGCTCCTTGCGATCGGTTACGATGACAACGCGGGGATGGCACACTGCCAACTCCATTAAGATATATTTTGCCAGCATGACCATTGTAAGACTCTTGCCGCTGCCTTGCGTGTGCCAGACCACACCGCTTTGCCGGTTGCCTTTCTCGTCATCCTCGGCAATAGTCTTCATAATCTCTTTTATGGCAAAATATTGCTGATAACGGCAAATCTTTTTTACGTTTGCATCAAAGATAACAAAATATCTGATAAGTTCAAAGACACGTTCCTTGCTGAACAGCGCAATAATATTGCTATCCTGAACGGTAGGCATACGATCTGAAACAAGCTCGTTCAAAGATGCTTGTATCCACTCGTTATCCTGCTCTTTCCAAACGTTCCAGAACTTCTTGGGTGTACCGGCAGTAGCGTACTTAACTGCGTTCTTGTTGGTTGCAAGAACAATCTGTGCATACTTGAACAGTTGCGGAATATAATCTGTCTGCTGATTGCGAATCATTTGCTCAACAGCCTGATCCACGGAAACCTGCGGAGCCTTGCATTCAATCACGGCAAATGGAATGCCGTTGATGAACAGCACTATATCAGGACGGGCATTATGCTGCTTATCCTGACTCTCAACCACAAACTCTTCTGTTACATGGAACACATTGTTCTGAGGATTGTCCCAATCTATGTATTTCAGATTAAAGCTGAGCATCTTACCATCGCCGACAGTTTCTAGATAGCTTCTGCCAAGCAACAGAGCGTCATAGATTTTCTCACTGGTACGCACAAGGCCATCGGTCAAAGGCTCATCCAAATCGTCCATGGATCGCTCGATGTTTGCCGAGGAGAATTCGTTTTCTGCACCGGCATAGGAGTAACGGTTAAGCTTGCGAAGTTGACCACGCAGGATATCTTTCAGCAGTACATGATACTTGCTGCCGCGCTGTTTTTCACAGTCCTCCGGTGATATATATGTGTAACCCATGGATTGAAGAAGCTCAATGGCAGGCTTCTGGCTTGCGTTGACTTCCAGATAGGCATTTTTATCCATGGAATTTCCTCCTTTCGAAAAAGAGTATTAAATGCACGAATAGCGGGGCGGGAAAATCCCGCCTCGCTTTACAAGTTATTACTGATACATATGCATTTCTTCGACCGCGTGGATCTTTTTGATAATTGCTTGTACAATCGTTTCGATATCGCTTCCTGGACCATAGTCAGCAGCTGCAACAAAGTTTACTCGATCAGCCTTCAAGAGATTGAGGGCAGCTTCTCTGCCTTTGCCTTGATCGTAGACCGCAATGGCCTGTCCACCATTAGCCTTAACAAGCTTCATGCAAGGAACATCGGTAAGTCCATCGCCGACATATATCATATTACGGAAAGGGACGCGACGTTCATTTTCAGGAGTGTACTGATTCAGCTTATCTGCACTTTTACTGTCAATCGTCAGCACACCCTTGTTAATGCGGAACAAAAACTGTGTTTTCGCCGTGTAATTGACTGCAAATTTGGGCCACTGGATAGAGCCGTTATAATCATACATAAACTCACAGGCATAGATCTTTTTGAATTTCTCTGCGATGGGTGTACCTTCGATAATCTCCTTAATTCCAGAGGAAACAATGTAGTGTTCGATTCTAACACCGGATTGCTCACCGTACTCGTTGATTCTGTCAAACCAACTCAAGACTCCATCAAAAAACTCCACACTGCGTCCCATCTCTCGGAATGTATCGCGGGTTATGGGAACTTTCTTTTCTCTCGCCTTTTCTACCATCTTGTACATGTAGGCAAGGATATTGTCCATCTCTTCCGCATCCGTCAACGCGTTGGCTTCTCCCCAAAAAGCAGAGGAACTCATCCCAAGCGCGGGGATAAACGCATATTCTTGCATATCCTTGGTGCACAGTGTTTTATCAAAATCGTACATAATCGCCACAATAGGCTTTTTCATAATCTAAACCTCCTTATACCCTCACAATGCCCGTTAGCAGAAGCTGCATCAGGGCTTTTTTCTTTTGTTTTTCTTCTTCAAGTTCCCTACGAAGCAGATCAATTTCTCTGTCAGCGTTAGTCAGAATCTTTGCTATTGCCAGCTGTTCATCATAAGACGGCAGAACGATTTTTGCGCTGAAAAAATCATCTACGGCGATATTTAGCAGACCGTGATTTCTCGCGCCCTCTTGCGCAAAGGCTTGAAGCTCTCGGTTCATCAGCCCCGCTTCGAAGTATTGCTCTATATATTCTAACGATATATCCTCGGGTGTAATCTGAAAGCAAATATACAGAGGAGAGACTATGCCCATGTCATATCTTACCATCCGTTTAATAGCGCCAAAGGGATATCCAGTCGAATAGCTTTTGTTGTACGCAAAGTCATTCCGGTGCAACAGATAATAGCTGCTCTTATCCTCGCTGGCGATTTCTTTGTTGAAGAACTCCGATTGGTTAATCAAACCGTACTGGGCTGAGATAGTCAGAACATTATCGTTTGCAACGTTATTTTTGCGTTTAATCCGCTTGGTGATTTGGCTGAGGCGATAGCGTAGCCACTCATCATCAAATCCGGGCAGGCGCTTCTTTCCGGTCAAAAACTGTTGCATCAGATACTTTTTCTGCCGCTGCTTCTCCGCAAGCTGCTTTTCTTTAAGCTCGATCACCTTGTCCTGCGTGGTAAGAATGGCAGCAATTTTCTTCTGTTCGGCAGGTATCGGAAGGACAATCTTGCTTTTCATAAAGCGATCCTGTCCAAGAGTTCTGTTTCGTCCCGCACCGCCTGGAGATGCTGCCTCCAGGATATCTTTTCCTCGCTTGGTCATCAAGTAGGAAACGAGATAATCGACATCAACCTTTCCGTCTATCGGGCGATACATTGGAAAACGATGGGAACCAATCATGCCTACTTCCGCTTGCGTGGTCTTGCCAATTGCTTGCTCCCAAGCAAACACGATATTCAACACAAAACAATCTGGCTCAATCCAGTATACCGCCTTATTCCCCAAGGCTTCGCCAGTGACGGGTTCTTTGTAGAACAACCCTTTGCCATGAGAACGGATACCAATCTGAGTATACATCTCATTGGCTTGTACATCGACAGGGTGTTCAACGCGTTCCAGACAATCATTGATCGAGCATACAATCCAGTCCGAGGGTAAAACTCCAGCCTTTGTTTTCTTATATCCTTCCGGCACGTTTCCGTGCCGGATTTGTTCAATTCGATCTCTTAGCTCTGGTATCATAATCTACGCCTCATTAAAGAGTTTTGTTAAGTCTTCTATGGTCGTCTTAAGGTTTGCAAAAACAAGTTTAAGCCTTTCTGAAGTAAGAGAACAAATATGCTTGCAGCACTCCATTTTTTGGAAGTCTGGAATTCGCTTCTCAATTCCATAGCCGTCAACTTCTATGCGTTGTTTCCTATAGGGCTCAACATCAATGTCGCCAAAAATGAGTGCGTTTTCAATGCCAATCCCGATGCCTTTGTCGTTTTCGTGCTTGGGAAGGCTCACTGTAATAACATTATTCACTTCTTTTCTCGGTTTGTTGGTATCGCAATCATAAAGACAAACACTTCGCACCGGAAGATGTCTGCTGATCAAAAAAGCCACTGCTTTATTCAATGCATCTTTACCGGTGTTAGCTTCTTCGCCTTTCGTATCAATATATCCCACCCACTTAAACTGGAAAGGAACATTGATTCCATAGACTTCAAGTGCTTTATTAAAGTACATTTCGTCGGTCCTTCCCTCGAGATATACGGTAGGTTTATCAGCAGCGAAGCCGTGAATTGCAAACGCATCCTGTATTGTTTCAACTGAATTGCACTTAAAATATGATGGCTTATCCTTAACAACAATATCTCCGTTTTCTTCACGTGCAAGGATAATAACTTTATCGTTTCGTCGATTTTCGTTGTGGATTACAAAAGGAGAATGAGTCACTGCAAAAATTTGAGAAGTCTGCTTGCCATCATTATCTGTAAATATTCCCTTGTAGTAATCCATGATTCTCATCTGCCAGTTAGGATGCAAACTAATCTCGGGCTCATCTATAAATACAAAGGCACCATTTGTTGAATTGACATCTCTCAACAAAAAACAACCGCGATATACCACTTGCTTCTCTCCGGAACTTAGTGCATCAATAGGGACTTTGCTGCCACACTTTTCGAATATAATAGCTTTATGACCACGTGCATTTTCTACATGGCTATATGTGAGATCACTAAACATATGGTTAAATGCCTGTGTAAAGCGAGGCATGCGCTCTGCTATAGATAATTCGCATAATCTTTTTCGGGGATTGTCCCTAACCATATGTGCGACATCAGCATCATCTAACGCTTGAACATCAATTAACAATTGGTTTATCTTATTTGGCAAATCGATGGATGAGCGACGACTGTCATTTGTTGCATCTAATGTCAAGCTAGTCACAGTTGATATGTTTTGTGCATGAAAATTTATGTCTACATCGGAAAACACGCCGCTAAACGGATATCTATGTTTAATATCATCCGATGCACAATATGTGTTCATCCCTTGCCCATCATTGACATATAACGAATACGCAGGCGTTCTGTTTGGAAAATGCTTAAAATAGTATGTAAGTGTTGAAATCCTCCTGCCATCTGTTACTTCCACAATCATTTCGCAATTAGCGGTGTTAGAAGCAATCTTGTATAGTTCATTTATAAGTGTGCTCTTACCCGTTCCATTCTCTCCTGCAATAATTACAGTGTCAACAATATTACCATCGGGATCACAAAAATCCACCTTTAAGTTTTTTAAAATAGGATGATTTTGAAATTGTACGCTTTTTATCTTGTACATATTATTACCTCATTTGAGTTCCGTTTTTGTCAGACGCCTCGCTATCGGTACTTATCCTCTTGGCAAGCTCGACTTCTATACAAAATACTATTCCTTCAGCTTCTTCACGCCTTCGTTCAGTTCATCCACCTTGGACGTTTCAATGGAAGCCACAAAGGCTTCTTCCACCGGTGTGAGTTCCATGCTCTGCAGCTGCTTGAACTTCTGGTATTCCTCTTTGGCCTTCTGCTCCGCCAACGCGTGGGATACCTTACCGGCATTCTGCAGCACTTCGCTGTCGGTCATTCTGAGATAATCATCCAGACGTGCAATCCAGTCTTTCATATACATAGGCTTACGGCGGAGAGCCTGCAATTCTGCCAGATCCAGATATGCTGACACAAGATGGTTCAGCGTGTCAAGCTCATCTTCGTTCAGGTAGTTCTTCGCGATCTTGGCTTCTGCCAGTGTGGGTCGCTTACCCTTGAACGAAGTCATACCCATCATGGGCAGCAAAGCATTGGCCCTGTCGTTCACCAGTTCGGCAGCTGTCTGACCGGTTGCGGCAAACAGCATTTTATTCTGCACGGTCTTGAAAAACACGGTAGTCTCAGCGGCATTGGGAGAGTAGTCGGCGCTGGTAGCATAGATGTCCAACACCTTTCTCCAGAACACCTTCTCGGAGGAACGAATGTCCCGTACCCGGGCGAGCAATTCGTCGAAGTAATTGCCGCCGCCCGCCTGTTTCAGTAGCTCGTCATTCATGGCAAAGCCCTTGATCAGGTATTCCCGCAGCACTGAGTTGGCCCAAATGCGGAATTGGGTGCCTCGCAGAGACTTTACGCGGTAGCCGACAGAGATGATTACGTCGAGGTTAAAGTAAGTAATGTTTCTGGTCACCTGACGATCTCCCTCAGATTGAACTGTTGCAAAATTTGCAACAGTTGATTCTTCACTCAATTCGCCTTCCTGAAAAACGTTCTTGATGTGTCTGGAGATTGTGGACTTGTCTCTTTGAAAAAGCTCGGACATCTGCTCCAAAGAGAGCCAGACGGTATCATTCTCCATCCGGACATCGATTTTAGTTAAGCCGTCTTCGGTTTGATAGATAATCAGTTCGCCCTTGTTTTCACTCATAATCCCAGCTCCTTCAGATACTTCGCCATCTGCGCCTGCACTTCAGCAAGTTCCGCTTCGATATTGGCAATGTTTCTTTTAACTTCGTCGATGTCCACCAGTTCTTCTTCCTCAAAGGTATCCACATACCGAGGGATATTTAAGTTGTAATCATTCTCACGAATCTCGTCACGGGAAGCACGGTAGCTGTACTTATCCACCTTTTCCTCACGCACCTCATATGTGCTGACGATGCGGGCAATATCACTGTCACGCAGAATGTTCTGATTCTTGCCTTTCTCAAAATTTCCGTCTCCAGATGCATCAATAAACAACACATCGTCGCGGGTGCGACCTTTCTTGAACACCAGAATGCAAGCGGGGATACCGGTGCCGTAGAACAGGTTTGCGGGCAAGCCGATAACAGCATCCAGAAGGTTCATTTCGATCAGCTGCTTTCGAATCTTACCCTCGCTTGCGCCACGGAAGAGAACGCCGTGGGGGAGTACGACTGCCATGCGTCCATTTTCAGCATCAAGGCTGTGAAGCATATGGAGCACAAAAGCATAGTCACCCTTGGAAGAAGGAGGAACTCCCCAATCAAAGCGCTTCCATGTATCCATGGAGGAAGTCATCTTCTCCTGCTTCTTTCCCTTGGCATCAAGTCCAGCATTAGAGAGGAAGCCGCTATCCCACTTATCCAGAGAGAACGGAGGATTTGCCACCACCACCTGGAACTTCATGAGCTTATCGCCTTCGATATTCTGAGGATTGAAGATGGTGTCACCCTGCCAGATGCGGGCGTCATCCACACCATGCAGGAACATATTCATGGTACACAGAGCCCAAGTCTGTGCATTCAGTTCCTGACCATAAATGGCGACTTTGCCGCTAGGTACCCTTTTGTATGCCTTGAGCAGAAGGCCACCGCTGCCGCAGGTTGGGTCGTAGATGCGGTCGTTCTCCTGCGGTTTTACCAGCGCTGACACTAACTCGGACACCTGACTCGGGGTAAAAAACTCACCGCCCTTTTTGCCTGCATCGGAGGCAAAGTTGGCGATCATGTATTCATAGGCGTCACCGATGATATCGGCAGACCCCAACTGGCCGGGGCGGAGGTCAAGGTCGTGGAAATCCTCCAGAAGATTGCGAAGGGTTGCGTTCTTCTCCTTTACCTCGCCGAAGTCAACCTGGGAGTTGAAGTCGATGGCACGGAATACATTGCGGAGCTTGCCGCTGTTGTGCTCCTCAATGTGAGATAGGGCAACGTTGATCTTTTGGCCGATCTCGTTGTCATTGCGGTTTTCATAAAGGAAATCAAAGGTGGATTCTTTGTCGATCGTAAAGCGTTCGCGGCTCATGGCGCGCTCCACGCGGCGCTCGTCGCCGTTATACTGCTCCATGTACTGGGCACGCTTTTCCTTAGTAACGTCGCTTAGGTATTTTACAAACAGCATGGACAGGATATAGTCCTTGTATCGGGAGCTGTCGATTTTGCCGCGGAAACTGTCGCAGGCTTTCCAAAGAGTGCGTTCAATATCGTTACGAGTAGTCATTTAGTTCCCTCTCTTCATGTCTTTTTGAAGCTTATCAATAATATGGGCATAGTAGTTGCTCTTTGCGGCAGCCAATTCTGTTAGCAACCTGACTTCGTGCCGCGCTGTTTCATTCAAAGCTACGATTATCTGCTGTTTTTCGAGCGGCAAGGGATCAACGATGAATTCATTAAAGAAGGACGGCTTTATACCTCCCAGCATATTTCCGGTGGTATTTTCATATATCTGCTGTCGAACCTTCGGGGTATTCAGCAACCAAAAAAGATATTCCGGTAAAACATAATGTCGATCCGCTCTAATGATAGCGAAGCTGGAGGGGATGACCATGCCTTCGTCTTGATCTTCAATTAATACTGCGGTATAGGGAGTGCTCAAGCGTACAACCAAGTCTCCGGCGTGTGTCAAATACTCTGAGTTAAGATGCTCACTTGCGTTGAATGTTTCCAGCGATTCAGCATCAAGATACCCGTCCGCCCTGATTGAGCGCAAATTTAGTAATGGGTACTGATATGCTGAGCCACTCTTCGCTTGTTTTCGAGCTAAAACCAATCCGCTACGCACAACAGCAATATCTCCAAGTCTCATCTCTACATCTCCGATTGTTAAGGCAACTTTTTAACACTGATTCTGAAAAATTAAAACCTTTTCGCAGGTTTGCTGATACTATAACACAGTATTTGCATTTTGTCAAACAAAAATTGTTTAGAGCAAAAAATAACACTACATTCCGAACTTTCTCACCCATTTGAGTAGAACCGATACGCGCTTTTTAGCTAATCACTATAACAGTTTTATCCCGTTTCTTTGCATCCTCCGCAAACTTCGCTGCTCCACCAAACGACCTCGTAACATACGTCACCACATACTCCGCTTGTTCTATCATCCACTTATTTCTCCAGGAAATTGCATAACGCTTTGGTACGGTTTCGATGCCCTCCGGAAGGATGGTGTCGGAGCCGTATTTGTTTGCAATCTCCTCAGTCGGCATATATGCAAGGACTACTGTAACCGTGATATGCGGATAGATATTCCGTAGTTCGCAAAGGACGCTGTATACCAGCGCATCAAAGTTTCCTTGATTGCCTACAAGAAAGCAATCAACGCTCGCTTCGGTTATAAGTCTCATCAGAGTCTCTCGCAATCTCAATCTAACGGAATCGGGACAGTCACGGTGCCCGAAAAAAGTACAAGTCATTTATTTTTCGTCGCTCCTCTGTTTGGGATATATCGCAATTATAGCAAAGAATGTATAAATTTGCGATATGTCCCACACGATATATCGCAAAGAATTGTAACCTTTGGATAAGGGATATATCGTAAAGGAGCTATTATTATGAATACAAAAGAAGCTGTGGCAAGGCGTATTATCGAATTGTGCGAACAGCGAAATCTTGCGGTAAATGCGCTTGCTAATATTTCAGGAGTGTCTCCGTCAACAATTTACAGTATGCTGAATGAAAAGAGTCAGAACCCGGGAGTTGTTTCAATCAAGAAAATATGTGATGGTCTGGACATTACTCTCGGCGAGTTTTTCTCTACACAGGAGTTCGACAGCCTTGAGCAGGAGATAAAGTAGAAACCAGATAACCACCACTGGCTGTATGTTTTGCTACATACACAGTGGTGCTTTTCCTATATGGATGGACTTATTTTTCAAATTAGTCTTGACATATAACAAATTACAGCATATAATGAAGCCAACAGCGAACATACGTTCGCGAATTGATCGCGTATGTTTATAACAACCAAATAACGAACTGACTTTAAGTCGTGCAAGCGGAGAATGGATTTTTTTCATAGCTACCAAGCGCCGTATGAAGCCGGAGCATAAGCGAGTTGTTTATTCGCTTTGTTTCTGATTTCTGCGGCGTTTTTTGTTGCACGATTTAGCTTCATACAGACAAAAGTGCTTTTCCGCATTGCGTGGGGAAGTTCTTTTTATTTTTTGGCTAAATAAATCATGAGGACTATATCAACAAGTCACTCGCCCTTGAAAGAGTGTCATAAAACGCACCTTTTCTGCCTTAATTCCGTATCTTGAGAAATTAGCATACTTTCCCGTCTGCGCCTCAGAACGCCCCTGTCAAAGAGAAAAAACGCCCAAAAGTGCACCAAATATTCATAGTAAGGAGGTCTGAACAACGCCAAGACTAAGCAAAAAGAAAAAACTGGAATGGTCGTTCTTCATAGGTGACAAAGGACGCAGAGAATATAACCCACTCTGCAGAAAATGTAAGAACGACTGTAAGCAGTCATTTCGAGCCACCATTATCCAATGTCCGCTGTACTTATCAAAACAATCCTCAAAAGAAAGGAACGTCAAATGAACAACGAAATCACATCTTTCAGCAATCTTCCTCCCGTACTTAACGCCACACAGCTTGCATCCGTACTGGGAATCTCACGTGCCGGAGCGTACAATCTGCTCAATTCGGCAGGCTTTCCCACGCTTCATGTAGGCGCACGAAAAATGGTTGCCTCAAGCAAGCTGCTCGAATGGATCGACCGCAATTCCAACGGAGGTGATGACCATGCCGCTTAATAACTTTACCGAAGAACTTACTGCCGATGAAATCCGTATGCATCAGAAACTGCAGAGCAAACTGCCCGATTACCTTGAGAGCATAGGCAGGGTACTTGAAAACAGTGACTGCATAGTCTGTCCTGTCTGTGGAATGTACGCATATCTCTACTCAAAGGGTTCTCAGTGGATGTGCCACGATTGTAACAGTGACGGCGACATTCTCGATTACTGCGTCATGTCCGGTTTGTTCAGCGACAAGCGAACCGCGCTTAACTCCCTTTGCAGGCAGTACGGCATCAAACGATCCGAGCTTGAAATGCTCCCTGCGGACAAGCTTATGGGTATGCAGTTCAAGGAAGAGCCTGCGATTATCGAAGGTCTGCTCTGTCCGGGGCTTACAATGATTTACGGCTCACCTAAAGTGGGTAAATCCTGGCTTGTGCTTCAGATTGCCGTTGCGGTCAGCAAGGGCGAGGACTTCTGGAGCCGCAAAACACAGCAGGGCAAGGTGGTATATCTTGCCCTTGAAGACACCTATCGAAGACTCAAAAGCAGGCTTTCCGCTCAGACGGACACCATAGACGATAATCTGCAGTTTGTCATTGATTCTGAAAGCCTCGGCAACGGGCTTGAAATGCAGCTTCACAACCTTATGAAATCGCACCCCGACACAAAGCTGATTATCATCGACACCTTTCAGCGAATCAGAAGCCCCGAATCCAACCAGTACAGCTATGCTGATGATTACCGCGAGGTGGATATTCTCAAGCAGTTTGCGGCACAGCATGAGATTGCAGTTATCCTTGTGCACCACAAACGCAAGATGAAGGCACATGATCCGCTTGATGAGGTTTCGGGCACCAATGGCCTGACAGGCAGTGCAGATACGCTGATGATCCTGACACGCAAGAAAAGAACCAGCCGAACAGGAACACTTGTCGTCAGTGGTCGAGACCTGCCGGGTGAGGAATATGACATGGCGTTCAGCAACACCTCTATGTGCTGGGAGCTGCTCAGAGTAAAGAACGATATGAGTTGTGGCAATGAGATAATCGAAACGGTCTCTATATTTATTGACGAAAAGAAGGAGTGGAGCGGAACAGCAACCGAGCTGCTCGCGGAGCTTACTGCACTCACCCCGAACATTTCAGTGAAAGCCAACCGCCTGTCCGCTGTGCTTATTGATGCAAAAAACGAGCTGTTTGCAGACTATGGTATTGCAATTACAAGAGGCAGAACAAGCTCAAAGAAGACGATCTTCCTCCGACTTTTGGAAAATGACGGTAATGACGCAGGTGACCGCGATGACGCAAATGACGGTGGTGACGATACTGCGGCTGTCAGCCTTCCGGAAATAGCGTGAACCATCGTCATAGCCGTCATAATCGTCACGACAGTCACAACGGTCACATCGTCATTAAGGAAAAGAGCGGCAGAGGCTGCACTGTCGCTCTTGAATCGAAATATTTCAATGAGAAACCACAGGATTTCAACGTGGAATTGATGCATCTGCAGATGTAAAAGAATAGCAAGCAAGGCCTTTGGGGGACAAAGGCAGATTTTTTAAGGGCGTTCCGCCCCTAAAACCCTTGAAAAACACAGGAGGAACGATTGACAAATGTATCGAGATAAAGAGATAAAAATACGACTGACGGAGAAAGAACTTGAGCGTCTCAATCGAAACGCAGGCAAGACCACATTCTCTCGTGAGGGATACATTCGAACTATACTCAACGGCTTTGATCCGCAGGCATCACCGCCGGAAGAATACTGGGGCTTTATCCGTGAGCTGTGGCGTATGGGGGACGAGCTTAATAAGATTGCAGATGAAATCGGTTCTTATGATTTGGACATAAAGAAAAGAACCGCCGAGCTTCGCAGCAGGCTCGGAAAAGTCACCGGCAAACTGCAAAGCATACATGTCCCGCAAAAATCCACAGAAAGAAAGCGTGTAATTTAACGCTTTAAAGTGATTGTTTTCTTGCGCTCAATGGAGTATAATGGAATTGACGGCAATGTTCAATTCCAACTATAGAATGGAGGTATAAATGAACAACAGCATTTTTATCATGGCAGGCTACGATATGGACACCGGGTATCTTCACGTGATGTTTACCGACGGCAGTACCGCTGACTACAACATTCGCGAGTACGAAGACACTCTGGACACCACAATGATAACCCGCTCTCAGCTTGACCGGCTGATGGAGGAGGATGTATTCTCCTACGCACATCTGATGATCACAGGCAAGATGCAGGACTATCTGAACGATTACGCAAAAGAGTACAGCGACCTGCGCCGAGGCATCGAAGAGAATCTGAGAAAGACCAACGATGATGCCACTGCCGCTTATCTCGCCCGTGAGTTTATGATGTATGATAGCTGAGGGGAGAGCGATATAATGGCAAGAAAAGCAACACGAGGCGCACAGGGAAACGGCTCCATCAGACAGCGTTCCAACGGAATGTGGGAGGGACGCTACACCGCAGGCCGTGATCCGAGAACAGGCAAGCAAATACAGCGCAGCGTCTACGGCAAAACGCAGAAAGAAGTTGCTCAGAAGCTCAGACAGGTCACCTGCGAAATAGAAGAAGGAACTTACTCCGAACCCAGCAGAATGACCACCGGTCAATGGCTTGATATGTGGATCGATGAGTATGTCAACAATGTCAAGGAAATGACGCTGAATCTGTATAAATCAAATATCAATGTCCGCATCAAGCCAGGGATTGGTCACTTCAGGCTGTCGGAGCTGACCACCACCCACATTCAGCGGTTCTACAATGGTCTGATGAGAGGAGACAAGCCGCTTACTGCCAAGACGGTCAAGAACATTCACGGCGTACTGCATCGTGCGCTGGAGCAGGCGGTCAGGCTGGGATTCATCAAAGCTAATCCGTCTGACAACGTATCGCTCCCACGTGTACAGCGGGCGGAGATAAAACCCATGGCAGATGATGACATTGCGTTGTTTCTGGAGGCACTGCATGGTGAGCCGCTGGAGTATCTACTCATTACCGATCTGTTCACCGGTATGCGTAGAGGTGAGATCCTCGGGCTGACATGGGATTGCGTAGACTTCGAGCGAGGAACAATCACTATCAGCAAACAGCTCATCCACCTGCGTGACGGCAGCGGAGAATATCGGCTTACCTCTCCGAAAAACGGAAAGACCCGTGTAATTGCTCCGGCGCAGTCGATAATGGACATTCTGCAAAAGCAAAAAAGCCTCCAGGATTCCATGCGCAGAGAGGCTGCCGGGGCATGGAGCAATCCCGAAGACTTTGTGTTTACCAATGAGCTGGGGCATCATCTTTATCATTCGAATGTGTACAGGAATTTTAAGCGTATAGTTGCAAGCATCGGAATGCCCGAAACGAGATTTCACGATCTGCGCCATTCCTACGCCATATCGGCGCTGCAGGCGGGCGATGACATCAAGACCCTGCAGGAGAATCTCGGTCATCACACGGCGGCATTTACGCTGAATGTCTACGGTCACGTATCAGACAAGATGAGACAGGAAAGCGCCCGCCGCATGGATCTATACTTTAAGAATATATCCAATCAATCTAAAACAAAAGAAGACTATGCCGAAGCGTAAAGGGTACGAATAAGGGTACAAGCAAAAGAAAATCGGCAAGAACGTGATGTTCATGCCGATTTTCATGGTTGCGGAGGCAGGATTTGAACCTGCGACCTCCGGGTTATGAGCCCGACGAGCTACCGGACTGCTCTACTCCGCGATATATGGCACTCGCCTGAGTGCCTAATTACTATACTACACAGACTTTAAAAAGTCAAGTACTTTTTATATTTTTTTGCTCGACTCTTTTTTCTTCATTTCAGCATTTTTTGCAATATTGTTGAATATATACTTATTGTATAAGTTCGTGTTCTCCAACGGGTCATTCGTGAATGACCCCTACGATATATTTCTATCTGATAAACATCGCATCGCCGAATGAAAAAAACCTGTACCGCTCGTTTACTGCTTCCTTATAGGCTGCAAGGGTATTATCGTAGCCTGCAAGAGCGCAGACCAGCATGATAAGAGTGCTTTCAGGCAGGTGAAAGTTTGTGATAAGTGCATCGATTACCTTAAAAGTATAACCCGGATAAATAAAAATATCCGTAAATCCGTCGGCTTCGTGAAGCTTTTCTCCTTCTGCAAGAGCACTTCCGCAGGCTTCAAGTGTTCTGCAGCTGGTTGTTCCCACTGCAATTACTCTGCCGCCCGCTGCCTTTGTATCATTGATAAGCGCGGCGGTTTCTTTGGGAAGATAGTAATGCTCGGAGTGCATGATATGATCTGTTATCTCTTCTTCCTTAACGGGGCGGAAGGTGCCAAGACCTACATGAAGAGTGACATATCCGATCTTTACTCCCTTGGATTCTATCTCCGAAAGAAGCTCCTTTGTAAAGTGCAGACCTGCTGTAGGTGCAGCTGCAGAGCCAAGCTCACGGGAATAAACTGTCTGATATCGCTCTTTATCTTCAAGCTTTTCGGTTATGTACGGAGGCAGGGGCATACTGCCTATCTCATCAAGGACAGAGAAAAACTCACGGTCTGTTTCAAAGCGGACGATTCTGTTGCCATCGTCTCTTACGTCGATGACTTCGCCTGTCATAAGCCCGTCGCCGAAAACAAATCTTGCTCCTGCCTTTGCTCTCTTGCCGGGCTTGGTTATGGTCTCCCAGCAATTATCACCAAGGGGCTTGAGAAGCAGAAATTCATTGTGGCTTTCTCTCCCCTCTCTCTGTCCGAAGATTCGGGCAGGAATAACACGGGAATCATTGAGGATAAGACAGTCGCCTTCATGAAGTTCACCAAGTATATCACGGAAATGGGCGTGTTTTGTTCCCCCTGTCTCCTTATTAAGCATAAGAAGTCTTGATGCTGTTCTGTCCTCAAGGGGGTGCTGGGCTATGAGTTCCTGGGGCAAATCGTATGCAAAATCGCTTTTTTTCATAAATATTTCCTTTCCTACCGCTGATTATATGGCACAAAACGCACTTGACATCTTCCGTCATAATCACTTATAATCATTACAACAAGTAAATAGGAATTCGAATAGAGGTGCGACGTTCAGATGAGTACGTTCGGTAAGGCTTGCCGGAAGCTTACGACCCGAATCTAAAGGCTGCGTCGCCGAAGGTGGTCGCTATGGCACGCACTATCCTGGTTTTACCGTTTAACAGCGGTACGACTGTCATCATTTTATATGGTGGAGAGCTATCGAAGCTTCAGCGTTGTTTCCAACGCCTCTTATTATAGTAAAATGATGACCGGTATTCAAGCCGGTTTTTTTGTTTATTTAATCCTTTTGGAGGTTGTTAATTATGAAAACTTACAATGTAGGCATCATCGGCGCAACCGG
>JAZUNN010000083.1:0-80386 GCA_045604155.1 Acutalibacteraceae bacterium
AATCAAGCTGCCAGCCCTTGAACACATAATCATACTTATTCGTACTCGGCTTTGTGGGATTTTTGGGAGCCTTGGCAGCCTTTCCGTATTCAACCTTTTGTGTGCTGATTACCTTGCCGTCGTAGTTTATGAAGGTAACCGTCAGATAAACCTTGCTGCTTGCGGCAGACGACGTTTTAGACGAGGAGCTTGTTTTGTTTTTGTCCTTATCCTTCTCTTCCTCTTCTTCCTCCACAGGCTTGGTTTCCTTTACAACCTGCTCTTTAAAATCGTAGTCGCCGTTGTACCAATCTATCTCACCCTTATCATAGGCAGTGCAGAAATCGGTAACCTTAGGTCGCTTTCCGCCGTATCTATTATAGTATACCTGCGGCCAGACAGCGTTTTTATTTTTCTTAGCCTGACTAACGTCAACCTTTGGTGATTCTCCGTTTCTTACCTTGCGGGCAACAACCACGGTTCTGAATTCCTTAAACTCATAGGAACAGGTTGAAAGTGTGAGCAGTTCATCATCGGTTGTGACAGAAATTGCAGCACTTGTATCTATTACAGAGTGTGCTCTTATGTCATTGATAAATGCCTGGAAGTTGAGCGGATCGCCGATTGCATCGCCCATCTTCATGAAGTGGAATGAGGGTGATCCGTTGTTTTCCTTTGCATCTATCTTCATGAGGGCAAATATTACCCACTGACCTTCTTCATAGATGGTGTCAAAGGTTATTACGGGATTCTGCTTGTAGAAATCGATCTTATCGTACTTGATAAGATTGTTGAACATAAGTCCGCTCTTCATATGATGTCCGTAAACAACGATGTTCGGCTGCTTTTTACCATACTGCAGATCAAGTCTGTAGTCGGCAAAAATAGCACCGTTTCTGTTCTTCTTGCCTTCAAAATCGTGTTTGAGGTAATAATCGTTGTCTTTTCCGTCTTTATCCTGAACAACAATATAGTTGATGTCAGTATTGGGTACGGTTATCCAGCCAACTGTATCAGGATAGCTCTTTGAAAGCTCCGAGAATGCAAGCAGACGATTCTGATCGTCACGCGGAGATTCCTCTTCTTCAACTGAAACGCCTGTCCATACACCACCCTCTGCCGATTCAACAGTTTCAGGTATATACATGGATGATGCTTCTTCGTACTTTTTGACTACATTACGGTCCTGTATCTCTCTGTTGAGCAGATAACCGCCGGAGCCAAGGAATCCTGCAAGTGCGATAACAAACAGAATGGTTCTTAATATGTCACCCACACTTCTCTTCTTTTTCTGTCTGCCGCCGGAGCCAAGTGCAGAGCCTCTTCTTCTGGAAGTACCTTTGTATGCACCTGCTGCAGGATTATCAAGATATGTGTCCTTGAAGTTGTCAGCAAGGACTTCATAGCCGGGCATAAGATTGGGAAGCGTTTCAACATAGATTCGTACAAGGTTCAGTGCGTGGGATGCAGCAACCTGACGTACATAGTCACGGTCCATACCGGGCTTCTGGATAAGAACCTTCTTTACCCAGACTCTTTCCTTGTCAGCCAGTGCAATGAATACAAGGCCTACAGGACGCTGAGGTGTACCGCCGCCGGGACCTGCGATACCGGTTGTTGAAACAGCAAGGGAGCTGCCTGCAAGACGTCTTGCACCAACTGCCATAGCTGCAGCTGCTTCAGGCGAAACTGCACCGAACTTCTGAATTACTGCGTTGGATACGCCAAGCATATCAGACTTCTTATTACTTGAATATGTTGCAGCACCCATTTCAAAGACCTTTGATGCACCGGAAATGTCGGTGATTCGCTTTGAAATAATACCTGCGGTACAGCTTTCTGCGGTGGACAAGGTCATATTATTTTCCTTAAGCTCACGCACAACAACTTCTTCAAGTCCGCTTACGTTCATGCCGTATGCATCGGAGCCGAATATCTGGAGTATATCCTTGATAAGAGGTGCTGCCAGATTACGTGCTGATTCCTCTGTATCGGTCTTAGCAGTAACTCGTATCTGAACTTCACCGGTATTTTCAATACAGGTGATTGTGGGGTTGCGGCTGTCCTTGAGATATCCGAGACGCTCTTCAACCTCATGAACAGTAATACCCATTGAAAATACGCTTATGGTCTGTGAGAAAACAGCACCGTCTGTAAGCTGCTTGAGGTACTGGATAACATAGCTGCGCACCATGGGAACAAGCTCAACGGTGGAAGAAGGCAGCATAACGATACACTGCTTGCTGCTTCGTATTGCACAGCCGGGGCACATACCGCTGTCATTTCTGAAAACAACGGAACCTGCAGGCATATCAGCCATGGACATAATAATGTCGTCGGCTTCAATACCGTTCTGCTGGCAGTATTCAATTATTCTCTTCTCACTCTTGTCGTGACGTACCATCTGCAGTCCCAGCGCATCACATACAGTCTGCTTGGTGATATCTTCCGCATTTGGACCCATACCGCCAACAAGAAGGATAACGTCACTTCTTGTAAGAGCAATACTGAGAAGATCACTGAGTCTGTCCGGGTCAAAGCCTGCGGTGTTCTGGCAGTAAATATTAACGTCAATATTTGCCAGTTCCTTTACAAGGAATGTCTGGTTACTGTTGATCTGATCGCCTATGAGCAGTTCTGTACCGATGTTAATAAGTTCCGCATTCATTCAGCCGATCCCTCCTTTTAATTCAGGAAAATAAAATCAATCCATATCGGGGGTTACCCAAATAACCTTGCTTGTTTTTCTTGCTGTTGTCATCATTTCTTCTATATCAAGCTTGCTTTCTGCTTCAAGCACATTCTTCAGCACCGGTCTTGTTCTGGGGTGCTTCGGAGTAAATACAGTACAGCAATCCTCGAAAGGAAGAATTGAAGTTTCAAATGTATCGATCTTTCTTGCAATGATGATTATTTCATCCTTGTCCATACCTACAAGAGGACGGAGTATAGGCATTCCTGCGGCATTGTCAGTGCATTCTATTGCCTTGAGTGTCTGACTTGCAACCTGACCTACACTTTCGCCGCTTATCATTGCAGATGCATTGTTGAAACGTGCAATCTGCTCTGTTATCTTTATCATTATTCTTCTCATTATGATGGTGAAAAGCTCCTCAGGAACTCCGTCCCTGATAGCTTCCTGCACCTCAGTGAAAGGAACTACATAAAGCTTTATCGGTCCGTGCCACTGTGAAACCTTGGAAAGAAGATCTATTACCTTTCTTTCTGCACGCTCACTTGTGTAAGGAGGTGATGCAAAATGAACTGCAAAGATATCCAGTCCTCGCTTTGCCATCATCCATGCGGCAACAGGAGAATCTATTCCTCCCGAGATCATGACCGCAGCCTTACCGCCCGTTCCGACAGGCAGACCGCCTGCACCTCTTATGGGATTGCCGTGGATATATGCTGCAAAGTCACGGATTTCGATCATAACCACAATGTCGGGATTATGCACGTCCACCTTGAGATGAGGGAACTTTTCAAGAAGAAATCCTCCCACCTCTTCACAGATCTGAGGACTCTTCATGGGGAAACTTTTATCCGATCTCTTTGCTTCCACCTTGAAGGTTGCAGCCTCAAGAAGCTGAGGTGCAAGATATTCCTCTGCGGTCTTCAGTATGACATCAAAGTCCTTTTCGCACATTGCAGCTCTTGAAAGTGCTGCAATTCCGAAAACCTTTGCGGTTCTCTCGACCGCTTCGTCCATTGCATCGCCATTTTCGGGCTTTATGTGCATGGTGGACTGAGCACGGCGGATTTCAACTGCGCCAAGGGGTTTCAATGCATTTTTGATATTTTTCATAAGAGCTTCTTCAAAGGTTCTTCTGTTAAGACCTTTCAGGGCAAGCTCGCCATTTTTTACAAGTATTACTTCGTTCAAGAAAATAATTCCTTCCACATCAGTATTTAAGCTTTGAAAGTCCTTCTTTCAGAGCTTCGATGAGAATATCTATATCCTCTGTTGAATTGTATTTTGAAAAGCTTATTCTCAAAGCTGTATCAATTCGTTTTGAATTGAACCCCATACCCGACAGCACATGACTGGGCTGACCTTTTGCACAGGCTGACCCGCTGGAACAGAATACTCCGTGACTTGCAAGGTGGTGAAGCATTATTTCAGACCGTATCTTATTGGTGCTGAAATTTACAATGTACGGAAGTGATTCATCACTGCTGTTGAGGGTTATTCCTTCTGTTTCAGAAAGTTTCTCTGTCAGATAGTTTCTCAGGTTTTTTATATATTCATTCTGCTCATTTATATCGGGCATTTCACGTACTGCCTGGCCGAATGCGGCAATAAGAGGCACTGCCTGGGTGCCGGGACGGAGCTTTTTCTGCTGCTCACCGCCGAAAATGGACGGCAGTATTCTTGTTCCCTTTTTTATGTACAGAGCTCCGACTCCTTTGGGACCGTGGATCTTATGCGCAGTAACCGTAAGAAGATCGCAGCCAAGAGTTCCGACCCTGATCGGCATTTTTCCGAATGCCTGAACAGCATCGCAATGGAGAAGCGCTGGGGCTTTTGACATTTTTATTGCTCTTGCAGCAGCCTGAACAGGCTGTATGGAACCGACTTCATTATTTACAAGCATGATGGAAACAAGGATTGTTTTATCATCAACAGCATCGAAAATATCCTTTTCGGATATTACTCCCCTGCTGTCAGGCTTAAGCTTTACAAGCTCAAAGCCCTGCTTTGCAAGCTGTTCACAGGCTTCAAGGACGGAATGATGTTCAATTTCCGTGGTGACAATTCTGCTGCCAAGACGCTTTCTTGCATTGACCGCACCGAATATTGCCATATTGTTGCTTTCGGTTCCGCCTGACGTAAAGAATATTTCATCGGCTGACGCACCGATTTTTGATGCAATGGCTTTCTGTGCATCTGTCAGGTACTTCTCCGCATCCATTCCCTTTGTATGAAGAGATGAGGGATTTCCGTAGTTTTCAATCATAGCCTCCAGTGCTTTTTGTGCTGCCGTATCTGAAACACGGGTTGTTGCACTGTTGTCAAGATAAACCTCACGCAAACTCAGTGCCCTCCCTGCTTTTTATCTGATATATTATATACCCGAAACGCTCGGATTACAAGGTTTCAGCTCAATATTACAGCGCAGGAAACCAAAATATCATATTCTATTAGCTTATATTAACATTTTTTTCGATAAAAGTAAAGTTTTGTTTCGTGGTTTTTATAAAAACAACGCATTTTTCTTCTGCACCGATTTATCCCTTTATCATAATATGTAGCAAGGCGAATATTTCGTCTGTGATCTGTTTTGATTGGGGAAATTATTTATGAAACGAACCTCTTTCGCAATAATCGGCGGCGACGCACGATTTACAACACTTTCAAGGCTTCTTTCCGCCGATGGTCATGCAGTGTTTTTATCCGGTCATGGTGAGGAATTTTCAGCCATCGAAGGAGCATCAGCTGCAAATGCCGTAATACTCCCTCTGCCCTGCTCCTCAGACGGCATCAATATAAATGCACCCTTTTCAGATACACCTGTTCCTTTTGATGAGGAACTCGCAGCAGCCATCGGAAAAAAACCGATTTTTGCAGGTATGTTCACACGGCTGCAAATAGCCCGTACAAAGATTTTCAACGTCTTTGATTACGGTGCAAGAGAGGATTTCCTTCTGAGAAATGCGCAGGCAACCGCAGAAGGTGCTCTCGCTTTGCTTATTGAACATTCGCCCTATTCACTCTTTACCATGAAAGGTCTTGTCACCGGCTTCGGTAGAATCGGTGCCGCTCTTACCCGTCTGCTTCTTTCATGCGGCACCAAGATAACTGTTGCAGCCAGAAATCCTGCACAGCTTGCTCTTGCACAGTGCATGGGCGCAGACACTGTGGGTATCAATGAAATACAATCCGTTGCTTCCGATGTGGATTTTGCAGTCAATACCATCCCTCATCCCATTATCGGCTCTGATTTTATTGGTGCAATGAAAGACGATGCCGTTATGATCGACCTTGCATCGGGAGAAGGAGGAATCGACTTTACTGCTGCCAGAAACAGACGTATAAACACACTTCATGCCCTGTCACTACCGGGGAAATTTTCTCCTTTCGGTGCAGCGCTTGATATTAAAAAGACCATATATTCAATCCTTATGGAGGTTGAGGAAATTGACAAATACTAAAATCGGATTTGCTCTCTGCGGCTCATTCTGTACTTTTTCTCTGGTAATACCTCAGCTTGAATCTATTGTACAAAGCGGAGCTGATGTAACGCCCTTGATGTCATACAACGCATATTCAACCGATACTCGATTCGGCAAAAGCGAGGATTTTATCAGGCAGGTTGAAGGAATCTGCGGTAAAAAAATCATCCACACCATTGCAGATGCTGAACCGGTAGGTCCCAAAAAGCTTTTCGATGTTCTCGTAATTGCTCCCTGCACCGGAAACACCATGGCAAAGCTTGCAAACGGAATAAGCGACACTCCCGTAACACTTGCCGCAAAGGCTCATCTGCGCAACGGAAGACCTATAGTTCTTGCTCCCGCAACCAACGATGCTCTCGGTGCATCTGCCAAAAACATCGGACTTCTTATGAATACCAAAAATATCTTTTTTGTCCCCATGACCGAGGATGATCCTCTCGGAAAACCCCGTTCACTTGTTGCTGATTTTTCAAAAATCAGAGATACTGTCGCTGCTGCTATGCTTGATATGCAGCTTCAGCCCGTACTGTTCTGATATTTTACATTTTATCTCTTGATTTGCTTCGTTATGTGCTATAAAATTACTTTATTACACAATAAAGGAGTCTGCTCTATATTATGGACGACAGAGCACTTACCGCCGGTATATCCCATGACGGTCTGCGAAGCAGACGGGAAATAAAAATATTAATCTGCCATATCATCAACAGCTTTAAGGAACCGCTCAACAGAAGCGATATTGTCAGAATTATCCAGCGTGAGGATCTTGCCAATTATTTTGAGACCTGCGATGCACTGGAATCGCTTATTCAGAAGGAAAATATATGTGAGGATCCTGAAACAAGATTCCTCTCTCTTACTGATACAGGCCGTGAAATCGCCTCTGCACTTTACAAGTCAGTTCCCTTTACAGTGCGTGAAAAAGCTTTGACTACGGGAAAAAAGATGATTTCACGCATGAAGCATGAAAAACAGAATAAAGTTGAGCTTGTTCCCAGCGGAAATGGATATTATGTAAACTGCTCTGTTCTTGACGGAGATACTGTATTGCTCTCTACATCTCTCTATCTCCCCAATAAAGAATATGCTCAGGCTGCACGTGAGAGATTTCTCGATGATCCTGAAAGTCTTTACCGCACCGTTCTGGCTCAGCTTACTGATTCTGAATCTGAAAATTAATATGAATATTCTCACCTTTGTCGGTAATAATACTACTGTTCAGGTGAGGATATCGGTTTTCTGATATATGCGTTTGTGTTACCTGAATGGAAAAGACCGCACTTTCTGTGCGGTCTTTTTGTTATATATTCAGTTGAGGACGCTGTCCTCACCCTCCTGCAAGAGGCTTTGCCTCTTGACTCCACTCAAGGGACATTATCCCTTGAGAATCCCATCATGAGATTCATATTATGCTGAGCTGTTCGCCTTTTTCCTTAGCTCCTGCTGCAGGTATGGACTTTGCTCTGCAGCGGTCGGGATCGGGAATCATGCCATCGGTATATATCTGCATATCTGTAAGATGAGCATTCTTACGAAGTGTCATTACCTGAACGCCCTGAGTGTCCTTTGTGGTCTTGGATGCTATTGCTCCGGTGTGAACAAGAAGTCTGTGACCGGTACTGGAAGTAAGAAGAATCTGTGTATCTTCTGTAATGTATTCTGCCTTTACAAAGGTAAACTTGCCGCAATAGGCGTTAATCAGCTTTTTACGGTTTGTCTTTGTCTGATAGGCAGACAGATCTACTTTCGCAAGCTTGCCGTTATCAAATGCAAAGACCATAAAGCCTTCATATTTTTCAACAACAGCCATGTAGACAACTTTTTCTCCATCGTCCATTCCAAGAACAGCGGGAACGTACTCACCAAGCACACTTGCCTTTGTATCGGAGAAATTAGCCGCTCTGGTCTTATAAACCTGACATTTATTTGTGAAGAACAGCAGCTCGATATTATTTCTGCTCTCAAGCTGGCGTACTATGGAGTCACCCTCCTTGAGCTTATGATCACCGCTCATACGCAGTGACTGGGGAGTAATCTTCTTGAAATAACCTTCAGCAGTAAGGAAAAGATTGACTGCATAATCAGGAATTTCCTCGATTTCCTCAAGCTCAACTGTATTTTCTTCACAGAGGATCATTGATCTGCGAGGCTGACCGTATTTTTCAGCAACTTCACGCATCTCTTTTATAATAATCTTCTGAACTTTTTTGGTGGATCCAAGGATGCTTTCGAGCTCTGCAATTTCTTCTTTCAGCTTGTCAACATCAGCAATTCTTTTGAGGATGTATTCTCTGTTGATATGACGAAGCTTGATTTCAGCTACATATTCAGCCTGAATCTCATCAATGCCGAAGCCGATCATGAGGTTGGGAACAACCTCTGCCTCCTCTTCCGTTTCACGGATGATTTTTATGGCTCTGTCGATATCAAGGAGGATCTTTGAAAGACCTGACAGCAGATGAAGCTTATCTTTAAGCTTGCCGAGATTATAGTACGTTCTGCGGCGGACGCACTCTGTTCTGAACGCTATCCATTCCTGCAGAAGTTCTCTTACGCCAAGCACCTTCGGTGTGCCTGCAATAAGCACATTGAAGTTGCAGGAGAAGCTGTCTTCAAGAGGAGTAAGCTTGAAAAGCTTTGCCATAAGCTTATCGGGATCAGTGCTTCTCTTCAGGTCGATGGTTATTCTGAGTCCATCCTTACCCTGCTCATCTCGGATATCGTTTATTTCCTTGATTTTTCCAAGCTTTACAAGCTCTATTACCTTCTCAACTATGGCTTCGATTGAAGTTGTGGGAGGTATCTGGGTAATATCAATGCAGTTTGCGCTCTTATCGTAGGAATACCTTGAACGTACTCTTACGCTGCCTCTGCCAGTATTATAGATACCCTTTAAATCGGTCTGATTCTGAAGTATAAACCCGCCGCCCGGGAAATCCGGTGCGAGAAGGGTGGTTTCTATATTGTGATCAGGGTCATTGATAAGTGCAATGGTTGTTTCGATAACCTCTGACAGGTTGAATGAACAGATGTTGCTCGCCATTCCGACTGCGATACCCAGATTACTGTTGCAGAGCACAGACGGGAATGTTACCGGCAGAAGTGACGGCTCTTTCATTGTACCGTCAAAGTTGTCAACCATGTCTATTGCATCGCTGTCAATATCCTTGAAAAGCTCACCGGATATCTTGGCAAGCTTTGCCTCGGTATATCGGGAAGCTGCAGGAGATGTATCACGGGAATAAGCCTTACCGAATGAACCCTTTGATTCGATATAGGGATGAAGCAAGGCTTCGTGTGCTACTGTCATACGAACAAGTGTGTCGTAAATAGCCGCATCACCATGGGGGTTGAGTGACATTGTTGCACCTGCGATTTTTGCACATTTCTGAATATCACCTGTCAACAGACCCATCTTGTACATGGTGTAAAGAAGCTTTCTGTGTGACGGTTTGAAGCCGTCTATTTCGGGCAGCGCACGGCTCATTATTACGCTCATTGCGTAAGGCATATAGTTGACTTCGATGGTATCGTCTATATTCTGTTCAACCACTTCGCCTGCGCCTTTTATATATCCTTTTGTCGCCGGAGCACCTGACTGCGGCGTGTTTCTTTTTCTTGCCATCAGTTTTTTCCTTTCGGCTGTTATTGTACGTCAGCGAGGTCTATAAACTCACTTCCGTGCTCAGTGATGTATTCCTTTCTGCCTGCAAGATTATCTCCAAGCAGAACATCAAAGATCTGTGCAGTTCTCTCAACATCAGAGGGAACAACCTTGATAAGTCTTCTCGTTTCAGGATTCATTGTGGTGAGATTCATCATATCCGCATTGTTCTCACCAAGTCCCTTTGAACGGTTGATCTTATGCTTTTTCTTTCCGATTTTTTCCATTATTTCAGTTTTTTCCTGCTCTGTGTAGGCAAAGTAAGTTTCATCTGAAGTTGTAATTTCATAAAGCGGAGATTCGGCTATGAATACCTTTCCTGCTTCGATAAGCTTCGGGGTAAGACGATAAAACATTGTAAGAATAAGCGTTCTGATCTGATATCCGTCAACATCGGCATCGGTACAAATAATTACCTTGTTCCAGCGAAGCTGATTAAGGTCAAAATTTGAAAGATTCTTGGCAGATTTGCCCTGAACATCAACACCGCAACCGAGGACCTTTATAAGGTCAGTTATAATTTCGCTCTTGAATATTCTGGAATAATCTGCCTTGAGGCAGTTGAGGATTTTTCCTCGTACGGGCATTATACCCTGGAAATTCGGATCTCTTGCCACCTTACAGGATCCTGCCGCTGAATCACCCTCCACGATGTAAAGCTCTCGCTCGTTTACATCTCTGCTTCTGCAGTCGATGAACTTTGCAACTCGGGTGGTCATATCCATGTTGCTGGTAAGGGTCTTCTTTATCTGCAGACGCTGCTTGTCTGCCTGCTCACGGCTCTGTTTGTTGATAAGGCATTGAGCACAGATTTTATCAGCCTCTATGGGGTTTTCAAGAAACCAGACTTCAAGCTGATGACGGAAGAATTCTGTCATCGCCTCACGGATAAATTTATTGTTTATAGACTTCTTTGTCTGGTTTTCGTAACTGGTCTGGTTGGAGAATGAAGATACAACGATTACAAGGCAATCGGAAACATCCTGATACTTGATGCTGCTCTCATTCTTGTTGTATTTGCCGGTTGCCTTGAGTCTGTGGTCTATCATTGATGTAAATGCACTCTGAACAGCCTTGTCAGGCGCACCGCCATGCTCAAGCCAGCTGGAGTTATGATAGTACTCAGTAAGATTTACCTTGTTTGAAAATGCAACAGCGGCATTTATTCTGACATTATAGTCAGGCTTATCCTCTCTGTCACGTCCTCGTCTCTCACAGCTCCACACCTGAACAGAGGACATAGCCTCCTCACCCACTATTTCACGGACATGGTCTGCAATACCTTCCTTGTAAAGGAATTCCTGCTTATTGCCTTCCTTCTTGTCGTCGAAAATAAAAGTAACGCCTGCATTTACAATAGCCTGACGCTTCAGGACATCCATGAAGTATTCGGTGGGAATGTCAATCTCTGTGAAAACATCAAGATCGGGCAGCCATTTTATCTTTGTACCCGTGCGTTTGCCGGTGAAAGGCTCCTTCTGAAGACCGCCTACATTTTCACCCTTTTCAAAATGAAGTCTGTAGACAAATCCATCACGGATAACCTCGGCATCCATATATGCGGAAGCATACTGAGTTGCACACAGACCGAGACCGTTGAGACCGAGAGAAAATTCGTAGGTTTCATTTGTATCGTTATTGTACTTACCGCCTGCATATAGCTCGCAGAATGCAAGCTCCCAGTTATATTTCCCTTCACGCTCATTGTAGTCAACGGGAATACCTCTTCCCATATCAGCAATCTCTATGGCACCGTCCTGATATCTTGTTATGGTAATTTTATTGCCATAACCTTCTCTGGCTTCGTCGATAGAGTTTGAAAGGATTTCAAACACCGCATGCTGGCAGCCCTCAATATTATCCGAGCCAAAAATAACCGCAGGACGTTTACGTACTCGATCCGCACCTTTAAGCGAAGTTATACTGTCATTAGTGTATTCACTTTTTACAGTTTTTTTCTTGTTCTCCATACTGATGATTTCTTCCCTTTTCGTTAGCATTTCTCAATATATTTTACATAATTTGTGTCTATATGTCAATATCAACACATTATATTGTATGGTTTTACGGACAATTATACACATAAAAAAACGGCTGCAATGCAGCAGCCTACAGACGCACTTAAACAGGGATGCGATAAAATCGCTCCCTGTTTAATATTATTGCTTTAATTAAGAATTAACCCTCGAGGTCAAACTCAAGCTTCTCGCCGCAGTTGGGGCACTCCATCTCGCCTGCATTGATCATGTCTTCGTCAAGGCAGATAGTTTCGCCGCAAGTGGGGCAGGTTACTTCGTAGAAGAGCTCGTCAACATCCTTCTTCTCAGGTGCTTCGTCAACATTGCCGCTGCAGCAATCGCAATCGCAGCAATCATCGTCGCCGTAGAGATCCTTCTCTACCTCGCCGAGATCTTCATCAACAGCATCAATCTGCTCCTGAAGCTCAGTAAAACCGTCCTGAAGGTTTGCTACGTTGTCAACAAGATCCTCGATGAGGTCAAGGAGATTCTTGATAACCTTAGTGTCCTTCTTGGAATCGTCAAGGCCGAGACCTTCAACAAGACCCTTTACATAAGCAAGTTTTTCGATTGTATTCATGATTATGCCTCCCCAAGAGTTTATCGCTGATTTAAATTATGCACGGCCGATGTACTGACCGCCATCTCTGGTGTCAATCTTAACCTTATCGCCCTCATTGATGAAGAGAGGTACAAAAATCTCTGCACCGGTCTCAAGAGTTGCGGGCTTGGTTGTGTTGGTTGCAGTGTTGCCTGCTACACCGGGCTCGGTGTGGGTAACTGTGAGCTCAACAAAGTTGGGGGGCTCAACAGCAAATACGTTGCCCTTGTAGGATGCAAGTCTGCAGGTCATGTTCTCGGTAACAAACTTGAAGTTGTCGCCAAGAGTGGAACCATTGATAGGAACGAGTTCATAAGACTCGGGATCCATGAAATAATAAAGGTCGCCATCAGAGTAGGAATACTCCATATCCTTACGCTCGATGAAAGCGGTGGGGAACTTATCGGACGGGTTGAAAGTACGCTCGACGATACCGCCGGTAATTACGTTCTTGTTCTTTGCACGGTCAAAAGCTGCGCCTTTGCCGGGCTTAACGTGCTGGAACTCTACGATGGAATAAACGTTTCCATCCATCTCAAAAGTTACGCCGTTTCTGAAATCGCCTGCTACTACCATATTATAAAACCTCCAAGTTGTCAGTTGCCATAGTTAATTGTATATTATTTGTTATAAATTTGCAAGTATATTATGAGAAATTATTTGAAATTCATTAAAATTTAACCTATTTCGAGCAATTCACGGGGCAAATCAGTGAGATTGATGCCTGAATTTTCAGTTTTGTACATCATATTCTCAATTCTTACTCCACCTTTACCCGGGAGATATATGCCGGGCTCGATGGTAATTACTGCTCCGACAGGAATCTCTCCCTTGCCTGAGGGTGATACTGACGGTGTTTCGTGGATCTCAACACCCACGCCGTGACCTGTTCCATGCCCGAAATATTCACCGTAGCCTGCGTCTGCAATTACTTTTCTTGCGGCAGCATCGCATTCTGTGAGGACTTTTCCGCCGTTTACGACGTAATCCATTGCAGCCTGCTGAGCACGGAGAACAGTATTGTAAATAAGCTTCTGCTCGTCATCAGCCTTGCCGAATACTATAGTTCTGGTCATGTCAGAATGATAACCGTCAACCACAGCACCGATATCAAATGTTATGAAATCACCCTTCTGTACCTTGTAGTCAGAGGGTACTGCGTGAGGCATGGAGCTGTTTGCGCCTGCTGCTACGATAAGATCGAATGCAATACGCTCTGCACCGTTCTTTCTCATGTAGAACTCAATCTCAAGAGCAAGTTCCTTTTCGGTAACACCCTCACGAAGAACGTTCTCAATGACATATTCAAGAGAATCCTCGGTGATTTTCTGTGCTTCTCTGATCTTATCTATCTCATACTCGGACTTGGAAACTCTCATTTCGTTGAGAATATCATCAAGCTCGCTTGTCTTTACAAGCTCAATGGTATCAAAAAGCTTCTCGTATCTTGCAGCTTCAGAAAGGGTAACTCTCTCGCTTTCGATGAGAGCCTTCTTTATGCCAAGCTCAGAAGCTATTTCAGCCATTGTTTCACCAAGCTTTTTAAAGCCTCTGACCTCACTGTTTGTTATCTGATTTTCTGCAGCCTCAGTATAACGTGAGTCAGTTGTGAAAATGCTCTTTTCCTTTGTCACAACAAGGAATCCGTCGGATGCAGGGAAGCCTGTCATATATCTTCTGGATATCTCAGAGGATATGATAGCTCCGTCAACACCTTCCGGCAGACGGCTCTGAAATTCTCTGATTCTGTCTGCATATTCCTGTGCAAATGTCTTACTCATATTTTTTGCTCCTTTTTATGCGGGAGGGCACAGAGACCCTCCCCTACGTTTATATAACAACATACTGTTTGTACATTTCAAGCATTGCCATGCTGTCAGCAGTCTGTGTGCCTGCCGATTCACATATAATAGTAGTTGTCATATCGTATTTTACCATGCTTTCAATGAAAATCTCGGGCATGGGTCCATATACATTATCTTCAAAAGTGAGATGTCTGACCTCTCCGCCCTTTGAATACTCTATCTTTGAAAAATGTATATGCATATTCTTTACCCGTTCACTGCCAAGCTCATAGGAAAGAATATTCAATACATCGATATAATCATCGACTGTATTCAAAGAACCGCCTGTGCGGCTGTTAAGATGCCCAAAATCAACGCATGGAATAAATCTTTCGTCAAGCTTACAGAAAGCGATAACGTCATCAAGGTCGCCAAGCTGGTTTATTTTGCCCATCACCTCAGGACATATATGTATATCAGACAGACCATTATCGTCAAGGGTGCCTTGTGCTTTTAGAAAAGTTTCACAGGCAAGTACTCTCGCCTCTTCCCTTGTCATTTTTGAGAGTCCGCCCGGATGGACGACAATTCTGCTGCCTCCGAGCATTTTTACGGCAGATGCACTCTGGCGTATGTACTCAACAGAGTTGATACGCTTTTCTTCCTCCTGTGACGCAAGAGAAATAAAATACGGTGCATGAAGAGAAATGCTGATACCTGCGCTTTCAGCTGCTCTCATTATAAGTTCAGCTTTTTCTGCGCTGAGGCGAACTCCTCTGCCACACTGGTATTCAAAGGCATTCAATCCCTTTTCGCCAAGCCACGGCATAAGCTTTTCGGTGCTTTTTATCTTTTCCGCCGCTGCCATTTCACACATTCCGGCAGGTCCGAATTTAATTGGCATTCTTTTTCTTCGCCTTTCTTGCAGTTTTTCTTCTGTAGGATGCGATAACAGGCTTTTCCAATGCTCTCTTGAACTTGAAGAAAGCTTTGTCCTCCAGCTCATAAGGCACCGTCAGAACTGTATATGCACCAAGAAGATTTCCGCCGATTATATCGGTATATATCTGATCGCCTATTGCGACAGCTTCTTTAGGCTTGACGTCAATTCTTCTGCAGGCTTCCTTAAAGCCTTTTGCAAGAGGTTTTGCACCTTTTGCCACGAAATCAAGACCGATCTTTTGGGCAAAGGGAGCGACTCTCTCTGCACTGTTATTTGATACTATTATCAGCTTCAAGCCGTTATTCTTCTTGGAATCAATCCATTCCATGACACCCTCGGCAGGAGTCGGATTGTCATGGGTGGTCATTGTATTGTCAACATCCAGCAATATTGCCTTGCAGCCGACGGAACGGAAGAAATCCATGTCGAGATCTATCATTTTATCCACCATAAGGCGTGGTTTTAAAAGAGGCATTGTTATTCCTCATTTCATTAAAGGAGATTCTTAAGGACTTCGTCCTTAAGCGGGATTATTAAGGGCTGCGCCCTTAATGCAGGTGTTTGAGGGGTGCTCCCCTCAACTCTTATTTCTTTTTTAACAGCAGGCGCTTAGCCTGCTGTTTGTTGTTCATGGACGGTTAAGGGCTTCGCATGCAATCCGTTGGATTGCTTTGAGAATCTTCGATTCTCACCCTTAAAACCCACAAGGGGCCTCCACCTTGACCCGACTTAAGGAACTGCGTTCCTTAAGAATTCTGACGTATTAAAATAAAAAAGCGAGCAGATATAATTCTGCTCGCTTCTTACTTTTTTGTAGAAGTCAATTATTTATACTTGCGCTTGCGAGCGGCTTCGGACTTCTTCTTACGCTTGACAGAGGGCTTCTCGTAAGCTTCTCTCTTGCGGACTTCCTGAATGATACCGCCACGTGCGCAGGATCTCTTGAAGCGGCGCAGAGCGCTTTCCAAAGACTCGTTATCTCTTACCTTGATTTCCGATGACATGATTGACTTTCCCTCCCCTCCGCCTTTTCAACACGGGGTGTTAAACTTAGGACGCTGATCATTATAACCTATCTTACATAACAATGTCAATAGTTATTTGTGTAAACATTATTATTTTACCACAATGTTCACAATTTTACCGGGAACATAGATCTCCTTGACAATGTTCTTGCCTTCTGTGAAGCTCTTTACAGCTTCATCTGCCTTTGCAGCTGCAAGGATTGTCTGAGCATCAGCATCAGCTGCAACCTTGATGGTTGCTCTCAGCTTGCCGTTTACCTGTACAGGAATCTCGATGGATGCAACAACACACTTGGATGCATCATATTTCGGCCACTTCTGCTGGTTAAGCATACCATTGTAGCCAAGATTCTGCCAGATTTCCTCAGTGATGTGAGGTGCAAAGGGATTGAGCAGCTGGAGGAATACCTTGTACTCATCCTTTGTAATGGTCTTGAGAGATTCAAACTCATTGAGCAGGGACATGAGTGCTGCAATAGCGGTATTGAACTTCAGGTTCTCGATATCGTCGGTAACCTTCTTGATGGTCTTATGAACGGAAGATGCTACATCGGGACGCATACGAACCTTTTCGATGTGATCCTGGAGGTTCCATGTTCTGTCGAGGAATCTCTTACAGCCCTTGACGGAGTTTTCCTGCCAGGGTGCTGCCTTTTCAAAGTCGCCGATAAACATCTCATAAAGACGCATGGTGTCTGCACCGTACTGTGCAACAACATCATCGGGATTGATAACGTTGCCTCTGGACTTACTCATCTTGCCGCCGTCAGCAGCAAGGATCATACCGTGGCTGGTACGCTTGCTGTAAGGCTCTGCGGTGGGAACTACGCCGATATCGTAAAGGAACTTATGCCAGAAACGGCTGTAGAGCAGATGGAGTGTGGTATGCTCCATGCCGCCGTTGTACCAGTCAACAGGACCCCAGTACTTGAGAGCTTCCTTGCTTGCCAGCTCCTTGTCATTGTGAGGATCACAGTAACGCAGGAAGTACCAGGAAGAACCTGCCCACTGAGGCATGGTGTCGGTTTCTCTCTTGGCAGGACCGCCGCACTTGGGACAGGTGGTATTTACCCACTCAGTAATATTTGCAAGAGGAGATTCGCCGTTGTCGGTAGGCTCATAGGACTCAACCTCAGGCAGAGTCAGAGGAAGCTGATCTTCAGGGATAGGTACCCACTCATTGCAGTGGTCGCACCATACCAGAGGAATAGGCTCGCCCCAGTAACGCTGACGGGAGAATACCCAGTCACGGAGCTTGAAGTTGACCTTTGCTTCGCCCAGCTTTTCCTTTGTAAGGAACTCGGTGATCTTTACCTTAGCGTCTTCAACAGAGAGTCCATCGAGGAATCCGCTGTTGACCATTATGCCTGTCTCACAGTCAGTAAATGCTTCCTTCTCAACATCGCCGCCCTTGACGACTTCGATGATGGGAAGTTCAAACTTCTTTGCAAACTCCCAGTCGCGGGTATCATGAGCAGGAACTGCCATGATAGCACCTGTACCGTAGGAAACAAGAACGTAGTCAGAAATGAAGATGGGTATCTCTCTGCCGTTTACGGGGTTGATTGCCTTGATGCCCTCGAGCTTTACGCCTGTCTTTTCCTTTGCCATTTCGGTACGCTCGAAGTCAGACTTTCTTGCTGCTGCTGCCTGATACTCACGGATAGCATCCATATTGGTCAGCTTGTCGGAAAGCTTCTCAATGAGAGGATGCTCGGGAGAAATAACCATATAGGTAGCACCAAAGAGGGTGTCGGGACGGGTGGTGTATACTCTGAGGGTTTCGCCGAGTGTGGTCTTGAAATCAACCTCAGCGCCTGTGGAGCGACCGATCCAGTTTCTCTGCTGGAGCTTGACTCTCTCTATGTAATCGAGACCGTCGAGGTCATCGAGAAGTCTCTGTGCATATGCTGTGATCTTAAGCATCCACTGGCTCTTGACCTTTCTGACAACTTCGCTGCCGCAGCGCTCGCAGACGCCGTTAACGACTTCTTCGTTTGCAAGAACGCACTTACAGGAAGTACACCAGTTAACAGCCATTTCCTTCTTGTATGCAAGACCCTTCTTGTAAAGCTGGAGGAATATCCACTGAGTCCACTTGAAATACTTGGGATCGGTGGTATCGATCTCTCTGTCCCAGTCAAAGGACAGACCCAGCATACGAAGCTGGCTCTTGAAGCGCTTTACGTTGTTCTCGGTAACGATAGAAGGATGGATATGATTCTTGATAGCGTAGTTCTCAGTGGGAAGTCCGAATGCGTCCCAGCCCATGGGGAACAGAACGTTGTAGCCTTCCATTCTGCGCTTTCTTGCAACGATATCCATTGCTGTGTAGGGTCTGGGGTGACCTACATGGAGTCCTGCACCGGAGGGATAAGGAAACTCAACAAGTGCATAGAACTTGGGCTTTCTGAAATCGTTGGGTGCACAGAAAGTCTTGTTCTCATCCCAGATATCCTGCCATTTTGCTTCAATGGCTTTAAAATCATATTTTCCAAAACTCATTTTATGTCAGCTCCTACCGGATTAGTTTTCTTCAGGTTTAAATGCATAAAGGGAGGGATCAAGTCTCTCACCGTCAAGCCATAGTCTTTCAAGATCATAATACTCACGTGCTTCGGGATCGAATACGTGAACGATGACGCTGTAATAGTCAAGCACGATCCATGAACGGGTGGTATGACCCTCGACATGACCGGGGGTAATGCCTTCCTGCTTGAGCTTGAACTCCACCTCATCGGCGAAAGCCTTTACCTGAGTGGAGCTGTTACCTGTAACGATAACAAAATAATCTGCCAGGGTTGTTACGTCCTCTACCCTGATAACTGCAAGATCCTGTGATTTTTTTGAATCCAGAATATTAGCTATCTTAAGAGCGAGGTTTCTTGCTTCAATGCTCATCTTTAATCCTCCTTGTGCCATTGTCAGCACAAATGTCTGTTTCTATTATATAGCCCTTGTCAAGAGGGAAATATACAAAATAAATCATTATTCTGCAGTGCGATACTCTTCATATGCTTCAAGGGTGTCGGGATGTACCGTTCCGCCACGTTTCTGAATATCTTTTATTGTATAACCGAGAGAATAACGAAGTGCTGCTTCCAGGCTTTCATCCGCCTTTTTCCGCATTACATTCACATCTTTGTAATCACGGTCCGCACTGGTGAAATCTGCTATGAAAATCACCTTTTCAAGAAGACTCATGCCTGCACGGGCTGTTGTATGATAACGTATTGCATTTATTATATCTTCATTCGTTACCTTCAGCTGGTTCTGTACATAGGCAGCACCTGACATGGCATGCCACAGCTTATGAGTCTTATCTTCAAGCTCTGTAAGAGTTTCTCTCTGAGCGATTATAAACTTATGGGTTTCTTCATCGACTTCCTTTGTTATATCGTGAAGAAGTCCTGCTTCCTCTGCAGCTTCAACATCGGCTCCGTACTTTTTTGCAAGACGTACAGCCTCTTCGGAAACTGCAAGGCTATGCTTATATCGCTTGCCTGACATTTTGGTGCGCAGAATGCGCTTGTAAAACTCTCTTTTTTCTGCATCCATGCGTTTCACCTCTTACATAAATATAGTGCTTTATCTCTGATGAACTCTGCAACGGATACGGTAACAAGATCATCTATATTTTTGCCTTCTGCAACTCTCTTTCTGACCTCTGTCGATGAAGCGTCAACTGCAGGAAGGCTGACAATCACACATTTGCAGCCTTTTGCAGTCAGACGTTCTGCCTCACTCTCCAATTCATCGGTTGATACGTCGTCACGCTGAACAGCCGCAAATAAAACCAGCTCTTTCAGGCCGTCAAAATTGTACCATGTTTCAAGGGACATAAACATATCTGCCCCCATTATAAGATAGAACTCACAATCGGGCATTTCTTCTGTCAGCTGTGACATTGTCAGGAAAGTATAGCTTCTTCCCTCTCTGCGTATCTCTATATCAGAAACGTTAGCTATCAAGCCATAATCCTTTACAGCTAACCTGCACATTTCAAGGCGATATTCTGCTTTTGTTGCGGTTGCAGACTTATGAGGCGGTGTACCTGTGGGTATCATGAGTATCTCGTCAAGACACAGTTTTTCCTGCATTGCCTTGCATAGATTCAGATGACCGATATGAATTGGGTCAAAGGTGCCTCCGTAAATTCCTATGCGTTTCATAACGCAGCACTCCCTTTATTTTTTACGTGCTTTGGGAAGTTCGATTATGGGCTTTTCGTTGTTTCTCTTGAACAGTATGAACTTTCTGCCGATGACCTGAACAACATCGGAATCTGTCACCTTTGCAAGCTCGTCCGCTGCTTCTCTTGAAGTCAGGGGCGATGCCTCAAGCGCCTGGCACTTTATAAGCTCACGGGCTTTAAGCGCATCGTTTGCCTGCTTTACAAGGGTTTCAACAATACCGCCTTTACCGACGGTGAGAATTACTTCGTAATCATTTGCAAGACCTCTTAAAAAGGCTCGCTGTTTGCTTGTCAACATTTTTATACCTCGTTTGTTTTCAAATATTCGGACAGTTTTACGGAAAATTCACGCAGTGCGTTTCCTCTGTGGCTTATTGCATCCTTTTCTTCGTCAGAGTATTCCGCAATGCTTCGTCCGTCATGGCGCATGAATACAGGGTCGTAGCCAAATCCGCCATTTCCGACTCGCTCATAACCGACATAGCCTTCGCATTTTCCCTCAGCTGTCAGCTTATCGCCGTTAGGAAAAGCACAGCAGATACTGCACATAAATGCGCAGGTGCGTTTTTCTTTCGGCACATCTTTTATATCTTCAAGAAGCTTGTCAATATTGCGCTCATCATCGCAGGGCTCACCTGCATATCGAGCGGAATACACACCCGGAGCACCGTCAAGAGCATCAACGCAGATACCTGAATCATCTGCTATTGAAGGCAATCCCGTATGCTCGCAGAAGGCTTTTGCCTTGATTTCGGCATTCTCTGCAAAGGTTTTTCCTGTTTCCTCGGGATCAATCCCTGTAAAGCCAAGTTCCTTTGCAGTGTAAACCTCCACTCCGAGAGGTGAAAGAATTCTCTGAAGCTCGGAAAGCTTCTTTTTATTATTGGTTGCAACTATGAATTTCATTGTTTTCACCTTCAAAAAGAAGATTCTTAAGAGCTCTGCTCTTAAGCGGGATATCAAAGGGCGGCGCCCTTTGATAGGGTTTGGGACAATGTCCCAACTTTTATTTCTTTTCAACTGCAGGCGGTTCGCCTGCAGTTATTTATTCATGTTATGTTGGGGGCTCTGCCCCCAAACTCCCGCAAGGGGGTTTCACCCCTTGACCCGACTTAAGGAACGCAGTTCCTTAAGAATCCTTTATTCTTCGTTAACGTCGAAGAGTGCTCGTGCAAAGTCTGCAGGTACGAATGGCTGAAGGTCGTCTATCTTCTCACCTACACCGATGTACTTGACAGGTACGCCGAGTTCTTCCTTGATAGCAATTACAACACCGCCTCTTGCTGTGCCGTCGAGCTTTGTAAGAACGATGCCGGTAATGCCTGCGGCATTCTTGAATTCTCTTGCCTGATTGACAGCATTCTGACCTGTGGTTGCATCAAGAACGAGAAGGACTTCACGGGATGCATCTGGCAGCTCACGCTCAATAATTCTGCTTATCTTTGCAAGCTCGTTCATAAGACCGATCTTATTGTGAAGTCTGCCTGCTGTATCAACGATAACAACATCGACATTTCTTGCCTTTGCAGCAGCGATTGCATCAAATACAACTGCAGCAGGGTCTGCACCCTCGGAGTGCTTTACAATATCGCACTTTGCACGGTCTGTCCATATTTCAAGCTGCTCGATAGCTGCAGCACGGAAGGTATCTGCAGCGGCAACAAGAACCTTCTTGCCGCTGTCACGAAGCTGATTTGCCATCTTGCCGATGGTTGTTGTCTTGCCGACACCGTTTACACCGATAACAAGTATAATCGAGGGTTTGGTTTCAAGATTGAGTGCCTGCTCCCCTTCCATCATTTCAGCAATGGTTTCGCAAAGCAGATCTTTTACTGCCTCGGGATCCTTTGTGCCTGTCTTCTTAACCTTGCTGCGAAGTTCATCACAGATTCTGGAAGCAGTTACTGCTCCGCAATCTGCGGTGATAAGCATTTCCTCAAGCTCTTCAAAAAGCTCCTCGTCGATCTTCGTAAAACGCTTGAAGAAAGATCCTATCTGGCTGAAAAAACCTGTTGATTTTGTTTTCTTAAGTCCCTGCTTGATTTTATCAAAAAATCCCATTATGTGTCTCCTTAAAATCAGATTCCGAGTTTTTCTTCAATTTCGCTGACTTTCAGCTCAAGAAGCTTTGATTCGCCGTCTTTCTGCATGGTTACACCGTATAGTGTAGAGCCCTTTTCCATCATGCCTCGTCTGTGGGTGATGGCAATAAACTGGGTTTTGTCACTGATTCGGACGATATAGTCAGCAATATTGATAATGTTGCTTTCATCAAGAGGTGCGTCAACCTCATCGAGGAATACGAAGGGCGATGGTGTTACCTTCATTATGGAGAAGTAAAGTGCCATTGCGATAATCGTCTTTTCACCGTTGGAGAATGAAAGCATATTGTCGACCACCTTGCCCGGCAGTGCAACATTCATATCTATGCCGCTGTTAAGGGGGTCGGTTTCATCTGTCAGCTTGATTTCTGCCGAGCCGCCGCCGAAAAGCTGAGGACATATCTTCTGGAAAACCTTGCTTATTTCAGCAAATTTCTCTGTAAACATATCCTTCATACTTGCGGTAAGCTGATCGATCAGTTTTTCAAGCTCTGCCTTTGAGGTCTCAATATCTTCCATCTGAGTCTTGAAGGTTACATAGTCATTATGCACCTTTATGTACTCATCTATTGCATTGATATTGACCGGCTCAAGCCTCTTCATTGCAGTGCGAAGCTCATTTGCCCTCTTCTGGGCTGCCTTGCGGTCTTCCACGGGCTCGTACTTATCCTCTGCCTCATGCAGTGTCATTTCATACTCCGTAAACAGCTTTGAAATGATATTATCGTACTCACCCTGCTTGTTCTGACGCTGAGTTTCGCATCTGCCAAGCTCCTTCATTATGGAAGCCTTGCTGTCGCCAAGCTCGCCCGAAAGCTTTGACTGAGCTGTTATCTGAGCCTCAAGAGTCATTCTCTCATCGTTGATGGATCCGATGGAAGCACGCATATTTTCAGCCTCATTACGCATATTTTCAGCATTTTCTGTCTGCTGCTCTGCGTTTTTCTCAAGGCCTTGTATTGCGTTTTTCTTTTCTTCTATCTCTTTTAATATATCCTCTCTCTGAGTAAGACGGTTGTCCATTCTCGCCTTTATCTCAGAAATGGATTCCTCGATAGCTTCACAGTCTTTCTGATATGCCATTATCTGCATACCGATGTCACTGAGTTCCTCTGTCAGAGTATTTCTCTTATCACGCAGCTCACTGCGCTCTGCAGCACTGCCGCTTATCTCACTTTCAAGCTTAGCGGAATCTTCGCTGAGGGCATCTATCTTACCCTCCTGCTCTTTTACAAATTCCTCAAGAGATTTTTCTCTCTGCTTTGCTGCTGCTTTCTGAGATTCAATGCTGTTCTTATCTCTCTGAGCATTCTCAAACTGCTCGGTGAGAATACGAAGGCTTGTCTTAAAGTCGTTGAGATCCTGCTGTGCTGTTGCAAGCTCACCCTGAGCACCTAAAAGTGCTGCCTCGTCTGATGCAGCCTTTGCTGCCAGCTCCTTCTGCACTGCCTTGGCTTCCTCTGCCTTCTTCTGCAGATCAGCCATTGTGATTTTGAGTGATTCAATCTCACTGCGTCTGCCGAGAACACCCGAGCTTTTTGCATTTATTGAACCGCCTGTCATGGAGCCGCCTGCATTGAATACCTGACCGTCCAGTGTAACTATCCTGAAGCGATATCCAAACTTCTTTGCAATGACATTACCTGTGGTCATATCCTCAGCAATCACTATCTTGCCAAGGAGGTTTTCAACTATATTTCTGTACTTGCTGTCACACTTTACAAGCTCACAGCCAAGACCTACAAAACCGTCATAGTTTTCAAGTGTGGGCTCGTTGAGCTTATTGGGTTTTATTGTAGTGAGAGGCAGGAATGTTGCTCTGCCTGCATTTTCACGCTTTAAGTAATTGATTGCCGCCTTTGCGCAGTCCTCATCGTCAACTACGATATTCTGCAGACCTGCTCCAAGGGCGATCTCTATGGCTGTTGCGTATTCCGAATCGACCTCGATAAGCCTTGATACAGGTCCGTGGATTCCATGAAGCTGACCCTTCTGACCGATTTCAACAACCTTTTTGACGCTGTACTGAAATCCGCCCATGCTCTTTTCAAGGTCTTCGATTATCTTTATCTTGCTCTGACATTCGGAAATACCCTGCAGATGCTTGTCGGTAACTGCCTTTGCATCTTCAAGCTTTGTTCTCTGCTTGTCAAGACGCATACGGTAACCGCCGACTGTATTGGTAAGAGAGTTGATCTTCTCTTCTGCAGCTTCTATTGCTTCCTCTGTCTGTTTCTTTTCTTCTTCCAGACGTGCAAAAAGCTTTGCATTATCTTCCTCTGTCTGAGCAAAGGATTTCTGACGCTCAACAAGGTCTTCAAGCTGCTCCTTTGCGCCTGCAAGACGTACTCTTGCTTCGGAAAGTCCGATTGCTATTGTATTCTGCTTTAAATTGAGCTCTTCAAGCTGGTCGGAGAAGCCGCTCATAAGGGTGCTGAGTCCCTCAAGCTCCTCTCTTTTCTTGTCCTGCTTTGTTCCGAGGGCAATTATTTCAAGGCGTTTTGCATCAATAAGCTGCTGCTTTGCCTTTATCTCCTCATTCTGCTGTTCCTCATCCTGAGAAAAAGCACTGAGCTGTCCTTCAAGGCGGGATATATCTGTCTTTGCGTGCTCTATATCATTTCTGATAAGAGCCGCTTCATTTTCTGTGCGGATAGCCTGAGCTTCGATTTCGGAAGCATTTCTCAGAACCTCGTCCCTCTTTGCATTGAGGGCATTGTTCTGCTCCATAAGAGATACAACTGCTTCTTCTGCTCCGTGTATCTTATCTTCAATTTCCTTCAGCTGGTTTGTGTAAAGGGTGATATTGTAGTCAATATCACGCAGCTCACTGTTTGAAACCGAAAGAGTTGCAAGCCATAAACCGACTTCCACTGCTTCACGTTCAGTACGCAGTTCGAGGTATTTCTTTGCCTTTTCAGATTCCTTTTCAAGAGGACCGTCACGCTCTTCAAGATCCGTTAATCTGACACGGAGGTGAACAAGGTTATCCTCTGCCCTTGCAAGCTCGCGCAGGGCTTCCGCTCTGCTGTAACGGTACTTGGAAATACCTGATGCTTCTTCGATTATGGTTCTTCGCTCGTCACTTCTTGAATCAACAAGCGCAGCAATTTTATGCTGCTCTATCATTGAATAACCGCTTTTTCCGAGACCTGTATCAAGGAAAAGCTTTGTTATATCCTGAAGTCTTACTGCTTCACCGTTTATTTTGTATTCGCTTTTTCCCGAGCGGTAGTAACGACGCATTATTGAAACATCGTCGTTATCGACCTTCAGCTCTCTGTCGGAATTGTCGAAGTTAAGTATGACTTCCGCAAAGCCCTGAGCCTTTCGCTCGGTCGTTCCCTTAAAAATTACATCCTCTGTGGACTTTACTCGCAGAACTCTCGGAGACTGCTCTCCAAGTACCCATCGGACAGCGTCACTGATGTTGCTCTTTCCGCTTCCGTTGGGTCCGACAATAGCCGTTACACCCTTGGAAAAATCTATTGTAATTTTATCGGGAAAGGATTTAAAGCCCTGCATCTGCAATGATTTTAGCTGCATCAGTCCACCTCCTTCTTGGGTTTTATTTCATATTTCCTGAGCTCTGCGTTTTCACGCACTTTTATATTTATTCCGAGCTTTGAAAGTGCAATTAAATTGCTCTTTTTTTGCCCTGTCATTTTTGAGGTTTCACCCTTTGGAACTTCGATAATATAAGAGCCTTCCGAAAGAAGCGCCTTCGCTTTTTGCAGGTATATTCTGCTCTCACACAGCTCCTTGAATGCAGGATGATAAGGTCCTGCAACATAGGCTTCTTCCACACTCTGAGAGGAATGAAGACCAAGCTTTATGACTTCGATATCTGCATTGCAGAACATGGTGAGAAGTTCAGCACAGAGAGATACTGCCGTTTCAAGGCTCTGTGCCTCGTATTTGCCTTCTCTGTATAGTTCGGCAAGACGGGTATTTTCCATTACAACAGTCGGGTAAATCCGCACCGTTGCAGGATTCAATGCAATAAGCTTTTCGGCTGTCTCAACCGTTCCGCCTTCTGTATCGCCGTACATTCCCGTCATCATCTGAACACCCAGCTCGATGCCGTGCTTTTTAATAAGTTCGGCGGCTCTGACGGTATCCTCTGATGTGTGTCCTCTGCGGTTCATCCGAAGGACTTCGTTATCCATACTCTGACAGCCAAGCTCAATGGCTTTGCCACCGAAGTTTTTATAGATTTCAAGTATTTCATCGTCTATTGCATCGGGACGTGTTGAACACCGTATACCCGATACCGCACCTGATTTTACATACTCATATGCTGCAGAGAGAAGCTCCAGCATATAATCACGGTCTATTGCCGTGAAGCTGCCTCCGAAAAATGCTATCTGTGCGTTCTTAAGGTCATCGCCAAGAGTTCTTCCTGCAATGGCAACTGCCTTGTCTATATCCTCTTTCGTAACCCTTGCGGTCTGTCCCGAAATTGCGCACTGGTCACAGAAAACACATCTGTGAGGACATCCCTGATGAGGCACGAAGAGTGCTATATTTGCGTGCTTCAATATCCCAGCAGCTTAAGCGCTTCACGAGCGGCGTGCTGCTCGGCTTCCTTCTTGCTTCTGCCGCTGCCCCGTCCGACTTTGTTGCTGTTTATGTACACTTCGGTGGTGAAGCGTTTGTTATGGTCAGGTCCGCTTTCACCGACAAGCACATATTCAAGCTTCTCTTCCCCGCTCTGCTGAACTATCTCCTGCAGAGTTGTCTTGTAATCAGCCTTGTTTGCACTGTGAGTCTTATTAAGCTCCTCAATGACAAAACCAAGTACAAAACGTCTTGCTTCTTCGATTCCTCCATCCAGGAATATGGCTGCGATAAGAGCCTCAAAAGCATCGGCAAGAATTGACGGTCTTTCTCCGCCGCCGCTGTTCTTTTCACCTTTTCCGAAACGGATATATCTTCCAAGTTCAATCTGTCTTGCAAATACTGCCAGAGTTTCCTCACAGACAAGTGATGCTCGCAGTTTTGTAAGGTCGCCCTCTTTTTTGCCCTTGAAATTTGTAAACAGATGCTGGCTTACAATAATGCTGAGCACAGCATCACCAAGAAATTCAAGGCGTTCATTATTGTAGGTATTTCTGTGTTCATTGGCATAGGATGAATGTGTCAGTGCGGTCTGCAGACAGTTTTCGTCCCTGAACTTGTAGCCGATAGCTTCCATAAGCTTTTCCATTGCCCTTGATTCCACCTTTAAGTCGGATAAATAGCTTTTTTCGTATTTAATAATTTTACATTATAGATGTTTTATTGTCAATTAATATTATACTATAAATTACAAATCCATTGAGAAAAAGCTTCCGGAAAATCAACTTTCCGGAAGCTTTTTGATCAGTCTATGTTGTTCTGAAGTTTTACAGCCTTCAGGGTATTCTTCATCAGCATCGCAATGGTCATGGGACCTACACCGCCGGGTACGGGGGTAATTGCAGATGCCTTGGGCTCTACCTCTGCAAAATCAACGTCTCCGCAGAGCTTGCCGTTTTCATCACGGTTCATACCGACGTCTATTACAACAGCACCTTCCTTGACCATGTCAGCCTTGACAAACTTTGCCTTGCCGACTGCTGCAACAAGGATATCTGCCTTGGAAGTGACTTCAGCAAGATTCTTCGTTCTGCTGTGGCAGATGGTAACAGTTGCATTCTTATGTAAAAGCAGCATGGACATGGGCTTTCCTACGATATTGCTTCTGCCGATGACAACGCAGTTTTTGCCTTCTACCTCGATCTTTTCAGATGCGATCATTTCCATAACGCCTGCAGGAGTGCAGGGAAGGAAATCATAATTGCCGATCATTATCTTGCCCACATTCACTGCATGGAATGCGTCAACATCCTTCTTGGGGGAAATTGCTTCGATAACAGCTTCGGAATCGAGATGTTTAGGCAGAGGAAGTTGACATAAAATACCATTGACATCTGCTCTGTCATTAAGCTCATTTACAAGTGCAAGAAGTTCTTCCTGGGTTGTTTCTGCAGGAAGTGCATACTCTTCGGAGATTATTCCGCAATCTGCACAGGCCTTCTTCTTGTTGTTTACATAAGTTCTTGATGCGGGATCGTCACCGACAATGATTACAGCCAGTGTTGTGCTTATTCCCTTGTCCTTGAGTTCAGCAATTTCAGCTGCAACTTTGGCACGGACATCTGCCGAGACTTTCTTTCCGTCAATTATTACTGCCATTTTCTTCCTCCTGCGCTGCGGTGTTTTCCTCTGCAGCGACTTCTGTATTGTTTTCTGTTTCTGCTGTTTCAAGCTCTGCATAGTATTCTGCTTTTGCTGCGCTGTACTGTGCAAGACTTACTGTCTTATACTCGGGGGATACTCTGTCAAACATACGCTCGGAGAAGCCCAGATAAAGAAGGATAGGTCCGGCTATTACGCAGAGAATTGCAAGCAGCTGAGATACTCTCAGAACATCGGGAATGAGATAGAGTGAATCTGTTCTCAGTCCTTCTATCCATGCTCTGCCAAGTCCGTACCAAAAAATGTAAGAGAAGCATATCTGACCACGGAACTTGTAGAACTTTTCAACCATAAGGCAAAGGAATACAAATCCAATGATACACCAGATGGATTCATAAAGGAAACAGGGATGTACGGGACTGTCAGGTACTACACTCATAGTGTTTTCACTGAGCATTCCCCAGGGAAGGTCTGTTGCACTTCCGAAGGCTTCCTGATTTGTAAAGTTGCCCCAGCGTCCCAGCGCCTGAGCACCCATAAAACCTATTGACGCAACATCAAGCATTGACAGCAGCGGCAGTTTTCTCCAGTATTTACCGATAACACCTGCAACACCTGCACCTATAACACCGCCGTATATTGCAAGACCGCCTGAACGGATATTGAACACTTCGGCAATGCTGTCGTACTGCTTCAGATTGAACAGAACATAGTAAGCACGTGCGCCTACAACACCGAGTACAAGACCAAGGATTATTACATCAAGGAACTTATCTCTGTTAAGATCAAACTTTTTCAGATTGACCATCGCATAGGTTATTGCGATGAGAATACCGACAACAATGAAAACTGCATACCACATTATTTCAAAACTGCCGATCTTCATAAAAACACGATTTACGTCAAGTTCTATTCCCAGTCCCGGAAATTCAACTCTCATTTTCTACTTCCTCCTGTCTTTTTACAACTGATAATGTGGATTTTTCTGCATCAAACATCTCCATCAGCCTTGCCTGTGCCATTTCCAATGTCACATTTGCGGCTGCTTCTGCCTGATCGAAAATATCCTCATCTGCAAAATATGCGTCAGCAAGGCTGTTTGCAATGGATGACGCATTGTCAAGCTGCGCAATGGCAGCTCCGTACACAGATCGCTGTGCCCACTCGAAATCTTCTTTTGAAATGCCCTCTCTTTTGAGCTTTTCGATTTCAGATTCGATTTCTTTGCGCACACGGCACGGATCTGTGGATTCGCCTGAAAATACCGTCGCCTGAACTCCGTCCCAATACATGAAATCTGCTCCGAAAGAATGATTGATAAGACCTTCGTCCAGCAGACGGTTGAACAGATTACCCGGCTTTCCGCTGATAATTTCAAGCAAGATTTCCGTAAGCATAAGCCGCTCGGATGTCAGCTCGCACAGCTTTTCTCTGTAGCCGAGATTGAACATGGGAACTGATACATCAAATATCTGCTCTGTGTATTTTTCAACTTTATCATTTTCTTCATCCGGCAACATTCTATGAGGCATTGGTGCACCCGGCAAAAGAATTTCATCGGCAATTGCAAGCACCTGCTCAGGTGTTACATTTCCTGCGGCTGTCAGCACCATGTTTGATGGTGTGTAGAAAGAATTGTAGCAGGTGTATAACATATCGCTTGTGATTTCGGATATTGATTCCTTTGTTCCCGCAATGCTTTCCCTTACAGGATGATTTTTGTACATTCCTCTCAGCATATTGCTGAACACACACCAGTCGGGATTATCCTCATACATTCCGATTTCCTGTGCAATAATTCCCCGTTCCTTTTCAACGGATTCCTCCGTGAAATAGGGCTTTCTGACAAAATCCAGCAAGATTCTGAGATTATCGTCAAATTTATCTGTGCAGGTAAAAAGATAACAGGTTTTCTCATAGGATGTGTATGCATTTGCATCTGCGCCGTTTTCTGCAAAAAGATCAAAGACCTCGCTGTCTTCATTTTCAAACAGCTTGTGTTCAAGATAGTGCGCAACGCCTGCAGGCAATGTCACTTCTTTTCCGTCAGCAGTGAAGCGGTTGTCAATGGAACCGAATTTTGTTCCGAATACAGCACAGCAGGATGCTCTCCCCTCCTGAGGATACACATAAATTGTGACGCCTGAGGAATGAACTGTTTTAAAATATCTGTCACCGGTGCGTTTGCAGACAAACTCTGTAAAGCCCATCATTCATCCACATCCTTTCCGGCAAGAAGATATACCGTATCCTCTGTAAATGTCTTTGCTGCTTCGATTATCCGTTCCTTTGATACATCATTTATTTCTCTGATATATTCTTCAGGCGAAATCATGCTGCTTTCAAGCATCTGGGATGCGTACCAATCTGCGAGCTCAAAGGGAGAATCATTGACCTCCCTGCAAATACCTTCATTATAAAGCTTTGCCTGCTCAATCATTGTATCGGAAAATTCACCGGTGCAAAGCATTCTCAGCTGGCGGCTTATTGCATCATGGGCTTTCTCCATCTGCTCTTCGTCAAGTCCGCTCTGTACAAACATCATCCCCTTGCTTCTTACATATACCGACGAGCAGTAATAGCAAAGGCTCATTTTCTCACGGACATTTTTGAACAGCAGGCTGTTTGCCATTCCTCCGAAAAGCATATTTACAAGACGCATTGCAGCAGTATCGCCTTCTCTGGCACATATAGGCGTTCTGTATCCGATGACAAGCTTCGCCTGCTTTACATCTGCACGCTCGATTATTTCTTTTGATTTCTCCGCTTTTCCTATTACCATCTGATCAGGGAGGCTGACACAGGCACGCTCGATATTCTTTGCCCTTTCTCTGAGTTTTTCCTCAATTTCAGAAGTATCAAATGTTCCCGATACAACTACATCCAGACGGGCTGTTCTTACAATTTCACGCCACGCCTCTGTTATTTCCTCTGCCGTTACCTTCTCCACCGCCTCTCTTTCGCCGAGAGGTTCAAGTCCGTAAGGCTCGCCTGAACACATATGCTTTATGCATCTCAGTCTGGCATATCGGATTTTATCGTTTGTCTGTGCATCAATTCGCTCAAGCATAAGCCTTCGCTCAAGCTCTATATCCGACTGTCTGAACAGTCCGTTTTCAAGCGGAGGATCAAACAGCATAGAAAGCAGAAGCTCTATACATTCACCTGAAACCTTTTCTCCGCCTATTGCATATCTGTCATCAAGAAATGCTATTCCGATATTGAATTTATGAAGGTCTCCGTGCATTCCCGTGCCGGCTCTCATGGATGCACCGTACAGCCGTGACAGATGCCTTCGCAGAGTCTTGTAATCGGGATATTTTCTGCAGGCACGCACAAGCAGATACGGCACGAGTGCACGTGCTGCCGAGAATTCATTTTCTATTGGCAGGTACATATTTATTGCGGCAACGCCGGTCTTGTACCTGTCACCTCGGATTGAAAGCAGATTTATGCCTTCTCCGCATACTGTGGTTTTTATTTCCGGCAAATCACAGGTCATCCTTTCTTTTTTCTGAAAGTACACAGATTAGTATAGCATATTATTCCTCTAAATCAAATAGAATATTTTCTGAACATTAAATCATTGCACAACATATAATATAATTTATTACATATTGCCATCTTGTATATCTGAAAATCCTGTGCTACAATGTCTGTAATCATATCTTCAGGAGGAAATAAATATGAGCAAAAAAAATAATAATCAGGCAGTAGTGCCTACCAAAAAACAGAACTTGATTCAGGCTTTGAAATTCACTTTGTTTTCAATTTCTGCAGGTATTATTCAGATCATTTCCTACACCTTGCTTCTTGAAGTATTTAAGCTTGATGAATGGATCTGTCATCTTACAGCACTGATTCTTTCCGTACTCTGGAATTTCACATTCAACAGACGCTACACCTTTAAATCTGCCGCAAATCTTCCTGTTGCAATGCTTAAGGTCGCTCTCTTTTATGTTATATTCACTCCTCTTTCAACCTGGGGCATTGCTGCACTTTCCTCTCTCGAAATCGGAAAAAGCATCCCTGCATACAGCATCCTGATTGAAGCAGGTATGATGATTGTCAATTTCATCACCGAATTCCTTTACTGCAGATTCGTTGTATACCGTGGAAATATGTACACAAATGACCTGGGTCAGAAGGAAATGGAAGAACTTGCTCAGTCGGAAGAAACCAACACAGAAACCGTTGCCGAAGAAGTTATTGCTGAGGAGGCTGTAAATGAAGAAGCTTAATGCTGTAATCAATACCCTCGACAGAAAATCCCACATCAATTCTGAGATATACGGCCATTTTTCCGAGCATCTCGGAAGATGCATCTACAAGGGCATTTATGTCGGAGAGGATTCTCCCATCCCCAACACTGACGGTGTCAGAAATGATATTATAGAAGCCTTCAGACAGATAAAAATGCCTGTACTTCGCTGGCCCGGCGGATGCTTTGCGGATGAATACCACTGGAAGGACGGCATCGGTGAAAAAACTGAGCGTCCCAGAATGGTAAACACCCACTGGGGTGGTGTTACAGAAGACAACGCCTTCGGCACACATGAATTTTTCAACCTCTGCGAAAAAATCGGCTGTGAGCCTTATCTTGCTGCAAATCTTGGCAGCGGCACTGTAGAGGAGCTTGCCGACTGGATTGAATATATCACCTTTGACGGCGTTTCTCCCATGGCTGACCTTCGCCGCAGCAACGGACGGAACAAGCCATGGAAGCTTAAATATCTTGGTATCGGCAACGAAAACTGGGGTTGCGGAGGAAGCATGCGTCCTGAATTCTACGCAGACGAATACCGCAGATATCAGACATACTGCCGCAATTTCAGCGGCAACGAGCTTTTCAAAATCGCCTGCGGACCCAATTCAGACGATTACGACTGGACAGAAAAGCTTCTGCAGAATGTAAATGAATGGCACACACGTGCTATTTCTCTCCATTATTACACTGTCCCCACAGGCGACTGGAACCACAAAGGCAGTGCCACTGAATTTTCCGACAAGGAATATTACGACACCATTTCACGCACTCTGTATATGGAAAAGCTTATTGACACGCACAGTTCCATAATCAGGCGCTACAGTGACAAAATAAAGCTTATTGTTGACGAATGGGGCTGCTGGTATGATGTGGAGGAAGGTACAAATCCCGGATTCCTGTATCAGCAGAATTCCATGCGTGATGCTATTATTGCAGCGATAAACCTTAATCTTTTCAACAACCGTTCTGATGTTGTCTGCATGGCAAACCTTGCTCAGGCTGTGAATGTGCTTCAGGCTCTTATCCTCACAGAAGGTGAAGAGCTTGTAAAAACTCCAACTTATCATGTATTTGATATGTTCAAGACCCATCAGGATTCTGAACTTGTATACAGCTTCACCGAAAACGAAAATATCAACGATATTCCTGCTGTTTCCTGCTCGGCTTCTGTCAGAAACGGAGAGCTTACCTTCACCTGCTCAAACTGCAGTCTGGAGGATGATTTTGAAATTGATTGTCTGCTGACAGGCGGAGATTTTTCTTCCGCTCGGGGACTTGTTCTTACCAATGAAGTTCATGCCTGCAACGATTTTGATTCTCCCGAAAATGTTATACCCGGTAATCTTGATGTAAGTCTTTCAGGCAGCAGACTCACCTTCACTCTTCCCCGCTGCTCCGTTGTTTCTATAATTATCAAATGAACGAGAAAAGTATAAAGTGCGGCAGATGTCTGCTTTCTGAGTTTGACAGCGAGAAATTCATCACAACAATAGCCGAGTACATTTCTGTAATTCCCCCTCACAAAAAGGTTACCGATGAGGAATACAGACGAAGACTGAGTATCTGCCGTGAATGCGAGCTGCTCAATGACGGTCTGTGCGGTGAGTGCGGATGCTTTGTGGAAGTAAGAGCTGTAAAAAAAGAAAAAAGCTGTCCTCACCCTGATAAAAAATGGTAGACGAAAGCCCTTGCTTTTTGCAAGGGCTTTTTCTCATTTGCAGATATATTCTTCCATGAATTCACGTACGACTTCGGGAAGAGTATCAACCTTCTCTGCATTGCCGCAGGCTTCAAGTCCCACAAGATAAAACTGGAGTGATTCACAGAAAAACTCGCTGCAATTCATCTTATGGTGTTCGGAATAGGCATATATGCCGAGGTCCTCATCCATAAGTCTGCTGTAAATCTTTTTGAACTCATTCTTCTGTGCATTGCTGAGGTATTCCTTGTAAATATAATGACCAAGCTCATGAATTGCTGCTTCGTCAATATAATCAAGAGTTGTGATGACAGTTTTTTGGCTGAAAACTGTCAGACCGATTATCTTTCCTTCCACATTAACTTCATCGTCAATGTTCTCGTCCTCAAGAAAGTCTGCTATTTCCTTATCCGTAACACAGTATGTCCAGCCATCTTCATTGAACTGTGACCAGACTTCAGGCAAAAGAGAGAAATACTTTTCAAGATATTCGTTTGCTGCTTTTATTTCTTCACCGTTCATGCTTTCGTCTGCGTAGAATCCATCTGCAATTACAGGCTTGTGGGATACTTCACTTACTCTGACGTATGCAGTTTTACATTTGTATGTTACTCTCATCCACGCTCCGTTTGTGGAGCTCATACTGAGGGATGCATTTGTATCTGCGATGCAGATAATCTCAGACTCATCGTCTGCTTCGCTCATGAGAAGAGTGTCGTCATCCTTTGCATATACAACACCATACTCCTTTACCCACGTGCGTTCATCGGAAAGATTTTCATTGCATACATAGCCTGCACCAAATATTCCGATTATTTTTGTATATCCCATTTCTGTTTCCATGCATGTGACGGGAGTGTTTACTTCAAGCACCGCTGTGCTTCTTTTTTCATCTGCACTGATATATACATTGCATCTTTCTGAAATATACCTGATTTTTATGTCAGCATCTTCTGCTGCTATTGTATTTGCAGCAAAGGCAATCACTGCAAAAACAAGGACTGCGAAAGTAATTAAAGATACAGTTATCCTGCGAGTTATGAGTGTCTTAGTCATGATTATTTCCTCCATACGGATTCCGCTCGCAGTCATACCTTTTCAAAGGTCACTGATACTTACGGAACCTTGCGTAAATTTGAAACTGACTAATAAAGCACTTATTTCCTCGCGAGATTTTCGGTTGCTTTACCTTGCACCCATAGAATATCATCCCATATGGTCTGTTCTGATTTTTGTCTACCGGAAGAATGGTTTTTGCACTCTGAATAAAAAAGACAGAGAGTTTAGATTAAACTCTCTGTCTTTTGATTGTTCTGTTTTCAGCTGAGAAATCCTCTGATTTCGCTAAGCCTTTTCTCTGCCTCTTTTCTTCCCATATCATATGCTTTTCTCAGATTTTCCGGATTTCTCTCCATCTTTCCTATCGGCAGTTTTTCAGGAGGTCTTATAACAAGCGCATCTCCGGTCTTTTCTCTGCTGCATATATAATTTATAAGCTCATTGTACTCAGTATGACGTTTTTTCAATTTCTCTGTTACCTTCGGGTATTTTTTCAGTGCAAGCTTCAGCACCCACATAAGCGATTGCTTTTTCTTTACATATCCGTACGGTCTTGTAAGCACAACTATATTCTTTTCATATCCTATGCTTTCAAAATATCTGAGGGGTATTGCATCGGCAATTCCTCCGTCAAGCAGCTTCATGCCGTCAAGTTCCACAACATTTGCCAGCACGGGCATTGATGCAGAGGCTCTCATCCATTCAATGGCTTCTCTCGCATCGTCACATTTTCTGTAAACAGCTTCGCCCGTTGTCACATCCGTACACACAACATGAAACTCCATTGGATTATTATTGAATGTTTCAAGATCAAAGATATCATATTCAAAAGGCACTACATGATAACAGAATTCCGCATTATAAAGATCACCCGTTTTAATAAGTGAACCTATGCCGCAATATCTCTTATCCCTGCAGAATCTTGTGTTGTACCTTATTACTCTGCCAATCTGTTTTGATTTATAGTTGCATCCAAACGCTGCTCCTGCTGATACTCCAATGGCTCCGTCAAATTCTATTCCCGATTCCATAAGAACATCTATTACACCTGCAGTGAACATTCCACGCATTGCGCCGCCTTCCATTACAAGTCCTTTTTTCAAACGGCACACCTCCTCTTTCTGTCTGAATAACAGAATAGCACACATTTTTCCTGCACGCAAATCTGTTGTATAATTTTTCCCTGCTGATCACATTTATTTCACATAAGCTTCTGAGAATCCGACAAATAAATTCCAAAGATTTTTGCGCAAATTCTTGCATTTTGTTGCGCATAGTTGTATAATAATTACACAAATTACACATTCAAGCGCAAAGGAGTCCTGATTATGGGCAACAAAGTCACAATAGAGGATATTGCGAAAATCCTTGGAATATCGAAAGCAACTGTTTCTCGTGCAATTTCCGGAAAAGGACGTGTAAGCGAAGCAACGAGAAATGAAGTCATGCGTGTAATGGCTGAGCAGAATTATCAGCCTACTTCCGCTCAGAAAGATTCTTTTGACAAGAAAAACGGCACCATTGCCGCTGTAATGCCTGCCGATTTTGCAAATACCAGTTCAACTTTCTTTCTTGAATGTCTGTTTTCTGTTTTCAGCACAGCAAATAATGCTTCATATGATGTCATAATCACAAGTAATTCTTTTAACGATGTGGACTCTGTTGAGCGACTTGTAAGAAGCGGCAAGATAGACGGACTTATATTCCTTCGTTCAACGATTCTCGACAACTACGAGAAGCTTCTGAACGAGTGCAATATGCCCTTTGTAATGATAGGTCCTCCTCCGAGGCCTGACATTCATCACGTTGACAACGACAACATAGCAGCAAGCCGTGAGCTTACCGAGCATCTTCTGGACATGGGCTGCAAGCGTGTTGCATTTCTCGGCCCCGATATCAATTCAACTGCATTCAATCACAGAATGAAAGGTTATGTTGAGGCCTACCGTCTGCATGAAATCGAAGTTGACCCTTCTCTCATTCACATGAATCTGAAAAACGAACAGCTTGTTATCAATGCACTGTTCAAGCTCATGAACACAAATCCGCCAGATGCTATAATCACTGCAGACGATACCCTTTGTTACTGGACACTTATGAATCTTGATGTGCTCAATCTTACAATTCCGAAAGATGTCAAGATTGCCAGTTTTAATGACAGCTCCGTACTTTCTACCCATCAGCCTGCAATTACTGCTGTCAATATAAATCCTCACAGCCTTGGCGACAAGGCCTGCCGTGTTCTGCTGAAGCTTATCGAAGATTCCGATGCACCTCTGCACAGTACAGTTCCTTATGAAATAATCCTTCGCCGTTCCACTTTATAGGAATATTTTTCTGTTTGCTGCGGAACACTTCCTACGGAGGTGTTTTCGATGACAGACAGCAGATATGATGATCTTCCCGTCGGTTTCGGCATGGCATTATCTCAGAATGTCTACGCAATGGAATATTTTTCCGCTCTGCCCAAACAAAAGCAGCGTGCAATTATTGATCAGGCAAAATATGTATCCTCTTCCTCAGAGATGCATAATTTCGTCAATAGCCTGATACAGCATTGATACATCAGAAAATCCCGAAGGCAAAACCTTCGGGATTTTAATTATTGTTCGCCCTGCTCGTCAAGAGTCAGGTAATAACCTGGCAGGAATTCATCTATAAATATTTTGACTTCTTCCATATCCATCTTTTCAATGGATGCAAGGGTGCTCTGCTCTGCAACACGGAATTCACCGTTTCCTGCCGTGCGTTCTTCAATGCACTTTATAAGCGCACTGAGTTTATCCGCAGCCTTCACTATTCCTGTTTCTTCCTCTGTTCCTCTTTCATACAGAAGCGGTTCATAGACCTCTCTCAGATCCTGCGGAAGCTTTTCGGTAAGTGCTTTTGATGCCATATTCTCAACCTGTTTGTATGCCTCACGCATCTCACTGCTGTAATACTTTACAGGTGTCGGCATATCGCCTGTTATTATCTCCCCTGCGTCATGATACAATGCCATAAGTACAACCTTGCCCGTATCAACATTGCCGCCAAGTCTTCTGTTTCTGATTTCACAGAGCAGATGAGCTATCATTGTGGTTTCAAGCGTGTGCTCGCTGAGACTTTCAAGTCTTGTGTTCCTCATCAGCGCCCATCTTGATATATATTTCATTCTTGACATCATTGCCATAAAACTGCTTGTCATTCGGATTACCCCCGGAAGTTTTTGTTATATGATTATATCAGCCCCTTTTTTCAAAGTAAAGTACATCTTCTTGACATTTATTGCATATGCATCTAAAATATAAATGTATTATTATATCTTTGACGGAGGTACATATATGAACGATTATGCTCTTATTTTGGCAGGCGGCGGCGGAAAAGGCGCTTATCAGATTGGTGTCTGGCGTGCTCTGCGTGAGTTTGGTGCAGATAAAATAATCGGTGCTGTTGCCGGTACCTCAGTTGGTGCACTCAACGGTGCAATGTATGTTTCCGGGGAATATGAAAAAGCTGTGCGTCTTTGGAGAAATATCAAGCAAAGCGATATTCTCACTCCCTTTGATATTCAGCGTACTGTTGGCGGAAGCGGTTTCCTCAATACACTCCTGAGAGATGTAAGCAACTTTATCGGTGTAGGTAAAACAGGCTTTTTCTCCCGTGAAGGACTTTCAAGAATCATAAGAAACAATCTTAATTTCAAGGCTCTGAGAAAATCCTCCATGCCGTTTTACATAACACTTTTCAACCGTAAAACAATGGATGCGGAATATATTCTTCTCGGCCACGAGGATACCGATGAACATATCGAAAAACTTCTCCTCGCCTCTTCCGCCATGCCTGTTGTTTTCGGCTCTGAAAATATTGGCGAGAGCACTTACTACGACGGCGGTCTGGTAGATAACTGCCCTATCGCTCCTCTTTATAATGACGGCTACAGAAAGTTTATTGTTGTCTGGCTCAACAATGAAGTTTCTGCTCCTGTTGTTGAATTTTCAACCGAGTTTCCCGATGCTTTTATCGTTAACATAATTCCGTCTGAGGCTCAGGGTAATTTCCTTACCGGAACTCTGGATTTTTCAAGTACCGGTGTCAACAGAAGAATGCAGCTGGGATATACCGATGCGGTCTATGCACTCAGTGCAGCCTTCGGAAACGAGGAAAGCAAGGCTCTTGCACTCCTTGACAAGCACGCTCAGGAAGCTGCAAAGCGCAGATCAACTGCAATCAAAAATCTTAAGAAAATCGCCAAGGCAAAGGACAACACTCTTGCACTCAAGTAACTTAAAAAGCCGCTCATCGAGCGGCTTTTATTATTTCTATGTATTTGTCGGCAAGGTCAAATATTCCGGGTCGTATATCCGAAAACTCAAATCCTGCAGCGGTTGCTTTATCGGTATTTATGCTGTATTCCACCTCACCATTGTAAGGTGCAGCATCTCCATCGTCACTGAGGACAGCCTTTTTGCCGGTCTTTTTCTCGGTATATTCTATAATTTCTCTCAGACTTACTGTGCCTTTTGAACATCCGTTTATGGCTCCGGTAATATCTTTTTCCGCAAGATAAGCGATAAATCGACCTGCTTCTTCTGAAAAGATAAAGCCCATCTGACGGTCAATGTTGTCTATATACATGGGTGTTGAATTCATTGTGTGCTCGATATAAAACAGCAGACGTTTTGTATAGTCGTCCTCTCCGATAACAAATGGATATCTTACAGCCAGCCAGTTTCTGTCACTGTATTTCTGCCACAGAGCATATTCTGCATGGCGTTTTACTTCAGAATATGAAAAATCAGGACGGCTGCACCATATCAGATCACCTGCAAGTCCATCAAATTCATCCTCTTTCGTATCCATATGCTTCGGGTCATATACTGCCGTTGTTGACATATAGATATATCTGTCGCAGTCCACTGTATTCATGGCATATTTTATATCGTTTGAGCAGTAACCTATCTTATCTATAACCGTATCAAAATGCAATCCCGCTAAGGCTTTTCTCATGCTCTCCTCATCTGTTCTGTCAAGGATCAGCCTTGATACTGAACTTCCGAAATTGTCAGGAGTATTTCCTCTTGTGGCTATGGTCACTTCATGTCCGTTTTTCAGAAGCTCATTTACCGTATGCACACCGAAAAACCTTGTTCCGCCAAGCACGAGAACCTTCATTTTTTCTCCTCCAATACCTCTTTTCTTCTTTCTTTTCTTATTATATTCACGTAATTAATTTCATTCAATATGTAAAAATAAACAAGTTGTTTTTCCATCTGACATTTGTCCTATATAAAATGACACTTGTATTTCACTGTCGATTGTGTTACAATCTTAACGATGTGCGGTATTATATAAACCGCCTGATATTTGTCAATGATTAACCTGAGTTAATCATAAAAGAAAGGAAGCTTTTTGACATGAACTATCTCAACAAGAAGAGCGTCGAAGATATCGACGTAGCAGGCAAGAAAGTTTTAGTCCGCTGCGACTTTAACGTTCCCTTTGACGGCGAGGGCAACATCTCTGATACCAAGAGAATCGATGAAGCTCTCAAGACCATCCGTTACCTCCTCGAGAACAATGCTAAGGTTATCCTTTGCTCTCACCTCGGCAGACCCAAGGGTGAGTTCAATATGAAGTATTCCCTCGCTCCCGTTGCTGCATACCTTACCGAGCAGCTCGGCTTCGAGGTAAAGATCGCTACCGATGTTATCGGTGACAGCGCCAAGGCTCTTGCTGCAGAAGTTGAAGAGGGCAAGGCTGTTATGATCGAAAACGTCCGCTTCCACAAGGAAGAAGAGAAGAACGATCCTGACTTCTCAAAGGCTCTTGCTTCTCTCGCAGAAGTATATGTAAACGATGCTTTCGGTACCGCTCACAGAGCTCATGCTTCTACTGCTGGTGTTGCTGATTATCTCCCCGCTGTCTGCGGTTACCTCATCCAGAAGGAAATCTCCATCATGGGTAAGGCTCTTGCTGATCCCGCTCGTCCCTTCGTTGCTATCCTCGGCGGCGCTAAGGTTTCCGATAAGATCGGCGTTATCAACAACCTCCTTGAGAAGGTTGACACCATCATCATCGGCGGCGGTATGGCTTACACCTTCATGAAGGCTCTCGGCTATTCCATCGGTGACTCCATCTGCGAGGACGACAAGGTTGAGCTTGCTAAGGACATGATGGCTAAGGCTAAGGAGAAGAACGTCAACTTCCTTATCCCCCAGGATAACGTTGTTGCTACCGCTTTTGCTCCCGATGCAGACTTCCAGACCGTTGATTCCGACAAGATCCCCGCAGGCTGGCAGGGTCTCGATATCGGTCCCAAGACTTCCGAACTCTTCTCCAATGCTATCAAGGGCGCAGGCACCGTTGTTTGGAACGGACCTATGGGCGTTTCTGAGTGGGAGAACTTTGCTAAGGGTACCATCGCTGTTGCTACTGCTGTTGCTGAGAGCGGCGCAGTTTCCATCATCGGCGGCGGCGACTCTGCTGCAGCTTGTGAGAAGCTCGGCTTCGCTGACAAGATGACCCACATCTCCACCGGCGGCGGCGCTTCCCTCGAATTCCTCGAAGGTCTTGAGCTCCCCGGCATTGCTTGCCTCAACGAGAAATAATTGAACTTTGTACGGCGGGCGTTTATTCGGCGTCCGCCGTATATTTGATATTTTAATTTTGGAGGAAACAGAAATGAACAAAGCTAAGCGCGCTGCTGTTATCGCAGGCAACTGGAAAATGAACAACAACCCCGAGCAGACCACTGCTCTTATAGGTGAGATCGCTCCCCTCGTAAAGGACGCTGACTGCACTGTTATCTGCTGCGTACCTTTCATCGACCTTCACGCTGCTCTTAAGGCTGCAGAAGGCACCAACATCAAGATCGGTGCTGAGAACTGCCACTGGGCTGAAAAGGGTGCTTTCACCGGTGAAATCTCCGCTCCTATGCTCAAGAGCATCGGTGTTGAGTACGTTGTTCTCGGTCACTCCGAGCGCAGACAGTACTTCGGTGAGACTGATGAAACTGTCGCTATGAGAGCAAGAGCTGCTCTTGACAACGGTCTTAAGCCCATCATCTGCGTCGGCGAGGTTCTCGAGCAGCGTCAGGAAGGCATCACTGCTCAGATCGTAAAGCATCAGGTCGTAAAGGCTTTCGAGCAGATCACCGAGGACGAGCTCAAGAACGTTATCATCGCTTACGAGCCTGTCTGGGCTATCGGCACCGGTCTTACCGCTACCGATGAGCAGGCTAACGAAGTTTGCGGCATCATCCGTGATCTTCTCGCTGAGCTCTATTCTGCAGAAGCTGCTGAAGCTTTCACCATCCAGTACGGCGGCTCCATGAACGACGCAAACGCTGAGGGTCTTCTTGATCAGGCTGACGTTGACGGCGGTCTCATCGGCGGTGCTTCCCTCGTAGCTGAGAAGTTTGCTGCTATCGTCAAGGCTGCAAGCAGATAAGTAAAGGAGTTTATATAATGAAGAAACCTCTTGTACTTTGCATAATGGACGGTTTCGGCATCAAGGACGAATACGGCAATGCTATCACTGCTGCGTCCACTCCGAACCTTGATAAGATCTTCGCTGAGAATCCCTGCACCCAGATCGGTGCTTCCGGCATGGATGTCGGTCTTCCCGACGGTCAGATGGGCAACAGCGAAGTAGGTCACACCAACATCGGCGCAGGCCGTGTTGTTTATCAGGAGCTCACCAGAATCACCAAGTCAATTTCTGACGGTGTTTTCTTTGAAAACGAGGCTCTCCTTGCAGCTATGGAAAACTGCAAGGCTAACGATTCCGCACTTCACCTTATGGGTCTTATGAGTGACGGCGGCGTTCACAGCCATAACTCTCATCTTTACGCTCTTGTTGAAATGGCAAAGAGAGCAGGACTTGAGAAGGTTTACGTTCACTGCCTCCTCGACGGTCGTGACGTTCCCCCTGCAAGCGGCGCTGATTTTGTTGCTAACTGTGTTGAGAAGCTTAATGAAATCGGTGTCGGCAAAGTAGCAACTGTTATGGGTCGTTACTATGCTATGGACCGTGACAACCGCTGGGAGAGAGTCGAAAAGGCTTATTCCGCTATCGTTTACGGCGAAGGCGTAAAGAATGCTGATCCCGTTGATGCTATCCACAAGTCCTATGAGACTATCGATGAAGAAGGCAAGCACGTTACCGACGAGTTCGTTCTGCCTGTTGTATGCCTCGATGATGCAGGTCTCAAGGCTAACGATTCTGTTATATTCTTCAACTTCCGTCCCGACAGAGCAAGAGAGATCACCCGTACCTTCGTTGATCCTGATTTCGCAGGCTTCGAGAGACGCAACGGCTTCTTCCCCCTCTGCTATGTCTGCATGACTCAGTACGATGCTACAATGCCCAATGTAAAGGTCGCATTCAAGCCCCAGAGTCTTGACAATACCTTTGGTGAGTACATCTCCGCAAACGGTCTTTCCCAGCTGAGAATCGCTGAGACTGAGAAGTATGCTCATGTAACCTTCTTCTTCAACGGCGGCGTTGAGAAGCAGTATGAGAACGAGGACAGATGCCTCATTCCTTCCCCGAAGGTTGCAACCTATGACCTCCAGCCCGAAATGAGCGCTGTCGAGGTTGCTGCTGAGACCGTTGCACGCATTGAGAGCGGCAAGTACGATGTTATCATCCTCAATTTTGCTAACTGCGATATGGTCGGTCACACAGGTATTTTCGACGCAGCAAAGGCTGCTGTTGAGACTGTTGATGCCTGCGTCGGCAAGGTAGTTGAGGCAGCTTCCAAAATGGGTGGTTATGTTCTGATCACTGCTGACCACGGCAATGCTGATCAGATGATGGAGCCTGACGGTTCTCCCTTTACCGCTCACTCCACCAACCCTGTTCCCTTCTGCGTAGTCGGTTATGACTGCACTCTCCGTGAGGGCGGCAGACTTGCTGACATCGCTCCCACAATGCTTAAGATTCTCGGTCTCCCCCAGCCTGCTGAGATGGACGGCGAAAGCATTATTCTTTAATAAACGTAAATCCCCGAACAGAAAACTGTTCGGGGATTATTTTCAGCAATATTCTTCTATCAGTCTATGCAGAAATTCCAGTGCATCTTCGTTTGGTATAGAGTATTTGCTCGGTATTTCTCTTTCAGCATAGCTTAAAAATGCATTTGCCAGACCAGCATTTTCCACAAAGCAGTGAGGCATTTCGCTTGTAGAATGAATCGGATTGATATTTTCAATAAGCACTCCGCTGTCTCTGTACGCAACTACAAGCATATCGGGATCAGCATAGCTCTGCTTCAGCACATATAGCTTGTACTTATCCTCCGGGTCAGATGCTCTTTTTATCATTGATTCGAGAATCATTCTTCGTTCCGCTTCATCAAAAGGCGGAATGAAATCAACATGATCCGACAGATTGCCTGTCTGTGCAAACTTTCGCAGACCATCCATTGTGCAGACATCTATCTGCATATGATCCTTTGAATGAAGTTCTCTTTCTCTGAGAAACTCAAAGGTCTGCTCCATGAAAAATGCTATTTCATCATCATTTTTAGGCTCAACTCCAACAAAGGAACGCACAAACTTTATCTTGTCCTCAGTGGAAACACGCTTTTCCAGATGCGCAAAAGCTTCCAAAGGCACTCTGCTGTCGCATGGGTCAGGCTTAAACAGCACAAGGTCACTGCGTGATTCCCTTCCTATTACCTGAGCGCTGAAGGTCTGGAGCTGCTTTTTGACGATGAGTCCGTTAATATAAAACTTTCTGAGATTGTCATAGCTTCTGTAGAAAAAGTCCCTCATTCCGGGATCCTTTACAGACGCACACACCGAAACTCCGCCTTCAAGGAGATTCGCACATATCATTTTATTTTGTTTTGTACCACTTTCATCATCAAACCATGATATTTCCACGAGAATTGAATTTTTCATCATACCTTCCGAGGCAGCTGCTGTTGTTTCACCGCATCGGATACTGTAATTTTCAAGCGCAAGCAACGGCAGCAGCTCACGCAGTGCATTGACGCTTTCCTTCAGATTTGAATCCGAAAAGCCAACAAGATGCTCCACCTCATAGCTGCACCCTTTTTTCTCAATACTCAGCATTGTTTTTCTTATTTCAGATATTATCTCATAATTACAGCAGTTGATTATTTTGAGCTTACATTCAAAATCCTTTTTCTCAGATTCTCTCAATACAAAATAATTTATATCTTTCAAGCTGCGGAAATATCTGTCATTATCGTAATATATGAGATCCTGGCTGAACTTATCCGGTGCAGGATCCCCACCAAACAACAGTGCAGTTATCTCCTCGCTGGCAGACAATGTGTTCTGATCCACATTGATAAGACTCATATAATAATCAAATTCGATTATTTCCTTACCTGTAAAATTCAGCGTTGAAATTATCGCATTGGCTATTTCCTTTGAGGGATACTGTGTTCCATTGAGTATACGATAAAAGCTCGAACGGCTTATATTTGATTTTACAAGAAACTCATCCACTCTCATGGCTCTGTCTTTCAGCTTGGATTTAAGAAATCCACCCAGATGTTCAGGCATAGTCAACGCTCCCTTCTAAAAAACACATATTATCGTCATTTTATTCTATAATATTGCATAATTTCCAAATTGTCAACACTCTTAATTTCTAACTTCGAAAAGTTCCAGAATGTATCACAATAATCTCAAACATATATTGACATATTCCGAGACACACTGTATAATGTACTCACAACTGTGGTGACATTCCGAAATTTCACCATAAAAAACATTGTATTGAAGGCGGTTTTTGTGGAACGTTTTCAATACAATGTTTTTATTTTTTATTCATTTATGCTCAGCTGAATCTTTTTTCGCCAGATTCCGCACCAGTAACGTATTACACATACCAGAGCCGTAATTGCCCATGTAAGTGCTGTTGTAAGCCATACAATCCAGTGACCGAGAGAAGGTATGAGCAGCAGCAGACGTGAGAAAACTACTCTTCCGCCTACCTCTGTAAAACCGTTTATCATTGCAAACGCCACATCTCCGCAGCCGTTGAGCAGTGATCTGGGAACATATATCATTCCAAGTGCAAAATAGAAGAGGCTGGTTATTCTGAGCGCATTATAGGAAATATCAATTACTGCTTTATCATCAACAAAGAAAGAAGATATCTGTCTTCCGAAGAAATAAAATACAGGTATCAGAATAAGGCTGAAAACAAGAACAACAATTACAGTCTGTCTGAAGCCTTTCCTGATTCTGTCAGGCTTGCCTGCACCTGCATTCTGTCCTGCAAAAGTGGTAACCGCTGCACCGAGAGAGCCATAAGGCTGCTGTACTATGGACTCTATGCGGTTTGTAATTGTATATGCTGCCATTACATCTTCGCCGAAGCCGTTTACAACACCCTGAAGCACCATGCAGGAAACTGCAATCATGGAACTTTGCAGTGCAAGTGGAACACCTATTCTGAAAGTTCTTCCTATTATCTTCCAGTCAGGCTTCATTTCTGATTTTTCGATATTGAAATAACTTATTTTGCGTCTTGCGTAAATCATACATGCCACTGCAGACACTGCCTGAGCGATAATTGTTGCCAGCGCAACGCCAAAAACCTCAAGATCGCAGAAAAGCACAAATACGAGATCAAGAACCACATTGATAACACTGGCAATTATCAGGAATACCAGCGGTGTTTTTGAATCTCCCAATGCCCTGAGCATTGCCGCAACACCATTATAAAGTGCAACTGCAACAATTCCCACGCAGGTTGTTCTGAGATAAATCAATGTGTCGTTATATACTCCTGTGGGAGTGTCGAGCAAATCCAGAACAAACGGAGATAATGCAATACCTACCGCACTTACTGCCAGAGATGCAAATATAAGAACATAATAAGCATTGGCTATGGTTTTTCTTACATTCACATGATCTTTTGCGCCAAAATACTGAGCTACGATAACACCTATTCCCATTCCCAGGCCACTGCTGAGGGAAAAGAACAGAAAGTTTGTAGAGCCGCATGAACCTACTGCAGCAAGTGCCTCTTTACCGACATATTTTCCGACTACCACCGAGTCGACCATATTGTAAAGCTGCTGGAAAAGATTTCCGATAAGAAGAGGAATGGTAAATTTGAGTATGTGCTTGATGGGACTGCCGGTTGTCATGTCAGTTGTGTAATTCTTTTTCATAAAAAACTGCCTCACATAAACAGTATTTTGCACCTTGACGATTGGGATTATAGCCATTTTTGATTTTTTTGTCTACACAATAAATGTACAGACTTAAACGTTTTATAGCTCCTCATTTAGTGCTGTTCTACAAATAAAAATTAGATTCTCAATTCTGTTGAAATCCTCATGTTTTATGTTATAATATTAACGTGTATTGCTATACATTATGCAATTTAATTAAAAAACTGCTTCACTGATATTGGAGGGATTTTATGGGTGCAAATTACCGTAAGGACACTGTTATCTATCAGATATATCCCCGTTCATTCATGGATTCTGACGGTGATGGAGTCGGTGATATCAGAGGAATAATTTCAAAGCTTGATCACATCGCTTCACTTGGTGTAAACAATATCTGGCTCTCCCCTGTTTATGTCAGCCCCAACGACGACAACGGCTACGATATTGCGGACTATAAAGCAATTCAGCCTCAGTTCGGAACTATGGATGACTTTGATGAGCTCCTTGCCAAGGCCAGGGAAAAAGGCATCGGTATAGTTATGGATCTTGTTATAAATCACACTTCCGACGAACATGAATGGTTTAAAAAGGCTCTTGCAGGAGACGAAAAATATCGCAATTACTACATAATCCGCAAAGGCAAAAAGAATAAAGTTCCCAATAACTGGGGAAATTTCTTTGCGGAATGTCCGTGGACAAAGTTCGGTGATTCTGAGGATGAATACTATCTCCACCTTTTCTCCAAAAAGCAGCCTGATCTTAACTGGCACAATCCAGAGGTCATGGATGAAGTCAAGGATATCATGCGTTTCTGGCTTGACAGAGGCGTTGCAGGCTTCAGATGCGATGTTATAAATGTAATATATAAGGACTCACTGAAAAACGGCAAAAAGAAGATTGCTCTGACAGGTCTTGAACATTATCACTCCACCCAGGGCTGTCATAAGATTCTCGCCGAGCTTCGCCGTGATGTTCTTGAGCCTTACGGTGCTTTTGCCGTTGGTGAAACTGTTTTTGTCGATATTCCCAAAGCAAAGGATCTGTGCGATGAAGATCGAAAAGAGCTCGATATGGTTTTCTCTTTCAAACATATGGAATGTGATCAGATAGGTTTGAAATGGTTCCCTGCCAAGATGAATGTCAGAAAGCTTATGAATACCCTTACCGAATGGCAGACGGGACTTAACTGGAACACCTGTTATTTTGAAAATCATGATCAGCCCAGATTTATTTCCCGTTTCAACGATTCACAGAATTTCCGCAAGGAATCTTCTAAAATGATGGCAGGTCTTCTTATGACTCTTCGAGGAACACCGTTTATCTACGAAGGTCAGGAAATAGGCATGACAAACGGTGATTTTAAAAACCTCGACGAAATAATGGATATTGAAAGCCATAATATAAATGCAATGGCAAAAAGTCTGGGTATCCCCAAAGGAATGCGCTGGAAGATGATAAAGCACGGTTCACGTGATCATGCAAGAACTCCCGTTCAGTGGAGCGATGCTCCGAATGCAGGCTTTACTACCGGTCAGCCATGGCTTAAAATCAACGGAAATTACACCGAAGTCAACATGGAAAAGGATAAAGCAGACCCTGATGGTGTATTTGCTTTCTGGCAGAAAATGATAGCTCTCAGAAAAACAAACGACATTCTCTGTCAGGGCGGATTCATCCCTGTTTTAACTTCGAAAAACATTTTTGCCTTTGAACGTGAACTTGAAGGCAGAAAGCTGCTGGCACTTTTCAACATGAGCGGCAAAAAGGCAAAGCTTCCGAAAAAACTCCGAAACGGAAACAATGTCCTTGTCGGAAATTATTCAGATAATCAGGTCGATGTTCTCATGCCCTTTGAATTCAGGCTCATTGATGAAGGCGGTGACGGGTATTGATAACTGTATCTGATAATGTTTTCAAGCTTGACACCAATAATACAAGCTATATTTTCTCAATTTCCAAAAACGGTCACCCGCAGCATATATACTACGGCAAAAAGCTGCCTGCATCAGATGCTGAAGCACTGATTCTGAAAAACACCATCGGGCTGGGTTCTACTGTTTATTACGATAAAAAATCACCCGATTACTGTCTTGACAGTATGCTGCTCGAGTATTCCGGCATAGGCAAGGGCGATTATCGTCACACCCCTCTGGAATGTATAATGCCTGACGGCTGCTTTACAACAGATTTTGTTTTCGAAAGCTATGAAATCAGCGAAGGGTCATATTCTTCAGACTGCAGTCTGCCCTTTGCTTCTGAGGGATCTCAGACTCTTTCACTGAGATTCAAGGATAAAAAGTACACGTCTGCGGCATTGGTTCTCAACTATACTGTTTTTGAAAAATGCAATGTCATCACAAGAAATGCTGAGCTTCACAACGGTACTGACGGCGACATTCTGATCAGAAAATTCATGAGTGCCATGGTTGATATGCCCGAATCCGATTATTCCATTGTAACCTTCGATGGGAACTGGGCGAAAGAGGCTCATATTCACAAGAGACCCGTTTCCTATGGCATATTTGTTAACGACTCAACTACCGGCAGTTCATCAAATCGCCATAATGCCGCTCTGATGCTTATGAAAAACGGTGCATCGGAAACTCAGGGTGAAGTCATTGGTGTGAATCTTATCTACAGCGGCAATCATTACACTGCTGTTGAGAAGTCAAGTGCTGATACTATGCGTATCATGTGCGGAATCAATCCCCATTGTTTCCTCTGGAAGCTTGCTTCAGGCGAAAAATTTATTACACCTCAGGCTGTAATGAGTTTTACAGAAAATGGAATTAACGGTTTTATGTCAAATATGCATTTATTTGTCAACGAGCATATTATCAGAGAAAAATTCCGTTATTCAGAGCGTCCTGTAGTCATCAACAACTGGGAATCCACTTTCTTCAATTTCACACGCAGCAAAATACTCAAGCTGGCAAGACGAGCCAAAAAGCTCGGTGTTGAAATGTTTGTTCTTGATGACGGATGGTTCGGCAAGCGTGATAATGATTTTGCAGGTCTGGGAGATTGGACTGTAATCAACAAAAAGAAACTGCCCGGCGGTATTTCAGGGCTTTGCAAAGAGATAAACAATATCGGTCTGCGCTTTGGACTATGGTTTGAGCCTGAATGCATCAACGAGGACAGTGATCTTTACCGTGCACACCCTGACTGGGCTATTAAATCTCCCGACAGAGAACCGAGTCTCGGACGCAATCAGATGGTACTTGATCTTACCCGTATGGAAGTTCGTGACTATATCGTTAACAGTGTGGATACGATTCTTTCAAGCGCAAACATTGAATATGTCAAGTGGGATTTCAATCGTCACATAAGTGATATGTATTCATCATCACTTTCTGATCAGGGTGAATTTTTCCACAGGTATGTTCTCGGGCTTTACGATATTCTCCGCAGAATATTCTGCGAAAAACATCCTGACATTCTGCTCGAAAGCTGTTCATCAGGCGGAAATCGATTTGACCTCGGTATGCTCTGCTTCTCACCTCAGATCTGGACGAGTGATGATACTGACGCTGTAGAACGCCTGGATATCCAGCGAGGAATATACTGCTTCTATCCCCCCTCCTGCGTTTCAAACCATGTTTCAATGACTCCGAATCAGCAGACTCTGCGCAGTGCTTCTCTTTCAACCCGCTTCAACGTTGCAGCTTTCGGTGTACTTGGTTATGAGCTGGACTTCGGTGAGCTTACTCCTGAAGAACGCAGACAGATCAAAGCTCAGATTGAATTTTACAAGGCACACAGACACACTTTCCAGTACGGAAACTTAAGCAGGTATTATCCTGTCCCCGGAGAGCGTGAATCATGGCAGATTGAAGGAAATGACGAGATTATGTCTGCCATCTATAATCTCAGCTACCACGCAAGCCCAGCAAGAGATACACTGCGAATTCTTTCTGCAAAACCGGGAAAGAAATACGGAATGTGCAGTGTAGAACAGCATCTGAGAATCGGTCAGTTCGGTTCTCTTGTAAATCATATCTCCCCCGTTCACGTAAACTCCGACGGTGCAATAATGCGATATGTTGACCGTCACTTTTCACTTAAGGACGGTGCGGAAGCATATGTCTGTTCAGGTGAGGCTCTTTCATCGGGAATCCCCCTTGCCATGCAGTACAGCGGCACGGGTTATAACGACAAAATCCGTGTTCTCGGTGATTGGGGCAGTACGCTGTATATGATATCGGAGGTTTCAGACAAGAAAGAATAACTGTTAATTTTAAAGCCCTCATCTTTCGATGAGGGCTTTGAGCTTGTAAAAAAGTCGATTACGATGTGGAATGTGAAACAAAAAGCTTTAGGCTTATTGTTCCTTCTCCTTGAGTAAGGAGGTGATATTATGCTTTGCATAATTGTCACAAAGTGACTGATAAATAGTCCAAAATCGCATAATTGTGTGATTTCATCAACTCTCTCCCTCCGAGTTTTGCTGCGCAAAACCCACCTCCCTCGTCAGAGGGAGGCTTAAAAGGTTTCTTTGATATTCTGAAAGCCCTCCTCCTTCGATGAGGGCTTTATTTTTCTATGCCTTATAAACTACTTTTCCGTCAATTATGGTGTAAAGCACATCGCAGGTTGTGGATGTTATAGGATCTGCATTGGTGATGATTATATCTGCATCCTTTCCTGCTTCGATAGAACCGACTCTGTCCTCAATGCCTATGTGCTTTGCAGGGTTTATTGTAATTGCCTGAAATGCTGCAAAGGGATCCATTCCTGCCTTTACTGCAAAGCCTGCACAGGTAGCGAGATATTCCTGAGGAATTACAGGGGAGTCAGTTATAATCGATACTCTGCACCCTGCTTCTGCAAGAATTTTCGGAGTTTCCCAGGATTTGTTACGAAGCTCATACTTGCTTGCATTGGTAAGTGTGGGGCCTACTGCAAGAGGATAATCATACTTTGCTATTTCCTCTGCTATAAGATGTCCTTCTGTGCAATGCTCAATGGTCAGATCAACATCAAATTCCTTTGCGATTCTGATGGCAGTGAAAATATCATCCGCTCTGTGAGCATGAGCCTTGAGAGGGATTTCCTTGTTTATGACAGGCTGGAGTGATTCAAGCTTCATATCAAATGCAGGCTTCTTTGCCGCATTTCCTTCTGCCGCCTCTATTCTTGCTTTATAATCCTTTGCTTTCATGAGAATCTCACGCAGCTTGGATGCTGTGCTCATTCTTGCAAAGTTATTCTTGTCCTTGTAGCATCTCTTTGGATTTTCACCGAATGCGCATTTCATTGCCGTTTCCTTTTTGACTATCATATTGTCAACGCAGTTGCCCACTGTCTTGATTGCGGTAAAGGTTCCGCCAAGTACGTTTGCACTGCCCGGTCCGGTACATACACAGGTGACACCGCCTTTTACAGCCTTTGCAAAGGTTTCATCCTGTGGATAGATACTGTCGATGGCACGAAGCTGAGGCGAGAGAATATCGTTCATTTCATTGTAATCTGCACCCTCAAAACCTATTCCGTATCCGTGCAGTCCCAGATGACAATGAGCCTCAACAAAGCCCGGATATACAAAAAGGCCTTTTGCATCAATGATTTCAGCATCTTTATTCTCTATGTTTTCAGCAATTTCTATAATCTTTCCGTTGTCTGTAAGTATATCGGAAACATAAGCCTCTCTGTTTACAGCATCATTGATAAGTCCGTTTTTAATAAGCAGCATAATTATAAACCTCCAGATTTTCTTATCTGTAATTATATCTCTTTTGTTTAAATTCGTCAATAAGTCTACCATACGTAGGTTGTGAGAGTTTTCTGAATGGCTTATAATATTACGGCGAAAGGAGATATTTGTATGAGTTATATTTCAGGAAATGCTTTAAAAGAACTTCGTCTTCACAAAGGACTTACTCAGAAGGAGCTTGCAGGAAAGCTTTATATAAGTGAAAAAACTGTTTCAAAGTGGGAAACACAGCGGGGATATCCTGATATTGCAATCCTGCCCTCTCTTGCCGATGCTCTTGGTATTTCTGTTGCAGAGCTGTTTTCATGTCAGTCCGTGAAAAATCCGAAATCAAACGGCATTTTAAAAAAGCAGGTATTTTATGTCTGTCCTTTATGCGGAAATGTTATTCAGGCATCTTCACATGGAAATTACAGCTGCTGCGGTCTTCCTCTGCCTGAATGTGAGGTTGAGGAAAATGACAGTGATCATCAGATAAAAACAGCAATAATCGATGGTGAATATGTCGTCACTCTTGATCATCCAATGACCAAAGAGCATTATATTTCCTTTGTCTGCTATGTTACAGGAAATACTTCAGAGCTATATATGCAATACCCTGAGCAGGATGCTCTTGCCCGATTCAGGAAAAAAGGTCACGGTTTCATTTATGCCTATTGCAACAAGCACGGATTATTAAGAATCAGAATATAAATATTTCAAAGCACAAATCCATATATTTATGCATAAAAATGCGAAAAACACTTGCACATCTGATAGTGTTGTGATATACTATCTAAGATTTCGCACGTTGTGTGGGAACGGCTCGGGTTGCATGCATTAAAGTATGTTTTTGCCGCTCTTTTCGTCAAAGACGATCAACACATGACGGAGGAAAAAACCAAGGAGGAAATAAACAATGGCAGTAGTATCAATGAAGCAGCTTCTCGAAGCTGGCGTTCACTTCGGACACCAGACCAGACGCTGGAACCCCAAGATGGCAGAGTACATCTTCACCGAGAGAAATGGCATCTACATCATCGACCTTCAGAAGACCGTTAAGAAGCTTGAAGAGGCTTACATGTTCATCCGTGAGACCGCAGCTAATGGCGGTTCCGTTCTGTTCGTCGGTACCAAGAAGCAGGCTCAGGATTCCATCAAGGAAGAGGCTGAGCGCTCCGGCTCCTACTTTGTAAACGCTCGTTGGCTCGGCGGTATGCTCACCAACTTCGTTACCATCCGCAGAAGAATTGAGAGACTCAACCAGCTTCTCAAGATGTCCACCGACGGCACCTTTGATCTCCTTCCCAAGAAGGAAGTTATCAAGCTCAACCTCGAGATCGAGAGACTCCAGAAGTTCCTCGGCGGCATCCAGGAAATGAAGAAGCTCCCCGGTGCTCTCTTTATCGTTGATCCCCGCAAGGAAAAGATCGCTGTTGCTGAGGCTAAGAAGCTCGGCATCCCCGTTGTCGCAATCGTCGACACCAACTGCGATCCCGATGATATCGACTACGTAATCCCCGGCAACGATGACGCTATCCGTGCTGTTAAGCTCATCGCTTCCGCTATGGCAAGTGCTGTTCTCGAAGGCAGACAGGGCGCTGAGACTGCTCCCGAGGCTGCTGAGGCTGAGGCACCTGCTGCTGAATAATTAATAATTTAGGAGGAAAATAAAATGGCTTTTACCGCTAAAGACGTTGCTGCTCTGAGAGAAAAGACCGGCTGCGGCATGATGGACTGCAAGAAGGCTCTTACCGAGACTGACGGCGATATGGAGAAGGCAATCGATTTCCTTCGTGAGAAGGGTCTCGCAGCTGCAGCTAAGAAGGCAAGCAGAATTGCTGCTGAAGGTACTGTTTACACCGCTTCTGAGAACGGCGTTGCTGTTGTCATCGAAGTAAACGCTGAGACTGACTTCGTTGCTAAGAACGTTGACTTCATGGACTTTGTTGCTCTCTGCGCAAAGACCGTTATCGCTGAGAATCCTGCTGACGTTGAGGCTCTCCTCGCTGTCAAGGCTTTCGGCACCGAGAACACTGTTCAGGAAGTTCTCACCGAGAAGATCCAGACCATCGGCGAAAACATCAAGATCCGTCGTTTCGAGAGATACGAGGGTATCACTGATACTTATGTACACGCAGGCGGCAAGATCGGTGTTCTCACCAAGTTTGCTACCAGCGATGAGATCGCTGCAAAGCCTGAGTTTGCTGAGTTCGCTCACAACATCAGCATGCAGATCGCTGCTCTCAACCCCCTCTACCTCAATGACGCTGCAGTTCCTGCTGACGTTATCGAGAAGGAGAAGGAGATCGCTACCGAGCAGCTCAAGAACGATCCCAAGAATGCTAACAAGCCCGCAAACATCATCGAGAAGATCGTTACCGGTAAGATCGGCAAGTACTTTGAGGAAGTCTGCCTCGTAAACCAGGTTTACGTTATCGACTCCGACCTTAAGGTCAGCCAGTATGTTGCTAACACTGCTAAGGCACTTGGCGGCGACATCGCTATCGAGAGCTTCGTTCGCTTTGAGAAGGGCGAAGGTCTCCAGAAGAGAGAGGACGACTTTGCTGCAGAAGTTGCAAAGATGGCAGGCACCAACTAATCTCTCCCCTATTAAATAATTTAAGGGCTTCCGAGAAATCGGAAGCTCTTTTTTTAACTTGTTGCTTTACAAAAAAAATCATATTATGTTAGAACAAAGTAAATTAATGTTTTGCTTTTACAAAAGGAGGGTATCATATTTGAAGAATCTGCATCCTGTTTTTAAATATCTGCTTCTTATATTCATAAATACGTGTCCTTTTGCATTAAGTATTATTTTGTATCGCTTCGGAGCAACCTATGACATATTCTTGTCCATACTGATTATAAACCTAGTGATAATACTGAATAATAAAAATATCACTAAGCCACTCCCTTTTATTTTACTTATGATTTATATGATTATATGTGAATTATTCTCAGGTTGGCTTGCAACTTATTTATACTATTATAATATTTCTTCAGATGAACTTACTCCTGTTGTCGGACAGTTAATCACCTTGTTTACAACTTTGATGATTTTCCTTGCAGCAATCATATTAGGAATATCCAAAATACGCTCTTACCGTAAGCACAGCGCTGCACACGCTGATGCCTGATAAGCGCTGTACTTATCTTTTATATATCTCGAAAATCATGCAAATATATTTTAAACATCCAAAAGGGTTTGTTGTCTGTATATTACAGACAACAAACCCTTAAGTTTCACCTTATATCAAGCCGCTCATAAATCGGAAGCTCTTTTTATTCTGCAGTTTCGATAATTGAAAATTCATTTGGAATATTCCATATTTTTTCTTTCAGAAAGATAGGATAAAAATATTCGTCCTTGAGTCTGTCAAACTCAAGCCACTCGAATGAAAGCATCTGACCATTATCCCTCTGTGTAAACATCTTGCCTCGTGTCAGAATATCTGTCTTCGATATATCAATCAGGAAATATATACATATTTCGTGGAATTGTTCGCCGCTTACATCCTCAGTAAAAAAGCCCTGATTCAACCATAACGGACGGATTATTTCCACTTCGGCTCCCAGTTCCTCCCTTATTTCTCGAATAACAGCTTCTTCTGCGGATTCACCAAGCTTTACTCTTCCGCCAGGCAGATAATAGTACGGTGAACGTTCATCATGCATTGCAAGTATCCTGCCGTCATTTATTATCATTCCGCAGACTCTGTAGTTGAACTTACCTTTATCTGTTTTGAAAGTAATATCCATAACCCCACCTCATTTCTGTTAAGATATAACGACGCCTTCAGCTGCTGCCGAAAGCGTCGTTGATTTTTTATTCAGCCTCTGCCTCGTCCTTGCCCGGATTTACAGCTGCGGTGATTTCATCAATCGCACCTGACTTTATAAAATCGATAAGCTGGCCGATAGCATTGCACATGGTCTTTGCCTTACTGCTGCCGTGTGCCTTGAATACAGGCTTCTGTACGCCGATAAAGGGAGCTCCGCCGTATTCATTGTAGTCGATCTCCTTCTTCATTGCCTTCATTTCCTTAAGCACAAGAGAAGCACCGATCTTTGTCTTGAGGTTCTTTTTGAAAACGCCCTTGATCTTGCCGAGAAGAGCACCTGCAACACCTTCATACATCTTGAGAACGATGTTTCCGGTGAAACCGTCGCATACGATAACATCGCAGCCGTCATCGGGAATATCACGTGCTTCAACGTTTCCTACAAAGTTGATGCCTTCGCACTCTTTAAGAAGAGGGAATGTAGCAATACGAAGCTCGTCGCCCTTAGTATCCTCGGTACCGACGTTTGCAAGACCTACACGGGGATTCTTGACACCCATTACCTTTTCCATGTAAACAGAGCCCATCTGAGCAAACTGCTTGAGCATTTCGGGACGGCAATCTGCATTTGCGCCGCTGTCAATAAGCATTACCATACCTTTTGCCTTGGGCATGATAGGACCGAGAGCAGGACGCTTGATACCCTTGATTCTCTTTACGATAAGGGTTGCACCCATAAGGAGAGCGCCTGTGCTGCCTGCACTTGCCATACCGTCTGCCTGACCTTCTGCGAGAAGTCTGAGACCGACAGCCATGGAGCAGTTTTTCTTGCCCTTTGTGATTTCTCTGGGATGATCTTCCATTGCAATTACATCAGGAGCATCAACAATGGACATATTCTTGAGCGAAATCTTGTTTTCTGCGGATACTCTCTTTATATCTTCCTCACTGCCTGTAAGTATGATCTCGATACCGTACTTTTCAACAGCCATCTCACAGCCTTTAAGTATTTCAAGGGGGGCGTTATCTCCGCCGTATGCGTCAACAATAATTTTCATGTCAGTTTTCCTCCCATTTTTTCATTGTTTCTTCAAGAGAGCGAAGACCACGCTCGCTAAGTGCAGCATAACGTTCTCTTTTATCTCGTATTTTCGGCTCTATTGGAGGCAGAATTCCAAAATTTGCACCCATGGGCTGAAAATTACTTACTGTTTCATCGGATATGTACTGTGACAGTGAACCGAGCATTGTAACCTTATCAAGCACAACGGTATCTTGTCCATTGAGTCTGCGCACAGCATTTATACCTGCAAGCAAACCTGAGCCTGCAGATTCCATATAACCTTCAACACCTGTAATCTGACCTGCAAAGAAGATACGGTTATCTTTTCTGAGGGAATAATCAGCATCAAGAAGCCTCGGAGAATCAAGAAATGTATTTCTGTGCATTACTCCGTATCTGACAAACTCGGCATTTTTCAGTGCTGGAATCATGGAAAAAACACGCTTCTGTTCACCGAATTTCAGATTGGTCTGAAAACCGACAAGATTGAACATTGTGCCGTCTGCATTCTCTCTTCTGAGCTGAAGATTTGCCCACGGACGGTGTCCTGTTCTCGGGTCACGAAGTCCTACGGGCTTCATCGGTCCGAAACGAAGTGTATTCTCTCCTCTGGAAGCAAGCACCTCTACAGGCATACAGCCTTCGTAAACCGGCATTTCCCTGTCAGCATCGTGGAGAAGTGCTCTTTCTGCTTTCAGAAGTTCTGATACGAATTCTTCGTACTCTGCCTTGTTCATGGGACAGTTTATATAATCGTCCTCTCCGCCTCGGTCATATCTTGAAGCGGCAAATGCACACTCCATATCAATGCTGTCTGCAGAAACAATAGGTGCTGCTGCATCATAGAAGTTGAGATAGGGCTGTCCACAGAATTCTCCGATGGATTCGCTGAAGGAATCGCTCGTCAGAGGACCTGTTGCGATCACAACAATACCATCAGAAGGTATTTCGGTAATTTCATCTTCGACTATTTCTATAAAGTCATTTTCCTTTATAGTATTTGTTACGCCTTCAGAGAATAAATCTCTGTCAACAGCAAGTGCTCCGCCTGCTGGAACAGCGCAGGAGTCGGCAACCTTGAGGAGCAAGCTGCCAAGTCGGCGCATTTCCTCCTTCATAAGACCCGCTGCACTGTCTATACGATTTGCCTTGAAGGAATTTGAGCAGACAAGCTCTGCAAAAAGAGGGCTTTTATGAGCAGGGGTATATTTTTTCCCCTTCATCTCTATAAGACGCACTCTTATACCTCTTTTTGCTATCTGCCATGCCGCCTCGCAGCCTGCAAGTCCGGCTCCAATAACAGTTATCTGAGCTTTACTCACCCTTCTTTTCCTCCAGAGCTCTTGAGTAGCCGCAGCCTTCTTTTGCGCATACAAGCTTCTGTACCTTTCCGTTCTTTACGTACAGAATATCGCCGCACTGAGGACACCTCTGCTTTGTGGGCTCGTTCCATGTCATAAAGTCGCAGTTGGGATAGCCAGAACAGCCATAGAAAACCTTGCCTCGCTTGGTTTTCTTCACAACTACCTTGCTGCCGCACTTGGGACAATCTGCATCTATTTCATTTACAATTGACTTGATATTCTTGCATTCGGGATATCCCGGGCAGGCGATGAACTTGCCGTAACGTCCTGTCTTGATAACCATCTTACGTCCGCACTTTTCGCAGATCATATCGGTTTCTTCATCGGGCGGCTTGAGTGTAACACCTTCCATTGCCTTCTTTGCATCGGAAAGGGTCTTTTCAAATTCCTCGTGGAATGTTCTGAGGGTTTCTATCCAATCCACCTTGCCATCCTTGACCTGGTCAAGATTCTTAAGCATCTGTGCAGTAAATCTTACACTTACTATCTTTGCAAAGCGCTCCTTCATGAGCTTGTTGGTTGTTTCACCAAGCTCTGTGGGCTTTAATGTCTTGCCCTCACGGACAACATACTCACGGCTGACGATGGTGGAAATAATGGTTGCATAGGTAGAGGGTCGACCGATACCGTTTTCTTCAAGCGCCTTGTTGAGGGTGGATTCGGTGTATCGTGCAGGAGGCTGGGTAAAGTGCTGGTTGGGAGATACATCCTTTGCACGCAGTTTTGTTCCTTCTGCAAGCACAGGCAGCTTTCCGCCATCCTTTTCCTCTTCATCCTTGGATTCCTCATAAAGTGCTGTATAGCCATCAAACTTTACAGTATATCCGCTTGCCTTGAAGATATAATCTCCGTTTTCGATGTCAACATTTGTTGTATCGTGGATGCACTGTGCCATAAAGCTTGCTGTAAAACGCTCCCATATAAGCTTGTAGAGCTTGTACTGGTCGTTTGTAAGGCTTGCCTTTGCCTGCTCGGGTGTAAGAGTCGGCATTGTGGGACGGATAGCTTCGTGACCGTCCTGAACATCACCCTTGCTTTTGAACTTATAGGGCTTATCAGCAACGTATTTCTTTCCCCACTTTTCTTCAATGAACGCCTCGGCTTCCATCTTTGCTTCATTGGAGATTCTCAGCGAGTCGGTACGCATATAGGTGATAAGACCGACTGCTCCCATTCCCTCAATATCAATACCTTCGTAAAGCTCCTGAGCTATTTTCATGGTCTTCTGACCCTGGAAATTGAGCTTTCTTGAGGCTTCCTGCTGGAGGGTTGAGGTAATGAAAGGAGGTGCAGGATTCTTTTTTCTTGTACCCTTTTTGATGCCTGAAATGGAGTATGTGCCCTCTTCAAGCTTTGCAAGAATCTCTTTTGCTTCGCTTTCTGTCTTTATATCAAGCTTCTCTTCCTTTGTTCCGAAGAAGGATGCAGGAAATGCCTTCTTTTCGCCCTGGGGAACAAACTTAGCATCTATAGTCCAGTATTCCTCGGGGACGAATGCTCTTATTTCCTCTTCCCTGTCACAGATCATTCTTACTGCAACAGACTGAACACGACCTGCAGAAAGACCTCGTCTGATCTTTGAGGAAATAAACGGGCTTAAGCGGTAGCCTACGATTCTGTCAAGAATTCTTCGGCACTGCTGGGCATTTACAAGATCCATGTCTATTGATCGGGGATTCTTCATACCCTCAACGATTCCGGTTTCAGTAATCTCATTAAAAATTACTCTGTTGGTTTCGTTGATATCAAGGTCAAGAAGATATGCAAGATGCCAGGAAATAGCCTCTCCTTCACGGTCAGGATCGGTTGCGAGATAGACATAATCGCTCTTCTTCGCAGCATCCCTGAGCTTTTCAACAAGCTCTTCCTTGCCCTTTATAATTGCGTATTTGGGTTCAAAGTTCTTCTTGACATCGACACTGAGTCTGTTCTTGGGCAGGTCACGTACATGACCGACTGAAGCAACTACATCGTATTCATTGCCAAGATATTTTTTTATTGTTTTCACCTTACCCGGTGACTCAACAATTACTAATTTCGACATAACAGTAACCTCTATTGCTTTCTGATTGAATATTTTCGCTGTGTATCTGAGATTATTATGTTGTTAATCTCAAGCTCGGTTACAGCAGTAAGCAGCTTGTGAGCAGGCAGCGACAGTCTTTCACTGAGCTCTTCAAGGCTGAGCGAAAAGTCTTTCAGCAGATCGTAAATTTTACGCTCTATTTCCGGTGCACCTTCATAAAGCTGCACCGCTGTGCCTTTTTCGCTTCGTCTGATGTTATCTATCGGTCTGTCGTTAAAACAGCAGCTTTCCGGTATTTCCACATCAATGAACTCCGGGAATGACCTTGTTATCTGTGATATTGGAATGTGACTGTCACGCATTCTTAATCTGTGCGGATATGAGGCGTTATATTCCTCCAGCACATCATAGGCGCAGGAAACGGGCTTTGCTCCGTCTCTGATCATTGCATTTGCACCGTAGGAAAGATCACTCATGACACTTCCGGGAATTGCAAAAAGATCTCTTCCCATCTCACCGGCATATCTTGCAGTTATAAGCGCACCGCTTTTTATGGGTGCTTCTCCCACAATGACACCAATTGACAGAGCTGAAAGAAGTCTGTTGCGAATAGGAAACGTTATCTTCGATGGGGCATAATCCGGAGGAAATTCCGAAATAAGTGCTCCGCCATTTTCAAGAATTCGTTTCCTTGTTTCCTCACACTGAGGATTATAATCCACAGCAAGACCGCAGCCGAGAATGGATATTGTCCTTCCTCCTGCTCTGAGTGCTCCCTGATGAGCTGCATCATCAATGCCCCTCGCACCGCCGCTTATAATAATCGCTCCACACTGTGTAAGACTTCCCGAAAGTGCGGTAACTATCATTTTGCCGTCGGCACTTGCTTTTCTTGTTCCGACTACTGCCAGAACAACATTGTCATCAAAGTCCGGAAGCTCGCCTTTGTAATACAGCACCAAAGGATAGTCGCAGATATCATACAGGCGATCGGGATATTCCTTATCGTCGGGAGTCAGTATTTTTATGCCCAGCTCCCTACAGCGCTCGTATATGGCCATTGCCTCGTCCATTACCACACTGTCTGCGGCCATTTTACGATGCTCACGTCTTAATACAAAGCATTCCTTCAATTTGTTTTCGGAGGCATTGTACATAGCCTTCGGGCCTCCGAAAAAATCAACGACAAACTCGGTGTTTCTGTTTCCGTAGCCGAGTATCCTCTGAAGCCATATCCAATATATGCACTCGCCCACGTTAATTCAGCTCCTTACACGTAGTTGCGTGTCATTTCCCACATCATAATGGATGCGGCTGTTGCTGCATTGAGAGATTCAGCTCTTCCGTTCATGGGAATTGTTACTCTTTCGCCGCAGGCTGCGATTGTTTCAGGTGTAAGTCCGTTGCCTTCGTTGCCGACACACATTATAACACCTTTGAAAAAGCGCACGCAAGTAATTTTGCTTGCATCTGCATCAGGAACCGACGCAAGAGGTCTCATTCCTCCTGAGCGAATCTTTTTTATAAATGCAGGTACATCGCTGACAACAGCGGAAGGAAAGCGGAATACCGCACCCATGCTGGCTCGCATTACCTTGGGATTATAAAGATCGCAGCAGTCTGCAGAGAGTATTGCACCGTTAAGTCCGATTGCTTCTGCAGTTCTGAAGATTGCGCCAATGTTTGAAGGATCCTGTATATTCTCGAGCAGAACAAACTGCCCGTCAATTTTCATGTTTTCGGTATCAAGGGTATTCTGCTTCATTTTTCCGGTGCAGAACACACCCTGAGGAGTAAGTGTATCGGAGATCTTTTCTGCGATCTCCTCGGTTATGATATATGATTTTTTAGCCTGTTTTTCAAGCTTGTCTATTGCATCCGTATACTTTGAATATGCTTCTTGCGTATAAAGCAATTCTTCGATTTCAATTCCGTTTTCGGGCACCTCGCCGCACAGACGTACCCCTTCAGCAACGAACATTCCCTTTTCACGACGTTCCTTTGCGCTGCTCATCAGTTTTGCTATTTCCTTGACCGTCTGATTGTCCTTGCTGGTGATTTCTACTGCCATAACACACCTCCGTTTTCATCGTAAAAATGCTCCATAACTGCTTAAAAAGTGCGTCCGGTAAATGCATCCGGACGCACTTTCAGATTATTAAAGAGCAGCCTTTGCCTTCTCTACGAGAGCGGTAAATGCCTCTGCATCGCTGATAGCGATCTCGGAGAGCATCTTACGGTTGAGCTCTATGCCGGCCTTCTTGAGACCGTTCATGAAAGTAGAGTAGTTCATGCCATTCATTTTGCAAGCTGCGGAGATTCTGGTGATCCAGAGTCTTCTGAAATCTCTCTTCTTAAGACGACGGCCGATGTATGCGTACTGGCCGGACTTCATTACAGCTTCCTTAGCCATCTTGAAGTGCTTGGATTTTGCACCCCAGTAACCCTTAGCAAGCTTCAGGGTCTTATTTCTTCTCTTGCGCGTTGCAAGCGCACCTTTAACACGTGCCATTTATTGTTACCTCCAAATTACGGTTATTATTTATAAGGAATGAGTCTCTTTACCTGTGCTACGTTTGTCTTATCGGTAACAACAGTGCCTCTCAGGCTTCTCTTTCTCTTAGCAGGCTTAGCTGCGCTGTTAGCCTTATGTCTGTGGTTTGCCTGCATACGAAGAACCTTTCCGTTCTTGCTAATCTTGAAGCGCTTCTTTGCGCCCGAATGGGTTTTGATTTTAGGCATTTGGGTTTTCCTCCTTGTTTATTACTTGACAGGTTTGGCAACCATTATCATCAGCATATTTCTGCCTTCAAGTGCAGCCTGCTTTTCAACGTTTGCAACCTCGCTGAGAGCTTCGGCAAAACGGCGCATGATTTCGGTACCGTGCTCGGGATGACCCATCTCACGACCTCTGAAACGGATCGAAACCTTAAGTTTGTTTCCGCTCTTGATGAACTTCTTCGCCTGATTGACCTTAGTCTCAAAGTCGTGGGTATCGATATTAAGGGAAAGTCGAATCTCCTTTATCTCAACGACATGCTGATTCTTCTTTGCTTCCTTTTCACGCTTCTGCTGCTCAAAACGATACTTGCCGTAGTCCATGATCTTACATACAGGGGGTTTTGCCTGCGGTGCGATCTTGACAAGATCAAGTTCCTTTTCGATTGCAATTTCAAGCGCTGCCTCGGCACTCATTATTCCGAGCTGATCGCCCTCGGGACCGATAACACGTACTTCGCTGTCACGGATCTCCTCATTGATCTGAGCCTGCTGTTCCTTGCTGATAACCAAACACCTCCAAGTATTCGATAAAAAATAAAACGTGGACAGAATACTCCTGACCACGCGGCAATACACGATAAAAACGAATCGTTATTGACCGTCCGTCCATCAATCAAACGGAGGTGAGGAAAGCATCCTGCTTTGTTGTCGTCAATGAGTTTAACAGAAGATATCAATTTTGTCAATAGATATTTTTAAATTATCCCCTTATTCCCTTGAAAATGTATTATAATGTGTTATAATCATTAAACAGTCCAATAAATGGAGGAATTACCAATGGAAAACAAGAAGTTTTACATCACAACGCCGATTTATTATCCTTCGGGAAATCCGCACATCGGTCACTGCTACACTACCGTTGCCTGTGACTCGATTGCTCGATATAAGCGAATGCAGGGTTATGACGTAATGTTCCTTACCGGAACCGATGAGCACGGTCAGAAGATCCAGCAGAAGGCCGCTGAGGCAGGCAAGACTCCCCAGCAGTATGTTGATGAGATCGTCGAGATATTCAAGAACCTCTGGAAGTACATGAATATCAACTATGATCGTTATATCCGCACCACTGACGATTATCACGTTGAGTCCGTTCAGAAGATATTCAAGGCACTTTATGACAAGGGCTATATCTACAAGAGCGCTTACGAGGGCAAGTACTGCACTCCCTGCGAGAGCTTCTGGACAGAGACTCAGCTTGTTGACGGCAAGTGCCCCGACTGCGGCAGAGATGTAATCGACGCAAAGGAAGAGGCTTATTTCTTCAGAATTTCTGACTTTGCTGACAGACTTGAGGACCTTCTCCTCAACACCGATTATCTCCGCCCCAGAACAAGAGCTACTGAGCTTGTAAACAACTTTATCCGCTGCGAGGGCGGTCTGCAGGATCTCTGCGTATCCCGTACCTCCTTTACATGGGGTGTTCCCGTTACCTTCGACGAAAAGCACGTTATCTATGTATGGATCGATGCTCTTTCAAACTATATCACCGCTCTCGGCTATGAGAACGGCAAGTACAACGATTTTGACAAGTTCTGGCCTGCTGATGTTCATATGGTAGCTAAAGATATCATGCGTTTCCACGCTATCATCTGGCCTGCTATTCTTATGGCTCTTGATCTGCCTCTGCCCAAGCACCTGGCTGTTCACGGCTGGATCACCTTCAACGGTCAGAAGATGAGCAAGTCCAAGGGCAATGTTGTCGATCCCTTCGTACTCGGCGAGCGTTACGGTGCTGATGCTATCCGCTATCACATCATGCGTGAGATGGCTCTTGGTGCAGACAGCTCCTTCTCCAACGAGGTCATGATAAACCGCATCAACTCCGACCTTGCAAACGGTCTCGGAAACCTCGTTTCCCGTACTGTTGCAATGGTTGTAAAATACTTCGGCGGCAAACTGCCCACTGACAGGGCTGCCGGCGAATTTGACGATGATTTCATTGCCGAGATGACTGCACTGCGTGCAAATGTTGATAACTTTGTTGAGGAAACTCAGCTTTCCAATGCTCTGGCTGAAATCTTCAAGCTTGTATCCCGTGCAAACAAGTATATCGACGAGACCATGCCCTGGGTTCTTGCAAAGGACGAGGCAAACAAGCCCCGACTTGCAGCTGTTCTCTACAACCTCCTTGAGGGCATCAGAATCGCTTCCTCTCTCCTCTGCCCCTTCATGCCTACAACCATGCCCGTTGTTTTTGAGCAGATAGGTGCAACCGAGAGCGATGTTTCCTACGAGAATGCCGATAAGTACGGTGTTCTTCCCCTTGATGTCAAAGTCAAAAAGGGCGATATCATCTTCATGCGAATAGATATCGACAAGGAAATCGAAGAACTCAACGCAATGATAAAGAACAACGAGCCCACTGAAGAGGAGCTCAAGGCTGCTGAGCTTGCAGGCATTGCAAAGATCGGTATTGACAATTTTGCTGCAGTTGACCTGAGAATCGCAAAGATCGAGGCCTGCGAGCCTGTAAAGAAGGCAAAGAAGCTCTTAAAGCTTACCCTCAACGACGGTACAGGTACTCCCAGAACCGTTGTCAGCGGTATTGCTCAGTGGTACAAGCCCGAAGACCTCATCGGTCATTCCGTTGTTATCGTTGCAAACCTCAAGCCTGCTAAGCTCTGCGGAGTTGAGAGCAACGGCATGATCCTCTGTGCAGATGTTGCCGAGGACGATGTAAGAGTAATTTTTGTTGACGGCATGAAGCCCGGTTCAAAGGTAAGGTAATGAATTTGAGAATTTTTGACAGTCATGCTCACTATGACAGTGAGAGATATGCCGAAGATCGAGATAGTGTTTTGTCGCAGATGCCGGAAAACGGCATCTGCGCAATTCTTAATTGCGCATCTGATGTTGAGTCGGCAAAAATGAGCATAGAGCTCTCGGAGAAATATCCATTTATTTATGCCGCTGTGGGTGTTCATCTCCATGAGGCGGAGGATGTTTCCGAGGATTATATAAGCATCCTGCGTGAGCTTGCAAAGCACGAAAAGGTTGTCGCCATCGGCGAAATAGGACTTGATTATCACTATGATTTTTCTCCCAGAGACATACAGCGAAAGGTTCTCTGTGAGCAGATAGAGCTTGCAAAGGAATTAGACCTTCCTGTTGTGCTTCACGACAGAGAAGCTCACGGTGATATGTACGAGATACTTGAAAAGTATGCTCCCATAAAGGGTGTCATGCACTGTTTTTCAGGCAGTGTTGAGCTTATGAAGCAGTCCGTAAAACTGGGACTTTATATAGGTCTCGGCGGTGCTGTTACATTCAAAAATGCACGAGTACCATTAGAAGTTGCAGAGGCTGTGCCTCTCGACAGACTTCTCCTTGAGACCGATGCACCCTACATGACCCCTGTCCCCTACAGAAGCAAGAGAAACGACTCAAAGTATATTGAGCTTGTAGCTGAAAAAATAGCTGAAGTTCGAGGCATTACTGCAGATGAAGTTCTCTCTGCTGCGGAGGAAAATGCAAAAAGACTTTTCGGCATATAACCGATATTTTATGATTGTGAGGTAACCACAATGACAGTAAAAGAAGCTTTTGAGAAATTCAGAGAAATTGAATTTAAAATCCATGCTCTTAATCATGCCCTTGGAGTAATGTATTACGACGCTTCCACCGGTGCGCCCACTGCAGGCGCCGAAAACCGAGGCAGCACCATGGCTTATCTTTCAGGTCTCAGCTACGACCTGACCGCAGGTGAAGAAACCATTGCACTGGCTCGTTTTCTCTCAGAAAACTCAGGTGAGCTTTCTGACCGTGAAAAGCGTGAAGTATCTGAATTCATGAGAAATATCGACTACGTTTCAAGTATTCCCAAGGAGGAATATCAGGAATATGTCATGCTTGTCAACGAATCGGAAATCGCTTGGAAAAAGGCAAAAGAAGAAAACGACTACGACTCCTTCTGCCCTTATCTGCAGAAAATTTTCGATACAAACCGTCGTTTTGCTCAGTATTACAAACCCGAGGAGAACCCCTACAATGTAATGCTCGATCAGTACGAGCGTGGTCTTACAACCGACACAGCTGACAAATTCTTCTCCGCCCTTCGTGAAAAGCTTGTCCCCGTAATCAAGGCAATCGGCGAAAAAGAACAGTTTGATTTTGCCTTTATGAAGGAGAAATATCCTGTTGACAAACAGAGAGAGCTTTCCGACTATCTTATGGAAGTTATGTCCATCGACCGCAGCAGATGTGCAATCGGTGAAACAGAACACCCCTTCACAACAAACTTCTGCCCTGATGATGTAAGAATAACCACACATTATTATGACGATTTCACAAGCTCCATGTACTCCGTTGTTCACGAAGGCGGCCATGCTCTTTATGAGCTTGGGGTCAGCCGTGAACTCACTGCAACAACCCTTGCCGGCGGTGTTTCCATGGGTATTCACGAGAGTCAGTCAAGACTTTTTGAAAACAACATCGGCAGAAGCGAAGCTTTCTGCAATCTTGTTTTCCCGAAGATTCAGGAATTGTTCCCCGAACTGCTTAAAGATACAACTGCTCATGATTTTTATCTTGCAGTCAACAAGAGCGAACCTTCTCTGATCCGCACGGAAGCAGACGAGCTGACTTATTCCCTTCATATCATGGTTCGTTATGAGCTTGAAAAGCAGATGATCGCAGGCGAAATTACCGCCAAGGATCTGCCCGAGGCATGGAATGCAAAATACAAGGAATATCTCGGCATAGATGTTCCCGATGATGCAAGAGGTGTTCTTCAGGACACCCACTGGGGCGGCGGTATGATCGGCTACTTCCCCTCTTACGCACTTGGCTCTGCATACAGTGCACAGATAATGGCAAAGATGGGTCATGAGCTTGATATCAATGCAGAGATCGCATCAGGCTCACTTAAAAACATCAACGCATGGCTTACCGAACACATCTATCAGTACGGCTGTATGTATGACCCTGCCGTACTTCTTGAAAACTGCGTTGGTGCGCCTTTTGACCCCAATTACTATGTTGATTATCTGACAAACAAGTACAAGGCTATTTACGGTCTTGATATCTGAAAGGAAAAACAATATGAGACCTGACGGAAGAAAAAACAACGAGCTTCGTCCTGTTGAAATAATCCCCAATTTCACCAATACTTCTGGCGGCTCTGTACTTATAAATTGGGGCAACACCAGAGTAATCTGCACCGCTCTGCTTGAAGCAGGCACCATGCCCTTTCTGAAGGATACAGGCAAGGGCTGGCTCACCGCAGAATACGCAATGCTCCCCTCCTCTACAGGGTCACGCAAGCGCAGAGAAACAAGCAAGCCTGACGGCAGAAGCACCGAAATAAAACGACTTATCGGCAGAAGCCTTCGCAACGCTGTTGATTTTGAGGCTCTGGGTGAAAACACTATCTGGATAGACTGCGATGTCATTCAGGCTGACGGCGGCACTCGTACAGCTTCAATCACAGGTGCTTATGTTGCACTTAAGCTTGGAATCAAAAAGTGGCTTGAGCAGGGACTTATCGAGAAAGATCCCATTGTTCATCAGATAGCTGCTGTTTCGGTCGGTATTTCAAACAACACTCCTATTGCTGACCTTTGCTACGTCGAGGATTCTGCCGCTGAGGTCGATATGAATCTCATTATGAACGAAGCAGGCGAATTCATCGAAGTTCAGGGCACAGGCGAAGAGCGTTCCTTCACCCGTTCTGAGCTCAATGAACTCCTTGAGCTTGGCGAAAATGCCATCAGAGAGCTTATGGAAAAGCAGAATGGTGTGCTGTAATTTATGCTGTACCTTAAAAAAGTAAACTTTGATGATGCAGATAAAGAATATCTCTTTGTCCGTGATGTACCTTATGATGAAAACGGATTTATAAACGAATATCATGGCATTTCTCACAGTGATTTTATCGGTTCGGCACTGAAGCAGATGATTGACTCGGCTAAAGGCATCGGTCTGCCTGAAGGATATGTTCCTGAAACTTTCTATTTCCTCTGGGACAACGATGAAATTGTCGGACTGTTTCGTTTCCGTCATTTCCTATGCGAATCACTGCGCACAGGTGCAGGTCACATAGGCTATTTCATAAAAGAGGAACATCGTGGCAAAGGGTACGGAAAGGAAGGCTTACGACAGCTTCTGCTAATCGTAAAGCCCCTTATCCCTGAAGATGAGGTGTATCTGAGAGTCAACAGGGATAACCCTGCTTCGCTTAAAATAATGCTTCATAACGGCGGATATATTGAACACGAGGATGAACAAAAACACTATGTAAGAATCAGAAAATCCGATATCTGATATGTTAAAAGCACCAACGCAAATGCGTTGGTGCTTTGATATTATTCAGCATCAAGAGTTTTCTTGAATTTATTAAGCTTTGCGTTGTAGACAAATACAAAGATTCCCATCATAAGAAGAGAAATCGCTGCAAGAATCATTCCTATGCAGAGAACAACAAAATATCCCTTCTCATCAGTGCTATTGAACATATCTTCAGTAAAAAAGTCTTTGAAGCCTATGATATATGCGGGAATCTGAACAAAGCAAAGAAGTGCAAATGTAACAGACATTTTCTTTGTTTCCGCACAGACAATAGTATTGCGAAGTCTGCTTATGCTCTTTATTCCAAATATAAGATGAAGTATAGATATTGCAGAAGCCACCAAGGACATGACACTCATATCTCCAAGAGTAACCATAATCGCAGAGATAATCATAAATATGAGAGCAATTCTTGCCATTGAGAGACCTGCCGTGGACATGTTTTCACCGTTACGGCCTGCAGAGCCTGCTGCAATTCTGAAGCCGATAAACATGAGCACTGCCATTATCAGCTGTATGACAATAGCAATAACAGCAAGTCCCGCTATGCCCAATGTCCTCGCTGAATAGCCGTAAGAACCGACAATCAATCCATCAAACTGTATTCCCAGAATATTTTTGCAGAACTTATAAATCAGATCATACATGGCAATATATGCAAGGGACGCAGAGATAAAACCAATACAAAGAAATGTTCCCACATTGAAAAGGGATTTGTGAATCATTCCGGCTGTAAAACTGCGTACCTTCTGAGCCTTTTCGAGATATGGATCCTTCTTTTTCTCTTCCTTTTCTCTGTTCTGATCCATAAATAATGCTGTACCTGCGAAAGCAACTGCCTTGGGGACGTACTTTTCTTCCTCTTCAATTACGGGTGCTTCGTCATCAGGCATACTGTCAACGACCGGCTCATCCTCTTCCTCATCCGGGAAACGAATGATCATCGGTTCATCTTCCTCGTCTTCGACAATTACTGTGGTTTCAGCCGCATCCTCAGTCTCTGTGACTTCAGGGACATCAGCAGCTTCAGCAACTTCAGCAACTTCTGCTTCGGCAGTTTCGACTGCTTCGGTAACTTCAGCTTCAGCTGTGTCAACTGCTTCAGCGACTTCAGTAACTTCAGCTTCAGCGACTTCGGTGATTTTGTTTTCTGTGCACATTTTTTATTCCTCCAATAATAATTTTGCTTTATATACTCTTTTCCATTAAAGCATTTTCAGTATAACTAAAATCAATATTTTTGTCAACAACCGATTTAAAGCATAAAAGTTCCTTCACCCCTGCAATGTCAGGAATGAAGGAACTTATTATCAGTCTTTTCGTGCAATTCTCAGTTTTATTCTGACATCTCCGCCTATAAACTGATATCGCTTATAGTTACCGTAGATTCTTGAAGTGATGCGTTCTGTATACCGCTTTTCAAGATCGTCAAACTGGAGATTTGTACTTATTATGGTGGGTCTTCCTGCGCAGAGTCTTGTATCAATAAGATCATGAATCGCTGCAACCGTAAAGGCTGTTGAAAACTCGACGCCAAGATCATCAAGAATAAGAAGATCACACGATTTGCAAAGTTCAAGTGTGTTGTCATCGGTTACCGCTCTGCCGAAATGTTCTGCTTCTATTTTGGACAGAAAGCTCTGAACACTTCCGTAAACTACGCCGTAGCCCTTATCTATCACTTCTTTGGCTATGGCCAGTGACAGATGGGTCTTTCCAAGGCCTACGCCTCCCTGGAAAAGCAGATTTTCAGATTTAAGCGAAAAATTCCTTGCATAGTCAACACATCTGCGATATATGCCCGCCATAAGCTTGCGTGGTGAAATGCCGTTTGCACCGGGCTCCTCGGGATAATGCTTTATGTCAAAGGTGTCAAAGGAGCAGAGTGACATGGGGGTTACACTGTTGAGCTTTTCATATCTTATCTTCTTGATAAGCTCAAGAAGACATTCGCAGGGAGTGCCGTCAACAAAACCTGTGTCAAAGCACTTTTTGCATTCATAATCAGGTTCGAGTGTATCAACACCGTTTTCTTCAAGTATTTCCTGCATCCGCTTCTGATGGTTAAGATTGCTTTCTGCAAGCTTTCCCATAGCGGCTTCTATGTCAACACCCTCTGCAAGAAGGCTTTTTGCAATCATTATGGATGTCTTTGCTATTGCTTTTTCGTGGTCTGCATATTCAGGAGCCATGCGAACAAGAGCATCACGTTTTACCTGTGCCTTCTCCTTTGCATTTTCACGTCTTCCGGCAATAATATTCAATGCTTCCTTATAGGACGGTGCATCAATATTCATCTGCTTCATTCCTTTTAATCATCTATATAGTCGAGCATCTCATCCATAAGCATCTGCTCGATCTCTTTTTTATCATAAGTAGGCTCAAAGCGTTCCGCTTTGCCTTTTTTCTGCTTTTCAGGCGAAACGACGGCATCATATTCTCTGATATCGTCCCTGTCTTTTACCCCGTTTTCATACCAGTTCTTAAGTATTCCGCTCATGTAGCTGAAGCTCAGCTTGCCTTTCTTATTTACGCAGCGTTCATAGGCTTCAAGAATCAGTTCAGACGATGCTCCGTATTCGTTCACCCATGTATCGCAGGCTGCCTCTTCTTTATCTGAGGGTTTCGCTCTGTCGATTTCAAGCAGAGATGCAACCTTTCTCCATGCCATTCGTGACTTTGTCTTGTTCTTTACTTTTATCTCTGCTTTTTCGATGGAATCTATTCCCTCTTCTATCCATCCCTTACCCGTTGATTCTATATATGAAAGGGACATACTTCCCGCAGCTCTGCAGTAATGCAGCAGTACGGGAACAAGCTTCGGTTCAAGACCGTACCAGTGGGTCAGGGTGACATACATGGAAATATCTCTGTGTGTCAGCTGCTTTGAAAGAATTACCTCCACTGCAGCGAGCATTTCAGATATAGCCTCATCCTTTGCCATGATTTCTGCACATTCCTGAAAATTATAGCTTATATTTTCTTTTTTCTTTATTTCTTTTGGCTTTTCTTCTTTTTTTGGCTCTTCTGCTTTTATTTCCTGTACTTCTTCAGATACCTTCCTGCCTTCCGTTTCTGCAGGAATAATATCATCGCCTTTTTTAGAGAGAACTCCGCAGTTCATCCAGTAATCAAGCGCATCGGAAGTATCCTGCAAAGAAAGAGAAAGTTTTTCTGAAAGCTCCTCTATGCTTATTTCATTTCCTGCGTTTCTCAGAACATACAGAAGCACCTTAAGTGATGCCGCACCTGCAAGCTTAATATGTTCATCAACTATGCAGCTTGGAACGGCAAACACCGAGCTCCAGCAACCTAAATTTACGCAATATTTCACGGCATTTCACCCTTTCCGATCTTTTTTTGCGGCTGTTTTTATATTTTACCACAACCTGATACCAACTCTCAATATTTTTTTCATTTTATGTGGAAAAAAATACTTGTATATGTTATGATTTTTTTACCAACCTTTTTGATTTCAAATCGGTTAATAATTATGAGGGGGTTCTTTACAATGGAATCTCACGATTTTGATAAACTGATATGTCAGGTAGCTCAGGGGGATTCAGACAGCCTTGAGCTGCTTTATAATGCCTGTGCAAAAGGAGTTTACGCTCTTGCTTATTCGATTGTAAAAAGTCACGCCATGGCAGAAGATATCATGCAGGATACTTTTGTGCGTGTATGGGCTTCTGCATCGGGTTTTACCTCCAGAGGCAACGGCAGGGCATGGATATACCGTATTGCAAAAAATCTGTCTCTCAATGCTGTGACAAGGCGCAGAGCCGATAGTCTTGATGCCCTTACAGAGGATAACGGAGATAAAATCGCCTCAGATACCTCCACTGAAACAAGTGCTGTCACCTCTTATTCCATCGATCATGCTCTTGCGTCCCTGCCTGAAAAGGAGCGGGAAATTATAACTTTACATTCAATGTGCGGTCTTACACTCAATGAAATTGCATCCTATCTTGATGCTCCCTTGGGTACTGTCAAATGGCGCCATGCTCAGGCCCTGAAAAAGCTGCGGGCACAACTGTCCGACATTATATAGAAAGGAAGGTGCATATTATGAACGACAATGAGATCTATAAGCTTATAAATGATTCTTTTGAAGATAAAATAAAGCTTGATTTTGAAGATGTAAAAAAACGTATCGCTGCTCTCCCCGAAAAGAATGATAAAGTCATTTCCATTGCACCTTCTCGATCCAGAAACAATATAATTTACATTATTTCCGCTGTTGCAGCCTGTCTTATATGTGCTGTAAGTCTTACCGTAATCTTCACTTTTATAAATTCCGGATCTGCCAAAAAAAGTGAGTCTTATTTCTCTTATTCAGCTGCAGAGTCAGCAATGTATGAAGAACCTGCATACAACGCCGCTTGCGATGAGTCGGCTGAAACATTTGGAGCTGTTTACGAGGACAGCTGTATGGTCTATGACGATTTTGAGGTTTTAACTGAATGCATCAAAGAGGAAATCAGCCCTTCTGATGCTCTCTCCGATTCCGATCTTAGTTCAACTGATCTTGATTAATCAAAAGAACACCCCTGAAAACGGCAAAAGACGTTTTCAGGGGTGTGTATTTTTATATGTGCTTAAGACCTGCAAAATTTGCCATTAATTTCTTTACGCCCACCTTCTCGAAACGTACTTCAAGGAGTGTATCTGAACCGAGAGGTGAAGCATTGAGGATTTCGCCTTCTCCAAATACCTTGTGAAGGACTCTGTCGCCCTTTGAGAAGCTTTCGGATACGGTTTTCTTCTGTGCCGATGCAGCACCCGACATCTGGGTTGCTGTATTGTAAGTCGGCTTTTCGTATCCGGCAAAGCCTCCGGAGCTTTCACGTCTTACAGGTTTTGCACGTTTTTTATCGAGTAACTCGGAAGGAATTTCCACCACGAAACGTGAAAGAGGATTTCTTGTGGTCTGTCCGAAAAGCATTCTCGACTGTGCATGAACAAGATGAAGCTTGTCCTGAGCACGGGTAATGCCTACATATGCCAGACGTCGTTCTTCTTCCGTTTCCGACGGGTCAAGAGAAGACTGTCTGCCCGGGAAGATATTTTCCTCAAGTCCGGGAATGAAAACTATGGGAAATTCAAGTCCCTTTGCAGAGTGAAGTGTCATAAGTACAACTGCGTCTGCATCAGAGTCATAATTGTCTATATCCGCTACAAGGGCAACTTCTTCGAGGAATTCACCAAGGTCGGCATCTTCCCCTCGTTCCTCCTGGAACTTTATAAGGTTGGTCTTGAGCTCCTGAATATTTTCCATTCGCTCTTCCTTTTTCTCATCCCCTGCCAGCGATGCTTCGTAACCTGTCTTCTCAAGGATCATATCGAGCAGATCACCAAGTCCGACAGTTACATCTCCCTCTGCATCCGCAAGATCTGTGATCATCTGTGCAAACTGCATCATCTTCCCTGCACATCTGCTGAGCGCCTGATAATGATCTGCATTTGCCATAACTTCGAAAAGAGAAACTGAAAGCTGAGATGCTATTTCTGAGGCAGTTTCAACGGATTTGTCGCCTATTCCTCGCTTAGGCTCATTGATTATTCTGCGAAGTCTGACTTCATCGGCAGGATTTGAAATAACACAGAGATACGCAAGCATATCCTTGATTTCCTTACGCTCATAGAATCGATGTCCGCCAATGATACGGTAAGGAATTCCTGCTCTTGAAAGATAGCCTTCAAGGGAGTTTGACTGAGCATTCATGCGGTAAAGAACTGCATGATCGGAATACTTCTTTCCGCCTGCCACAGAGCTGTTGATCTCGTCTGCAATATACTTTGATTCTTCTCTGTCCGTATCTGCCGTGTAGAGTGTTACAAGCTCGCCTTCACCTTTATCGCTCCACAGTCGTTTGCTCTTGCGCTCGGTGTTGTTTGCGATAACTGCATTTGCAGCATCAAGTATATTTCCTGTTGAACGGTAATTCTGCTCAAGGCGGATTACTGTTGCATCCTCATACTGGTTCTCGAATGAGAGAATGTTTTCAATTGTTGCGCCTCGGAATTTGTATATACTCTGGTCATCGTCGCCTACAACACAGAGGTTTCTGTGACCATCAGCCAGCATACGCACGAACATATACTGTGCATGGTTTGTATCCTGATACTCGTCTATCATGATGTAGCGGAAACGGTGACGGTAGTATTCAAGAATATCCTCATTCTCTTCGAGAAGGGTTACGGTATTGAGAAGCAGGTCATCAAAATCCATGGCATCTGCTTCAATAAGGCGTCTTTGATAATGCTCATAAACCTCGGCTACTTTACGAAGTCTGAAGTCAGAGCCTGCCTGAGCGGAATACTGATCGGGAAGGAGCAACTTTTCCTTTGCACGGCTTATTTCATTGCCTATTACCTTATGGGAAATGAATTTTTCGTCAATGGACAGCATACTCATGATGTCCTTTATAAGTCTGCGCTGGTCATCTGTATCGTAAATTGTAAATCGATTTGTATATCCCAGGCGCTCTGCATCACGGCGAAGCATTCTTGCGCTGGAGGCATGGAATGTGGATGCCCACACATCATTACCTTCTTCACCCAGCTTCATTACAAGTCGGTTTTTAAGCTCGCCTGCGGCCTTGTTTGTAAATGTGATTGCCATTACCTGCCAGGGTTTTGCAGGATATACGGCAAGAAGCTTTGTCACCTTTTCATCATCGGTGATTCTCTCTGTCTGACTTTCGAGAAATTCAACATCCTCCTCGGTAAGTCCGTAAGGAAGCTTGTCGCTGTTATATGCATTTCCGTATTTTATCAGGTTTTCGGCACGGCTGACAAGGACTGTTGTCTTTCCGCTGCCTGCTCCTGCAAGAATCAGCACGGGACCTTCAGTCTGAAAAACCGCCTGCTGCTGCATGGAGTTAAGTCTTGAATACTCTTTTTCAAGTATAGCTTTTTTTGCTTTTAAAAATCGCTCTTTGAGTTCTGCCATGAGAATACCATCCTTAGAAAAATTATGCGCTCTCGTTTGTGAGAGCGCATATTTATTGTTTTTTGAATTAACCGAAGATAGAAATCAGAACACCTGCTGCAACTGCAGAGCCGATAACACCTGCGACGTTGGGACCCATTGCGTGCATGAGAAGGAAGTTGCTGGGATTCTCTTTCTGACCAACCTTCTGTGCAACACGTGCAGCCATGGGAACTGCGGAAACACCTGCAGCACCGATAAGGGGATTGACCTTACCGCCTGTGAGAACATACAATACCTTACCGAAAAGAACACCGCTTGCTGTACCCATTGCAAATGCAAATACACCAAGACCGATAATCAGAAGTGTCTCTTTGCTGAGGAATATCTCACCGTTTGCTGTTGCACCGACAGTGAGTCCGAGGAAAATAACAACTATGTTCATAAGCTCATTCTGAGCAGTATTTGAAAGTCTCTGAACAACACCGCTCTCACGGAAGAGGTTGCCGAGCATGAGCATACCGATCAGAGGAGTAGCGGAAGGAAGAAGGAGAGATACGACAATTGTAACGACGATGGGGAAAATGATTTTCTCTGTCTTGGAAACCTCACGCAGCTGCTTCATTACAACACTGCGCTCCTTCTTTGTGGTGAGAAGCTTCATAATAGGCGGCTGGATAATCGGAACCAGTGCCATGTAGAGATATGCAGCAACTGCGATGGGTCCTAAGTACTCAGGTGCAAGCTTGCTGGTAACAAAGATTGCGGTAGGACCGTCTGCGCCGCCGATAATACCGATGGATGCTGCAACTTCCTCGGGAAATCCGAGAAGCATTGCACCGATAAATGTAATAAATATACCGATCTGGGCAGCTGCACCGAGAATAAAGCTCTTGGGGTTTGCAAGAAGAGGGCCGAAGTCAGTCATTGCACCGACACCAAGGAAAATCAGCGGAGGATAGATGCCGAGCTTTACACCCTTGTAAAGGTAGAAAAGCAGACCGCCGTCTTCCATAAGTCCTGCGCCGGGGATGTTTGCAAGAATAACGCCGAATGCTATGGGGAGAAGAAGCAGAGGTTCATACTGCTTTTTTACTGCAAGATAAACAAGAAGGCAGCCAATAGCTATCATTATAAGATTTTTCCACTGGCCATTTACAAAGCCCATAATTCCTGAGTCATTTGCAAGATCAACCAGTGTATTCCATATACGATCAAACATAATATGTCAATTTCCTTTCTGTCAGTAATTAAAACGAACGTACATTTTCAGCAATACCTGCTGCAGCCCAAGCGCTTCTGCCGCCTGTGTTTGCGCTTCTTCTGACAGAACGAACTGCATATTTCTTGCCCTGGCTCTCACCGTAGACTGCGACTGCTGCTGCGATAACAGCGATTATATCATCATTTGACTGTGTTGCTGCAGGCAGCACTACAGGTGCCGCAGCGGGAGCTGCTTTAACAGGTGCAGCCTTCTTTTCAGTCTTCTTTTCGCTCTTTTTTACTCCGGAAAATGCTTTTCCAAACAACCAGATGATAAATATCAGCAGCACAAGTGCCGCAAATACAATCAGAATGCCTGTTACTGTGGTAACAAAAATCGTATCTGTTACACTTTCCTGTCCGGAACTGTTGCCTGCTTCAGCAAGAATCCAATTTTGCATTTTTACTACCTCTCTTTGTATGATATAAAAGTGCATTCGCACCACTTAATCCCATTATAAGTATACACTCTTTTTTACTGCTTTTCAATCAATATGTTGGAAATTTTATCTCTTTGTTATTTTTGAACAGCTTTATTTAAAATATATAGATATATTTACAAATTTCGGACATTCTATCCTTAGAGGAGATGATTAAATTGATAAAAAACAACACCGACGACAGCAATGTACTGACCCTGATACACGACAGCTGCAAAATGGGGCTTTTGTCCATTGACGCACTTCTTAAAAAGACCAACGAAACAGCACTTGAAGGGCTTCTGCAGGATTTCCGCAAGGAATATAACGATATTGCAATGAATGTGGGCTCTGCTCTCGCCGACAGCGGTATTATTGCAGGTGACACCAAAACCATGGCAAAAATCGGTCTGAAAAGCTCTGTCAACATGAAGGTTATGATGGATGACTCTCTTTCCCACATTTCAGAAATGCTTATTCAGGGTGCAAATATGGCCATAATCGAAATGTACAAAGCCGTAAACAGCGCATCGCTGTGCGATTATTCAAAGGATATGGTTCAGAGATATATCGATTGCGAGCAGGCGCATATCGAGAAGTTAAAAAAGTGGCTGTAAGATTACTTTCAATCTTGAATCATCACATATATTATTGTATAATTATTTTTAGGGCTGTTTGCATACAGCCTCCTACTTACTACTCCGATGGGAGAGAATTTTTTATGACAGTTCTCAGCGCCAACGATTTAGGGCTTTTTTACGGCGCAAATATGATATTTGAAAATGTTACGTTTTCTGTTGATGAAAAAGACAGAGTTGCACTGGTTGGTATAAACGGCTGCGGAAAAACAAGTCTTTTCAAGCTTATTACAGGAGAGAACATCCCCGA
>JAZUNN010000084.1:0-34484 GCA_045604155.1 Acutalibacteraceae bacterium
GCTTTTGCGGTCTCCCTTTAAGATGTATTTATGTTTTGCTTGGCTCCCTCTGATGAGGGTGAGCTTTATCATGCAGGCATGATTTTGAGGGAGAGAACTGATTGATTTATGCGCCGAATGCCTTGAGGCTTTCTTCAATAATAGCCATTCTTTCCTGAGCTTTTGCGAGCTTTGCCTTTTCGCCCTCGACAACCGCCTCGGGTGCCTTGGAAACAAAGCGCTCGTTAGAAAGCTTGCCTGAGATCATGTCAATATCCTTCTGAACCTTGACCTTCTCAGCGTTCAGTCTTGCAATTTCCTTGTCACGGTCAACAAGCTCGCCCATGGGGATCATGATCTTAGCACCGTCAGAAACGATGGTGACAGCATTCTCAACCTCGAAGCTGTCGCCGACAGAAACTTCAGATGCGGAAGCAAGACGGGTGAAGAACATTGCACCATGGTTGAAGGTATCTGCATAGGGAGTCTCGATGTAGACATGAGCCTTCTTTGAGGGAGGAATGTTCATCTCACTGCGGCGGTTTCTGATAGCCTTGATAGCGGCCATGATCTTGTTCATCTCATCACACTCAACTGTGTAGATGTGAGCTTCGTTGCATACGGGCCACTTCTGGGTCATCAGAGCCTCACCCTTGTGGGGGATGGACTGATAGAGCTCTTCGGTGATGAAGGGCATGAAGGGATGGAGAAGCTTGAGAATATCGGTAAGTACATAAAGCAGCATTGCGCGGACATTCTTAGCCTCATTGCCGCCCTTGTTGAGACGGATCTTTGCAAGCTCGATGTACCAGTCGCAGAAGCACTCCCAGATGAAGTCGTAGAGCTTAGCAACAGCAACACCAAGGTCGAAGTGCTCGAGATTCTCGGTGATCTCCTTGATAAGAGTGTTGAGCTCGGAAAGGATCCACTTGTCCTCGATAGCAAGACGAGCAGGGATTCTGGGCATATCGCCCTCCTGAACGTTCATGAGAACGAAACGGGTAGCATTCCACAGCTTGTTTGCAAAGTTTCGGCAAGCCTCAACCTTCTTCTCGCTGTAGCGCATATCGATTCCGGGGCTGACGCCTGTGGTCAGGGAGAAGCGGAGGGAGTCTGCGCCGTACTTGTCGATTATCTCAAGAGGATCAACGCCGTTGCCGAGAGACTTGCTCATCTTTCTGCCCAGCTCATCACGAACCAGACCGTGAATGAAAACATTCTTGAAGGGTGCCTTGCCCATATGCTCAACACCTGAGGTTATCATTCTCGATACCCAGAAGGTGATGATATCGTAACCTGTTACAAGGGTGGTTGTGGGATAGAAGTAGTTAAGCTCCTTGGTTTTTCTGGGCCAGCCGAGGGTAGAGAAAGGCCACAGAGCAGAGGAGAACCATGTATCAAGAGTGTCGGGATCCTGATGGAGCTTTCTTCCCTTACACTTGGGGCACTGCTTTACTTCCTTACGGGAAACGGTGATCTCACCGCACTTCTCGCAGTACCATGCAGGGATTCTGTGACCCCACCAGAGCTGACGGGAGATACACCAGTCACGGATATTTTCCATCCAGTTGTAGTAGAGCTTTGAGAAGCGGTCGGGGATAAACTTTGTCTCGCCGCTGTAAACAGCCTCAAGAGCGGGCTGAGTGATCTCCTTCATGGAAACGAACCACTGGAGGGAAACTCTGGGCTCAACGATGGTGTCACAGCGATAGCAAGCACCGACATTGTGCTTCATGGGCTCGACCTTTACAAGGAAGCCGCCCTCGTCAAGATCCTTGACGATCTGCTTGCGGCACTCTTCGCGTGAAAGACCTTCGTACTTGCCACCCTCAGCATTGATGGTGGCATCATCGTTCATGACATTGATAACAGGCAGATCATGACGCTTTCCGACCTCAAAGTCATTGGGGTCGTGAGCAGGGGTGATCTTAACAACTCCTGTACCAAAGTCCATTTCAACATATTCGTCAGCGACAACGGGGATCTCTCTGCCAACCAGGGGGAGAGTTACAGTCTTGCCGACAAACTTCTTGTATCGCTCGTCATCGGGATGAACTGCAACAGCAGTATCACCGAGAAGAGTCTCAGGTCTGGTGGTAGCAAGATCAAGGTATCCGCTGCCGTCGGTCAGAGGATAGCGGAGGTGCCAGAAGTTGCCGTCACGCTCTTTGAATTCAACCTCAGCATCAGAAATGGAGGTTTTGCAGTGAGGACACCAGTTGATGATTCTTTCACCGCGATATATAAGACCCTTTTCGTAAAGGGTGTTGAAAACTTCGTTAACAGCCTTGGAACAGCCCTCGTCCATGGTGAAGCGCTCGCGCTCCCAGTCACAGGAGGAACCGATCTTCTTAAGCTGGCTGACGATTCTGCCGCCGTATTCTTTCTTCCATTCCCAAGCTCTCTCGAGGAAACCGTCACGACCGATATCATCCTTGGTGACGCCTTCCTGACGCATCTTTTCAACGATCTTTGCCTCAGTTGCGATAGAAGCATGGTCAGTGCCGGGAACCCACAGAGCAGCATAGCCCTGCATTCTCTTCCAACGGATAAGGATATCCTGAAGAGTATTGTCAAGAGCATGACCCATGTGAAGCTGACCTGTGATATTTGGAGGCGGCATCACGATAGTGTAAGGGGTCTTGGTCTTGCTGACCTCAGTGTGGAAATAGTTACCGTCGAGCCAGTATTGATATATTCTGTCTTCGACTTCTTTGGGTTCGTAAGCTTTTGCAAGCTCCTTTGCCATATATATCAAATCCTTCCTTTAACGTCTGGGTTATTTACATAGTGCATTGTAATATTTTATCATATCCTGAATTAATGTCAACTATAAAAACTGTTATAACATAGACGAATGGGTATCTTGGCTCCCTCTGATGAGGGAGCTGTCACGAAGTGACTGAGGGAGAGATAAACTCAGTCCCAACAATCGTACAAAAGTATGATTTTGTTGTTGCAATTTACAGTATAAAACATTATAATTTAATAAATGGAGGAGATAACTATGGCAGGAAATCCAAAACAGAAAGTCAAACTGCTTTTTATGGCAGAAATATTTTTAAAGTACTCCGATGAAAAGCACTGCCTTCCCATAAAGGCGATAGAAGAAAAGCTTGCTGAAAAAGGCGTAATATGTGAGCGTAAATCCATTGCAAACGACATAAACATACTCAAAGAGGCAGGCATGGACATAAGAAAGGGCAACATACCCTCCCGAGGATTCTACCTTGCCGAGCATCAGTTTGTGATGGCTGAGCTGAGAATGCTTATAGATGCAGTGCAGTCTTCGCCATTTATATCAAGAAAAAAGACAAGAGACCTTTCCGAAAAGCTCCTGTCACTTACAAGCGAATCCCAGGCGGAGCTTCTGAAGAGTCAGGTATATACAGAGGTTCGCAAAAAGAGCGACAACGAGGAGATACTCCACAATATCGACACTATCCAGAACGCCATAAATCAGGGCAAAAAGATACGCTTTATCTACCACCACCGCCAGCTTGTCAATAACATTCCCGTCTTTGACGCAGGCAAGGATTTTGTCATAAGTCCCTATGCAACCATGTGGGACAGCGATAAATATTATCTTGTGGGCAACTATGAAAAATATGATGATCTTTCTCACTACAGGATCGACCGTATAAAGCGTGTTGAGATACTCAAGGACGATGCAAGACCCTTCCAGCAGGTGTGCAATTATGCCACAAAGTTCGACGTCGCTGACTATGCAAACAGGGTTTTCAATATGTTCTCGGGCGATAACCCCGAGCCAATCGAGCTTGAGTGCGAAATGCCCCTGCTTGATTCCATAATAGAAACCTTCGGATTGAATATCCCCTACAAGCAGATATCCGATGATAAATTCAGCGTAAAGGTATATGCAGTAGCCAATGAGGGTTTTGCACGCTGGGTGCTGAATTTCGCAGGAGGAGTGGTGGTAAAATCCCCTGCAAGCCTTGTGCAGATACTGAGAAAGATTGTATTCAAGATGAACATGACCTACAGATAAGGAGAAATCAGAATGCTTGATGCCAAAGCAAAGGTGCCTGCAATATCCGCATTTGCACTGCTTTCCCTTGTGATATTTGCCGTTGCATCAATGCTCGCCTGCTCTTTCGTGACAAGATGGTACGGCATAATAGTCGGCTTGGTGCTCATGATAGCGGCAATACCCTTCCACTGCCTCGGCAAAAAGGAAAAATGGGGCTATATAGTCAGCTTCCTGCTCAATTCCATAGGAAGCGGATTTTCCCTGTCGGCAGTGTATATTAAAAACGGATATGAGATAAAATTAATCGATATGCTTTTGGCAATAATACCCTCGGCGGCAATTCTTCTGTTCGCCTGCCTCATGCTTCAGTTTTTCGGAAAATCGAAGAAAGCAACCGTAGCCCTTGCCTGTATAGCAGATGTTGTCATGATGGCGGTTTACATAATGCGGTGGATAACCAAGGACAATGATGTGTTTGACAGCTTTGCATTTTTCTCACTGCTTATGACACTTTTCTATATCTGCATTTTCGGTTTTGCGGTAAACCACGAAAAGCGAAAAACATTGAGATTCATATCCTTCGGCAGCTTCGGAGCATTCATAGCTGTTGCATTTGTTGCGGCGTTCATAGTGTCCGAGGGGGAGGTTCTGGACGGAATAGAGGTTCTGGCAGATACAGATACAGGGGTAAGAAAAGGCAGAAAAAAGAAAACCTCCCTCTGACGAGGAAGGTTATAAAAAGGTTCTTTGACAAGCTGAAAGACCTCTCCTCAAGGAGAGGCCTTTTTCATTTCAAAAAGATTTTTAGATAATTAAAAGCTTTTGTCAATATACTGTTTAAATTCATCCTGCGAGAGAATCTTTTTGTATGGAGCAAAAAGATCATCAAAAAGCTTGGTATAATTTATACTGAAAATGGGTGATGATTCACGATCAGAGTAAACGGCAAGATTGTCGGTTGCCTTGTTGTCCTTTGAATATATAACAAAAAAGCGTTTGTATTTTTGAATAGCGCGCTGATCATCGATCAATATCCAACAGCTTTCCTTCTTTTTGAGGATTTTGTGCTCATAGGCTATAACGTAATTACAGCCTTTCTGTATATCCTTTATCGGACGGTAATATCCTGATTCTTTTTCATCCTCAAAAAGACAGGGAATGAAAAAGAAAAATACAGCAATATAAATACAATATGCTATCGGTGTAAGAATCAGTACAGCGATGGACAGTATGATTGTATCGTTGATATATCTGTAAAGAGGGTGGGTCATTTTATTATTTGAACCTGTTCCGTCCCAGTAATCTTTTTTAAGACCGTGTTCCATTGCGTATTGTGACATTTCTTCGCCTGACAGAGCTTTCATATATGGAATGAAGAAATCGTTATAAATCATACAATACGGAGAGTACGATAAATTCATATATGTATATCTTTCGCCGTTTTTAAATATATAGAATGCTCTGTCAGCTTTTGAATCATCTCCGCTGTTGTTATGATATACAACAAAGGTTTTTCTGAACCTCTTTATTGCATCCTGATCATCTATAACTGTCCAGTATTTTTCACCTGTGTTCTGTTCGGAGGTGTAGTAAGCCACGACATATGTGTTGCCTTCATCATATGCATCTTCAATTGGTCGGCTGAATAGGTATTCCGCGCCAATTTGAGGGACAAGAAAAAAGAAAAGACCAACAAAAGCACCATATAGTATCGGGCTCAATAATAAAACGATCAGTGCATATATAATTGCTTTTTGAAAGAGCCACAGCAAAGGCTTTGATGCACGTTTATTCATTGCGGATCACGACTCCCACTCTGTCTGAGATTGAACAGCAGATTTTATTTCAGAAAGGTCTTGTAATCCTCGTAATTTCTCTTGAGCAGATTGGGAGTGTCAAGTCCGTAGGGGCATTTTGCCTTGCACTGACCGCACTCAATGCAGTTTTCTATCTTCTTCATCATCGCCTGACCGCCCTCGGACAGGTGTCCTGCAGTGGGCGAGCGGCGAAGAAGCAGAGACATTCTCGCGCAGGTGTTTATCTCAATATCCATGGGGCATGGCATACAGTAGCCGCAGCCGCGGCAGAAATCGCCTGTCAGCTCAAGTCTTTCCTTTTCGATATATTCCTTTATTTCCTCTGTCATGACAGGGGGATTTTCATTATAGGAAAGGAACTCGTCAAGCTCGCTTTCCTTCTGAATGCCCCATATGGGCGCAACGGGGTGCTGAGCGAGGAAAGCATAAGCCGCCTCGGAACGTGTTATCAGACCGCCTGCGAGAGCCTTCATGCAGATAAAGCCAACATCGTGCTCTTCGCACAGTCTGACCAGAGCTTCTTCCTTTTCGCCTGCAAGATAGGAGAAAGGAAACTGCAAGGTTTCATAAAGTCCCGATAAAACAGCCTCCTCGGCAACGGTATAGCGGTGATTTGTAAAGCCGATATGCCTTATCATGCCTTTTTCCTTTGCCTCAAGCATAGCCTCATAAAGCCCTGTGCCGTCATCGGGCTTGGGACAGAAGGCGGGATTATGGAACTGATAAATATCAATATAATCGGTCTTTAAAAGAGTCAGGCTGGTGTTCAGGTGTTCCCAAAAGATCTTGACATCTGTTGCCCCTGTCTTGGTGGAGATTATGATATTCTCCCTCACATCATGAAGAGCAAGTCCCAGCTTTTCCTCACTGTCGGTATATGACCTTGCGGTATCGAAATAATTAATTCCGTTGTCGTAAGCCTTGCGGAGAATACGGCAGCCCTCTTCGATGCTGACCCTCTGTACAGGCAGTGCGCCGAAGCCGTTTTTTGTGACCATGAGGTCGGTTTTTCCAAGGCGAACCATTTCCATAAGTGTTACTCCCTGATATCAGTCTGAAGAAGCCGATGATGCAGCGATTGACGCAGCGATTACGGCTGTTGTGGCAGCTTGCTGAGCTGCGATAAGTGCAATGGAAGCAGATGCTGCAGCGGTGCCGGAAAGTGTATCTGCACAGTAATCGCTTGCTGTAAGTGCAGCAGCGTGCATAAGCCTTGTGGCTTTTGGAACTCCCCAGAAACCGTAACCCTTCTGAGTTGAAAGAAAATCGTCAATTTCCGCAACATTTGCAGCAAGGGTGCATATATCGCCGGGCAAAACAGCCAGAGATGCCAGCACAGAAAGCTCATATCTCTTGCTGTACTTTTTACCAAGCTTCTTAAGTTCCTCGAAAAGATCAATGGCTCTCTGACAGTTTTCTCTTATGTTTCCGCCTGCAAGAGCAATGACCTGAGACATAGACTGAACATAGTTGCCGTATTTGAAAACAGGCTTGAGAGTGCGATAGCAGAATTCCATATCTTCCATAAGCGCACTGTCATTCTGTGTGGAGAATGCAAGAAGCAGTGAGAAAACAGCATCTTCCGAAGCTGTCAGCATTGGATGCTCTTTTCTCATGAGCTTAAAAATGCTGCGGCCTCGCTGGGCAATAGCTTCTGCTCCGTCTGCATCTGTCATGTCGGAGATTACGGCGGCAGCATACGCAAGGTACTGGGTTGCGGGAAAGCAGGTTTTCAGCGCCTTGTATATTTCAGTAATACTGACGATTTTTTCATCCGGGTTATCACAGAGAGCAAGCTTTGTGATAACCGGCAGCTCAACAATACCTCTGAATGATGAGAAAATACCGGTGTTTGCTTTTATAAGAGCCCTGCAGTTGAGCATCTTTTCTTCGTCAGGAGCAATGTCCTTTGCAGAAAACTCCAATGCGCATATGGGGAATATAAAGGTGTTTTCCCAGCGGAATGTTTTTTTGATGATATCTCTGCTTTTTATAAAGTTGTCGCAGGTTTTGATTAATGAATCCCTCATGATATATTTCCTTTCAATACTTTACTCAGTTGAATTATACAGCCATAAGAAATGCTTTTCAATATTCTATTTTTAAACAATTTTTTAAACAACATTTATCTGTTGAAACATACATTTATAATTGTTATAATAGAACACACATCGAAGACGATGAATTGCCACTGCCGACAAGCGTACATACGCAGAAAATATATTACGGAGAAAATAAGATATATGAGCGAAAAATTATACAAGATACTTCCGGTCATATTCATAGAAAACCGTGTGGTACTGCCTGGCGTCACCGAACGGATGATGCTGGAGGATGATTCAAACCTCAACGGAGTGAAATATGCCATCGAGCACGCAAGCGGAGCAATCCTTGTACCAAAAATGGGAGAGGATGCGGTCAGAAATCTTGAAATGGAAAAGATAGGCGTGCTCTGTTCATTTGAGAAAGTGATTAAACGTCACAACGGCAAGCGAATAATGCTTGAAGTTACCGGAAAACGCAGAATGTGTATACGTGAAACCCACCGTGAATTCGGTGCGGTTATCGCAACTGCTGAAGAAATTGCGGAAGGCTTTGTTGAAAATTATCAGGAAGCCTCTGCATATATTCAGCTTTTAAAGGACAGTGTGCTGTCAATGCCTGACAGCGCAGCGTTGGATGCGCCGACTTCACAGATATGGGACACCATAAACAGAAGCAAGAATGTAGGCTCCATGTCAGACCTTATTGCACATTACGTGATAAGAAGCACAAGTGTCAAGCATGAGGTCCTTCTCCAGCTTGAACACGCAGCAAGAGCGGCAGTCGTTCTTGAAGCAATACGCAGCATAAGTGCCATAACCGATATACAGAGAAACATTGACCGCAAGGTTGCGGAAAACATAGAAAAGAACCAGCGTGAATATTACCTTCGTGAGCAGATAAAGGTTATCTGGGAAGAGCTGGGCGAAGGAGATACCAACAACAAGGATGCGGAAAAATTCCGTGAAGCTGTAAAGAAGCTTGATATACCCGAGAAGACAGCAAAGCATCTTCTTACAGAATGTGATAAGCTTGCAAAGCTTCCCCAGGGCTCAAATGAGTCAGCAGTTTCAAGATCCTATCTTGAAACCTGTCTGTCACTGCCCTGGAACACATCAACAGAAGATAACCTTGATTTTGAAAGATGCGAAGCTATTCTCGAGCGTGACCATTATGGCATGAAGAAGGTGAAGGAACGAATTCTTGAAAATGTAGCCGTAATGAAGCTTGCGCCTGAATCAAAGGGACAGATAATCTGTCTTGCAGGCCCTCCGGGAGTAGGTAAAACCTCCATCGCAAGGTCTGTAGCAGAAGCTCTGGGACGGGCATATGTAAGAGTATCACTTGGCGGTGTCCGTGACGAAGCTGATATAAGAGGTCACAGAAAGACCTACATAGGCGCAATGGCGGGACGTATAATCAAAGCGCTTGTCACCGCAGGTACAAACAATCCTCTGATTCTTCTTGACGAAGTTGACAAGCTTTCAAGCGACTACAGGGGAGACCCCTGTGCAGCACTGCTTGAGGTTCTCGATCCAGAGCAGAACAGCGGCTTTACAGATCACTATGTTGAAGTGCCTTTTGACCTTTCAAAGGTGCTGTTTATAACAACCGCAAACGATCTCTCCATGATTCCTGCACCTCTTCGTGACAGAATGGACATAATCAGCATGGACAGCTACACTCACGAAGAAAAAATGATAATCGCCCGCAGGCATCTTATTCCCAAGCAGCTTAAAAAGAGCGGTCTCAACGGCAACACATTCCGTATTGATGACGTGGCTCTTTCTGCAGTTATCAGCGATTACACAAGAGAATCGGGCGTCCGAAATCTGGAGCGCAGAATAGCATCTCTCATGCGCAAAGCCGCAAAGCAGATAGCATCTGAAAGTGCAAAACGAGTGACTGTAAAGGAATCATCTCTTAAGGATATGCTCGGTGCACCCAGACATAAGAAATCCGCCAACGTAAAGTTTACCGAGTGCGGTGTTGTTAACGGTCTTGCATGGACCTCTGCAGGCGGTGAGCTGCTTGAGATGGAAATTGCACTGTTTGAGGGAAGCGGCAAGCTTACACTTACAGGCTCTCTCGGCGATGTAATGAAAGAGTCTGCACAGATAGCAGTAAATGCAGTGCGTGGCTACAGCAAACGCCTGGGAACAGATCCTGATTTTTACAAAAAATACGATATCCATATTCATGCCCCGGAGGGTGCAGTACCCAAGGACGGTCCTTCAGCAGGTATAACCATGGCCACAGCTCTTGTTTCAGCACTGACAGGCAAACCCTGCCGCAATGATGTTGCAATGACAGGTGAAATAACCCTTCTCGGCAGAGTTCTGCCCATAGGAGGACTTAAAGAAAAATCCATGGCAGCATATATAAACGGAATTACCACAGTGATAATTCCGAAGGCCAACGAACCCGATTTAGATGAGATAAGCGAAACCGTAAAAAACAGTGTTCGCTTTGTCTGTGCAGAAAAGCTTGAGGATGTATTGAACGAAATGTTCTCTTTTCACGAAACAGAAGTTGTCTGTGCCGAGATTGAAGAAGAAAAAATAACTGTTGCAGCAGGAGGGAATTTTGATGAATCTTCTGAAAGCAGAGTTTGAGATGGCGGCAGGTCTTGTTGACCAGCTGCCGGTGTGTGATCTGCCTGAAATAGTATTTGCAGGCAGATCAAATGTGGGAAAATCATCCCTTATAAACAAGCTTGTAAACCGCAAATCTCTTGCACGTGTCAGCTCACAGCCGGGAAAAACCGCAACCATAAACTTCTATAATGTAGTTGATGCAAGGCTGGTTGATTTGCCCGGCTACGGCTTTGCAAAGGTCAGCAGAGATGAAAAGGCTCGCTGGTCACAGCTTATCGACGGATATTTTGCCCAGGGCAGAGATATAAAGCTTGCCATACTGCTTGTTGACAGCCGCCACAAGCCCTCGGCAGATGACCTGATGATGCTTGATTATCTTGCCGAAACCGAGCTCCCTACTCTTGTCGTCCTGACAAAAATAGACAAGCTCAAACCCACTGAGCGCAAAAAGCGCCTGGAGCTTTTCCCTGAAGAGCTGGGAGTGCCGGATGATGCATTTCTTCCCGTATCCGCAGAAAACGGAGAGGGGATAGAAGAACTTAAATCCATTCTGGCAGAGGTAACGGGAGAATAAAAATACGTCTTTACTTTTACGATTTTATATGTTAAACTTTTATAGCATTAAATTACTAAGTGAAAAAAGGCGGTAACACCTATGTCCAATAAGATAAAAGACGACAGCGTGGATTTCCTCTTTAAATCCATCCTGAAGCTTGAAACCCTTGAAGAATGCTATGATTTCTTTGAAGATCTGTGCACAGTTCCTGAGCTTAAGGCAATGTCCCAGAGAATAGTTGTTGCATATATGCTCAAGAACAAGAGAGTATACAGTGATATAGTTGCCCGTACAGGCGCAAGCACTGCTACCATCAGCCGTGTAAACCGTTCCCTTAATTACGGTGAAGCAGGATATGATCTGGTTTTTGGCAGAATGAGCCCTGAAGAGCTTTATATCAGATCCATTGAGGAAGATGCAGAAGGCTGATGAGCTACGACGTATTTGCACAGTATTACGATGAACTGATGCAGAATGTAGAGTATGAGCAGATTGCAGACAGAATATCTCAGTGGCTCAGCGAGTACAGACCGCAGACAAAGATTCTCTGTGATCTTGCCTGCGGAACAGGTACCCTTGCCTTGCTGCTCAGCGAAAAGGGATATGATGTAATAGGAATAGATTCCTCTGCAGATATGCTTATGACAGCAAGGGAGAAATGCCCTGCCGATGTTCTGTTGCTATGCCAGAGTATGGACGAGATTGATCTCTATGGCACCATAGATGCAGCAGTATGTACTCTTGACAGCATCAATCACGTAACAGACAAAGATACTGTCGGCACAATATTCAAAAAAGTGTCGTTGTTCCTTGAGGACAACGGCATATTTGTGTTTGACGTAAATACACCATATAAGCATGAACACATACTCTCTGACAGTGCATATATACTTGAAACAGACAACGTATTCTGTGCATGGCAGAATTCATATGAAGACGGGCTTGTGAATATCACCCTTGATTTCTTTGAAGAGGAAGACGGAGTATATTACAGAAGCAGTGAGTGCTTCTCGGAAAGAGCATATACCGACGAAGAAATCAGAGGAATGCTTCATGAAGCAGACCTGGAGGTCATAGCGGTGAAGGATGACTATTCTGATAAAGAGCCCGAAGAAACAACACAGCGATTAGTTTATATAACGAAAAGGAAGAGCAGATAATGGGAAGACTCATAAGGTGCATAACCACTGACGGACTTATAATCGGTGCGGCAGTTGATTCTACAGATATTGTAAAAAGAGCAAAGGAAATACATAATACAAGCCCTGTTGTTACAACGGCACTTGGCAGACTGCTTACAGGCGGCTGTATAATGGGCAACAGACTCAAGGAGGAAGAGGCAAGCCTGACACTGCGTGTTGAAGGCGGCGGACCTGTAGGCTCTCTTATCGTTGTATCTGACAGTACGGGCAACGTGCGAGGACTGGCCTCCAATCCTCAGGCAGAAACCGGAGATCGCATAGATGTAGGTGCTGTAGTAGGACGTGAAGGACTTCTGGGAGTCATCAAGGATTTCGGTATGGGCGGTGAGCCTTATACTGCTCAGATTCCTCTTGCATCAGGTGAGATAGCAGAGGATCTTACAAGCTACTATGCAGTCAGTGAACAGACACCTACAGTATTTCTTCTCGGCGTTCACCACGATGAGAACGGTGAGGTGGATGCAGCAGGCGGACTTCTTATCCAGCTTCTTCCTCTTGCAGATGAAAGAGAAATAGAGGTACTTGAGAAGAATCTGGGACAGCTTCCCAGCTTTACATCCATGATGTGCAGCGGAATGTCCCTTGAAGAAATCTGTCAGAAGGCACTCGAAGGCTTTGAACTTGAATTCTTTGATGAAACAGAAGTAAAATACGAGTGCAAGTGCAGCAGAGAGAAAACAGAGAAGGCATTGCTTTCAATCGGAGTCAAGGATTTGACAGAAATAGCAAATGCAGGTGAAGGTGCAGAGCTTTGCTGTCATTTTTGTGACAAAAAGTACAAATTTAACACAGAAGAGCTGCTCAGATTAGTCGATGAAATAAAAGAATAAAAATTTTAAATTTAGTGTTGACAAACGCAAACTCTTCGTGTAGAATGTAACACGTCGCTGAGGGAAACCACTTAGCGACGCCCATGTGGGAGCATAGCTCAGCTGGGAGAGCACCTGCCTTACAAGCAGGGGGTCACAGGTTCGAGCCCTGTTGTTCCCACCACTTTTGGCCCAGTAGTTCAGCTGGTTAGAACGCTAGCCTGTCACGCTAGAGGTCGACGGTTCGAGTCCGTTCTGGGTCGCCACTTTTGCCTCTGTAGCTCAGTTGGTAGAGCAAGGGACTGAAAATCCCTGTGTCGTTGGTTCGATTCCGACCGGAGGCACCATTACGCGGAATTAGCTCATCTGGTAGAGCGCCACCTTGCCAAGGTGGAGGTAGCGAGTTCGAGCCTCGTATTCCGCTCCACAAGAAACGGCGCAAACTATGCGCCGTTTTGCATACGGCGCCATAGCCAAGTGGTAAGGCACGGGTCTGCAAAACCCTGACTCCCCAGTTCAAATCTGGGTGGCGCCTCCAAAGCCCTCGTTCAAATGAACGAGGGCTTCTTTTTGTTCTTTTAGGCCTTGTTTATCGCTTTTTTAATCCGGTAGATGATTTAAAACTCCCTTCTGACAGTGTTTTAGAATAAAGCCACAAAAGAAAAACACGAATTACAGGAGGAAGAAAAATGAATTGTGCATTTCATACCGAGAGAACAGCAGTAGCCCAGTGTGTTGACTGCGGAAGAGGACTTTGCGAAGAGTGTGCGGCAGAATTCAGCATAGCAATCTGTGAAAACTGCTACAATGTACGAATAGAAAAAGATAAAGAAAACATCAAAGAAGAAAAGCGAGAACTTCGATTTGAAGCATATGCGCTTTTCTGGAAACATGCATTCTGGGGACTTCTGATTGCAGTTTTTGCACTGGTACTGATAATTATCAGCCAGTACAAAGAGTTCAAGGCAAGTGAATATGATAACATTGCAGATTATGTTGTTGATGCTTTTAAAGGTGCTTCATATACTGCAATGGAAGAGAATCCCGAAAACCCCGGTGAAATGATAATGGTTGAAAAAGAGCACGATATAAGCGGAGTGTTTATTGTTCCTGTATTACTTTTCGGATTCCCGTTCGGTTGGCATGCAGTAAACTGGTTCAAAAGAAGAAGATCCCTTGCAGGTGAGATAAACGATGCTGTGCTGAGTGCGACAAATGAAATATATGCATTTGTGTCAATTATCATATTTGCATTAAAACTGGTTTTGGCTATGAGCTTTGGCTGGGCATTGTCCATTGTATACTTTATTATAATGATTGTGAAACTGATTCTCATAAGCAGAAAATAAAAAAGATCCCCTTATGGGGATCTTTTTTCGGCAGAGGAAAACACAGCTGCAAATATTCACAAAACAACAGGGATCGGATTATGGAAATTACCTGAAGATTCCGAAACAAGATGCGGTTGAACAAAAAATTATTATATGATAAAATAAGTGAAAATATGCGTCATGAGGGTGAGGAAATGAATATTGAAAAGCTTCTTGAATTTGAAGAAAAACGAGGCTTTGAGGATATTAACGCAATAAGGTCAGAAGGTATAAAATCCTTTCTTGATGAATGGGTGGTAACCGGACTTCTTGGACGTGGTTCGTTCGGAAATGTATATAAGATAACAAAACCTCAGATGGGAGTAAATCTGAAAGTTCAGGAATGTGCTTTAAAGGTCTGCAGAGTAAATTCTGCAGAAGAAGGCGAGGAAAGGGTAAAAGAAATCGAAATGCAGCAGCTTCTTCGAGGTCATCCCAACGCAGTCCAGATAGAGGATTATGCCCTTATATCCCGTGAACATCCCAGGACTTCATTTCTTATAATCAGAATGGAACTTCTCAATCCCCTTCCGACAGACGGAATGAGTGAAAATGAAGTAATTAAGCTTGGAATGGATATCTGCAGTGTACTTGAAAAATGCAGCGAATTGCCTCAGAAACTTGTTCACTGCGATATAAAGCCTGCCAATATACTGGTTGATAAGGACGGAAGATATAAGCTTGGTGATTTTGGAACAGCAAAAACTCTCAGAGCAACAATGACATATACCGGAAACAGAGGAACGCCGCTGTATATGGCACCGGAGGTTTCGGCATATGGTACGGGCTACGATTGCCGGTGTGATATTTATTCCCTTGGCTATACCATGCTTACCATGCTCAATTCGGGAAAGCACCCATATGAAGACAGAGAAGGTGCAGTTGCACTGATGTATACCGAAAAAAAGATTCCACATCCTGCAGGGGTAAGCAGTGAGCTTATGAAAATAATCCGCAGAATGTGCGAAAAGAGCACGAGCAAAAGATATCAGCTTGTGAGTGAGCTTAAACATGACCTTCAGAAGCTGGAAATGAGCAAACAGAAGGACATTGCAAAAAGGAAAGCAATGGAAACATCGCTGAAGATGCAGAACATTAAGGTAAGACGGGAGCAGGATATCAGGAGGTCCGAGGATAATCTTTCGGGATCAAAGGAAAGGCTTACAGCAACCCAGGCTGCACTGGCAAAAGCCAGAAATAAAAAACGTGAAAAACTTGAGCGAAAAGCAGCTGCTCAGTGGCAGGAATATAATTTTTACAATAAAGTCAATCGCCTTGTAAACGAGGGAATGTCCTACAGAAAAGCATACAGCACTTTGAAAAAAGGAGAAGAATATAAGAATATAAGAATCGGTAAATCCGGAGCGAATGCAATAGGAAAAGCAGTAGGAATAGTAATATTTCTTGCGTTTCTTGTCTGCATGGTAATGTATATCGGAAAAAACATTGATTTCAGATCAGGTGCGATGCCGAAATTTGAAAAATATGGTGCATCATCTGAATACAATAAGGATAAAAACAACAAAGCAAAGGCAGAGGATGCCTTTGACAATAATAAACAGACATGCTGGCAGAATGGAAAGGGAGCAAAGGGCGTAGGAGAGAGTCTGATAGCATATGGAGATAAAAAACAGAAAGTATCGTATATTATGATTCGCAACGGATACCAGAAAAACGGAAAGAAGGATTTGTACAAACTGAATTCAAGAGCCAAAGATATAACAATATTATATGAAGGCGGAGAGAAATCCTTTGTGCTTGAGGATATAAAGGAATGGCAGAAACTGGAGCTTGAGGATCCGATTGAAACAACATTCGTTACAATCAGAATAGATTCAGTGTATGAAGGAACAAGCAATGAGGTGTGCATTTCGGATATATCTTTCGGTTAAGCAGTTACAAAAACTTGTTATATAAATCTGTTACATAAACTTGTTGCCAAACTATTGACAAAAAAGAGGAAAGGGATATAATGAATGCATGACAGATATTCCGTTTTGGAAATATCCGTCAAAAAATACAAAGAAAGTAGGAAAACAAAATGAAGAAGATTCTGGCACTTGTTCTTGCTTCCCTCATGCTCGTTGCTTGCTTCGCAGGCTGCGGCAAGGAAGAGAAGACCGAAACTCCCGTTGTTGACGAAGTTGTATCCGCAGCTGACACAGCATCCTCCACTGATGTTGTAGAAGATACTGCTGATGACACTGCTGATGCTCCTGTTGCTGACGCAGAGTACGATGTACTCATCGCTTTCGGCGGCGACGCAGCTGCTGAGAATGACTGGGGCTTCCAGTACTACGGTGACGGCGCAGCTTCCAATGCTGGCGAAATCACTGCAACCAATGGTAAGGTAAAGGTTGGCGAGACTGTTACTGTTAAGCTTGACTTTGCTGCTCCCGTATTCAACACCTGGTTCTTCGCTCCCTGCCTTATCGTAGGCGAGCCCAACAAGACTGTTGATGCTACTGTTGTTTGCCGCATCGATGGTAACGAAGTTGCAATCGACCTCGCTGCTGATCCCGAAGGCAAGACCTTCTGGTACGAAGGCACCGGCGACTACTCTGCTGAGCAGTGCGTACGTCTTGCAGGCGGCTGGAATGAGTGGGCTGTAAAGTTCATCGACGAGCCCGCAGGTTTCACCTCCCTCGAGTATGACATCACCCTCAACTCTGTTGCATAATTAAAAGCAATAATAAACCCGTCGGGATATTTCCCGACGGGTTTTCTTTATTTGCCTGTAAAGAATTTTCTGAATTTGAATTTATCAACTGTTTCAAAATGTTTGTTGATAAAAGAAGATATGGCTCCAATCAGACTTCCGTTTATCAGTGCGCACAAAACAGTTCCGAGCTTTACGCCCTCGAAATGCCACAGACCAAAGAATGCAAAGGACATCAGGATAGCAACAGCACATGAAACACAGTCATATACTGTTTTGAATCTGCTCATCCTTAGGTTGAATTTTTCGGACACTTCTTTGACAAACAGCTCATAGGCTTCGGGAGGAAAATAAGTGTTGAAGAACAGTGCAACGCCTATTGAAGAAAGAATCATACCCACTATGTAAAGGGCAATTCTTACTGCAATGAACTGAGCAGGAGCAAATTCAACCAGCAGCATGAACCCGTCGAGCACAACACCGTAGATAACGGCAGTTGCAAAGGAAAGCAGGTAGGAAATCTTGAATCTGCGAACAACAATAGTCAGCAGAATCAGAAGGAATGCCTGGAGTATATACTCGGCAACTCCGAAGGTGACAAAGGGAAGATACTGTGAAAGCTTGACGTGGAGTATGTATGCAGGTGCAACTACCATTGAAACACCAAAATCTGCTTTTGCCATCATTGCCACGCCTGCCGCCAGAATAAAAAGTCCAAGTACATAGCAAAGTTCAGAATACAATTTTTTCTTTTTCATTATTATCTCCTTAAAAATAAACAGCTTCTGACGTTTGATAAAGAAACGTCAAAAGCTGTTTTGATTATTTGGTTGAATTAAAGAGCAAGCTTATAGATGCTGATAATGTCGGCAGTTGAAAGGGGAACAAAATTACCGACAGTGTGGGCGTCATTGTTTGTTGCCTTGCGAGCCATCTCCTCGATTCTTGAATCGTCGATGCCGCACTCATGAAGTGTAGTGACAAGACCGATGCTGTGATAGAATTCTTCAAGGCGTCTGATGCCTTCAAGAGCAGTGCGCTCGATATTGTGAAAATCGATCTCAACATCAAATACACGGTTTGCAAACTGAGCAACTCTCATTACATCGTGCTTGTAAACGTATTTGAGCCATGCGGGGAAAGTGATGGCAAGTCCTGCACCGTGAGCGATATCATATATTGCGCTTATCTGATGCTCAATATCATGGCTTGCCCAGTCGCCTTCACGGCCGGTGCTGAGAACACCGTTGTGACCGAAGGAGCCTGCCCACATAAGGTTGGCCCAGTTATCATAATTTGAAGGATCAGCATATACACGGGGAGCAAGAGAAACAACGCTGCGCATGGTTGCCTCACAGAGTCTGTCTGTGAACTCAACATTTTCGGTGTTTGTGAAATACCTTTCCATGATATGTGCAAGAATATCAACAGAACCGCAGGCGATCTGATAAGAGGGGAGAGTATAGCAGAGCTCAGGATTCATAAGTGCAAACTTTGCACGGAATGCGTCGCAGCTGCAGCCCTTCTTGAGAATATAATCAGGATCTTCGTCATTTGTGATAACGCAGCTTTCGGATGTTTCGCTTCCTGCAGCAGGAATAGTGAGAACTGCACCGAGAGGCAGTGCCTCTTCGGGATAAGCCTTGCCGGAGAAGAAATCCCATACATCGCCGTCATAGCATACACCGATTGCAATAGCCTTTGCAGAGTCGATAACAGAACCGCCGCCGACAGCAAGGATGAATTCGATGTTTTCATTTCTGCAGAGCTCAATGCCCTGGCGGACAAGGCTCAGACGGGGATTGGGGCGTACGCCGCCAAGCTCGATGTAATCAATACCGCACTTGTCAAAAGAAGTGCAGATCTGAGTGAGAAGACCGCTCTGCTTAGCGCTTTTTCCACCATAGTGAAGAAGAACCTTACCGGAGCAGTGCTGCTTGATCTGGATGCCTACATCATTCTGGACACCTTTGCCGAAAATGACTTTAGTGGGATTAAGGAAGTCGAAATTGTTCATACCTGCTGATTCCACCTGTCTGTATTTATTTGTGCGAGCAAGCCTGTAAGCCGGGTTCTGTCGAGAGTGATCATCTATCTCGACTGAATGTTGCCATTCAGCTCCAGCCATCTCCTTGGGACGCGACGGGCAGCCGCATAATGTCCCACCACGATGTTGCATCGGATAGGGTTTACAGGGCAGCACGGTTCCCCGTGCTCCGGTAAGCTCTTACCTCGCCTTTCCACCCTTACCTGCAGTAAACCGCAGGCGGTATATCTCTGTTGCACTTTCCCTGGGGTCACCCCCGGCGGCCGTTAGCCGTTATCCTTGCCCTGTGATGCCCGGACTTTCCTCATATGGGTGTTTTCACACGTCACACGCGATCACTCAGCTTGCTCGCAAAGTACATTCTATTACGAGATTGCTTGTTTGTCAAATATAGGTTAATCTTTTGTAAATTGACATGAAGATAAGATAATGTTATAATTCCATTCGTGCAACAGCCGGGAACAGAAAAGGAGGAGAGCGGCATGAACGTTGTAGCGCTTATATCGTCTCTTAATCCTGATGTACAGCTGACAGGATTTGTAGAAAAACTTATTGATCTGGGAATTCCCAAAATCATACTTGTAAATGACGGCAGCAACTCAGAAGCAAAGAAGCTTTTTGGTAAATGCAAGCGGCATAAAGAGTGTATTGTAATTGATCATGAGAAAAATCTCGGAAAAGGCATTGCACTTAAAACCGGAATGAAATATTACCTTGAAAATCTCGAAGGGTATGACGGAATTGTTACCTGCGACTGTGACGGACAGCATCTTGCAGAGGATGTCATAAAGGTAGCAAAGCTGATGGAGTGCAAGGATAACGCACTGTTTCTCGGAGCACGTGATTTTGCTTCAGGAAATGTACCGAAACGCAACAGCTTCGGCAACAGAACAACAAGAAAAATCATGTCCATGGTATACAGAAAATCACTTACGGATACCCAGACGGGTCTGAGAGGAATACCCAATAAGCTTATTGCCAGAATGCTCAGGCTTCCGGGTAAGCGCTTTGATTTTGAGATGAACATGATAATCGATTGCATAAAAAATGATATTGAGATTATCGAAACCCCCATTGAAACAATCTACATAGATGGAAACAGAAATTCCAATTTCAGAACAGTAAATGATTCTGTCAGAGTATACTGGCCAATGTGCGGAGAGCTTATAAAATTCATGCTCAGTGCATTCGGCTGCTATTGTGCAGAGCTTATCGCTTTTACCCTGCTCACAAAATACGCTTTCGATAACCTTGAACCCAGCATGGCATTCCTGCCTCAGACAATTTCAAAGGTTATCTCCTGTACGGGCAATTTCATAATAAACAAGCACACGGTGTTCAAAAACAAAGGCTCCTCAGTGGATGCTCTTATAAGGTACATAATGACCCTTGTGATGCTTGTTGTTCTTTCGTCCACTGCAATAAGTATGATAATGGAACTTTTCAACATCGCAATGGACAACAACTCACTTATGCTTGTAAAAATCTGTGTTGACACATTCTGTATGGTGCTCAATTTCACATTACAGCGTAAATGGGTATTTACCGACAAACATCTTATTTCCTGAATACTTACCAAAGAAGCGGCAGTCTGAAATGCCGCTTCTTTTTAATAAATTTTAGGTTGTTAAAGTATGGAACGGAATGTATAATATATCAAAACGAAAAAAGGTGTGAGATGATGGAATTCAACGCCAAAAATACAAAAAGAATACTGCTTATAATATCATTTACCGTCCTGCTGTATCTGGGACTTAAAAATATAAAGGTCATACTTGGAGTATTCTCCTACCTGTTTTCTCTCGCAGGTCCCATAATAACAGGTCTGTGTATAGCTTTCGTGCTGAATATAATCATGTCAGCCCTTGAAAAGAAAGTGTTCTTTTTCATGGATAAGTCATCAAAGCAGTGGGTGCGCAGGCTCAAACGCCCGGTAAGTCTTGTTTCGACGCTGCTTATAACTCTCGGCATAGTCGCACTTTTACTCAGATTCATTATTCCCGAACTGACAACAACGATAACGAAAATAACAGAAAATCTTCCGGGCTATATTGATTCCTTCATAACATGGCTTAACGGCATACTTGGGAAAATAAATCCCAACTGGGTGATAAAGGCTGAAGCTGAAATCAACTGGGTTGAGGTGCTTACGGGAGTAATGAACTACCTGTTCTCAAGCATCAGTTCATCAAAGATTATCAACACAGCAACAGGCGTCACAACCATGGTGTTCGATTCTCTGGTGGATATTGTTTTCAGCATCATAATGGCCTGCTATGTCCTTGCCCAGAAGGAAAAAATCGGTGCATTTGTAAAGCGTATGCTTAAAAGCATACTTCCCGATAAAACAGGAAATAAAATTATCAGCATGGCATCCCTTGCCAATCGTTCGTTCTCAAGCTTTGTGTCTGGACAGCTTGTTGAAGCCGTTATTCTGGGCACACTCTGCTTTGTGGGAATGCTTATTTTCGGCTTCCCTTATGCGCTTGTGATTTCCATAGTAATAATGGTTACAGCCCTTGTACCCATGGTAGGTGCATTTATAGGTGTAATTGTGGGCGGCCTGCTTATTCTCACCGAAAGCCCCTCAAAGGCACTGCTGTTTGTAGTGTTCATTCTGGTGCTCCAGCAGCTTGAAGGCAGCCTTATCTACCCGAGGGTTGTGGGAAAATCCGTAGGACTTCCCGGTGTTCTTGTGTTCAGCGCTGTTATCATAGGCAGCAACATCGGCGGCTTTGCAGGTGCAATGCTTGCAGTGCCGCTGTGTGCAATGCTGTACGCACTTCTGAAAGAGGAAATGCAGAACAAAAAACTTAAAAAGAAACTTGAAGCAGGAGAAAATTTCTTCAAGGAAAGCGAAAGCATTGAAGAAGTGCCGGTGCCCGAAAAAATATCTGTGCCGGAAAAACGACCTGTAAATCATAATTCAAAAAAGAAAAAGAAGAGATAACGGAGGCAGTCATGGAGCTTAAGGATGCATATAAAAGAGCGCAGGAGCTGCGTGAACAGATCGAATATCACAATGACAGATACTATAACCAGGATGACCCTGAAATAGAAGATTTCGAGTATGATGCCCTTACAAGAGAGCTTAAAAAGCTGGAAAAAGAATTTCCTCAGATAATTTCCGAGGATTCACCCACACAGAAAGTAGGTGGCAGCGCTCAGGGCAAATTTTCAGAGGTCCAGCATGCTGTAAAGATGGAAAGCTTGCAGGATGTTTTTGATAAGGAAGAAGTAATTTCTTTTGTCAGAGGCATAAAAGAGCAGTTTCCTGAGGCTGAATTTGTGGTTGAGCAGAAGATAGACGGCCTTTCTGTTTCGCTTGAATACAGAAACGGAGAGTTTGTAAGAGGCTCCACACGTGGCAACGGTGTAGTAGGTGAAGACGTTACCGAAAACCTTCGGGTTATTGCAGATATCCCTGATGTAATTGTCGGAGCACCTGAATTTCTCGAAGTAAGAGGCGAGGTGTATATGCCTCGCAGTGCCTTTGAAAACCTCAATGAACAGCAGGCAAAAGCAGGCGGCAAGCTGTTCAAGAATCCCAGAAATGCAGCGGCAGGCTCATTGCGTCAGAAGGATTCTGAAATAACAAAATCACGAAATCTTTCTATATTTGTGTTCAATATCCAGCAGGCAGAGGGAGTGGAGTTTGAAAGTCATAAAGCATCCCTTGACTGGCTCAGCGAAAGAGGATTTCCCGTATCTCCCAGACGAAATCTGTCAAATACAGCAGAGGAGATAATTGCTGAAATCGATGAAATAGGTGAGGAAAGAGTCGGGCTTGAGTATGATACCGACGGGGCTGTTGTAAAGGTGGACTCCTTGACAATGCGCAGGACCATCGGAAGCACATCAAAAACCCCTAAGTGGGCAGTTGCATTCAAGTTTCCTCCTGAACAGAAGGAAACAACCCTTCTGGATATAGAAATAACAGTGGGAAGAACGGGTGTGTTGACACCAACCGGAATATTTGACCCGGTACTTCTTGCAGGCACCACCGTAGCCCGTGCATCCCTGCACAATGCAGACTATATTGCTCAGAAGGATATCCGTATAGGCGACAGGGTGCTTATCAGAAAAGCAGGTGAGATAATTCCCGAGGTTGTATCTGTGGTAGCTCACAGCGAAAACGGTCAGCCTTATGAATATCCCGATGTGTGCCCGTCCTGCGGAGAAAAGGTTGTGAAGGATGAAAAGGAAACGGCAGTGAGATGCCTCAATCCTTCGTGTCCTGCACAGTTTCTTCGCAATGTAATACATTTTGCATCCAGAGAAGCAATGGATATCGAGGGAATGGGTGAAGCGGTATGTGAGCAGCTTGCCGACTGCGGACTTGTAAAAACCGCAGCGGATATCTATGCTCTTACAGAAGATGATATAAGCTCCCTTGAACGTATGGGCAAAAAATCGGCACAGAATCTCATTAATGCCATAAACAAATCTAAAGAAAACGACCTTTCTTCGCTCATATTTGCCTTTGGTATAAGGAATATAGGCAAAACTGCATCTTCGGCACTTGCAAAGCGTTTCGGCACTCTTGACGGGCTGATGGAAGCAACGGCCGAGGAAATACAGAGCGAAGACGGATTCGGCGCTGTAATGGCAGAGAGCATAGTCGAATTCTTCTCACGTGATTCAAGCCAGGAGCTGATATTCAGACTTAAAGGCTATGGGGTCAATATGACCTCACAGGCAGAGGAAAATACGGATAATCGCTTTGAGGGCATGACCTTTGTTCTTACGGGTACACTTGAAACCATGACAAGGCAGGAAGGCGAAGCACTTGTTGCGTCCCTTGGCGGTAAAGCAGCATCATCGGTAAGTAAAAAGACAAGTTATGTCGTAGCAGGTGAAAATGCGGGCAGTAAGCTCACAAAGGCTCAGACTCTGGGGATTCCGGTGCTTACAGAGGCAGAATTTATTGAAATGACAAAATAATATATTGAACACCTCCGGCATATTCTTAACCAGAAGAAAATGCCGGAGGTGCTTTTTACTGATGAAAAAAATAATATCCGTTATCTGTTCAGTTTTGATGATTGTCTGGGCATCCATACCTGTGTATGCGGAAAAGGAAGATGATACCATGGGGCTTTCCGCAAAAGCAGCAATACTTATGAATCTTGAAACAGGTGAAATACTCTATGAATACAATGCCGACGAGCGGCTGCCCGAAGCATCAATAACAAAGGTCATGACACTCCTTCTTGTGTTTGAGGCAATAGATTCGGGAAAGATAAGCTATGAAGATACAGTGACCTGCAGTGCGCACGCAGCAAGCATGGGTGGCTCGCAGATATGGCTTGAAGAAGGAGAAACCATGACAGTTGACGAACTGCTGAAGGCGGCAGTGGTAGGTTCTGCCAATGATGCATCAGTAGCTCTTGCAGAGCATATTGCAGGCTCACACGAAGCCTTTGTGGTAATGATGAACGACAGAGCGAGAGAGCTCAATATGACGCAGACTTCATATAAAAACTGCACGGGACTTGATGCAGAAGGACACCTGACCTCAGCTCTTGATGTGGCCCTTGTATCAGCTGAACTTTTAAAACACGAGGATATCCTGAACTATTCAACCATATGGATGGATACCCTGAGAAACGGAGAATTTCAGCTTTCCAATACAAATAAGCTGTTGAAAAACTATCCCGATGCAATCGGACTCAAGACAGGAACAACATCGCAGGCAGGCTGTTGCGTAAGCGCAGCGGCACGACGTGACGGGATGACGCTGATAGCGGTTATCATGGGCGCACCGAACAGCAAGCACCGCTTTGCAGATGCGGCAGCCTTGCTTGATTACGGCTTTGCAAATTATGAGGTTGCAAAAGCTGCAGACTATATTCCTCAGACGGAGGGAATAAAGGTCCGGGGCGGTATGGATAAAGCAATACAGACATCTGTCGTATCCGATGGATATGTACTTATCGAAAAGGGGAGAAGTGCGGAAGTAACCGTAAATGTGAAATACGACGGGGAAATCAATGCGCCGGTATATACAGGTCAGACAGTCGGAACAGTGGAACTTCTTCTTGATAATAATGTTCTGGGCGAATACAAAATCATAACATCGTGCGGTACAGAGAAGATTACCTTCCTTCGAGTATTTGGATGTTTACTTAAAAGTTTGCTCTCTGTGTAATAAATTATTGAAATTTTCGTTAATTTTGTTCAAAAATCAAACAAAAATTGTTGCTGCACTTGAAATATTCTCCGATATATTGTATTATAAGGCCATAGAAAATTAGGAGGCATTATACATGGCAATAAAACTGGACGCTGGTTACATCGGAGAATTTTTAAGCGCAGAAGAGATCAAGGCAATGCAGCCCCGTGTAGAAGCAGCAGCAAAAACACTTCACGAAGGCACCGGTGCAGGCAATGATTTCCTTGGCTGGCTTACCCTTCCTACCGATTATGACAAGGATGAGTTTGCAAGAATCAAGGATGCAGCAGCACGCATCAGAGCTAATTCCGATATCCTCGTAGTTATCGGTATCGGCGGATCTTATCTCGGCGCACGTGCAGCGATTGAGTTCCTTACATCCCCGAACTACAATCTTGTAACAAAGGATTCCCCGAAGATCATTTACGCAGGCAATAACATCAGCGGCGCAGCACTCAGAGAAGCTCTTGAGATGTGTGCAGCAGACGGAGTAAATGTTTCCGTAAATGTTATTTCCAAGTCCGGTACTACTACCGAGCCCGCGATTGCTTTCCGTGCTTTCAGAGAGCTTCTCGAAAGCAAGTACGGCGAAGAAGAGGCAGCAAAGAGAATTTTCTGCACCACCGACAAAGAGCGCTTTGCACTCAAGCAGCTTGCAGATGTCAAGGGTTATGAGTGTTTCGTAGTTCCCGACAACGTAGGCGGCAGATATTCTGTTCTCACCGCAGTAGGTCTTCTTCCCATTGCTGTTGCAGGTCTTGATATCGATGCTCTCATGGCAGGCGCAAAGGCAGCTCAGGATGAGCTTTGCGACACCGACATCGATAAGAACGACTGCTACCGTTATGCAGCAATCAGAAATGCACTCCACGAAAAGGGCTATCTGGCAGAACTTTTCATCAGCTACGAGCCTAACCTCGTAATGCTTGCCGAGTGGTGGAAGCAGCTTTACGGCGAGAGCGAAGGCAAGGACGGCAAGGGTATCTATCCTTCCTCTGCAACCTTCTCCACCGATCTTCACTCCCTCGGTCAGTACATTCAGGAAGGTGCACTTAAGCTGTTTGAAACTGTCTGTCTCATCGACAAGGCAAAGGTAGATGTCGAAGTAAAGAACGACCCCGAGAACGTTGACAAGCTCAACTTCCTCTCCGGCAACACTCTTTCCTACATCAACCAGAAGGCCTTTGAGGGAACACTTCTTGCACATACTGAGGGCGGCAACCCCAACCTTATCGTGCACGTTCCCGAAGCAGACGAGTTCAATCTCGGCTATCTTTTCTACTTCTATGAGAAGGCTTGCGCAGTATCCGGCTATATGCTGGGCGTAAACCCCTTCGACCAGCCCGGCGTTGAGGCATACAAGAAGAATATGTATGCACTTCTGGGCAAACCCGGCTTTGAGGATCTCAAGGCAGAACTTGAGACAAAGCTTGCAAAATAAAGTATCGGAGGAATTCAAAATGATAAATTTACTTCTCGGACATAAGGGTTCCGGCAAAACCAAGAAGCTTATAGATCTCACCCACGCAGCAGTAGAGAGCTCCAAGGGCAATGTTGTCTGCATCGAAAAGGGCGACACTCTTACCTATGGACTTGACTACAACGCAAGACTCATCAACATTGAGGATTACGCAGTTGCAGGTTTTGATGCATTCTTCGGTTTCCTCTGCGGCCTTTGCGCAGGCAACTATGACATCACTGATGTTCTTATCGACTCCACCCTTAAGATCGGCGGCAAGGATATGGAAGCTCTCGGAGCTTTCATCCAGAAGCTCGATAAGCTTGCTGAGGCTGCAAACGTAAAGTTCACTCTTTCTGTTTCCGCAGATAAGGAAGAGCTTCCTGCAAGCATCGAAGATATCACCGCTGTTATCTGAAAAAGCCATATTACCTGAGGGGGATACAATCTCCCTCAGGAAATTTTGCATTTAACCTATTTTATCAAAATAATTAGGTTGACAAAGACCACCACGATATATTATAATACATCGAGTGAATCGAGGTACTGTAATGCAGTTTGATTTAAGAACCCTTTTTTCACAGGAGGGAGAACGCCTTTCTGTGGAGTATGATCTTGATATGACAAAGTTTGAGGAAGGGGAAGATTCTCCTTTTGAGAGTCTGGTACATATCAAAGGCGAAATAGTCAACAGAAGCGGAATCACCTCAATCAGCTATGAAGCAGATTTTGAGTATGTCCGCCCTTGTGACAGATGTGACGAGGAGCTCATCGAAGATATGCATTACAGCTTCTCGCATGTGCTGCTGCCAAGTCTTGATGACGAGACTGACGATGAAATAATCGAAGTTCCCGGATGTATGCTTGACATGGACGAGTTAGCATATTCTGATATTTTGCTCGGCCTGCCGACGAAATACCTGTGCTCTGAGGATTGCAAAGGGCTTTGCCCCGAATGTGGAGCAAATCTCAATGATGGCGATTGCGATTGCGAAATCGACAATGTTGATCCTCGACTTGCAGCACTCAGAGATCTATTATAAAAGGAGGTGCTGAAGAATGGCGGTACCTAAGAGAAAAACTTCAAAGGCTAGAAGAGACAAGAGACGTTCCAGCGTCTGGAAGCTTGACGCTCCCACTCTTGTAAAGTGCAGTAACTGCGGTGAACTCATCAGACCTCATCGTCTGTGCGCTTCCTGTGGCTATTATAACGGCAGACAGGTTGTCAAGATGGAAAACGACAAATAATCAGGCAATAGCAAGATTATGGACTGTAACATGCTCGTGCGTCTGTGTTTCTTAATTGACACAGACGCTCTTGAGTTGTTGCGGTCATTGTTTTTATTTGTGTTATCTAAATAAGGTAAGTCCTGCCTCCCTCTGACGAGGGAGGTGGCTTTTCGCAAAGCGAAAAGCCGGAGGGAGAGAAAAAACACACTCATAAGGAGGGTCATTATGCCCGTACTGATCTACGGCGTTGAAGAAAACAGTATAGCGCAGGAGTGCGGCATCGAGGCAGGAACAGTGCTCGTAACGATAAACGAGCATGAGATAAACGATGTCCTTGACTTTCGTTTCTTTGAAACACAGGAAAATCTGACCCTTCTGCTTGAAAAAGGCGGCGTGCGCCGCAGCGTTGAAATCTGTAAAGACGAGTATGATGAACTTGGTCTCATATTTGAGACTTATCTTATGGACAAGCAGAAATCCTGCAAGAACAAGTGTATTTTCTGCTTTATCGACCAGCTTCCCAAAGGCATGAGAGAAAGCCTTTACTTTAAAGATGACGATTCACGACTGTCTTTCCTTTTCGGAAACTATATGACCCTTACAAATATGACGGATAAGGATATTGACCGCATTCTCATGATGCATATAAGTCCTGTCAATGTGTCCGTCCACACCATGAATCCCGACCTGAGAGTCGAAATGATGAAAAATCCCAACGCAGGAAAATGCATTGATATGCTTAAAAAGCTGGCATCAGGCGGAATCGATGTAAACTGTCAGCTTGTTCTGTGCCCGGGTATAAATGACGGAGCAGAGCTTGAATATTCTCTTACAGAGCTTATGAAACTGACCCCTGCGCTGAGAAGCATAGCCCTTGTTCCAGTTGGCCTGACAAAGCACAGAGAGGGACTTTGCAATCTCCGCCTGTTTGATGAAAAAGAAGCTCTTGAAGTAATAAACACAGCACGGCGCTTTGCTGAAAAATCCTTGGAAGAAAACGGCTCCAGAATCGTATATGCCGCCGATGAATTTTATATCAAGGCAGGCGTACCTTTTCCTTCCGAGGAGGAATACGAGGAATTTGCACAGCTTGAAAACGGCGTAGGCCTTGTTGTGAGCCTTGAGAGTGAATTTATACGTGCAGTTGAGGATACAGACGGCGATGACAGAAAACGAACTGTAACCATCGCTACAGGAGTATCCGCTGCCCCTATACTTGAAAAAATGCTGAATGCCCACATGAAAAAATGGGCATCAGTCAGATATAATATAGTACCGATAATAAACAACTTCTTCGGAGAAACCATAACTGTTGCAGGTCTTGTTACAGGTAAAGACCTGATAGCACAGCTGAAAGGCAGGGAGCTTGGTGATGAGCTTCTGATTCCCCGTGTAATGCTTAGGCACGAGGGTGATATGTTCCTTGATGATACTCTTCTTGAAGATGTTGAAAAGGAGCTTGGAATTAAAGTGTGTGTAGTACCCAATGACGGATACGAGTTCCTTTATTCTGTACTCGGAGAATAATTTCCTTTAAAAAGAGGTGGATAAAATGGCAAAACCCATAGTTGCGGTAGTAGGCAGACCCAATGTCGGCAAATCGACTCTTTTCAATAAGATAACCGGCAGACGTCTTGCTATAGTTGAAGACACTCCCGGTGTAACAAGAGACAGGCTTTACGCTGACGGGGAATGGTGCGGACACGAGTTTCTGCTTGTGGACACAGGCGGTATTGAACCTTATTCGAACGATATAATCCTCTCTCAGATGAGAAGACAGGCACAGCTTGCAATCGATACTGCAGACGTAATCATTCTTGTTACAGATATCCGTACAGGCGTTGTCGCAACAGATATGGAGGTTGCAGCAATGCTTCAGAAAAGCAACCGTCCTATCGTCCTCTGTGTCAACAAGTGCGATACCCTCGGTGCACCCCAGCCTGAATTCTACGAATTCTATAATCTCGGACTCGGCGATCCTATTGCTGTTTCTGCTTCTCACGGTCACGGCACAGGCGACCTCCTCGATGAGGTTGTAAAGTATTTCCCTGAGGATAATTCCGAGGAGTTTGACGAAAGCTATATCAAGGTTGCTGTCATCGGAAAGCCAAATGCAGGCAAATCCTCCCTTGTAAATAAGGTTGTAGGCGAGGAAAGAATGATAGTATCTGACATCGCAGGTACAACCCGTGATGCTGTTGACTCTGCAGTTAAAAACGAGCACGGCAAGTTTGTGTTTATTGATACAGCAGGTATTCGCCGCCGCAGTAAGGTAAGCGACAATATTGAACGTTATAGTATAATCCGTGCCGAATCCGCTGTTGACAGAGCAGATGTCTGTGTCATTATGATAGATGCAACAGTAGGATTTACCGAGCAGGATTCAAAAATTGCAGGACTTGCCAACGAAAAGGGCAAAGGCTGCATAATTGCAGTCAACAAATGGGATGCCATTGTGAAGAATAATCGAACAATGGACGATTTCAGGAAAAGTTTGGAAAATGACTTGTCTTTCATGTCCTACGCACCTATAATATTCATATCTGCGAAAACAGGACAGAGACTTGACAGGCTGTTTGAGCTTATAAAATATGTAGCTGACCAGAACACAATGCGCATTACCACAGGTATGCTCAACGAGCTTCTGGCAGAAGCTACCCAGCGAGTACAGCCGCCTACAGACAAGGGCAAGAGACTGAAGATATACTATATGACTCAGCCTTCCACAAAACCGCCTACATTTGTCTGCTTTGTCAACAATGCAGAGCTGTTCCACTTCTCCTATCAGAGATATCTTGAAAACCGCATCAGAGAAACCTTCGGACTGGAAGGTACACCCGTGCGTTTTGTGATCAGAGAGAGGTCGGATAAAAAATAGGAGGGATAGTAATGAGTAAGCTTATAATAGTTTACGCATTGACTGCAATTCTGGCATATCTTCTTGGAAGCATCAATTTTTCCATACTTATTACAAAGGCATATCTGAAAAAGGACATCCGTGAATTCGGAAGCGGAAATGCTGGAACGACCAATGTTCTCAGAAGTGTCGGAAAGCTTCCTTCTGCACTGACTTTCCTCGGTGATTTTTTGAAAGCAGTTGCCGCAGTTATCGGTGCAATAGTTCTTTATAAGTCATTCGGCATTGAATTCGGCTATGGTGATGAAATGCTGAATATAGGCAAAGGCATTGCCGCTTTGTTTGTAATGGTTGGTCATATGTGGCCGATTTACTTTGGCTTCAAAGGCGGTAAGGGTGTTGTTACAGGTGCAGCAATATCACTTATGCTTCACCCCGCAGCATTCCTTGTATGCCTTGTTACATTTATCATTGTTATGCTTTTCTCAAGAATAGTATCTCTTTCTTCTATTCTTGCAACCGCCACATTCCCCTTCTCCATGTTTGTAATCACATTCCTTTATTATAAAGGTGATGCCAATGCAAACCTTTATTATGTGATCACAATGGTTGCTCTTGGTGTTGCTTATGCCGTTCTCATAATCGGCAAGCATCACGAAAATATCGCCCGCCTCAGAGCAGGCACAGAGAAAAAGATCAAAGCAAAGAAAAAAGAAGCATAAAAATAATCTGACCCACAGTAGATGCCTGCTGTGGGTTGACTTTTTGAATTTGCAATGATAACATCAAGATGAAAAGGAGTGTGAAACTATGTTGTTTTTTTCAAAACCAACATATAAAGAAATGACCATGTCCTTTATCCATGACTGCTACAGCGATGGATATGATGTTTGTCTCGAATCAGGGCTTATAGATATTGAAGCACAGGGTATCATTGACGGTGTGCAGAAATACTTTTATGAAAGTTTCATACTCAAGAAGCCTTCATTGTACGATAACGGCGATTACGAGCAGATGCTCGAACTTTTAAAGGACAGCAAGGGCAGAGAGGTAACGGTCAGATTAAAACACAAAAAAGACCGCCTTAAAGACTTTGAAATTCTGCCCGAAAGCCTGGCAAAAGCATATAACGACAGCAGATTTCTGGAGCTTCAGCCAATCGGAAGAGGCATAAACGATGTTTCCTGCAGAAAGATAGATTGACTTTACAGATAGACCGAAAATTTTGCTGTCATATCTCGGCTCCCTCTGACGAGGGAGCTGACAGCGAAGCTGACTGAGGGAGAGAAAAATTCCGAAGGAAGTAAAGAATTTTAAAGACGACCCTTGACCAAAAAACACAAAGCAAAACACCCTGTTCTTCTGAACAGGGTGTATCATTTTTCAGTAACTTGCTTAGATAGCACGGGTTACCTTACCGGAACGCAGGCAGCGAGTGCAAGCATGTACTCTTTTAGGAGAACCGGCTACGATAGCCTTAACACGCTTTACGTTGGGCTTCCAGGTTCTGTTGGAACGTCTGTGAGAGTGAGACTGTCTGATGCCGAAAGAAACTTCCTTACCGCAGAAATCACATTTTGCCATGGATCTGCACCTCCTTTGAGTAAAAAACTAAGCAACGAAGTTATTTTAGCAGAACAAGTTAAAATATGCAATAGTTTTTTGAGAAATTTAGAAAGTAAATTATCATATAGTTTTTGGCACTTCGCACAAGTCAGCAATGGGGCACTCTGCGCACTTGGGATTTCGTGCGGTGCAGATGTCCCTGCCGAAGAGAACAAAGCGGTGGCAGAGGTCGTTTGATTCCTCGGGGTCACAGATAGCCTTCAGATGTAATTCTACCTTGTGAGGATCCTTTGAATCGCACAGCCCGAGGCGATTTGAAATGCGTATGCAGTGGGTGTCCGCAACCACTGCGGGCTTGCCGTAAACATCGCCCATCATAAGATTTGCAGTCTTTCTGCCGATTCCCGGGAGCTTCAAAAGCCCCTCAAGGGTGTCGGGCATAACGCCGCCTAAATCATAGCGAAGCATTTTTGAAAGTGCGGAGATATCTCTTGCCTTTGTCTTGTAAAGACCGCATGACTTGATTATTTCTTCGATTTCTTCGACACTTGCCTCGCTCAGAGCCTCAAGGGTCGGAAATCGTGAAAACAGCACAGGGGTGACAAGGTTTACCCTTGCATCGGTGCACTGAGCCGCAAGGCGCGTGGCAATAAGCAGGTGCAGAGGCTCGGTGTAATTAAGGGAGCATACAGCCTCAGGGTACAGCTTTTTAAGCTCCTCAACTACTGCTGCGCAACGCTTTTCTCTTTTTTCGTGAACTTTATTCATATAAAAACTCCTTTACTGACAATAAAATTATACACCGGGGAGAACAAATTCGCAACTGTTACATTATCATTGAAAAATCAGGCATAATATAGTATAATGCACAAAGCGAGCAAACCAGACTTTTCCTTCCCTAAGGAGAATGCATAATGAAAAAGCAAAAAAGATTCATAAGAGGCGCAGGCATATTAATGCCCATATCCTCTCTGCCTTCCCGATACGGTATAGGCACCCTCGGCAAGGAGGCATACCGCTTTGCGGATTTTCTTGCCGCCTCGGGTCAGAAGTACTGGCAGGTGCTGCCTGTAGGTCCTACAAGCTACGGTGACTCTCCCTATCAGTCTTTTTCCGCCTTTGCAGGCAACCCTTATTTCATCGATCTTGAGACCCTTATGGAAGAAGGTCTCATAACAAAAGCCGATGCCGAAAATGAAGACTGGGGCAGTGATGAAAAAAAGGCAGATTACGCAAAAATCTACGCCTCACGCTTCAAGGTGCTGAAAAAAGCTTATAAAAATCAGGATAAGAACGCCGAGGATTTCCTTTCCTTCAAGGAGGAAAATAAGGACGCCCTCGAAGACTACTGCTTCTATATGGCGCTTAAATTCGAGTTTGACAATAAGTCATGGCTCGAATGGGATGAGCCTGTGAGAATGAGAGAGGAATCGGTAATGGCAAAGTATAGAGAAAGCCTTGCCGAAGAAATCGACTTCTGGTGGTTTTTGCAGTTCAAGTTCTATGAGCAGTGGAATAAGCTGAGAAATTATGTAAACAATATCGGAGTGCAGATAATAGGCGATATTCCCATTTATGTAGCGCTGGACAGTGCTGATACATGGGCGAGCCCTGAACAGTTTCTGCTCGATGAGCGCAAGCGCCCGACATCCGTTGCAGGAGTTCCGCCGGATTATTTCTCTGCTACAGGCCAGCTGTGGGGCAACCCGATTTACGACTGGGAGTACATGAAGAACGACGGCTTTACATGGTGGAAAAAGAGAATGAGTTTTTCCGCAAAGCTGTATGATGTTATAAGGATCGACCATTTTATAGGAATAGTAAGATACTATGCAATTCCGGCAGACAGTGAGACTGCAATGAACGGTGAGTATAGAGAAGGCCCCGGCATACATCTGCTGGAAGCAATAAGCGAAGTTCTGGGCAGTTCAAGGATAATTGCCGAAGATCTCGGTGTGGCACTCAAGCCGGTGCAGCAGCTTATCAATAAGGTGGGCTATCCCGGGATGAAAGTTCTGGTGTTTGGCTTTGACTCTGATGCAAAGAATACATTCCTGCCCCACCATTACGATTCAAACTATGTCTGCTACGGCGGAACCCACGACAATGATACTCTGGTGGGCTACT
>JAZUNN010000085.1:0-33491 GCA_045604155.1 Acutalibacteraceae bacterium
GATGGTAAGGAGCTTACCGCAACCAATAAGGACGGCAAGTTCGCATTCGACGAAATCAAGTACACCGAAGCAGGTACCTACACCTACACAGTAAGTGAAGTAAAGGGAACTCTCGGCGGCGTAAGTTACGATGAAAACACCTACACTGTAACCGTAACAGTAAAGGACAACGGCGACGGAACACTTACTGCAACAGCAGATAAGAACGGCGCAGCAATCGCATTTACTAATACTTACAGCGTACAGAAGACCAGCATTGTTATCGGCGGCGTTAAGAAGTTCAACAAGCAGCTTGCAGGCGATGAATTCACCTTCATCCTCACAGATGCAAACGGCACTGAATACACTGCAAAGAACAATGCAGCAGGCGGATTTACCTTCGATGCAATCGAATATACTGCAGCAGGCACCTACACCTACACAGTACGTGAGGCAGCAGGCAACCTCGGCGGCGTAAGCTACGACGGTACCACCTACAATGTAACAGTAACAGTAAAGGACAATGGCGACGGCACTCTTACAGCAACAGCTGATAAGAACGGCACCGCAATCGTCTTCACCAACACCTACAGCGTAGGCTCTGTTGAGGCTACCATCGGCGGTACAAAGGTACTTACCGGCCGTGATCTTAAGGATGACGAGTTCACCTTCAAGCTTACCGGCAACGGCACTGACCTCACCGCAACCAATAAGGGCGGCAGCTTCACATTCGACGCAATCAAGTACACCGCAGCAGGCACCTACACTTACACAGTAAGTGAAGTAGAGGGCAACCTCGGCGGCGTAGACTACGACGAAAATACCTACACTGTAACAGTAAACGTAACCGACAACGGCGACGGTACACTCTCCGCATCTGTAGACAAGAAGGCTTCTGAGATAGTATTTACCAATAAGTACACCACCCAGAAGACCTCCGTCACCATCGGCGGTACCAAGACCCTCGAGGGTCGTGACCTTAAGGATGGCGAGTTCACCTTCAAGCTCACAGGCAGCGGCACAGAGCTTACTGCAACCAACAAGGACGGCAAGTTTGAATTCGACGCAATCGAGTACACCGCAGCAGGCACCTACACCTACACAGTAAGTGAGGTCAAGGGAATCCTCGGCGGCGTAAATTACGACGAAACCACCTACACCGTAACAGTAACAGTAAAGGATAACGGCGACGGTACTCTCACTGCAACAGCAGACAAGAGCGTTTCTGGTATCGCATTTACCAATACCTACAGCGTAGGCAAGACCTCTGTCACCATCGGCGGTACCAAGACCCTTAACGGTCGTACCCTGAAGGATGATGAGTTTACCTTCAAGCTCACAGGTAACGGCACAGAGCTTACCGCAACCAATAAGGGCGGCAGCTTCACATTCGACGCAATCGAATACACCACCGCAGGCACCTACACCTACACAGTAAGTGAAGTAAAGGGAACTCTGGGCGGCGTAGACTACGACGAAACCACCTACACTGTAAATGTAACAGTAGTAGACAACGGCGACGGTACTCTCACTGCAACAGCAGATAAGAACGGCGCAGACATCGCATTCACCAATACCTACGGCGTCAACGGCACATCCATTGTTATCAGCGGTACCAAGACTCTCGAGGGTCGTGACCTCAGCGACGGTGAATTCACCTTCGTTCTCAGCGGCACAGATCTTGACGAGGCTCTTACCGCAACCAACAAGGACGGCAAGTTTGCATTCGACGCAATCGAATACAACGCAGCAGGTACCTACACTTACACAGTAAGCGAGGTAAAGGGCAACCTCGGCGGCGTAAGCTACGACGAAACCGTTTACACCGTAACAGTAACAGTCAAGGATAATGGCGACGGTACTCTTACAGCAACAGCTGATAAGAACGGCACTGACCTTGCATTTGAGAACTCCTACAGTGTCCAGAAGACCACAGTTGCTCTCAACGGTGTGAAGGAGTACAACAAGCCTCTCAACGGCAACGACTTCACCTTCGTGCTCAAGAACAATTTCACAGGCACTGAGTACACCGCAAAGAACAGCGAAGCAGGAACCTTCGTCTTCAACGGACTTGAGTTCTCCGAAAAGGGTAACTACTACTACACCCTCACCGAGAAGAACGACGGCAAGGGCGGCGTCGAATACGATGACTCCACCATCAACGTTGCAATTCTCGTAACCGACAAGGGCGATGGCACACTCTCCGCAAAGATCGTAACCACCAGAGACGGTGCTGCAACTGATGTAGTATTCACCAACACCTACAGTGTTGACGAAACCACAATCACCATCGGCGGTACCAAGACCCTCGAAGGTCGTGATCTTAAGGACGGCGAGTTCACATTCGTTCTCAGCGGCACAGATCTTGACGAAGCACTTACCGCAACCAACAAGGACGGCAAGTTTGCATTCGACGCAATCACCTACACCGCAGCAGGTACTTACACCTACACCGTAAGCGAAGTTGAAGGCAGCCTCGGCGGCGTTGAATACGATGACACAGTTTACACTGTAACAGTAACCGTAACAGACAACGGCGACGGTACTCTCACTGCAACAGCAGATAAGAACGTTTCTGACATCGCATTCAATAACACTTATGATGTAGTATCCACCACCTATACCGTAAGCGGTACAAAGGTACTTTCCGGCAGCGACCTTGAGGCTGGTCAGTTTGACTTCATCCTCACAGGCACAGGTATTGACGAAGAACTCACCGCAACCAACAAGGCTGACGGCACCTTCGCATTCGACGCAATCACTTACACCGAGACAGGTACTTACGAGTACACTGTAACTGAGGTTGTTCCTGATGGCGACAAGGCAGGTATTACCTACGACACCAGAAAGTACGAAATCACCGTAAGAGTCACAGACAACGGCGATGGCACTCTCACCGCAGCAGGTCCTGAGAACATCACCGAAAAGCTCAAGTTTACAAACGTCTACACCGCACAGCCCACCAAGATTTCTGTAAACGGCGTCAAGACCCTTATCGGCAGACCTCTTACAGCAAATGAGTTTACCTTCACCCTCACCGGCGAAGGTGAAAACCAGAGTGTAAATAACACTGAAAACGGCACATTCGCATTCACCGACATTTCCTTCGATAAGGCAGGCACCTACACCTACACCATCAAGGAAATCGCAGGTACTGCAAAGGATATCTGGTACGACAACACCGAGTACGTGATGACCGTAACCGTTATCGACAACGGCCACGGCGAGCTTGAAGCAACCAAGTCCATCGTCAAGAAGGGCGAGGAAGGTGAAGCAGGCGTAAGATTCACAAACAAGGTTACCGCAGCAGACCTTACCCTCTCCAAAAAGGCACTCACAGGCAGCGACGAGCTGGCAGGTGCAAAGCTTATCCTTAAGCCCACCGAAGGTCAGAACATCGCAGCAGCAGTAATTCCCAATGGCGCAGAGATCAAGGACGGCGCAATCACCTGGACATCCGGTGATGAGGCACTTACCATCGGTCTTGTACCTGCAGGCGTATACGAATTCACCGAAATCACCGCACCTGACGGATATGAAGTTGCAGAAACCATTTACGTCAAGGTAAGCGGCAGCGATATCTATCATGGCAGCAGCGCTGACACCACCAGCTGGAATAAGGCTGCAGACGGAACTGTTGTTATGAAGGACGCACCCAACAGCCTGACCCTCTCCAAGAAGGAACTCACAGGCGTAGGTGAGCTTGCTGATGCACAGCTTATCCTCAAGCCCGTAACCGAAACCGATCTTGACAATGTCGTACTTCCTGATGGCGCAGAGGTCAAGGACGGCGCAATCACCTGGACATCCGGTGATGAGGCACTTACCATCGGCAGAGTTCCCGCAGGCGTATATGAATTCACCGAAATCACCGCACCTGACGGCTACGAAGTAGCAGAAACCATTTACGTCAAGGTGAGCGGCAGCGACATCTACCGTGCAGACAGTGCTAAGCCCGAGAGCTGGACCAAGGAAGCAACCGAGACAGTAGTCATGAAGGATGCTCCCAACGGACTGACCCTCTCCAAGCAGGAAGTCGGCGGCGGAGATGAACTCCCCGGCGCACAGCTCATCCTCAAGCCCGTAGTTGAAACTGACCTCAACAAGGTTAAGCTTCCCGATGGCGCAGAGGTCAAGGACGGCGCAATCACCTGGACATCCGGTGATGAGGCACTTACCATCGGCAGAGTTCCCGAGGGTGTATATGAATTCACTGAAATCACTGCACCCAGCGGCTACGAAGTAGCAGAAACCATCTATGTCAAGGTAAGCGGCAGCGACATCTACTCAGCAGACAAGGCAGAGCCTGAAAGCTGGACCAAGGTTACAACTGAAACCGTAATCATGGAAGATGCTCACAACACCCTCGTTCTTTCCAAGGTCGAATTCGGCGGCGGAGACGAACTTGTCAATGCACTGCTTACTCTTGAAGCAACCAGTTCCGATACAGATCTCACAACTGTTGAGGTATCCCGTACAGACGTTGCAAAGACTAAGGATTCCATCTCCTGGGTATCCAAGGAAGATGCACTTGATCTCCACAAGGTTCCCGACGGAGTCTATAAGTTCACAGAAGTCATCGAGCCTGACGGCTACGAAAAGGCTGAGTTCATCTACGTAAAGGTAGAGAACGGCAAGGTCTACTACGCTAAGTATGACGAGGCAACAAAGGCATACGGCGAGTGGAAGCTGGCAACCGACGACACCGTTGTTATGGAAGATAAGCCTGCAACTCTTGTACTTTCCAAGATGGCAGTAGGCGGCGGCAGCGAGCTGGCAGGCGCTAAGCTCACTCTTGAGAGCGTCAGCAGCACCGCAAATCTCAACAATGTAAGAATTCCTGAAACCGTTTCCCGCACTGACGGCGTAATAAGCTGGACATCCGGCGGCAGTGCAGTCGAGATCGAACTGATCCCCGAAGGCGTTTACAAGTTCACCGAGACCACCGCACCTGACGGATATCAGGTTGCAGAAACCATCTACGTCAAGGTAAGCGGCAGCGACATCTTCTCCGTCAAGGAAAGCGATTATAAGGAAGACGGAACTACTGATTGGGGCACCGCAGTCAAGGATGACACCGTCATCATGTATGACGCACCTGTTGTAATCCCCAAGACCGCTAACATCAGCTTCACCAAGTACAGCGACATCAACAAGGTACTTCCCGGCGCAGTATTCGCACTCAAGAGTGCAGACGGAACCAGCAAGACCGCAACCTCCGGCGCAGACGGTGTAGTTCTCTTCACCGCAGTACCCGAGGGAGTATACACTCTTACTGAGGTATCCGCACCTGCAAATTACGAGAAGTCCACCAGCATCATCACCGTGGCAGTTGACAGCGAAGGCGTTGCATCCTTCAAGGGACCCAACGGCAATGCAATCGACATCCTCGGCATCGAGAACCTTATGAGAAACAAGATCATCCCCGTTGAAGACGAGAAGAAGGTAACCGTCGGCGACATCGTTGACCTTTACGAAGAACTTGTCAAGGAACTTGGCGATCTTAAGGGTGAGAACATTACATGGGAGAGCACCGATACCAATATCGCAACAGTCGATAAGAACGGTAACGTTACAATCAAGACTCCCGGTAAGGTAACCATCAATGCTTATAAGGACGGCGTCATTGTTGGCTCCTTCGTACTTGGCGCATCCGATAAGGAAACTTCCGCACCTCCTGTAACCAACGGCAACAACACTCCCAACACCGGCGAAAGCGATACACCCAGCACCGGCGACGATAACAACAATATCATTGCTATCAACATCGGTCTTGTATCTCTTGTAGTTGCTGCTATTACAGGTAAGGCAATCTACAACCGCAGAAAGAGACGTACAAACTAAGCTTTGAACTCTCAGCTGACGGCAGATTAAACTGATAATGCCCCTGATGCGAAAGCATCAGGGGCATTTCAACATTAAAGAACTTGTAAAAAGGTGCTTTTCATGTTACTATAGTGGCAGAAACAAAAAGGAGTGCACCCTTATGAATAAATTCTCTTTTTCACATCTTAAAATGACAATATTCGGTCTTTTTATGTTTATTGTTTTTGGGGTTCTTGCGATTCTGTTTTTTGGACCCTGCCACAGGGACATAAACACTTCGGATACAGAAAAAGAGGAGATTCCCGCAGTTATATATCTCTCCAATACCGATGTTTCAGACACTGATATATCGGGCACAGACATTTCTCCCACCGATACTTCAGAAACAGATGCAGATAAATAAGCTGTGGTTATAATCCAGTATAAGAAAAAGCCCTCTGTAAAGAGGGCTTTTGTTTTTGATGTAAACCGTGTGCAGATATTATTTCTTTTTATATCTGTAAACTGTACGTGTCTGAACATCTCTTGTGTCAGACTTGGTTCTCTTTGTAAAGCTGTAGGATGACCAATCGCCCCACTTGGAGTAATAGTAAGTGTAGACTTCAGAACGTGTACGGTATGAATATTCGGTATATGCTGCGGTCTGTTGTTCCTTGATTTCCTCCATTTTATAGAAGAAGGGACCGCTATCCTTATTGACATAATAGGTGGTGCCGGTGCCGTAAGAATTGCTGTGACTGCACTTTGAACCTGACTTGCTTGAAAGCTTGCTGTCATAGGTCTTGGAGAATTTATCCCATGAATAGCTGCTGTAGTTGGATAAATTAGTCTTGGCGCAGGTAAGGCACCAGTGATATCGGTTTCCGTTTGAAGATGTACCACGGTATCCGTAATACTTGTATTTTGTCTTATAGGTAGCGGCAATTTCACGGGTCTGAACATCTCTTGTGTCAGTTTTTGTAACCGAAGTTTTGCTCCATGAGCTCCAGGAGCCCCATGCAGTATACCCTGTGACTTTCTTAGAATCCAACGTCCAGCCGCTGAGGCTGCTCTTGTCAGAGGTTTTGGTAACCTTGTCACGGTATTTGTACTGGGTTTTCTTTTCGATAATATAATTCTGAGAATTTACTCCACTGGGCAGCTTTGTGACCCAATCAGAAAATTCAGCCTTGGCGGTTTTCTTTGTGGTCGTTGTAGTTGCGGCAGTAGTTGTGGTGGTAGACTCTGTTGTTTTTTCAGTAGTTTTTTCGGTAGTTTTTTCAGTGTCTTCATTCTCAGTCGGAGCTGTAGAGACAGCAGAAGTCTGTTTGGTAGAATCACCAGGTGATTTATCAAACAGAGGAATATAACCCAAATAGCTGCCTACGCCGAAAGCAATAGCCAGCATAGCTGCGATAAGAAGGAAAACAAGACCCTTTTTCTTCTTCTTTTTCTTCTCTTTTGCAGGTGCATCCTGCACTGAAGAATCGGAATTAACCTGAGTCACCTGAGTTATCTGAGTTACCTGAGTTGCGTCGACATTGACTTCAGTGGGGTCCGAAACCTCGGAAGTGATGACAGCGCTGCTGAGCACGATACAGCCGGCATCAAAATTTCCTTCAACAGCATCGTTGAGTGCCTTTTTAAATTCAGAAGCGCTCTGGAAACGGTCACGCTTATTATTAGCGCAGGCTTTAAGAATAACAGCAGCAAGCTGAGGGCTTGCATTTTTGGGCGGCGGCATAGGAGCACCGCTGACCATCTTGATAAGAGCTGCCTCCTGATCCTGAGAGCGGACGATACCTGTCAGAGGCAGGAAAGGCAGACGGTTGTCGTTGAGTATTCTGTAAAGAACAACGCCCAGAGAATAAATATCCGAGGTGAAATTTGCAGGCTCAAGCTTGTAAATTTCGGGAGCCATATAAGAAAGAGTACCTTTTTTGCTGACACCTGTGGTTGTACCGCCGAGGACTCTTGCAATGCCGAAATCTCCAAGCTTGTAATCCCCGTTGGGGTTTACAAAAATATTGGAGGGCTTGATATCACGATGAATGATTTTGGCCTTTGAGCAGGTTTCAAGAGCAGTACATATGTCAGTGCCGATTTTAACAGCCTCAGCCTCGGTAAGGTCACGGGTGGAAATAATACTGTTAAGCCCTTCAAGAAGCTCCATACGGATGAAAATATCACAGCCGATACCATCTTCCTTGGGTATGACCATATGGTCCTCATAGGAAACAATATTTGCGTTGCCTCGAAGGGTATACATGAAATCAATTTCACGCTGAACTTCCATTACGATATCGCTGAAATATTCGCTGACTTCCTTGTCGCTGCGATACATTCCGGAGGTGCGTACATCCTGAAGCTGCTGCTCATTTGCCGGAACAGAGATATGCTTGATAGCGGAATAATAGGCATGAGGTCCGTCGTTTCGCACAGCCTTATACACTCTGCCGAAGCCGCCTTCACCAAGGACACTTTCACATTTCCACACACCCCATAAGGGCTCAAATTTCTTGATGGATTCCATTATGACCTCTCCAGTTTATAAAAATCAGATGTTAATGTGTATAGCTATATAATTATACAATAATAAACTTTTGCTGTCAATAATGGTATCTGCTTAAAAATATCCCCACGTTGTTTCCAACGTGGGGATTTCAGCTTATCGCTTGATCTGGTTGTAATTATAATTTGAAGGACCGTCAGCGATTTCAAAGGAATCTGCGGATGCAAAGCACAGAGCACTCCATGCGCAGACAGTATCATACAGAACACCTCGAGGCGGCATGATTTCGCCCTGTTTCTGCTTTCTGAGAATATCGTAAACGATCTTCATTGTAGGTGCAAGAGCAGCGAGCTCTTCGTGGAGGGAGAAAAGACTGAAAAGCTTTGCTTCGGGGAGAAGCTCCTGAGCAAAGTAGAGAATCTCCTTGTAGCAGGGGATGAACATACCCTCGTCAAGGCTCATTTCGCACAGAGTGGGGAATGCCGAGCCGCCTGCCTTGTAGTTGAGGCGGTTGTTGACCTCAACGATTTCAACGGCCTTGCGCACGTCAGCATTGGTGACATCACGCATTTCCTTGCCCTGCTCCATCATGATGTTGTAAAGAGTCCATGCCATGGAGCGCAGAGTGGTAAGCTGTACCTTTCTGCGCAGGATACCGTAGTGAAGCTCACATTCGATGTCATCGTTAGAAATGAAGTGAGTTTCAGGCACATGGAAAAGCTTTGTAACAAAGTGAGCAGCATCACGGAGCTGATTGACATTTGCCTTATTTATAGGCTCCAGCACGAAGCTGATGCTCTTTTCAAGATAACCACGCTCAACGGACTTGAACTGCATTTCAGGCTTGCTTATGGGAGTTTCCTCATCGTAATCGGTGGAGAAACGGAGCACGCTGTCAAAGCTTTCAGCATATTCAGGCTTCTCAGCTTCAGTGCGTCCTGCACTTTCAAAGGAATCCTCAGAAACGGTGTTGACTCTTGCTGCCTTGCGGCTGTGCTTTACAAATTCATTATTGAGGTCCTTGTAATAAAGCTGCTTGAGCACTGCCTGAGAGGGGATAAGTCTGCTTCTGCTTACGAAGAAGCGCTCAACCATCTCTGCAGGATCGAGATATGCGTACTTTACAAGCTTTATGAAGACAAGGAGAGGCCATTCACCTGCAGCAAGGTCATTGTCACCGATAGCCGCAGCAAGTGCAGAGAGGATTCTCTCCTGAGTGATGCGGTCAAAGCCACGGAGAATCATACCCTGGGACTGGACTTCAACATCAACGTCGTCACCGGGAGCGGGAAGCCATGCAGTGAGATTGATTTCGTAGTTGAACTGAGCCTCAGGCATGTTGCGGTGAATGTGACGGCGTACCTGACCGAGAGCGTACTTCTTGCCAAACTGGTGGAAGATAAGGGTAAGAGAGTGGAGAAGCAGCTCAAGACGGGAGTCTATAATAGTAAGGCGCTGATTTTCAACACTCTTTTCCTCGTAATTCTTGAGAGCATCCATGCGCATGAGGAAATCGGCTGCAGTAGCACAGTTGAGCCATACTGCAGATGCATTGTCGCCGTAGATCTGCTCAAGGACAGTCTGACGGATGGATGCGCTGGTGGGAGTTTCATACTTGATGTCGCCGCAGAGATGCTGGAGAGCCTGAACAAGGAGCCAGCATACTGTTTTACCGCCCTTTACGGCAAGACGTGCGGCAGCATCGATAAATTCCATGGGATCAGGCTGCTCACGTCCTCGTGCGGGAGGATAGACAGAGTCACTGGTGAAGTAAACCTCGTCAAATATAGCCATTGCAGCGTTGTAGGGAATGGTGTAGTCACGATCGCCGTTCATCTCGCAGTACAGACGGAGGATAGTGTAAACAGCCTCCTGAATGGTAATCTGCTCATCGGTGACGCTTTCCATTTCGTCGGTCATTCGAGGACGCTTCAGACCTGCTGCATCGACCTCGACATTGAGGGGAAGAACAGAATGAAGAACCTCACGGCGTGCGACGGAGTCGCCGAGGAGAATATAGCTCTCGTCGTTGACTCTCTCCAGGGTCTTGTCGTCGGCATGGTAGATAAAGACATCGCCTGTAATGGGATGCTCGTATTCCTCGCCGCCAAGCATAAGGGTGCAGTTATAGCGTGCAACAAAATCAAGGAGCTTCTTGACGGAAATGAATTCGTAGAAATCTACGTAAACAATCTCACGGCAGGGAGAAGCGAGTATTATATCCTTGCCTCTGGAAAGCTCCTCAAGCATCTTGGGAGCGGTAAGTACCCAGGAGGCAAGATTGCCCTGAATATATCTGAAAGAGGTATATTCAACGGTGGAGAAGGAGTAACGTGCACGCATCTCAACCTTCTGCATATTGCGCTCGGCAGTGCGCCATACAGTTTCCTCGGTAACATCCCAGTCACGGATGCATCTCTGCTCAAGGTAGAGATATCCCATGGGAGTTTCGATGACAACAAACTGCATAAGTCCGGGCTGCTTTTCTCTGTAGCAGAGCTTGCCCAGCTCCTCATAAGGACGGCTGTCGCCGACCTCAATGAAAAGGCTTGCACGAAGAGCATCGAAGGTAAAGCTCTGGAAACCGAGCTGCTGGAGAGTGCGGTAATAGGGGAAACGCTCATTTGCATAGAGGTTTGCCCTGCCAACATTTGCGTCGAATGCAATGCGGCGATAGGAAGCCTCTCTGGGCTGAGCGGGCTTTTTGAGAATGTCGTGTCTGTGGAGGAAGTTGGAATACTCATATTCGGGAGAATCGTCAAAGAGTGTTCCGCAGAGAGCCATCATAAACTCACGGAAAACTTCCTCCTCCTCGGTTTCGGCAAGACGGTAGAGATAACGTTCATAGGCGAAATCAAGGAGCTTGTGCTTTATATCTGTAGGTGCCTTGGATGCAAACAGGAACAGCTTTGCCCTTGTATCGGTGTTGTTGCCGTTAAGGGTGTTGTTTGCAAACTGAGCCATTGCAGCAACTTCCTTGGCTGCAGCACCGGGATAAATCTTTAAAAATTCTGAGAAAAGCTCGGAATTGGTAAGGGATTCATCGGTAACATTGCGGCTGATGTACTGAATCATGCCCATGACACCGGTGCGGATACCCTTTTCCTCGTCGGAAAGCTTGCCGCTGCGGCGTGCCTTTTCAGCCTTCTTTGCCTTGAGTGCGGTAAGATCAACGGGCTTGATCTCAACATTGTCAATAATAACGGGCTCAGGCTGGGGAGCCGCTGCAATAACAGGCTCGGGAATGGGATCAGCCTCGGGCTCGGCTACAGCTTCGGTTTCAGCCTCAGGCTCTTCCTCAACCTCGATGATTTCCGTGGGAGTCAGATCAAAGGGAGTGTCGTCAACCTTCAGGTCTGCAACGGGCATCTGACCGAAGGAATATACTCTGGGCTTTTCAACACTGGGTACCTCGGCAGGCTCGGGCTTGACGACCTCAATGACAGGCTCCTCGATCTTTTCGATCTTCTCGGGAACAACCGCCACGGGTTCAACGACAACCTGACGGGCAGCCTTGTGGTCGGTTTCGGGAACAAAGCCCAGTGCGCTCATTTCGGAAGCAGAGAGGTACTTGCCCTTTGAAAGGTCAGAAAGTCTGTCCTCAAACTTCTGCTTTTCACGCTTCTTGAACAGCTTGCCCAGGTCAGTGCGCAGCATCTCAACGGTCTGCTCAGTGCCGTGGGAGGGGTATAGCAGCTTGAAGCCCAGCTTTACCATATAAAGCTTGTCACCGATATGGGCTTCTCTTGCGGTGCACTCTATACGAGCCTTGCCGTTGTCGCTGTCCCATACCTTTGTGGCTTCATTTATAAGGGTAGTTGCCTTTTCGTTGTCAATGCCTGGATAGAGAGCGGAAATATCCGCATAGAAACGGTCTGCATCCAGCTCACCCTTGTACTCTCTTGTGTAGAGCTTGAGAAGGTAGATGAGCATTGCGCCGTGTACATCGTCGTCAAAGGGTACAGGCTCAACAAAACCTGCAGGATATACCACACCGTCACGACTGTCGGCAAACTGCACACGGTCCCAGTTTATGCCGGGAAGGAGAGAGAAATCGGAGAAATCGATATCTCTGCCGGTGAAATCGGCCTCGTCAATGTCGAATGTGGGGGGATATATAAGCTTTCTGAAGGAGGAAGCATTTGCAATGTGCTTCCATCTCAGAGTGGTTACACGGGAGAAGTTGCTGCTTGAAATATCACGGTTTGTGTAATCCGATGTGTCTGCGTCAAAGTTTGCAGGATACTTGATGCCTCTGAGGGAATCTGCACGGCGGATAACCTCAAAATCAAAGTCCTGAATACGGGAGAAATCACTGCCGGAAATATCTCTGCCACGGAAGGAAATGTCCTTGAAGGAGAAGCATTCGGGATAGATGACGCCCTTTATTGAAGCAGCTCTTGCAATATCCTCAAACTTCATGGAGGTAAGTCTTGAGAAATCGCAGTTTGTAAGGTCACGGTCGGTAAAGTCAGCCTTTGAAATATCAAAGGAGGCGGGGAAACGCACACCTGTGATGGATTCTGCATCCTCGATGACTTCCCATGTGAAATCCTTTACAAGGGTGAAGTCACTGCCGGAAATATCACGGGCATTAAAGGTTGCCTCAGTGATATCGAATGTGGGAGGGTACTTTATGGATGCAATGTTTTCAGCAGCCTCAATGTGCTTCCAGCGCATTGCATATACCTCAGAAAAATCACAGCCTCTAAGGCTTCTGTCAAAGAAGTTTGCGGAAGCGATATCAAAAGCAGAGGGGAATTTGATGCCGGAAATATCGGAAGCCTCAGCAATATCCTCCCAGCGGAGAGAGGAACAGAGGGAAAAGTCGGAGTAGTCAATTGCACGACCTGAAAAATCGCAGGTAGAGGTGTCAAAGGAAGCGGGGTACTTGATGCCGTAAATCTCGGTTGCATCCTCGATTTCCTCTGCAGTCAGGTCTTCACGGCGTGAAAGGTCTGCAAAGGCGAGGGATACGGGATTTTCGGGCTTCTGTCTGTGGGGGTCACGCTGAGCACGACCTCTTCTCTGAGCCTGGACGGGTTCGATAATGGGCGCAACAACAGGAGCCTCCTCAACCTTGGAAATCTGGGGAAGAGCAGGTTCTATGCCTGATTTTTCGTTGCCGACCATGGGCTTTTCAATCTCGGCAGCGCCGAAGATATTGGAAAGATTGTCCATCTCACGGCTGACAGCACTTTTCTTGCGGGGCTTTGCAAGGGCAGGATCATTTTCAGACTTCTCAAAGGTGAGAACGGGGGTGATGACGCCTGTTCTGCGTGAGCCGCCTGCAAATTTCTTGCCTTTTCTTGTGCGTGGAGCCTTGTTGTCAGAAGGGGTGTTTTCAGCCTGAGCTTCCTCAATGGGCTTTTCGGAAGACTCCTTCTGCTGAGGATCCTTTCCTGCAAAAATAGCCTCTATCTGACGCTGAGCCTCTGTTTTGGGGGTCTCAGAAACAGTCTGCTCCGGTGCAGGCTCTGCAGGTGCTTCGAAAAATCCACGCACGGGGATATCCTGCTCCGAAGAAACGGGTGTTTCCTCAGCAGGCTTTTCGGTGAGCATATCCTCTGCAAGAGGTCTTGCACGCTCCGGATCAATCATTTGTCCTTTGAAGCGTTTAAAAAACGCCATACTCTATCTACTCCTCGAACCTGAAAACAGGTAATAGTAAAAAGTGGAACGGGCAGATGTTATCTTGTTCTTACTCGAACAACCATTTCCGCAGTCTGTCCGCCGCAGGTAAGGGTGATGGTTGCGCTTCGTCCGTTGGTGCTGCCCTTGACTGCGGTTATCTTTCCTTCCGCATCAACAGTGGCAACGCCGGGATTGCTGCTGGTAAATACAATGCCCGATGTGGGTATATCGGCAGGGTAGATTTCCCATCTTATCTGGAATGTGTCACCCACATAAAGAGTAACGTCGGTGGCAGTGGAAAGATCAATTCCCTGGCAGTAGTAATTCTTTGTAGTGGTAGTGGTGGTAGTGGTTTCTCCGCCTGCGGAGGTGGAATCGGATGTGCTGCCGGAAGGAGCATCGCTTCCCGAAACATCGGTTTCGGTCACAACAGGGGTATCGTCCTTATCATCCTTGTCGTTCTTGTTGTTATTCTGAACTATCACCGACGAGCCGCCGCTGAGATTGTTCAGCGGATCCTCCTGAACGATACGCACCTTTCCGTTGCCGCCGAGGACGAATCCGAATATGTAGCCTACGATAAGACCGAGAACAAGAGCTGCGCAGCAGATTGCCACCATGATCATATTCTGAGTTATATGCAGACCGGGCTCAACAACCTCAACAACCACAACAGAGAGGTTGTCCGAGCATTCTTCACGAAGTGCCAGAGCCATAAGCTCATTGGTGTGACCGAAGGGGTCACGGCGGCGGAGCATACATGCCGCCATATCGTCCTCGTCCACGAAGTCGGAAATACCGTCGGAGCAGACGATGAACTTATCGCCCTTTTTGATTTTGAAGGGCTTTGCACGGTAAGGCTCAAGGTCGCCGTCCTTTTCAGCCATACCCAGATATTTTGTAAGACCGCCGTTACGCACACCTTCCTCGGTGAGAGCGACAGTACGCTGACCTTTGACGGAAACGTGATCTCTCGTAAGCTTGATAAGCTGCTTGTCACGGAAGAGATAAACACGGCTGTCGCCTGCGTTGTAGACTCTTGCGGTGCCGTTTTCAATAATCAGCAGAGCGAGGGTACTTGCAGTACGCACGCCGCCCGTATCGTGCACCTGCTCACGGATAGCCACGTTGGTTTCCTGAATATAATTGAGCACGATTTCATCGGCAGTTCTCTGAGTGTCATAATTGATTCTGTCCATGACATCGTCAAGACGGGTCGCAGCAAGAAGAGATGCATAGGAGCCTGTATTGTTTCGACCCATACCGTCAAGGACAGCAAAGACATTTATATCAGAGTACTCGCCTGTTTTGATTGCAAAATCATCACGTATTGTTCTCGGCGTGATGAAGTCGCCGTTAAAATACACATTATCCTCGTTGTTGCCTCTTGCATAGCCTGTTCTTGACTCTGCTGCGGCACGTACGAGCAAACCTTTAGCTGCTGCACCCATGTGTTTCTGTCCTTTCAAATTCCATGTGTATCCTGAAAAAGGCTGAAAGCAGGCAATTTGCCCGCTGTCCGGCGATACACAACATGATGTCAAATTTAAATATACCACAAAAGTGACGATTAGCAAATACTATATAATGGATTTTTACGATTTCTTAATAATTACAAAGGCGATTTTACAGAAAAAAGGGCATGAAAAAGGCGTATTTTAGTTTGTTAATAAACTTTCGTTACTTCGTGTAAACATAATAACTGAAAATAACGAAATTATTTATAAAACAGAAATTCAGATGTAATATCAGGTTGCAGATAATGTCCTCAAATCACGGACAAATTACGGGTTATGTCAACTGATGTATAAAGAGCGTCAACGGTGGAATGCGGTGTTCAGAATGTGGAAAACTCTGTGGAAAAGGTGAAAAAACCCATGATTATGGGACAAGTCAATGTGGAAAACTCTGTGGAAAAGGTGAAAAACAGACAGGCAGTATACCATGCATATGTGCATATAGGCATATTCCAAACTGTATTCATTGTACATAGTGCATAAAAAAGTCACTGTATTTTCCACTTGACAACCCGCAGACCGCATTCCACCGTCAAATGGGTAAAAATTAAAAAGAATAAAAAATACAAGCTGTAATCTGAATACAAAAATGGGGACTTTCGTATACAGAAAGAAAACAAATCTGATGGTCAAAATGCTGAAATTCTGAAAGCCGCTTGTTCATCACATTTTTGACACAAAAAAGGAGAAACCCACGGATAAAGTATCGGGACAAAGGAAATATTGATGCAAAAATGTGCAGCAAATAGGACTATCGCCTTGCTACACGCAGCAAAATATGATACAATATGTAAGTAGAATCATGGGGCATAGGAGAATAATTATGATTTGCAGACACTGCGGTAAATTGAATAAGGAAAATTCCAGATTCTGTCTTTTGTGCGGCAAACCCATGGAGATGGAGCCTGAAAATATTGAATCTGAATTAAAATCAGAAATTGAAGAAAAAACCGAGAAAAAGAAGTCTGATGAGAAGAAACTCCGAGAAAAGAAGACAAAGAAAAAAACAGAAGATAAAATAATTGAAGAAAAAAAGGACGAAACTGCCGACATAAAAAAGAACGAAAAATGCGGCGAAGAGAAGGAAGAGAATTCCCCGAGCCAATTTTACCGCATATCCTGTTTTATTCGCCGGATAGCTTCGGAAAGCAGAAAATTTATTGATCAGAGAAGAACACATCTGTATTTTGCCACTGTAGCTCTTGCTTTGATTCTCCTTGTTGTAATGGGTATAATTATCTATCCTCAGCTTACAACGGCAAAAAAATCCATCGGTCCTGACAGCATATGGTCAGAAGACGATCTTGAAACCCCGATAACCGTCATCACATCAGACAGCAGCAGCGTAATATATTCTGTAGATCAGAATGATAGTGAAACTGCCGAAAAAGTTATTTTCAGTGAAGCGACTTCCGAAGAGGTACTCTGGACTCAGCCGCCTGAACTCAGCGGACAGACACTGGTCATGGAAGAACATGACCCAGCCGACGAGCTGTTTGAATATTACGAGTACGGCGGAGCAATATACATATCCGATTATATAGGTTCGAATAAAAAGGTGTCAGTACCTTCAAAGATATACAATAAAACGGTAAAGGGAATAGATTCAAGGGCATTTTACCAAAGCAATATAACCTCAGTTGAGATTGCCGGAACTATTGAAATTATAGATGATGAAGCTTTTTATGAATGCAACAATCTGCAAAGCGTAACACTGAAATCCGGACTGAAATCCATAGGAGAAAAAGCTTTTTCAGATTGTGATGCCCTCAAATCAATATCAATTCCCGACAGTGTCACATATATCGGAGATGAGGCTTTTTCCTACTGCACATCCATGACATCTGTAAAGCTTCCTAAAAAGCTTACAGATATTCCTTACAAGGCGTTTTACTGCTGCAGCAGTCTGAACTCTGTAAAACTGCCTGAAAAGCTTAAAACCATCGGAGACTATGCTTTTTACTATTGTGAAAGCCTGCCGTCATTCACAATCCCGAATTCGGTGGAGGAAATTGGATATTATGCATTCAAATACTGCACCTCAATGACCTCTCTGAAGCTTGGCAGCGGACTTGGCGGCATAGAGGAAGGTTGTTTTGAAAGCTGCTACAATCTTTCTTCAGTGACGATTCCTGAAGGCCTGACATACATAGACAGATATGCCTTCAGATATTGCTACAGTCTTGAGAGCATCTCATTGCCGTACAGCCTTTATGCTATAGGATACGATGCATTCTACACCAACAATTACATATGCATCTCATCCTATTATGATCAGGATTATTACGGATATGACGGACATTATGATCTTGAGTGGTATGTAAAATAAAAAGAAGCCTGATACAACAAGGGTGATAATATTATGTTTTGCGAAAAATGCGGAAAAGAAATAAGTGATTCAGCGGTTTTCTGCAGGCACTGCGGTGCAAAGATGGAGGAAATTGCATCACATAAAAGTGACAGAGATACTCTTTCATACATATCGAATACCATCAATTCAAAAACGATGGGATGCAAAGATCTTATAAATAAATACAGGAAGCAGATATATATAACTGCCGCAGCGGTTGCGGCAGTTTTGCTCATCGTCATGACAATAATACTTTCGGTGTCCTGCGGCAGCACGGACAGCGAGGAGACACCTGGTGATGCAGGTCCCGTGTGGGAAGGCGGAATGGGAGGCTTTGAAACGTCATCAAGTGACCTTTCCGGAACAGATATGTCATCAAGCGATATGCCTGCAGTGGAGTTTTCTGAAGTGACGGCAAGGACTACCAAAAAGACAACAAAGAAAACTGAGTCCCGCACAACAAAAAAACAGGACTCCTCAGACAAGAAGACAACTGAGGCAAGCAAGAAAACCACGACCACAAGGTCAACAACTTATACTTCTTCTTCAACTGCGTCTACCGGTTCAACAACTTCATCCACAACCACCAGAACTACCACAACCACCACAACCACCAGGACTACAACTACTACCACAACCACCACAACAAAAGCTCCTGATCCTGATTGGTGACAAATCACACCCTAAAATAAATATCCAGAAAAACCGCATAACCATGCGGATGCAACCTGCAGCTTACATATAGAAACTCAGAAATGCTGGTGCTTTTTGCGGCTGCAATATATAATCCGAGGCGAAAGGAAGTGTTATTATGACATTGGGAAACAAGCTTTCAAAGCTGAGGAAGGAAAACAATATAACTCAGGAGCAGCTTGCGGAAAAGATGGGTGTATCAAGACAGGCTGTAAGCAAATGGGAGTCTGATACAGCATATCCCGAAACGGATAAAATCATCGCTCTCAGCAGGCTTTACGGCTGCACAACGGACTATCTTCTCAGAGATGATATGGAGGAAATGCCCAAGGAAAAGAACGAGGGAAAGAAAATCGAAATCAACCTCGGCTCATTTTCCAATATGCACTTTGAGCGAAAAAGCAAGCGCACTGTAAAAGGGATACCGCTCTGGCACATAAATATCGGTTTCGGAAAGACCGCCAGAGGCATATTTGCCGTGGGGCTCTGCGCAAAGGGAGTTTTCTCTCTGGGACTTCTTTCCGTGGGTGTTGTGTCAGTGGGTCTGCTGTCACTGGGTATCATAGCCCTTGGCACACTTGCGCTGGGATTGCTTTCTGCAGGAGCCATTGCAGCAGGAATAATAGCTTTCGGTGCAATAGCTTTCGGTGTTTTTGCCGCAGGTGCGCTGTCCATAGGAGAATTTTCCGTAGGAGCGCTTGCACGAGGACACTATTTTGCAATGGGCGACGATGCAAAGGCTATGGTGGCAATAGGAAAAAGTCGGGCATCGGGCAGTGTATATTCCCACACGGGCAATCGGACATCGGAAATAATGAGTGAAGCAATGAAAGCCCTTGGCGATGCAGTGCCTGCGATTTATCGCCCGTTGGCAGGTATTCTCAAAAATATTCTTTTATAAAACAAATACCCTTTGTAATATGCATGATACATATTACAAAGGGTAAAATTTTATCTGTATCAGTTGCCAAAGAGCTCAAAAAATGCAATGAAAAGAATAAGGAGCATGGCAAGAACGGATTCAAAAATTGCCAGTCCGGCAACGTGGCGGGATATGAAATTCTTGCAGTCCACAGCAATGGAAGTAATGATGTTAGGCTCCTTCACAGGTGCTCTGGGAACAGGTGTTGAGGGGATGGGACGTGAATTGACAGGATTGCTTATAACACGCTGAACGCCGGAATTGACAGGGTTGCTTACAACACGCTGTACGCCGGGGTTGACAGGCTGTCCGCACCGTTCACAGAATATGAAATTAGGGTTCATAGGAGCGCCGCAATGTCTGCAATACATAAAATCCCTCCGAAAATTGATACAAAAGAATTATATCATAATTTTGCCATAGTGTAAAGAGGGGAGAAGGGTGCAAAGGAGTGTATTCCGATCATTCGAAAAAACAAAGCCCATCCTTTCGGATGGGCTTTGAAAACATCAGACCATATCTCTCTGCTCGACCTTTTTCTTCTTTCTTCTGACCTTCTTTATTCTGAGAATAAGACGTCCAAGAAGAATATAGATGAAAATAAGGATAAAGAGCAGGATAATATATCCAATAAGCCGCTCTGTATATGAGGAAATACTGGACTTGTACATCTGAGTAAGTCCGGTTTCCACGGATGTGTTGATGCCGAGAGAAGTAACAATCAGCGTCAGCTCGTTGAAAATAGAGCGGACAAGAGTAAGAATACCAATACAGCAGGCAACGAACATTACAACAAGGCCTGTTCTGACCCATGTGGTGTTATCAGACTGCACGACGTAATAAGCTGCACGGGTAATGGGGCGCAGCCCTTTAAGATCTTTTTCGATGGCCTTACGGGAACCGACAGCAATGCTCTGGGCAGTGTTGGTCTGTACACGCATGGTTTCGCCTGTAGTTTTGTCGTAGATGGGATATCCATCGGGATCTCTTTCCATTTTGTCATCGGCAGCGGATGCCTTTACGGTTTCCTCGTCAAGAGCGAGGGGAGCGCCGCATGAAAAACAAAACAGATCTTCATCATCGTTATCTGTTTTGCAGACAGGACATTTTACCACGATAACACCTCCGTTGGCTTAATTGGTATTATTTAAAAATCAGAATCAGTTGCCCTGCTTCTTAGCCTTGCTGTTGCCGGAAACACGCTTGCCGAGGAGAGCAACGCCTGCAAGACCTACAAGACCTGCAGCGCCGTTTGCGCCTACAGTAACGAGAACGTCCTTGGCATTGTCGCCGGAATTATTATCATTGATGGTGTCTTCTACAGCTTCGCCAACGCTGGGGAGATCGCTGTCGGATTCCTCAACCTGAGCGGAATCAGCAGAGTTAGCATTGAGGTATGCGCAAACGCTGGGGATACCGTTGGGATCGAGAAGGTACATACCAACGAAAGCAGCAATAGCAATAAGAATGATGATAAAGGGGAGCTTAAGGGACTTCTTCTTATAAACCTTAGCGGGCTTTGCTTCTGCAGCGGTCTCAGCTGCGACAGCAGGAACAGCAGTTTCCTCTACAGCAACGAGAGTCTCTTCATCGGTGCTCTTGCCGCAGATGGAGCATACCTTAGCGTCATCCGGGATAAAGTTGTTACAGAACTTGCAATTCATTTTACATTTCTCCTTTTATGTTCTTAATGCCGGCATGAGCCGGTATGTTCCGAGTTGTGTGACTAAGACTTTACACGGATTTTCTCCGCTGCAGCCTCAAGAGTTTTAAGGGTGCCGTCTGAAAGAATTCCTCTGTCCTCGAGGTATTCAACGATAGAGCGAAGCTCTGCCTCAGTGGTTGCACCGCAATACTGTTCATAGCACCAGTCGGCATAAGAACGGTATTCTCTTGCCTTATCTACATAGTTGAAGGAAAGCAGACCGGCGTTTTCAGCCTTGTACTCATAACGCTTTGCATAATACTCGCAGAACCATGTATAATAGCCTGCGTGGATGTAGTAAAGCTCCTCAACTGTAAGATCTTCACCCTGATCAGCCTGAAGCTGATTGAATTTTGCTTCATATTCCTCACGGAAGTTCTTGCCTTCAGCATCGCCTTCGTCCTTGACAATATCTTCAAGAATTCTTTCGCTGAGCTGGTCTCCGCGGACATCGTTGATCATTGTGAGGGTAGTCTGATAAATGCTTGTATCAACCTCAACAAAGCGGTTTGCACCGGTTGAGGTGGTGACGAGCACCGAAACGGATATTGCCAGCATACAGATCGCAACAGCTGCAACGGTTGCAAGAAGCAATCTGATGATTCTGCCCAGACGCTTGTGGAAGGGAAGGCGCTCAACAGGAGCAAGGGCAATAAAGGGAACATCAGAAACGGCAGTGTAATCTATTGATGGAGAAAAGCCGCACTTTGTGCAGAACTCTGCGCCGTCACGCAGAAGCTCGCCGCAGTTCTGGCAGCGATTGTTATCAGCCATATCATTAACCACGCTTTCATAAGAGTGTCCTGCCGCAGATGCTATGCGACATTCGAGCGTCTTTTTGCAGAATATTAATGTACATAATGATTATTGCATAAAATTTATAAAAGGTCAATAATCTAACGGAAAAAAATCGTTCATAACATAATTCATTTTGTTTTATCACATAATCTACGTTGATTAAACGTGAATGCTGTGATACAATTATCAGCAGACGGAGGTGAATGGCTGTGAAAAAGAGGAAAGTATGCAGAATTCTGCTTACAGTAATTCTGTGGTTTATAACAGTGCTGCTGCTTGTAATAGGGCTTTATGACAGTGCTGAGGGCAATGTATCATGGCTGTTTCTTCTTCTTTCGGCGGCAATGAGTTTTGTATCCCTGGGGGTTTCATTGCATATGGATACAAAAACAAACAGAGAAAAGGAAGATTGAAAGGAGCGGTTTACCGCTCCTTTTTGATTTTCTTTCTCTTTTGCAAAAAGCCTGAAATCTGTATTGAAGGTACGGATGTGACCATGTATAATAGCTTTGCTTGATTTTAAAGAAAAGGAATGACTCAATGAGTACCGCAGTGAAGACTCCCGACCTGAGGGAGAATAAGATGAAAACCATGCCCATAGGCAGACTGCTTCTGATCATGGCAGCACCCATGGTAATGTCCATGCTGGTCCAGGCGCTTTATAATATCGTGGACAGCATATACGTATCCCAGATTTCCGAAAACGCAGTCACCGCACTGTCTCTTGCATTTCCCATACAGAATCTGCAGATAGGCTTTTCCACAGGTATTGCAGTAGGTGTCAATGCCCTTCTGAGCAAGGCGCTTGGCGAAGGCGACCGCAAAAAGGCAAATTCTGCGGCAGGCAACGGCATATTCCTCATGGGAATAATCACCATTGCATTTATAATTTTCGGCATCTTCGGCACAAGACCGTACTTTGCAATGCAGTCGGATGTGGAGGCGACCGTCAACTGCGGAGTCAGCTATACCTCAATCTGCTGTATCTTCACCATCGGTATTTTTGTTGAAATACTTGGCGAGCGACTTCTCCAGGCATCAGGCAGAACAATATATACTCTTTTCACCCAGGGTACAGGCGCAATAATCAATATAATCCTCGACCCTGTGCTCATTTTCGGCTGGTGGATATTCCCCGAAATGGGAATCGCAGGCGCAGCGGTTGCAACAGTTATCGGTCAGTGCGTTGCAGCAATAATGGCGGTTATATTCAATCTCAAGTGCAATCCCGATGTACAGTTTTCTCTTGATGCAATCAAGCCCCGCTGGAGCAGCATAAAGCCCATTCTTGTTGTAGGCGTTCCTTCGTCCATAATGATGGTCATAAGCTCCATAATGAACTTCAGCATGAACCAGATCTTCCTCGGCTTTGAGGACATAGGCGAGACCGCCGCAGGCGTTTTCGGCATATATTACAAGCTCCAGAGCTTCTTCTTCATGCCCATGTTCGGACTCAACAACGCAACTATCTCAATAGTCGCATTCAACTACGGTGCACGCCGTCCTGACAGAATAAAGAAGGTGCTGAAATTTGCCCTCTGCGCTGCATGGGTAATCACAATAACAGGTTTGCTGGTATTCCAGCTGATACCCGATATTCTGCTGAGCATATTCAATCCCAGTGAAAGCTTCCTCGAAATCGGCACCACTGCGCTCCGCATAATCAGCTTCCATTTCCCCCTGGCGGCTGTGTGCATCATACTTATCGGTGCATTCCAGGCAATGGGCAACGGAATATATGCAACCATCACTTCCCTTTGCCGTCAGATGTTTGTGCTGGTGCCCGTGGCATATCTCCTCAGCCTTACAGGCAGTGTTCACAATGTATGGTGGGCATTTGTTGCAGCTGAAGCAGTCAGCGTAATGTTCACGCTTATATTCTTTACAAGACTCTACAGAAAGAAGATAAAGCCCCTCTCTGAAGAAAAATAATGGGATTCTCAAGGGAAAATTTCCCTTGAGCAGGGTTTAAGGGACGGAGTCCCTTGTGGGGTTTTAAGGGGTGAAACCCCTTAACTATCCATTCTCTCCAAAAGCCGTTTACCAAAACGGCTTTTATTTTTTTGCAAAAATTTTCAAAACTATGTTGACAGACGACATATATCGTGATATGATAGTGTCGTCAGGCGACATATCGATATGCGACACAGCTTTGAAAAGAGTACATTATGAAAGGAAAATAAAAATGAAAGCAAACAAATCCACAATATTCGCTTTACTAACCATCATCTGTTCACTTGTTCTTATGAATCTTGCAAATGTATCCGACAAGGTGCCTGATTCATTTATTCATGTTTTCGGCATAATTTCACTTATCGGAGCAGGCTTGTGCATTTTTTTTACTGTCCGCTCCGCCTGCACACTGAAAGAGGAAAACAAAGAAAGGAATGACACAAAATGAAGAAAAGCGAGCCTATGTCCGAGAGCTATTATTACATTCTTCTCTGCCTTTCAAAGGGTGCAAGCCACGGCTACGGCATTATGCAGATGACCGAAAAGCTGTCGGGAGGAGATGTTAAAATCGGCTCGGGCACAATGTACGGAGCCACAACAAACATGATGAAAAAAGGCTGGATATGTGAAATCATGTCCGATGAGCCCGGTGCAGAGCGAAAGAGACTTTACAGCCTGACTGAGGCAGGACGTGAGGCACTTAAAAACGAAATAGCCCGTCTTAAGAGAATGCTTGAGAGTGCGGAAGGGGAGTAAAATAATGAAAAACTATAAGACAAGGGTCAGAATGTACGCTGCATGGAACTATCAGCGTGAGATTGACGACCTGAACGAAATGAGCGAAAGGGGCTGGCAGCTTGTAAAGGGCGGACTTTTTTCCAGCCGATTTAAAAAGGACGACAGCATAAAATACCGCTATCAGCTTGACTATCAGCCCAAAATAGACGACAGACCCCGCTATGTGGAAAGCCACCGTGAGTTTGGCTGGGAGTATATAAACTCCACCTTCAACGGCTGGCATTATTTCCGCAAAGCATATGATCCCACACTGCCCGAAGAAGAATATGAGATATTCTCTGACCGTTCTTCTCTTAAGGAAATGAACGGCCGCTGGGTAAAGCTTGCAATCGTGCTGACAGTATTTTCTTCCCTCGTGCTGGCATTGCAGATTGTGCATCTGATATTGAATCCCATGCTGCCCACACTTTTTATGATGATTGCATATGCAGTTATGACGGCGGTTTTCATCCGAGGCATAGCAGTTATGAAAAATCCCGACAGAAGCAAGAGAAAAGCCTTTGACAGAGTGCTTATCGTTGCATTTTTGATAATAGTATTCGGCTCACTTATCGGCAGTTTCATACTGCAGGGAATGCGCCCGGGGAATAGCAGCAGTATGAATGCAGCACATATGGAGCCCATACCTGCACAGACCGAGGAAGCACTTCTGTGGAATACCGTTGAAGTAAAATATAATGATAATTATTATATCGACACGGAAATAAAGGCAGACGCACCTGTTACAGTCAGCCTTCTTGATGAAGACGGCGAGGCTGTATACACCCTAAGCGGTACAGATGTCGCCGAAGACGACAGAAAAGTACGCCTTGAAAAGGGTGAATATAAATTATATCTCTCCGATTTTGACGGCGGCGCACTGGATGTATATTTTGATATGGATTAATTGAAAAGAGCAGATGCAAAAAGCATCTGCTCTTTTATTCTTTCTCAGCTTCAGTATTCAGGACCGAAATTCCACAGTATCCTCTGCGCTTTTTCTCGGCCTCTGAGCAGGGGATTCATCCCCATATCCAAGGGCAATCGCACCGAGAAGCTGATGATCTGTGCCAAGGCAGGCGGTAAGCTCATCATAAGCATAGAATGTGTTTGCTATCCAGAGAGTACCAAGCCCAAGCTCATCTGCTTTCAGCAGCATATTTTCTATAGATGCACCAATAGAGAGAATATCGCAGATTTCCACAACACGGCTGTCGGCATCGCTCTCGGAATATGACATGGCATTTGTATTGAGGACAGCAATAATTACGGGTGCCTGCTCCATGACTTTAAGGGTGAATTTTGCATCGGCAAGTCCATTTTTGGAGTTGGGCAGACGGGGTGAGTCAGTTTCCTCTCTCTCAATGCCCTTTCTCATAGCATCAAGAAACTCCGCTCTGCTTTTATCGGTCAGAACAATATATTTCCAGGGCTGTCTGTTTTTGGCAGAGGGAGCCATGCGGGCAGCATCAATAATCTGCTCAATGAGCTCTTTCGGCACAGCCTTATCGGAGTATTTTCTAATGCTTCGTCTTGAATAAATTGCATCACCCATGGTTATCTCACCTCTTAATACGTTATGCTTTCGCCTATCATAGCTTCGACTCTCGCTTTAAGCGCAGAATGCTCAGGTTTTTCAAGCAGAGGGTCTGCTTCGGTGATTTTCAGCGCATCCGCCTGGGCGACAGCAAACATTCTGGTGTCCATGGCAAGGTCTGCAAGCTTTGCGTCACCTGAAAGACCGCTCTGACGCTGACCGAAAAACTCGCCTGGACCACGCTGTTTAAGGTCCTCAGAAGCAATGACAAAGCCGTCGTTGGTGCTTTTCATTATGTTGAATCTCGCCACGGCTTCCTCGTTTGTAAAGTCGCTTATAAGAATACAGTGGGACTTGTACTGTCCTCTGCCAACTCGTCCTCTCAGCTGGTGCAGCTGGGAAAGACCGAATCGCTCGGCGTTTTCTATTACCATAAGCACTGCGTTGGGTACATTCACACCTACTTCAACAACAGTTGTTGCAACAAGAAGCTGAATTTTTCCCGAGGCAAAGTCACGCATTACCTCGTCCTTTTCAGCGCCTGACAGCTTGCCGTGAAGAAGTCCCACAGTATAGCCTCTGAAAGCACCCTTCTGAAGCCGGTCGGCATAGGCGACAGCAGAAGCAAGCTCGTTTGACTCATCTTCGCTTTCCTCAACCAGCGGGCAGACGATATAAGCCTGCCTGCCTTCGTCGAGATGCTTCTTTACAAAATTATAGGCTCGCTCACGTTTTCCGCTGTCAATGTGATAGGTGTCAACCTTCTGCCTGCCTGCAGGCAGCTCGTTGAGAACAGACACATCAAGATCACCGTAGACAATCAGGGCAAGGGTGCGGGGAATAGGCGTTGCGCTCATGACAAACATATGGGGATTATTGCCCTTTTCACTCAGTGCCGCACGCTGCCTGACTCCGAAACGGTGCTGCTCGTCGGTTATTACCAGAGCAAGATTTTTAAACTCCACCTTATCCGAAATCAGCGCATGAGTGCCTATGACAAGGTCACACAGACCCGTTGCAAGCTCGTCGTATATCCTGCGCTTTTCAGACATTTTAAGTGAGCCCGTCAGCAGACGCACTCTGATTCCAGCAGGCTCAAGAAGCTCTGCAAGAGAATGATAATGCTGCTCGGCAAGTATTTCCGTAGGTGCCATAAGCGCACTCTGCATTCCGTTTTTTGCGGTGCAGTAGCACAGTGCCGCCGCAACAGCGGTCTTGCCCGAGCCTACATCGCCCTGAAGCAGTCTGCTCATGGGATATTCGCCTTCCGTCATGTCCCTGACCGCATCCTTTACGGCACGGCGCTGGGCATTGGTGGGAGCAAAGGGCAGGAGTGAGAAAAATTCATCTGAAAAGTCCTTTTCAAGGTGCAGTGCTGTCTGTTTTCTGTTTTTGCCTTTCAGCCGGAAAAGAGCAAGCTGTAAAATCAGAAGCTCCTCGTAAACCAGCCTGTCACGGCATAATTTCAGATGCTCCGTATCCTTTGGTCGGTGAATCCCACGGACAGCGTCGTGAAGGGAGCAGAGATTATGCTCACTGAGAAGACTTCGGGGAATGGGGTCGGGGAAGCTTTCTTCATTTACAAGCTTCAGAGCATTATGTACAGTCTGCGAAATAAAACGTGAAGTCAGGTCGGCACTCTGTCTGTAAATGGGGTCAAGAGTGTCGGCTGCATCTGCAGCCCTGAATTTTGGCGAGGTCATTTCGGGGTATCTGAAGGAAAAATTTATACGACCTCTGAAAAGATAGGTTTTCCCTTTGTAAAGAAGGGATTTTATATACTGATTATTGAAGAAGGTAATGCGGAAATGCACACCGTTTTCGTCGCAGGCGGTGGCAGAATAGATGGTCATGCCCTTTCGCACAAACCGGGTTGAAATCTCCGAAGTCACAACAGCACGGATAGTGGGAATCTCAAAGGGATTTGCGTTTTCGAGAGTCCCTGACTGCGACCAGTCCTCATAGGTACGGGGATAATAGCGCAGAAGAGCCCCGACGGTTGCAGAGCCCAGCAGCTTTGCAAGCTGCCCGGCACGTTTTTCGCCAACGCCCTTTATATTTCTTATATCCATATTGTCGAGCAGCATATCTTAACCTCCTTTGAAAAAAGCCGTTATACAAATTTTCGGTTACATAGAAGCCTATGTAACCGAAAATCAAAGTTCATATTATTTCTTATTATTCTACAGAGAGAATGTAGTGGTAAACAGGCTGACCGCCGTTGATGAGGGTAACTTCCTCAAAGCTGCGGCTGATCTTCTTTGCCTTTGCCTCGATGAGCATACGAGCTTCTTCAGCCTGATCATCGGTAATGCCTTCACCGTAGATAAGGGTGAGGAAAGAGGTGTCCTTGGTTACCATCTGCTTAACGATCTTGACAAGAGCCTTGGTGGGATCCTTCTCGGTGAGAGAAAGCTTGCCATTTACAAGACCGAGGATTTCGCCTTCCTTGATCTTGTGACCGTCGAACTCGCTGTCACGTGCAGCGAAGGTTACCTGACCGCAGCCGACCTTCTTTGCAGCCTCGAACATATCGACGCTGTTGGTGTCTGCATCGTTCTCGGGATCGTAAGCCAGCATAGCGGCAAGACCCTGGGGAATGGTTCTTGTGGGAAGAACAACGATACGGCGATCTGCAAGAGGCACAGCCTGCTCAGCAGCCATGATGATGTTCTTGTTGTTGGGAAGAACGAAAACTGTTGCAGCGGGAGTAGCCTGAACAGCTGCAAGGATGTCATCGGTAGAGGGGTTCATGGTCTGACCGCCGGAAACAACGTTCTCGCAGCCGAGATCATTGAAGAGGGACTTGAGTCCGTCGCCTGCTGCAACTGCAACGAAGCCGATTTCACCTTCAACAGGATCAACCTTTTCAAACTTCTTCTGGGTGGAAGCACCGCCCTTAGCCTTGTTCTGAGCACGCATATTCTCGATCTTGGAGGAAACGAGTGCGCCGTACTCAAGACCGTGGGTGATAGCATCGCCGGGAGCCTCGGTATGAACGTGAACCTTAACGATCTCATCATCGTCAACAACAACTACGCAGTCGCCGATGGTTTCGAGATATGCACGGAGCTCGAGAGGATCCTTATCGTTTTCCTTCTCAACGATGAACTCGGTGCAGTAGGTGAAGTTGATCTCCTCATCAAACTGGGAGATAACGTTGGAGAAATTATCAACACTTGCCTCAGAGGGAGTGCCTGCCTCAGCCTCGACGATAACGCCGTCACGGAAAACAGACTGCATACCTCTGAAAATGATGCAGATACCCTTGCCGCCTGCGTCAACAACGCCTGCACGCTTGAGGACGGGAAGGAGTTCGGGGGTGGTTTCAAGAGCTTCTTCTGCTGCGATGCAGACCTCATCCCATACATAGTTGGGCTTATTGCGAGCGAGGACAGCAGCACGTGCACGCTCGGAAGCAACACGTGAAACGGTGAGGATGGTGCCTTCGGTGGGCTTCATGACGGCCTTGTAAGCAGCTTCTACACCAAGGGTGAGAGCGGAAGCAAGGTCAGAGCCGTCTGCTTCGGTAAGACCCTTGAGACCCTTTGAAAAGCCCCTGAAGAGAAGGGAGGTGATAACGCCGGAGTTGCCTCGGGCACCACGGAGAATAGCAGAGGCAGCTCTGTCAGCAACGGTTGTGACATCAACATCATCGCCGAGGGTCATCATTTCCTTGCGAGCAGCACCCATGGTAAGGGACATATTTGTACCGGTATCTCCGTCGGGTACGGGGAAGACGTTGAGCTCGTCAACACGCTGTCTGTTGTTTTCGATAGCGTTAGCGCCGGAAATAATGGCGTCTCTCAGGACACTTCCTTTGATCACAATACAACACTCCTAAAAAAGAAAATAACTTTTTAAATAACAAAAAGCGAATAATCCGATATGGAATATTAGATGAACATCACTCAGATAAATCCGAAGATTGCACATATTATAACACAGACCGAAGGTCTTTTACAATGCACCTACTTCAAGGAAATGATGGTGATATTAAAAGTATTATGTGAAAATTGCACAATAGAACGTGCTTATTTACCCTATCCGGATACTGTTTCACCATCTTCACTTACTGTAACCGCCGTGACCGTCCAGTTGCCCATACCATAGAATGGGTCGGACTCAGAAATATGCATTTCCGCATTGACCGAGCGGCTGAAGCACACCATGCCCTGACGGTGGCAGATGGGGATAAAGGGCATATTTGCATCAAATGCGTTGAGGTAGTCAGCCAGATTTCCCTTTCCGGATTTCCATGCACTGTGGGCGGTGTTGAGGGTGTCAAATTCAAAGCCGGTATAAAGACCGCTGTTTGAAGTGAAGAGGGGAGAAAAGTCCATGTTGTTGAGAAGTGCATACTCTCCCACATAAAGCTGATAATTGCCTGCAGCAATATTTGTGGCAAGGTCTGAAGATGACACTTCGTTTATGGTTGTTCCGATTCCCACGGCGGAAAGCTGCTTTGCAGCGGTGTTTGCGGCTGCAAGATGCTGTGCATTGTCGCCTGAAACGAGAATGGAGAAGGACAGATAGTTTCCGAGACTGTCATACATATAACCGTTTTCGTCGGTATTTACGTAGCCTGCATTGGAAAGGAGGAATTTGGCGCTGGAGGGGTCGTCCACTGTCAGACCGGACTCAAGAGCCGCAGCAGCGGTGAAGGAGGATGTTATGGGACCTGTTGCGGCGATGGCTCTGCCGCCGAAGGCCTTGGTGGCAATCTCCTCACGGTTTAAAGCATAGCTGAGAGCGGTGCGTATATCTATGTTGTAAAGCCTTGTATCGTTGGTGTTTACACCCATATATATAAGGTTATTTACATCATAGGTGGAATAGTTTGCATTTATTCTGCTGGGGTATCCGTCACGCAGGTCGGTGATAAAATAGGAAATGGTACCTATCTCGATACTGTGTACGATACTTTCGACAGTAGGCATTGCGTTGAGTGAGATTCTCTCGATAGAGGTGGAGTCGGGATTGTACCAGCGGTTGTTGCGCTCAAGGAAAATACCCAGGTCCTCATCGGAGATATATACATACTTGCCGCTGCCGATGGGCATTGCACCGCCTGCATCACTTTCAATCTTTATGATTGGAATATCAAGGAGCATATATGCAAAGGGGTCATATTCACCGATGGTAAAATGCAGTGTGTTGCCGTTTACGACAACGCTCTTGAAGTTTTCAAGCTGAGCGGCATATTTGGATTTTGAACGCTTTGCCACATAGAAGGAATACTCAACATCCCTTGCGGTAAGGGGAGTGCCGTCGGAAAATACCAGACCGTCACGTACGACGACGGTAATATCACGACCTTCCTGAGAGATGCTTCTTGCAACAACGGGCTGAACTTCATATTCCTCATCAAGGACCATTAGCTTGTCAAAAATGAGAGCAGATACCGCCGCATTGAGGGAGGAAGTTGCACGGTAGGGGTTGAGAGAATCGTTTCGTGAATAGGCAAGAGCAAAGTTGGCCTGCACTGTATTGAAAAGTGAGATGTTTGCCGAGCTTGCGGTGGGGATGTCCAGATTGCCGTACAGCTCATCGTGGAGAGCCTGCTTTTCGGCATCGTAAGAGGATTTTCCGCAGGCTGCGGTGAGAAGCACCAGTACAGCCACAAGCAGTGCAGGAATCAGTTTGAGCAAATGTTTTTTCATTTATATCATTCCGCCTTAGGTTTACCCTTCATGGTAAGGGAAATACGCTGTTTCTTGACGTCAACGGAAAGCACCCATACGGTTACGACCTCGCCGACCTTCAGCTTTTCGCCGGGGTGCTTTATAAAGGAATTGCTTATCTGTGAAACGTGGACAAGTCCGTCCTGATGAACACCGATATCAACAAATGCGCCGAAGTCGATGACATTTCGGACAGTGCCCTGAAGCTCCATACCGGGAGTTAAGTCTTCGATGGAAAGAACGTCGGTGCGCAGCATGGGAGGGGGGAGCTCGTCACGCATATCACGTCCGGGAGCAAGCAGCTCACGGATAATATCGGCAAGTGTAGGCTCGCCGATGCCGATTTTTTCTGCAACGGAGGCAGAACCAAGCTGAGCGACACGAGCGGACAGCTCACCGATACCGCCGTTTTTCACATCCTCAAGGGTGTAGCCGCAGAGGGTGAGAAGTGATTTTGCAGCGTCATAGCTTTCGGGGTGAACGCCTGTGTTGTCAAGGACATTCTTGCTTTCTGCAACACGGCAGAAGCCTGCGCACTGCTCGAATGCCTTGGGACCTAATTTGCTTACCTTCTTAAGCTCAGCTCTCGATTTGAATGCACCGTTTTCTTCACGGTAAGCAACAATGTTCTTTGAAATGGTTGCGTTGATGCCTGCAACTCGGGTCAGCAGAGAGGGAGAAGCGGTATTGAGGTCAACACCTACGCTGTTAACGCAGTCCTCAACAACGCCGTCGAGAGCCTCGCCAAGTCTCTTCTGGGGCATATCGTGCTGATACTGACCGACACCGATTGCTTTCGGGTCGATCTTTACAAGCTCTGCAAGGGGATCCTGAAGTCTTCGGGCTATTGAAACAGCACTTCTGAGAGATACGTCATATTCGGGGAATTCCTCTGCCGCAAGCTTGCTTGCGGAATAAACGGAAGCACCTGCCTCGGAGACCACCATATAGGAAATGCCCATTTTAAGCTCGCCGATAAGCTCAGCTACGAACATTTCCGTCTCCTTGCTTGCTGTGCCGTTGCCGATGGAGATTATCTGAACGCCGTGCTTTCTGCAAAGAGCGGTTATCTTTGCCTTGGCTTCGTCAATCTTCTTGTAAGGGGGTGCGCAGTAGATAACGCCTGTGTCAAGCACTCTGCCTGTTGCGTCAACGACTGCAACCTTACAGCCTGTCCTGTAGCCGGGGTCGAGGCCGAGGGCTACCTTGCCCTTTACAGGGGGCTGGAGCAGAAGCTGGCGAAGGTTTACGGAGAAAAGTCCGATTGCAGCTTCACTTGCAGTCTCAAAGGCACTGCTTCTCAGCTCGTTTTCGATGGAAGGGAAGATAAGGCGGTCGAAAGCATCGTTTGCCGCATCGACTACGCTGTCAGCGCAGGGGGTGGAGTTTTTGACGGTGTGGGAGAGAATGACGTGCATTCCCTTCTCGCGGTCAAATTCTATCTTTGCCTTCAGTATGCCCTCTTTTTCGCCTCTGTTGATTGCAAGCACTCTGTGACCTGCGATTTTGGAAAGAGGCTCCTTGAAATCATAGTAGTTTGTATAAACGCTGTCTGCCTCGGGGTCGGCGGCCTTGGAAACAAGCATGCCGTTTAAGAAAACAACTCTTCTAAGCTGTTTTCTGAT
>JAZUNN010000086.1:0-5555 GCA_045604155.1 Acutalibacteraceae bacterium
CATTCGAAACCTACGACGTGGGAAGTCCGTATTTCACAATATAATGACGGGGCAAGCCCCTTATTGAAAACCAAGATTTCGAAAAGATCAACCCCGATAGTCAATTTTCAATTGTTGATTGTCGATCAATTCCATTCCCGGAGGGACTACAATGCCATTTGACGCAGGCTTTACAAAAGCAGTAACAAAAGAGATATCCGACATTGCCACAGGCGCAAGGATAGACAAGATATATCAGCCGGAAAAGGACATAGTCGTGCTTGCTCTCAAGTGCGGCACACAGAATAAGAAGCTGCTTTTATCTGCCGCTTCGGGAATGTCAAGATTCGGATTTACGGATACAGACAGGGAGAATCCCGCAGCACCGCCGATGTTCTGTATGCTTCTTCGCAAACGCCTGGGCGGTGCGAGGATATCAGATATCAGACAGAGCTCCTTTGAAAGAGTGCTGCTTATAGATTTCTGGGCCCACAGTGAGTTGGGTGATGAGATTACCCTGACCATTGCAATGGAAATAATGGGCAGATATTCTAATATTGTTTTTATTGACGAAACGGGAAGAGTTATCGATTCAATAAAACGTGTTGACTATGAGATGAGCTCCCAGCGACTTGTTCTCCCGGGTTTGTTCTATCAGGAAGTACCGCCCCAGGATAAAAAGAGCCTGACAGAGGACGGAGTAGAGGCCTGTTGCAGAGAGATACTGTCCCGAAAGACACTGCCTCTTTCAAAGGCTGTCCTCGACAGTGTTCAGGGCATATCTCCTCTTATTTCCCGTGAAATAGCCCACTGCGCCTGCAATGCAGATGTTATCGTCGGTGATATGTCGGAGTTATCCGTAGAACGGCTGAAGGCAAGCCTCGAAAAACTTGCAAAGTCACTTGATGGCAGTGGAATACCCACTGTGCTGTATAATGGTATAAAGCCTCAGGATTTTTCTTATATGCCGATAACACAGTACGGCGATTCACTGCAGGCGGAAACCGTCGAAAGCTTTTCAAAGCTTCTTGACAGCTACTATTCCGAGCGTGACCTGTTGGAGCGCATGAGAGTAAAATCAGCAGAGCTTATTAAAACAGTTTCAAATGCCTTTGACAGAGCAAACCGCAAATATATTGCCCAGACCACAGAGCTTAAAAACTCACAGAAGAGGGAAGAGCTTCGTCTTTACGGTGACATTATTACTTCTAATATGCACATGATCAAAAAAGGCGATTCATCTGCAAGGCTTATCAATTACTACGATGAAAACTGCCCTGAGGTAGAAGTAAAGCTTGACGAGATGCTGACTCCTGCCCAGAATGCACAGAAGTATTACAAAGCCTACCGCCGTGCCCAGAGCGCACAGGAACACCTTGAAAAGCAGATGGAGCTCGGACTTGCAGAGATGGACTATCTTGAATCCGTGCTTGATGCACTTTCACGTGCACGTTCAGAACGTGAGCTGGCTGAGATTCGTGCCGAACTTGAAGAGCAGGGCTATCTTCGTTCTTCAGGAGTCAGAAGGCAGAAGATAAAAGCACTTGCACCTCATGAGTTTATATCCGACGATGGATTTACAATTCTGGTGGGAAGAAACAACAAGCAAAATGATGACCTTACCATGAAGCAATCCATGAAAGAGGATATATGGCTGCACACCCTCAAAATCCCCGGATCCCATACCATTATAAAAGCAGAGGGAAAAGAGGTGCCTGAAAAAACAATCGAGCAGGCGGCAATACTTGCAGCTACTCACAGTAAGGCGAAGCAGTCAGGCCAGGTTGCGGTTGATTTTACAAAAATACGCCATGTTTCAAAGCCAAATGGCTCAAAACCGGGATTTGTTATATATACCCACCAGACAACGGTATTTGTAAAACCGGATGAATCACTTGTAAAAAGGTTGAGAAAAGAATAAAGTACAAGTTGTATTTAATACACCATGTAATGGTTTATGTATAACAGAGGTGAAGCGGATGGAATGGTTCTTGGGGATACTAGTTTTCTGGATTCCGATTATGCTTTTGGTATCCATGCTTGTACATCTTATAGATCTTTTTCATTCTCCAAAAGGATCAGATGACAGACGAGATGAAGCTTGCTCATTGATCTTAAGTACAGTATTATTCTTTGTCAGTACCATATTAATAATATGGTTTATAATTGCAATAGATAATTCAGTCACACATATATAAGAGGCATGTAAGTGGTTACCACACGCATCCGGGTGTATCATAAGTGCGCGGCTTCCTATACTTATTATATATAGTATAGTCCGATGGAGAAAAACACAAAATAGGATACAAACAAAATGATATAAAATTATTCGTTAAATTACACAAAAATATCAACAATAATTCTTCTATGTTCTACGAATATTTTTTCTCCGAAAACCCGCAAAAAGCTTGCAAATACAGAGATTTCTGTTATAATAATCAAGCACGACTGCACAAAGACATATGCGATGATGCGTGAGGTTGCAGCCTACGGGCTGGTTTTTACGCGGAGTATGTCCGATTTCAAACCGGGCGAAAGGTGTTTCAAGCATATCAGGGTTGCTATGCCATAAGAACACTATCGGCTTGCCTGTTCCCCCAGAAAACCGGGCGGAGCAAGGGCATAAAGTCCCGGAATCCTTGCGGCTTGTACGCAGATTTCGGTTTTTTGATGTCCATACGCGAAACACTCGGCTGGGTGTGCAAGCGCAGGCGGTCAGTGCCCACCAAAATTTTTAATTAGGAGGGATTATTGTGGCAGTCAAGGAAAGAATCAGAATTCGTATCAAGGGTTACGACTCATCTCTCGTCGATCAGGCATCTGCTAAGATCGTTGAGACCGCAAAGCGCACCGGCGCTTCTGTATCGGGTCCTGTCCCCCTTCCCACTGAGAAGGAAATCGTTACCATTCTGAGAGCGGTTCACAAGTATAAGGACAGCAGAGAGCAGTTCGAGTACAGAACCCACAAGCGTCTTATCGACATCCTGAGACCTTCGGCAAAAACTGTCGAGGCTCTTACCGGATTAGAGCTCCCCGCTGGCATCATGATCGAGATCAAGCTCTAAGCCTGATTCGATACTGATCAACCTGCGGTCGAGGTCACGTTGCGAAAGCAACCAATAACCTAACAGGAGGAAAAGAAACAATGCAAAAAGCGATTCTCGGCACAAAGCTCGGCATGACTCAGGTCTTTGACGAGCAGGGCAATGCGATTGCAGTAACAGTTGTTGAGGCAGGTCCTTGCGTAGTTACTCAGGTAAAGACCGTTGCTAACGATGGTTATTCTGCAGTCCAGTACGGCTACGGCGACATCAAACTCAAGTACAATGAGGGTGTCCGCAGCGAAAAGCGCAAGAGCCTTCCCACCAACGTAACCCTGCCTCTCCAGGGTCACTTCAAGAAGGCTGATGTTGCTCCCAAGAAGTATCTCCGCGAGTTCAGACTCGATAATGCAGAGTCTGCAGAAGTCGGCTCCATCATCAAGGCTGACGTCTTCGCAGAGGGCGACAAGATCGATGTAGTAGGTACCAGCAAGGGTAAGGGCTGGGCTGGCGTTATCAAGCGCTGGAACTTCGGCCGCCTTCGTGAGTCCCACGGTACAGGTCCTGTTGCAAGACACGGCGGTTCCATCGGCGCTTGCTCCGATCCGTCCAGAGTTTTCAAAGGCAAGAAGATGTCCGGTCACCTCGGTTGCGAGCGTGTAACCGTTCAGAACCTTACCATCGTTAAGGTTGACATCGAAAACAACCTCATTGCCATCAAGGGTGCAATCCCCGGCGCTAAGGGCGCACTGGTAATGATCAGCGACAGCGTAAAGGCTTAAGGGAGGAGGAAACATAATGCCTACAATTTCCGTAGTAGATACTAAGGGCAAGCAGGTCGGCAATATCGACCTTTCCGAATCCGTTTTCGGTATCGAGCCCAACATGAGCGCAGTACATGCAGTAGTTGTTAACTACCTTGCAAATCAGCGTCAGGGCACACAGTCCACCCTCACTCGCGGCGAAGTTCGCGGAGGCGGCAAGAAGCCCTGGAGACAGAAGGGCACAGGTCGTGCAAGACAGGGTTCCACCAGATCTCCCCAGTGGAGACACGGCGGAATCGCTCTCGGCCCCAAGCCCAGAAGCTATCGCTTCGTTCTCAATAAGAAGCTCCGCAGACTTGCACTCAAGTCTGTACTTTCCGCAAAGGTTGCAGAAAACGATATGATCGTTGTTGACTCCCTCAAGCTCGACGAGTTCTCCACCAAGACCGTGGCTAACATGCTCGCAGCAGTAGGCGCAGATCGCAAGGCACTCATCGTTATCCCCGAGAACTGCCAGAAGATCGTTCGCAGTGCAAGAAACATCCCCGGTGTTAAGACTGCACTCGTCAACACTATCAATGTTTATGACATCCTCAACGCAAACAAGCTCATCGTCATCAAGGACGCTGTAGCTCAGATCGAGGAGGTATATGCATAATGAATCCCAGAGATATAATCATTCGCCCCATCATCACTGAGCGTTCTATGGAAGGCGTTCACATGGGCAAGTACACCTTCGAGGTTGCTGATGTTAACAAGATCGAGATCGCTAAGGCTTTCAACGCTTGCTTCCCCGGCACCGTCGCTAAGAAGGTAAACACTGTAAGCATGCGTGGTAAGTTCCGTCGCCAGGGCAGAAACAACGGTGGTTACACCAAGTCCTGGAAGAAGGCTATCATCACTGTTACAGAGGATTCCAAGCCTATCGAATTCTTCGAAGGCATGCTTTAATAGACTGCGCAACTCGCAGCCGGCGACGTATGGAAGTAGCCAGCTTCCGCTAAGCCGAAATCACATAAGGAGTGAGCTAAATTGGCTATCAAGTTTTATAAGCCGACAACCAATGGCCGACGCAATATGTCAGTCACTGATTACTCGGTTCTGAGCAAGGTTGCTCCTGAGAAGAGCCTGCTCGAAAACCTGAAGAAGAAGTCCGGCCGTAACAGCTATGGCCGTATCACCGTTCGTCACAGAGGCGGGGGTCTTCGCAGAAAGTACAGAATCATCGATTTCAAGAGACAGAAGGCAGATATGCCCGCTAAGGTTCTCACAATCGAGTACGATCCTAACCGTTCCGCATTCATCAGCCTCATCGAGTATGAGGATGGCGTACGCACTTACATCACTGCTCCCGAAGGCCTCAAGGTTGGCGATACAGTAGTATCCGGTGCAAATGCTGACATCAAGCCCGGCAATGCACTTCCTCTGTCTGCTATCCCCGTAGGTACCTTCATTCATAACATCGAGCTCTATCCCGGCAAGGGTGCACAGCTCGCAAAGGCAGCAGGCGTTCAGGCACAGCTCATGGCTAAGGAGAACGGTCTGGCACTTCTCAGACTCCCCTCCGGTGAGCTTCGCAATGTTCCGGCAGCTTGTATGGCTACCATCGGTCAGGTAAGTAACATCGACCACGAGAACGTCAAGATCGGTAAGGCCGGTCGTAAGCGCCTCATGGGTTGGAGACCCACAGTCCGCGGTTCTGTCATGAACCCCTGTGACCACCCGCACGGCGGTGGTGAGGGCATGAGCCCCATCGGTCGTCCCGGTCCTG
>JAZUNN010000087.1:0-17231 GCA_045604155.1 Acutalibacteraceae bacterium
CTGGAGTAGATACATTTAAGAAACGCAAGTAAACTTACGCGGCTGGCAGACCGTAATTACGCGTTAACGCGTTCCGCGAGGAATAGAGGGCTTCGCCCGCATGTGAAAAACCCCCGGTTTTACCGGGGGATATTTATTGTACAATCAGTAATATACAAACATGATATTACAAAACCGACATAAAATCTGCCCTAAAAATACCCTGATTACACCACAATAACTCCTCAGAGCTTCACAACTCTCTGGTCTGAAAGCCTTTCGAGAGCTTCCGAGAAATCAAGTCCCAGAGCATTTCCTTCGGGGAAAAGCTCCGACATGGGAATGAGGACAAATGCCCGCTCCATCATTCTGGGATGGGGTACGGTAAGCTCGCTGTCAGCGGAAGAAAAACCTTCGCAGAGAAGCAGATCGATATCCAGCGTCCGAGCGGTTTTCTCGCCAAGTCTGACTCTGCCGTGGGCAGATTCGATACCGAGGCAGGCACCGAGAAGTGCCCGTGGAGAAAGCTCGGTTTCAAGGACAGCGGCACAGTTGATATATTCAGGCTGAACATCCTTTACTTCAACAGGGTCAGTTGCATAGAAGGAAGAAGCGGCAACAAGCTTTGTTCTGCAGAGCCCGTCAAGAGCGGCGAGCGCAGCATTCAGAGTGGCTTTTCTGTCGCCGAGATTTGCACCCAGTGATACTATCGCCTTCATCTTTCCCTCCTGAGCTCCACAGCCGCATAGCCGATTTTCTGCTTTACGGGAGCCTCGGGCTTTTTGAGAAGCACCGTAACCGCTTTGACGGACGGATAATTTCGGAGAATACTGTCGCATACAAGCTGAGCGGCGTGCTCGATAAGATCACACTTTTTTGAACGCATGGTTTTTTCGACAGTTTCGCATACATCCGCATAGCTTACGGTGTCCTCAAGACAATCGTTCATGCAGGCATTGTAAGCGTCAAGCTCAAGGGTTATATCCAGCACAAAAAGCTGACCCTTTTCCTTTTCTTCGGGAAATACGCCGTGGTATGCGTAAATTTCCAGATCCTTTATATAAATCTTTTCCATATTATCTACCTTTGTTATTCAGAAGTGCATCGGCAATTCTTGCGGCCTGAACAGCGGCAGGAATATTATGAGCACGTACTATATTTGCACCCTTCATGCAGGCGGCGGTGTGAGCCGCAACTGTAGCAGGGTCACGCTCCTCGGGACTTGTAACTCCTGTTGCGGTGCCGAGGACACGCTTCCTTGAAGCAGCAATGAGCATGGGGGAATCGGCAATGCAAAGCTGGTCGAAATTCGCAATGGCTGCGAGATTCTGCTCGTTGGATTTGCCGAAGCCTATACCGGGATCAAAGCACATTTTTGAAACTTCAACACCTTCGGTTTTCAGCTCTGCCATGCGCTTTATGAAAAAGTCCTTTATCTGCAGAGGAGTTGAAATGCCGCCGAGAGGCTCGGTGTGGTGGGTTATGATGCAGCCTGCCTTTGAAAGTGCAGCGGTCTGACGCATGAGAAGCTCGTCAAAACCGTTGACGTCATTTATTATGCAGGCACCTGCCATTATGGCACGTGCGGCGACCTCGGGATAGAATGTGTCGATGGAAACAGGCACCTTAAGCTCAGAACAGAGGGTGCTGATGATGGGCTTAAGACGTGACCATTCACCTTGAGGAGTGACACGGGTATAGCCCGGGCGGGTGCTCTGACCGCCGATATCTATTATATCTGCGCCCTGCTCAACCATCTCACGTGCATGGTTGAGAGCCTCCTCGGGGGTGAAGTAATTTCCGCCATCCGAGAAGGAATCGGGTGTGACATTGAGCACACCCATAACAAGAATACGGTCGATTTTAATATGTCTGTCGTGAGCAAGCTGCCAGATCATCGACGTCCCCCCATAATCAGGTCTATGGCTTCACTTCTTGTTCTTGCGTCACTTCTCATAATTCCTCGGAGTGCGCTGGTCTGGGTCTGACTGCCTGCTGCACGTGCGCCTCGCATGGTCATGCAGAGATGCTCGGCCTCGATAATGACTGCAACGCCTCTGGGGTTGAGTGAATCCATGAGGAAATCAGCAATTTCTGCAGTAAGACGCTCCTGCACCTGAAGTCTGCGAGCAAAGCAGCTGACGATTCGAGCAAACTTTGAAAGACCTATGATAACGCCGTCACGGGGAATATATGCAATGTGACATTTTCCCACAAAGGGAAGCATATGATGCTCACAGAGGGAATAAAGAGGGATGTCACGAACTACGACCATCTCCTCGTTTTCGCTTGTTTCGTGGAATATCTTGAGGTGCTTGCGGGGGTCCTCGTGGATACCTCCGCAGATTTCCTCGTACATTCTTGCAACTCTGTCAGGGGTCTCAACAAGACCTTCTCTTTCGGGGTCTTCACCTATTGCGGCAAGAAGCTCCTTTACCGCAGCGGCAACCCTTTCCTTATCTACCATTTTTATCCTTCCTTTATCAGCTGTGTTCGCCGAAAAGCGCTTTGAGATAGAGAACACCGTCATCGGTGAGATAAAGCTGTCCGTCCTCACGCTCTTCATAACCGCACAGGAAAATCTGAGTTATATCCTCGCCGTCGTTGTCAAGGGCGAAGTTGTAAAGTCCGGTTTTTATCTCCTGATATGCACCGGCACTTACATTTGTGGAAACTGCGTTGGTTATCTTTTTGAAATAGTAATCAAGATAACTGCTGTTTTTTCTGGTTATCAGCTTGTTTGCCATGGATGAAAAGCAGCGGCATATCATAAGACGCTGCTCGTCAATTCCTCCGGGCCAGTCGGTGCAGAACATAAGACGTGCACCCTCGCTGCCGTTGAAGTCACGTGTGCCTGCAGCGGTGGAGAAATTTCGGTCACCTTTCGGTGAAATATAGTTTATATCATGTTCAACTGTGACATTCACGCCGCCTACGTCAGAAATAAGCTGGCGTGCGGACTTATAGTTGATGGTGGCGGAGTAAATCTCCCTTGCGCCGCTTATTTCCTTCAGCACACGGGCACATTCTGCCGTACCGCCAAGAGCATAGTGATATGAAAGGCTTGCGCCGGTTTCATCAATTATCATTTCAGGGGGAATGGACATAAAGCACACGGCATAGCCGTTTCCTTCATCCCATCGGGATGGATCAATTCGCATCAGAATAAGATGCTCTGCTGTGTCAGCCGTATCATTTGTCATTACAATAAGGACACAGATGCTGTCCTTTTCCGAATAGACATAGTCGCCGACCTCCACATCCTTGGAGGTTTCCTTTTTGTTTTTGGAGCTGTTGCCTATGTCACTGACAATACGTGCAGTGATAAAAACACCGGCAACAAGAACAAATACCGCACCTAAAATTATGAGCACAATTTTCATGTTGCGCCGTTTGGCAACTTCAGGCACGACAGTACGTCCCCGATGAACCTTTACAGGCTCCATATCAAGATTTACGGGATTATATTTTCTGCGGATTTTCATATTTCTCCCTTTTTCGCATAAGTTAACTGCAAAGAACACCCGAGGTAGTTATTTACATCGGGTGTTCGGCTTTTTTGATTTCCTGAGGGCGTCAGGCTTTAATCCTCAACAATCTGTACAGTGGGCTCGGGACCCTTGCTGACCTTTACGTTGATGAAGGAATTGATTCCAACCTTGTCGCCGACCTTGTTGTTTACGATACCGATAATGGTACCGAAGGGATATTCGTCACTGTATTCCTCGGTCTGGTCACCCAGTCTGAGCTGTGCGTCGGTGAGCATTTCCTGAGCTTCATAGACAGTTTTGCCCGTGATTTTCGGGATTTTTACAGTGCTTGCACCTGAGCTGAGAACGACCTGAATAACGGTGCCGTCAGGAGCTTCAGTACCGGGCTCGGGGGTCTGTCTGATGATTTCGCCTTCGTCATATTCAGTGCTTGCTTCCTCTTCTGCAAGGGCGAATATTTCAAAATAATAGTATTCGTTCTTGTTTTTCTCAACGGAAGTCCACTTCTTGCCGACAAAATCAGGAACTTCATATTTCTGAGTGGTGTCGGTTTCGGAGGGCGCCGCAATATATTCCTCAGGCGGCTCGATTCTTGAAATATCGCTGCGCTGGAGGAAGGGTTTGAAAACAGAAATAACAATCAGAGCTATTATTCCAAGAACAACGAGAGAAATTACAAGGGACAGGAGAAGATACTGCCACTGCTTGAGATTTGTGAAAGCGGAAAGCTTTTCGCCAACCTTGTCGCCGAAGGCTTTCAGAGCAGAAGGCTGTCTGTCGCCGCCTGCATCACGGCTGCCCATGCTTCTGGATGCAGAAACACCTGCATTTGATGCTGCAGGACGGGGAGTGCCGCTGTATACACCGGAGCGTGTGCCCTGGCCTGAAGGACGGTTTGCACCATCGCCCTGACGACCGTGAATTACAGTGCCTGCAGCAGCTGCTGCAGTGCCTGCGGCACGTGCTCCTGCAACGGCTGCGCCGCCTTTGCTGCTGAGCTGTGAACGCAGCTCTTCCATAGTCTGAATTCTGTTTTCGGGCATGACCTGCAGACCTGCTGCAAGAGCGGCGAAAACATGGGTAGGAATCTCATCCGCAAGCTCTGCGGGCATATTGAGTCTGGGCTCATATGCTCTTGTAACCGCTTCAGGAGGACGTTTTCCTGTAAGGGTGAAGAAAAGCAGTGCACACATCGCATAGACATCCGTTGCCTTGCCTCGTCTGCCCTGATTGGAATACTGCTCGATTGCGCTGTATCCGTCAAAGGTCTCACACTTGAGAGATGTGTCGGACATTCTGGAATCGGGGATTGCAAAGCCTGTTACATGGAGCTTCTTGTCCCTGCTGAAATAAACGGTTTCAGGGCTGATTCCGAAATGGACAAGACCGATGGCATGAGCGGAATTCATAGCACCGATAAGGGGCAGGAAAAGAGGACGTGCCTCATCCCATGTAAGTCTCTGAGCCTTCTTGACGATATCGCCGAGAGGTCTTCCGTCGGGCTTTTCATAAACCGCATATGCAGTGTTGTTGCACTCGAAAATTGCACGGATGGGAGTGAAAATATCGATATCGGAAAGTCTTGTAACAGCCTTTGCCACATCGAAAAAGTCCTGCTTGTAATCCTCATAGGTAAGCTCGCAGCCCTCGTTTACGGTGACCTCGTCACGTGAAGTGCCTCTTGAGCAGAGGGTGAGGGGGAGATACTCACGAATCATTACCTTGTCGTTTTTCTTTGCGTCGTAGCCAAGATAGGTTACACCTTCGCCGGTGGTCTTTTCACGTCTGCCAACCACAAAACGCTCTGCAAGTACAGTGCCGGGAGCGAGATAGGGAGCTACTCTGGGAGTGCCGTCAACATATCCGCAGCGCTGACACTGGGCAGTCCTGCCCTTTTTCGCAAAGCAATTTATACATAAATCATTGACTTCCATCATATATGACCCTTCCTTTCAGATGGGGAAAACACTGAATCTGAACCCCGTTATGCAAATGGTCATTTCGTCTGTTTTAAGTCTGTACCCGTTTAAAGGGACTTAATCCTTTAATGGGTATCATGTCTTATTTTAACATAATAATTTGGCGTATACAAGTCTTTTTGGTAATATGACAAGCTTGTAACGGAGAAACAAAAACTGCCTTCCTTTCGGGAAGGCAGTTGAAAAATCTGATTATTTGTTGGGATTGGGGTTTCCGCAGAATGTGCAGAATGCCATGTCGGACTTCTGTGATGTGCCGCAGACAGGGCAGGTATAGGTGGAAGATGCAGCAGGAGCAGCGGGTGCTGCAGGTGCATTCATTGCCATTGTGGGAGCCGCTGCAATGGGAGAAGGAGCGGGAGCAGGTGCAGGAGCTGCCGGGGTGTATACAGGCTGTCTTGCGGGAGCAGGTGCAGGAGTATACATGCTTCTCTGAACGGGAGCGCCCATTGCGGGAGCTGCATAAGCAGCCTTGGAGCCGAGAGCGGCATCGGGGTTCTTTGCACTTAAAATACCGAATGCTGTCATAAGCACGGTAAGAATCATGAATTCAGGGGTGACGATAATCTTTGCGGGGAGGCAGGAGCTGTTTTCGCCTGCACAGAGGGAGAAGGAAAGTACCAGAGTAAGGATGATTCCGATACTGCCGCCAATAACCTGAAGTACACCTGCACCCTTGTTCTTCTTTGCCAGAGCAAGGAAAAAGGAGATAAGGGTAAACAGGAATGTGCCGAGGATAGCGAAAAGGGGCAGATAAATCAGTGCTTCGGCGGTTGACTGATCGCAGCCCAGAATGGAACAGAATCTCTCAGAAAGAGCATCAAGATCAGAGGAGAAGCACAGTATCAGATATTCAGGGACACTGTAGGAAAGCTGCGAATCCACAAACGCATAGGAAATATAGGGGTAAACCAGCAGAAGACCTAATTCAATAATTGCAGCAAGCAAAGCGACTGACATAATATCGCCTCCGATAATTTAGTATTATAATTCTACACGTAAGGGAAGATATTGTCAATAGTTCCGTTTTTCTTAAAACATATATCCCGTGAACATATAATTAAGGAAAGGTGTATTTTATTGACAAAAGAAAAAAGGGAGGGTAATATATGAGAAAGCATCCGGAAAGGGGATATTATATTGAAAGCAGCAGTTCTCGGAACAGGAAGCTGGGGTACAGCCCTGGCTCAGGTCCTCTCAGATAACGGTCACGATGTCACCATGTACGGTGTTGACATGGATGAAATCAATGAAATAAACGAAAGACACACAAACAGCAGATATTTTCACGGCGTAAAGCTTGCTCAGAATCTCAGGGCAACGGCTGATGCCGCTGAGGCAATGGAAGGCTGCGAGCTTGTTCTCATAACCGTACCCACAAAATTTGTATCTGATGCACTCAATACCATAAAGCCCTATGTAAAAGAGGGTACAATTGTGGTAAATGCAAGCAAGGGCTTTGACATAAATACCGACAAGCGCATGACCGAAACAGTCAGAAGCATTCTCGGCGAATGCGGTATCATGCCTGTTGTATCCGTAATCGGACCGAGCCATGCAGAGGAGGTAATCTTAAGAAGAGCTACCTGCATCTGCTCTGTATCAACCGATACAGAGATGGCAAAAAAGGCACAGCAGATATTCTCAAACCATTATATGCGTCTGTATGTAAACTCTGATGAAATAGGTGCAGAGTATGCCGTTGCAATAAAGAATGTAATCGCTCTTGCATCAGGTATGCTCTCCGGTCTCGGCTACGGTGACAACAGCCGTGCGGCTCTTGTTACAAGAGGTCTTGCAGAGATGATGCGTTACTGCATCGCAAAGGGCGGAAAGGCAGAAACCTGCTGCGGACTTGCAGGTATCGGTGACCTTATTGTAACCTGCTTCTCGCCTCATTCAAGAAACTATCAGGCAGGCTACATCATCGGTCAGGATGACAGCGCAATGGGTTTCCTGCGTGACAACAAGAAGACCGTTGAAGGCGTTTACAGCTGCAAGGTAATCTACGAGGATTACTGCGCAAACTTTGATTTCGAGCTTCCCATAATCAGCAGCATATACGACATTCTTTTCAATGGAAAGCATCCCTCCGAGGCACTCAGCGAGCTGATGGACAGACCGCTGACCGCAGAGTGAACTGACCGAAACCTGAATTGATGATATGAATAACAGAAAAACAAAAAAATCAGGAGCAAGAATTGCAGTAAAGGTGTTTCTTTCTCTTACTGCACTGATACTTGTTGTTGTCAGCGCTGCTGTTTCATATTATTACAGCAAGCTTGACCTTATCACGTTTACAGCCGCCGATTCCTTTGAGGTAACGGATACTCTCAGCGAGGAAATCCTTGCCGAGGAGCAGAATCAGGCAAGCGGCAGCGATGCCGAGGTGCTGACGGATGTAGAGGCAGTACAGTCGGTTGAAACCTATGTAAAGGATGAGAATATCACAAATATCCTTCTTATAGGTACAGATACAAAGGGATGGAAGAATTCACGAAGCGACTGTATGATAATCTGCTCTGTGAACAAATCCACACACGAAGTAAGACTTGTGTCCTTCATGCGTGATATATATGTCAAAATCCCCGATTATCAGGGACGCTCATTCCCCGACCAGAAAATGACCCATGCCTTTGCCTACGGCGGAGCACAGCTTCTCATCAATACGGTGCAGGAGAATTTCGGCGTTGAAATTGACAACTATGTCCGTGTCAACTTTACCGTCATGCCAAAGCTTGTAAGCACACTGGGCGGATTTGGAATAAATCTCTCCGCATCGGAAGCAAAATTCATGAATGTATGGTCCTCTGCAGGCGGATACAAGCCTGTGCTTGAAGAGGGATACAACTGGATAAACGGCGATATGGCACTGATTTATGCCAGATGCCGTGATGACGGTGACTACAACCGTACAAAGCGCCAGCAGAAGGTTATCACAAAGTGTGCCGAGCGGCTGAAAGAGGCATCACCGTCCCGTTTCAACAAATTTGTCAATGCATTCTGCAAGAGTGTACAGACAGATATGTCCCAGGACGAGATAACCGCCTTTGTAACAGATGCTGCAGGCTACCTGAGTAAGCTTGATTCCATGGAAATGATAACCATTCCCATGAAAGGCACCTTTGATTCAAGAGGAAAGATAATCAACGGTTCATACGTGCTTCTGGACAACCGAGAGGAAAGCGTAAAGGCAATACACGGATTCCTATATGAAGGAGCGGTGTTTGACAGCGAGTCCACCTATACAGGCGGAGAATTCCACGTAAAGAAGACCACCAGAGGCACAACCTCAACCACTGCAGTATCCCCCTCGGATATGCAGACTACCACAGTGCCCACGGAAACTTCTGTATCGTCGGAAGGCACAACAAGCACAACCGTGTCAACCACATCCTCAACCACATCGACCACTACCACTACTGAAGCTACAACCGCAACAACCACTGTATCCACCACTACAACCACAGAGCCTTCCACAGCACCCTCTGCGGAAACCTCTGCGGTGACAGAATCAACCACTGTTTCAGAGGGAGAATAAGTCGCTTTAAGACTTTAAAGCTTTTAATTGTTGAATTTCCCCAAATCGGGTAGTTTGAAAAAAACTCGATTTGGGGATTTTTGCACTTTACAACAAAGAAGCAAAAGTGATATTCTAAATGCAAGAAAAGGAAAGGAACTTATGATTATGGTCAGGAATGCCGTACTTAAAAATGAATATGGCTTCTATTACTTTAGCTTTACCTGCTTTTTTGGTAAGGCTTATTTGGGTTTGGCTTGATATCATACGTTCTTGACGAAAGCATGATTATCCGTAGCCAAGCCGGCTGCGGATTTATTTTTTTGGAGGCATTGATTATGATAGTTATCTTGAAGAAAAATCCCGATCAGACACAGCTCGACAGCCTTGTGACATGGCTTGAAGAAAAAGGTGTTCAGGTTCATCCCAGTGTCGGTCATTCCCAGATGGTACTCGGTCTTGTAGGTGACACCGCAGGACTTGATCAGGATCTTATATGTGCTCTTGACATAGTCGAGGACGTAAAACGAGTTCAGGAGCCTTACAAGAGTGCAAACCGCAAATTCCACCCCGAAGATACAGTTATCAAAGTACGTGATGCCCAGATAGGCGGCGGTACTCTTACCTATATGGCAGGCCCATGCTCTGTCGAGAGTGAAGATCAGATCATCGCTGTTGCAAAGGCAGTAAAGGCAAGCGGTGCAACCATACTCAGAGGCGGCGCATTCAAGCCCCGCACATCTCCCTACGCATTTCAGGGAATGGGTGCAGACGGAATCGAGCTTTTAAAGCTTGCAAGAGAAGAAACAGGTCTTCCCATTGTCACCGAAATCATGGATGCAGAGCAGCTTCCTCTTTTCAAGGATATTGATATTATCCAGGTCGGCGCAAGAAATATGCAGAACTTCAATATGCTCAAGGTCCTCGGAAAGCAGGATAAGCCCATACTCCTCAAGCGTGGCCTTTCCGCCACATACGAGGAGTGGCTCATGAGTGCAGAATACATCATGGCAGGCGGCAACGAGCAGGTCATCATGTGTGAGCGAGGCATACGCACCTACGAAACCTACACAAGAAACACCCTCGATATCGGTGCAGTGCCCGTGCTCAAAAAGCTGACTCATCTCCCTGTTGTGGTTGACCCCAGCCATGCAACAGGCAAGAGCTTCCTTATTCCATCTCTTGCAACCGCAGCCGTTGCAGCAGGTGCTGACGGACTTCTCATAGAGGTTCACAATGACCCTGCCCATGCACTCTGCGACGGACCTCAGTCCCTGACTCCCGAGGCATTCGATACCCTTTCAAAGACCTGCACAGCCATCCACGGCTTTATGAATCAGTAAAAGGAAGTAACCATTATGAAAATCGGTATAGTCGGTCTGGGCCTTATCGGAGGCTCCATGGCAAAATCCATCAAGTCAAAGACATCCCACGAGGTGTTCGGTATAGATCTTGATAATGAAACCATGATGTTTGCACGTCTTTGCGGTGCAATCGACGGCACCCTTGACGAAGAAGCCGTAAAGGAATGTGATATAATTCTTCTGGGCGTACGACCCAATGCGGCGATAAAATGGGTGGAGGCAAACGGGGAAAATATAGCCTCCCATGCAATACTTGTGGATCTCTGCGGCGTAAAGCGCACCGTGTGCGAAAGTATTGCACCCATAGCTCATGAAAAGGGCTTTGCATTTGTGGGCGGTCATCCTATGGCAGGCAAGGAAAGAGGCGGTTTTGTCAATTCAACAGACTCTCTTTTTGATGGGGCATCCATGATACTCACCCCGGACGAGAGCAACGATCCTCATACCCTTGAAAGGCTGAAGCATTTCTTCACTGATATGGGATTTGGCTCAATTACCTTCTCCACTCCCGATGAACACGACAAGATAATTGCATACACCTCCCAGCTTGCACATATCGCCTCCAGCGCATATATAAAATCCCCTGAAGCCCAGCGCAGACGAGGATTTTCCGCAGGCAGCTTCCGTGATATGACGAGAGTTGCAAGGCTTGACGAAAATATGTGGACAGAGCTCTTTATGGATAACAGCGACTATCTTACAGAGGAGCTGGAGATACTTATAGGTAATCTCAATGATTACCTTGACGCACTGAAAGCAAAGGATGCAGAGAGAATCCGAGCCCTTCTTAAAGACGGCAAGGAGAAAAAGGCATCCGCCGGCGGAAATTGATAAATACATTTAATTGCAGGGGCGGTTATTAACCGCCCGCAAAGGACGATTGATAAACATGAGTAAAGTCAGAATAAACGTAGGCGAAGGCTACGATGTCATAATAGAAAAAGGGCTTGTGGACCGCTGCGGCGACATACTTTCGGGTGTAATCGGCAGCTGCCGCATTGCGGTTATCACCGATTCGAATGTAGCACCGCTGTATCTTGACAGAGCAGTAAAAAGCCTTGAAAACTCGGGCTTTAAAGTAAGCTCCTTTGTTTTCCCCGCAGGTGAAAGCTCCAAGAATATCTCAACTCTCAGCAATATTCTTGAATTCCTTGCAGAAAACGAGCTGACACGCTCAGACTGCATTGCAGCACTGGGCGGCGGTGTAACAGGTGATATGGCAGGCTTTGCGGCAGGTGTTTATCTTCGTGGTATCCGCTATGTCCAGATGCCGACCACTCTTCTTGCGGCAGTGGATTCCTCCGTCGGCGGCAAGACGGCGGTTGATCTCGGAGCAGGCAAGAACCTTGCAGGTGTTTTCATCCAGCCTCAGGCGGTGCTCTGTGATACCGATTGTCTTGGTACTCTCACACCTGAAATTTTCGCTGACGGAATGGCTGAGGCAATAAAGACAGCCGTCCTCGACGGCGGGTTCTGGGAAGGCTTCTCTGACCTTGAAATTTCCGACCTCATAACCAGGTGCGTAAAATATAAGGGACGTATAGTCGAAGCTGACGAAAAGGAAACGGGAGAGAGAAAACTTCTCAATCTGGGACATACAGCGGCCCACGCAGCAGAGCTTCTGAGCAGCTATGAAATAACCCACGGTCATGCAGTTGCCATCGGTCTTGCAATTATGGCAAGAGCCTGCGCAGCACTGGGGAAATGCAGCAATGAAACTGCGGATTCCATAGTCGAAGTTCTCAGAAAAGCAAATCTTCCCACCGTATCACCCTACTCGGCAGCACAGCTTGCGGCAGCATCCATAAACGACAAAAAGCGCAGCGGTGACAGCATTTCCGTTGTTACCGTTTCAGATATCGGCAGCTGCAGTTTTGAAAAAATCCCCATTTCCGATCTTGAAAATCTTTACGAAAAAGGAATGTAACGACAAAAAGCCTCCCTTTAAGGGAGGCTTTTTGTAATAAAATTGGTATTGTATCTATCAGGAATCAATTTCAAATTGAATCAGAATAAATAGATTGTCTATTGGTCAGAAGCGCTGATATTGACAGATAAACTATCATCCGAACGGAAGAATGATTTACAGCGCAATTACATTGTCGCTGTTGTCGTTGTCGCCTATAAGCGGCGGATAGGGTGTATCGTCATAGTCATCCGATACGGGAGGTGTATAGGGCTTTTTCTCTTTTTCATCCTCTGTGTCGGGGAAGATCACGGGGATGTTGTCATCTTCTTCCTTTTCTTCCGATTCAGAGCCCAGGTCGAGAATAGGCTCATCCTCATCGTAGGTACTGCCGAAGTCAAATACGGGTTCTTCTTCCTTTTTCTCCTCTTTTTCTTCAATGAAAACGGGAGCAGCAGGCTCTTCCTTCTTTTCTTCCTTATCCTTCTTCGGCTTTTCCTCCTTTTCGGGAATAGCCAGAGCTGTTACGGCAGGAGCGGGCTTTGCGGTGACAATAAGGATAAGATTGAGCACTGCGGCAATAGCGGTAAGCACTGCGGCAATAAGGAGAGGAATGGTCATGCGCTCAAGCTTCAGCAGGTAAATGCCGCCGATAACAGAAGCGATGCTTGTAATTTCAAGAAGCAGGTTGCCCTGACCCCAGTATCCGATGCGGTCCTTTGTGTTGAAAGTCTTTTCATCGTCCTCAGTGCCGTAAACACCGTCATCGCCTGCCTTGCGGTTATCCTGAGTGAGATAGGCGTTGATAGTGCCGTGACCCAGAATCTCAGCAACCACCAGCAGGAAATAACAGAGTGTTGCGGTGGAGGGAGAAGGAGAGATGGCAAAGGGAATAATGGATGCGGCGAGGAAAAGACCGGAGAGTCCGAACATGAAGCGGAGCATGGGAGTTTCAGCCTTGCGGTAAAGATTGCCCAGAACACCGCCGCCAAGGATAACGCAGGCAAAACCTACGGTTATTGCGGTGATTGTAACGCCCTGACCGTGGAGATAAACGCTGAGCCCAAACCATCCGAAGGAAAGGATAACAGCGAAAATAACTGCAAGTATGCCGAATCTTCCGAAAACAGTGTTTCTTGTGTAAACCTCGTTTAGGAAGTCCTCGTCGCCGTCACGGGAGATGTGCTTGCAGCTTGTATTTCTGAAAAGTGCGCAGACGAGAACAGCGATGACGCCGATAATAGCTGCGGAGCAGATAAGCAGGAATCTTGAACCGCCTCTGACATACATGAATGAACCCAGAAGAATGCCTGCGGCAAGACCCAGATAGGGAGAATAAATTACAGAAGTGTCGGGATGCTCGCTGTAACGGGCATAGACACGGTACTTGTCAACCATGCGGGAAGCAACGCCGTAGCCAAGGCCCCAGAGTGCGACACCGATAATGGGTGAGGTGCCGAGCATCAGCACAGCGCCTGCAATGGCAAGGACACTGCCGAGAAGAACAGTGTAGACATTGAGGCTGTTTTTCATTAGTGCGCCGAGGCGGTTTCCTATGATGCAGGTAACCATATATATAAGAAGGGGCATATAGGGAATGAAAGCCTCAGGGATGAATGAAAGCTTTTGGGCAAAGAATGCTGCGGACTCATCGGAAAAATCGAGGAAAATAGGACAGAGCGGCACAGTGCAGCACATACTCATAAGCAGAGATATTGAACGTGCCGATTCATTGCCCAGTCTGAATGCAGGATTTGCACCAAGACCGCTTGCGGTTTCGCCCATTCTCGGTCTGAGAATGACTTCAAGAAGGTGAGCGAGAGCATAATAGAGAATGATAAGCAGTATAACAGCACTGCCAACAGTCATGATAAGGGGGAAATTGACAAGGTCGATTGCGGATTTTGCGTTGAGATTTTCGCATATTTCGAGAGCACCAACGCATTTGCCCGTGGTGGTGTATACGGGCACGGTGGAAACAAGATATTCGTTTTCCTCAAACTCAGAATAATTGAGCTGACGGACTTCGTTATCTATTGTATAAATCGCACGGTTTATGGATTCCTCGCCTGTGGGAGGATTACCGCAGCCGAAAACAGGAAGACCTACGCTGAGGTCAGTGCCGAAATCTCCCGTTGCCTCGGAATAGATGTCAGAAAGGTCAACGTAGAGATAAAGAGCGGCCGAGCGGCCGTTTTCCTGCTGGTCAGCAGGAAGGATGGATGCTGCGGCATCGGTTACGGAAATGATATAGTCTTCAGCGGAGGATACCTCATCGCCGATAACCTGAGAAAGACCTGCGCTCGCAGCAATAGTCAGCTGCGAAAGCTCATTCTTGCGTGCGTTTTCCTTCTGCAGACCGTAGTCGTGCTCAAGAATAATAAACGCACTTACGGAAATGCCCACAATAATAACAACATAGCGCATGAAGTGGAGTGCAAACTCGGTTACCTTCAGACGTGATGCCTTAATGAGCATTACGATAATATCAAACACAAGAAGAACAGCACCTGCGCCGAGAAGCACATATGTGACAATGCCAAGCACCTTTGCCGTCTTTTCGCTGGCAACAGTGTTCTCATAGGAGTTGAGCACAAAGCCGGCTGTAATAAGGGCAAGGGAAATAAAGAGAACGGTAAGGCATTTGAACCAGCTCAGCTTTTTCATTTTGCCACCTCCGTCTTACGCTTTTTCATGGATGAGATAATGCCTGAAACGGTGAAATAAACGATAACGGACAGACAGCATATTACTGCAAAGAGAGATAGTCTGTTGCGGACAACACCTGCATATTCCATAGTACCCTGACGCTCTGCGGCGATAACGAGAAGTCCATACCCCTCGCCATTTTCATCGGAGAGAGGAGTGTATGTAACACTGACATCACCCTCTGCTTCGGTAAGGGAAGTGCCTGCAGTTACCATAAGAGCAAGCTCTGAAAGTCTGTCGCTGTCTTTCAGCGGCTCAAACTCACTGCTCTGTGCACTGAGATAAAGAACACCGTTTTCGAGGGTGTAAATACCGCCCGAATATACAATATCCTCAGTGGTCAGGCAGGAATCGAGGAATTCGGAATATTTCTCTCCGGCAAATTCACCACGCTCATCACCCGGCTGGACAAGACTGTCCTTTTTTATTACGGGAGAAATGTACTCCGAAAGCTGAGCGGTAGTTTTTTCCAGCTCGCCATCCGAAGACTTCTTGTAGTCGCTTTCAAAGGAATTCATGATAAGCACCACGCAGAATACAACTGCACACATGGTGAACAGAATTTCAAATGCAGTGCGGATTCCTATGTGTCCGACCTGCAAACGTTTTTCGTCTGTTTTCAAAATAAATCACCCCAATTTTCAGGTTATGATAATTATAATAGAAAGAAATGACATTTACAAGAGTGAAAATAAAAAGGCTCCCTCTGACGAGGGAGCTGTCAGCGAAGCTGACTGGGGGAGAGACATATATAATTTTTATTCTATTCCTCGTCTTTTCTTCCTATAAGATCATTGAGATCATAGGGAGTCTGCTGATATACATAATAATTCAGCCAGTTTGCAAAGAACATGTGGGCATAGGAGCGCCAGTTCTGGAAGGGAGTCTGTTCGGGGTCATCGTCAGGGAAGTAGTTATAAGGTATCTGCGGCTCGATGCCCTTATTCACATCACGGAAGTATTCATTTGCAAGGGTCATACGGTCATATTCAAGATGACCTGTGCAGAAGAACATTCTGCCGTTCTTGTGAGCAACTATCGCAACACCTGCACGCTTGCTCTTGGCAAGGGTGACCAGCTCAGGCACAGCATCAATGTCGGTATCTCTTACATAGGTATAACGGGAATGGGGGGAGAAGAAGCGGTCATCGAAGCCTCGCATAAGAGGGTGCAGGGGATCGAGAACGTCATGACGGTATACGCCGGAAAGCTTCTTGTCAAGGGCACGCTTCTTGATGCCGAAGTGATAGTACAGACCTGCCTGAGCACCCCAGCATATATATAATGTAGAATATACATTGTCTCTTGCCCAGTCCATGATCTGAGTCAGCTCTTCCCAGTAGTCCACCTCTTCAAACTGGAGAGTCTCAACAGGCGCACCTGTGATGATCATACCGTCAAACTTCTGATCTCTTATATCGTCAAGAGTCTTATAGAAGGTTGCAAGATGGGTCTGGGAGGTGTTCTTGCTGGCATGGGTAGCTGTCTGTATAAGCTCTACCTCTATCTGGAGAGGAGAATTTCCAAGCAGACGGAGAAGCTGAGTTTCAGTTTCTATTTTGGTAGGCATGAGATTGACGATAGCGATCTTAAGAGGACGGATGTCCTGACAGCCTGCACGCTCCTCGGTCATTACAAATACATTTTCACTTTCAAGAATCTTTCTCGCAGGGAGAGAGTTTGGAATCATAATAGGCATAGATATTTTCCTTTATATATAATGTATATAGCAAGTGAAAGACAATTTCACTAACTTCATGAGGCTATTATAACAGAGAATATGGTAATTACAACCCAAAGAATATTTTTTTGAAAAAAATAAAAAATAATGCTTGACTTTTAAAATACCCTGTGATATAGTAATGAAGCTGTCGCAAGAGAACAGATTTCTCCAGAGCGGCGGCAAGAATGTTCCTTGAAAATTAAACAACGAAGTAAGAAGTACCCGTAATTTCTAATGAGTTAATGCAACGCAAGTTGCATATGTACTCTGTAGAAACACGAATATTTTTTAAAAAGTAACTTTTACGTCAGCAATGACGGTTTTGAGCATCAAGCTCTAGAAAAGTGATTTAAACAGCGTAAGCTGTGTAAATACAATTTTTTAGAGAGTTTGATCCTGGCTCAGGACGAACGCTGGCGGCGTGCCTAACACATGCAAGTCGAACGAGGTTGTTTGTTTTAATCCTTCGGGAAGCGAACTTTCAACTTAGTGGCGGACGGGTGAGTAACACGTGAGTAACCTGCCCTTCAGTGGGGAATACCGTTTGGAAACGAACGTTA
>JAZUNN010000088.1:0-59620 GCA_045604155.1 Acutalibacteraceae bacterium
ATTCAATTAATAGCATTTTTCTGCACAACTCGAAAATCCCTCGTCTTACATGCAAAACTAAAATTCACAAAAATTAACATTTCTTCTAAAATTTGATCAGAATTTTATTTATTCAAAAAACAATGTAATCTTTCTGCGTCATTTTATTCCGCATCCTTTAATACTAAATGAAATAACCAGACTCTACTATGTTTGAAATAATCATAAATAATAGCACCCCACATTTCAAGTATTCGCTGAATAATTCCCCTCATATTACAGATAATAACATCGAAATTTGAAAACAAAGGAGATTTTATATATATGAAAGCAACCGGAATTGTTCGACGCATTGACGATCTCGGAAGAGTAGTTATTCCCAAGGAAATCAGACGTACTATGAGAATAAGAGAGGGAGACCCGCTGGAAATTTACACCGACAACGACGGCGAGGTAATTTTCAAAAAATATTCCCCCATCGGAGAGCTCTCCCCTCACTCGACGCAATATGCAGATGTACTGTGCAAAAGCACCGGCTATCCTGCAATAATCTGCGACAGAGATCATGTAGTTGCTGCTGCAGGTGTTTCAAAAAAAGAATACCTTGAACGCAGAGTCACAAACGAGCTTGAATCTCTGGTTGAAAATAGAGAAAGTTTTATAGCCAAAGGCAATGAAACAAATTCTTTTCTATCCGTTGAAGGTATTGACCGCCGTACTGTTGCAGCGTTTCCTATAATTGCAGCCGGAGATATTGCAGGTGCAGTAGTGCTCCTTGAAAACGATTCCGGGACAATTCCTAAAGAAACCGAAGTAAAAATGGCTCAGCTTGCTGCTGATTTTCTCGGACGACAGATTGAAGAATAAGCACAAAGCCCGAACGTTTTGTTCGGGCTTTGTGCTTATTTTGATTTTTTATAATAGTCTTCGGGAATACTGATTTCAACAATAGGTGCTCCGGCAGATACTTTCAGACCAAACCTTCCTGATGTTGTAATTACTGCAATTTTATTGGGTCCTGCAATAACGCAATGGCTGAGAAGATCTGATTTAAACACTGCATCAGAATAGGAATCCGTCTCCAGACAATCCATTGCATCAAGTCTTTCATAAAGTTTTTTCGCAAGATAATCTTCTGTCTGGGAAGGGTCTTCAAAAAGGTTTCCTATATCAAAAAGTTCACCCTTATTAAGATCAAAATTATATGAGTAATTCACTTTTGAAAAATGGGAATCATCATCTTTGCTGAAGCGCTGTTCAACACTTATTGAAAGAGAAAGGATATCACCATCATTAAAATGGATCTTATAAGTTCCGTATTCTGAGAAATCATATTCGCTGAGATCTGAAACCGAGATAAGTTTTTCAGCCTCATTTTTTCTGGATTTTATAAGCTCATCAGAAGAATGAAGCATTATTTTATAATTTACATCAGACTGAAACTCTTCATTTTTCATATTCCTGATATAAGGCAGCGAATATGTTGCCTGTATATCAGTTTCAGAAAGAATAATAAATTTCTCAGTATATGAAACAGACTTATGTTCATCGACTTCGACTTCCTTTGAACACCCTGCTGCAAATAGCATAAGAAAAGCCAAAATAATAGCTGTGATCCTGAAACGCATATATATTACCCCCGTATCTTCAAATATTATACAAAGCATGCTCCAAAACGTCAACTAATAAAGTTTACAAATTATTCACTATAAAGGAGAATAAATATGATATTCACAAGAATCTTTCTCTTATTGATCGCATTGATTCTTATTATATATGCTGTTCGTATAATTATTATAACCGTATCGAACAACGCATCCCAACAAAAGAATACCATTTCAGATAAACCTGATAAATAGAAGCGAAACTTTTTCTTGTCGAAATTTGTCGTTTATTGTTGATTTTAACATTTTTTAATTCTATAATCAGTATATATCAATCCATTTTTAAAGGAGTTGTTTTTGTGAAGCCTGAAAAAATAGACAGCGAATTACTCCATGAGCGACTCAGGATTTTACGAGAATTCAACGGTTTCAAACAGTATCAGATTGCTGCTGCATTGGAACTTGAAAGATCTACCTATTCATATTATGAAACAGGAAGATCTGCTCCGAATCTGAAAACTCTCGGCAAACTCTGTAAGATATATGATATCTCATTCAATGATTTACTTGGATATGAACATCTTGTGCCTGAATTAAATGACTCAGGTATTCCTTCAAATCAACTCCCCAAAAATATTTCTAAAATCAGTCTTGTGGATACTCTCAGTGATCACGAAGAATCAATTATTATAAAATTTCGAATGATGACATCATCTCAGAAGGAACAGTTTCTTTCTTCTCTCGGAATAACCGCTGAGTCTGATTCAAACGAATAATGTCAAGCCTTCGCATAATGCGGAGGCTTATTTATTAATTTTCTATAAACTTATAATTTACCACTTGATTTTTTCTTAATTTTTCTTCATAATTTTTAATATCGAATATTATCAGGAAGTGATTGATTTGTCTGAGAAAAAAGTGAAGAAAACTCGCGCTCAGCGCAAAGCTGAAAAAAAAGAAAGAAAAATAAGACTGAAAATAGAAAAAAAAGAAGCAAAAAAAGCTAAAAAATATACACGTAAAAGAATCAATGGAAAGAAATTCTTTAACTATAAGAAAAAACGCGGCGACAGAAAGGATGGCTGGAGAGTTCACAGCAGCGACCCGGTTTTTTATCTTATCCCTCATATTATGCGCACACGTCTTGACTCTATGGTTTTCTTCGAAGAGCGTGTTGATATTGAAGAGCTTGACAGATTTGTCAGAAAGGAACGCCGCAGCGGAGATATGCCCAAGCTTGCAAGAGTAGTTGTTTTCATGGCTGCCTTCGTACGTGCTGTTTCACAGTATCCCAACCTTAACCGATTTGTTATCGGCGGAAGAATTTATGCTCGCAACTCTCTTGAAATATCAATGACAATAAAGAGAGAAATGACTATTGATGCCCCCGAGGAAACCATAAAGGTTGCATTTGATCCTGACTTTACACTTAAGCAGGTTTATGATGCAGTTATGGCAGAAATAGATAAAGTAAAGGGTTCCAAGGATGAAACCGGTTCAACAAACGACACAGGTGCTGTTGTAGGAATAGTTTCCTCTCTCCCCAACTGGCTTATCAAGGGTGTTGTAAATCATATCCGACGCACTGACAATAAGAAGGGAACATATAAGCTCATCAAAGAAGTCAGTCCCTTCCATACATCTGTTTTCATTACAGATATCGGTTCTGTCGGTATAGGCTCTGTATATCATCATCTTTATGAGTTCGGTACCTGCTCAATTTTTGCCGGTGTCGGAAAAAAGGAAAAGATGTTTGTTCGTGAAGATGACGGTGAAATCCGTGATCATCAGAGCATCAATCTCCGTTTCACTGTTGATGAAAGAATCGGTGATGGATACTATTACGGAAAAGCAATCCGTTATATTGCACATCTCCTCAAGCATCCTCAGGAACTTCTTACACCTCCTGAAAAAGTTTTTGAGGACACACTTCACTAAAATAAAAAGCCCCTTATTCAGGGGCTTTTTTCTTTAATAAACAACAAAATCCGTCCTGTTAATACAGGACGGATTTTGCTAATGTAAAAAGAAGATATTAGTCGTTGTTCTCTTCTTCTCTCATCTTTGCAAAGCAAGCGCTGCAATAGACCGGACGATCCTCACGGGGCTTAAAGGGAACCTTAGCCTCGCCGCCGCAAGCTGCGCAAGTTGCGATGAAGGTCTCACGCTCGGGTCTGCCGCCGTTCTTTCTCGCATCACGGCAAGCCTTGCATCTCTGGGGCTCATTTACGAAACCCTTAGCAGCATAGAATTCCTGCTCACCAGCGGTGAAAGTGAATTCCTGATTGCATTCTTTGCAAATGAGAGTCTTGTCTTCGTACATTGATTTTTACCTCGCTTTGGAATAAAAAGATTTTTTCGCCCACGGACGGTAACTACCCGCCATAAGTTCTGCTCTTGCATAACCTGTCAAGGGCATATATATCGCTAACACCCATCGGATGTATAAGCCTATTTATTGCTGACTTTCCATTGCCGCTTTCAGCTTTCTTCGAGCTCGCTGAAGAGCATTGTCAACCGCTTTTTCATTCATATTCAGTTCTTCTGCAATATCCGAATATGATCTTCCCGACAAAAAAAGTCTTATTACACGGTTTTCTGTATCCGAAAGAACAATAGACATATTGTCGTTAATCAATCTCATCCTGTCTCTGGCAAAAACAGCAAATTCAGGCTCATAATTTGAATCAGCCGCCATTTCGTCATCTTCCAATGCTGAATACTCACGAAGCGGGCGGTTTTTTGAACTGCCGTGGTCACGCGCAACCGAAGCGATACGGTTACCGATACAGACTGATGCATATGTTCTGAATGCAGCACCTGCCTCCGGCGAAAAGGTTCTGACTGCGTTGAACAACGCCATATACCCTTCCTGAAGCAGATCCTCAAAATCAACACATTTTGAATGTGCAAGAGAGGCTTTTGCCACTATCAGACCTTCATATTCCTTTGCAATGGAATTAAATGCTGCGCTGTCACCTTCACGTGCTTTCAAAAGCAATTTTTCACTTTCCTCTGCACTGTTATTATAAGTGTTACGCAATAATTCCACCTCTGAGAATACAACTTAACATATTTAGAATACACCTAATAATTGATCTTGTCAACAAAAATTTTTATATATATTGCAATTAAACTAGATTTTATGATACCAAATTCAGAATAACTTGTAATAAGCAAGAGCGAACATTTCTCTGAACCAGTAGTTCATTGTCAGATACCAGGGAGTTTCGCAGGGCATTGAATATGAAATAATTCCGTTATCATCGCATATCATATTGGCTCTTAGCTGATGGAATCTGTCGGTGACAATGCAGAATGTTGTATAATAATTATTTGCATCTGCAATGGCAATGGAATTTTTTATGTTCTCTTCGGTATCACGTGACTGGTCTTCAATCTTAATTCTGCTTGCAGATACGCCTTTTTCAACAAGATATCTTTTCATGACAACTGCTTCAGGAAGGTTTTCGTCATCCCCCATACCTCCCGAAACAATACAGTTCACACCGGGATGAGTAAGCAGATAATCTGCTGCCGTATCAAGACGTCCTTTGAGCATTTTGCTCGGCTCTGAGCCATTGACCTTACAGCCTAAAACAACAACAGTTACATTGCTGTTATTTGCAGGCATCGAATTTTCCGATGCGGTTATCATAAGTCCTGAAACATATGAAAACGCAGTGAATCCAATCATTGCCGCAACTGCAACAACCAACCACATAAACTTCCATGCCCAACCTTTCACAGAACATATTCTGTCCCATGCAAGCACTGTAAACAAAGAAAAGAGTCCTATAAACAGCGGTGCAGCAAGACCGATTCCTATTATTCCCTTAAAGGCTGGCAATATTGACCACAGGCAGAAGATTACACATAAAACAACAAGAATTTTTCTCACAAGTGAAAGTTCTGAAAAATGCGCAAACAGTTTTTTCTTCTGCTTCTTTTCTTCTGAGACTTTATCATACACTTCTGTTTCACGGACGTCCTGTATCCTTTCTGTCGGCATTTCATCTTTTGAAATCTTTTCTTCTGAAACTTCCGACACGAAAACAATAGGCTCTTCCTTCTGAATTGCCTTTGTTTCTTCCTTTACAGGATTTTCTGCATTTGATATAACAGTAATATCTTTCTGCTCAGCAGTATTTTCAGCTTCGAGAGCTTCAATAAGAACACTGTCAATAAGATCTGGCTTTTCTGTAAATGCAGCGTTATTTTCAGAAGCGTGCGGGCTTTCACCCGCACGCTTTACTCTTACCTTTACCTTGGTAATGGGCTTATTTTTCTGATCCTTATTCATAAATCAAGCCCCTTTCATATGTAATCAGTTCTTAATGCTGACTTCAAGCTGGTTAAAGGGAATTTCGATGCCGTTTGCATCAAATGCAGCCTTGACCTTCTCGTTAAGATCAAACTTTGCAGGAGAGTAATCAGAGGAATTGATCCATCCACGTACCTCGTAGATTACAGCACTGTCAGAAAATTCTGCAACACCGATAACGATCTCACGGCCCTCATCTTTGAGAACATACTCATTGTTTTCATATACAGACATGAGTACAGCCTTTACTTTCTGAACATCTGCACTGTAAGGAGCAGGATAGAAGCAATCGAGTCTTCTTATCTTCTCACTGGTGTGGTTGATAAGCTTGTTCTCTGTAAGCTTCGAGTTGGGGAATACAACGTGCTTGTTGTCTACAGTTCTGAGAGTTGTGAACATCAGTTCAATATTAACAACTGTACCGGTACTTCCCTCTACCTCAATAAAATCACCGGTTACGAAGGGCTTGTTGAACAGAATAAATATACCGCTTGCAAAATTTGAAAGTGTATCCTTCAATGCAAGACCTGCGGTAATACCTGCAGCACCGAGTGCAGCAATAACAGATGTGATATTGATTCCAAGCTGAGCTATTGCAGAAACAACAGCAATGAGTAAAAGAAATGTCTTTGTTACGGAATAAATAAAGCTGATTGCGCCTTTTTCCACCTTGCTCCTGCTCAAAGCCTTGCGGATACCCTTTGCAATGATTGCAGAAAGCCACCAACCGACAACAAGTATTGCAATGGAACCGAGAATATTGGGGCCCTTATCCTGGAGCCACTTCCAGATATCATTTCCTACTTCCTTGAAAAAATCTAAAACTTTATCCAGTATTTTTTCAAAATTTGTCATATTTACTTCCTCCTTATTTAATAAAGCTTTCAAAGGCACAAAATGCCATGTAAACATCAAACTTGGATACTATCTCCCAGGGTGCATGCATGGAAAGAACAGGAACACCAAGATCAACAACGTCGATATCATAGGATGCAACATACTTTGCAACTGTTCCGCCGCCGCCCTGATCAACCTTGCCAAGTTCACCGGTCTGCCAGATAACGTTGCTGTCATCAAATATCTTTCTGCACTCAGCAACAAACTCAGCAGAAGCATCATTGGAACCGCCTTTGCCTCTTGCGCCTGTATATTTTGTAAGGCATACACCTCTGCCGAGGAAGCAGGAGTTTCTGCGTTCAAAAGCATCTGCAAAAGTAGGATCATATGCTGCATTTACATCAGCAGAGAGGCACTTGGATGCAGAAAGTGCAGCTCTTGCATTTCCACCCTGCATTTCAGCAAGATCAGAAATGAAGTTTGCAAGGAAGCAGGAGTTAAGTCCTGTATTTCCGTCACTGCCGATTTCTTCCTTGTCTGCAAGACATACAACAGCAGTATATTCAGGTTCTTTTGCCTCAACTATTGCAGCAAGCGCAGGATATGCGCACACCTTGTCGTCATGACCGTATGCACCGATCATGGATCTGTCAAGTCCCATATCTCTTGCCTTTGCCGCAGGTACAGCCTGCAGCTCTGCAGACCAGAAATCTGCCTCAACAATACCGTAACGTTCATTGAGAAGCTTCATTACATTAAGCTTTACAAGCTCACTTCCTGTATCACTCTTAAAGGGTCTGCTTCCGATAAGAATGTTAAGTTCTTCGCCTCTGATTCCGTCTGCAAGGCTTCTCTTGCTCTGATCTGCTGCAAGGTGAGGCAGAAGATCAGTAATGCAGAAGCAGGGATCGCTTTCGTCCTCGCCGATGCAGACATCAACGGTTGTGCCGTCTTTAAGACATACAACACCGTGAAGTGCAAGAGGAATTGCAGTCCACTGATATTTCCTGATGCCGCCGTAGTAATGGGTCTTTAAGAGTGCAAGCTCCTCTGCCTCGTAAAGAGGTGAAGGCTTGAGATCAAGTCTGGGGGAATCGATATGCGCTGCAAGGATTCTTGTTCCCTCTTCCACAGCCTTTTTGCCTATAACAGCAAGAGTGATTGCCTTTCCTCTGTTATTGACGTAAACCTTATCGCCGGTCTTATACTGAGCCTTTCTGTCGAAGGGCTTAAAACCTGCTTTTTCAGCAATCTCAACAGCTGCAATGACAGCCTCACGCTCTGTCTTGGAAGCGTCAAGATACTTCTTGTAGCCTACACAGAACTTCTCAGCTTCATCAAATACCTTTTCCTCTGCTTTCTGCTGAGGATTCTTTCCGGAGTTAAGCAGTTCTTCGGCAAGAAGCTCTGCTGCAGTTTTTTCACTCATATTCTTTTTCACCTTTCATTGTAAATTTTATTGTATCTTTTAATGTTTTTGGTTACCTTTGAAACATAGTGAGCCGTATTTCTCGACGGAATTTCGTCTATTGTTCTGCCGTCTGCAGAAACGCTTCTGTCGTCAAGCCATGCATTGACCTGCCCTCTTCCGGCATGATATGCAGCAATCACAAGCTTTGTATCGCCGAATTCCTCATTAAGAAGGGATAAGAAAAACACACCGTATTTAATGTTTGTTTCGGGATCATAAAGAGCATCTTTTTCGAGCTTTTTCTCAGCAGGCATCTTTGTCTGAAGCCAGTCGAATGTTTCGGGCATGATCTGCATCAGACCGATAGCACCAACATTTGATTCTGCATTTCTGTCAAAGGAGCTTTCTGTCTTGATCATGGCATAAACAAGTGTTTCATCAACATTGAATCTCTGAGAATACTCTTCAACAAAAGAGGTATACTTCTTTGGATATATCAGCTTTTCTGCCGCTGTCCATATCAAAGATACACATATGATTATAACAGCAATCAGAAAAAGAGATGTAAACAATCTGAATATTTTCCTCAAATCAATCACCACTGTATTTTCCCTTCAGTTCAGAAATAAGTTTTTCTGCATTTTTAAGGAAAGCTTCTGCATTCGAATCATTTTCCAGAACATAATCGGCATTTTCTCTGTAGCTTTCATCACTGCGCTGACGGGCTATACGCAACGATGCCTCTTCCTCGGTTATTCCGTCACGGACAACAATTCGTTCAATGCGTTTTTCTGTCGGTGCAGTCACTGCAAGAACAGCATCACATATGCTCTCCATCCCTGCTTCAAAAAGAAGCGGTGCATCAATAACGAAATATCCCGTTTCTTTATGTCTGTTTATTATTTCCAGACTCATCTCAATAATTGCGGGGTGAGTCAGCAGATTGAGAACTGCAGTGGAAACAGAGGAAGAAAACGCAAGTTTCGCAAGCGCACGTCTGTCAAGTAATCCATCTTTACATATCTCTTCCCTGCCAAAGACAGAAAAAATTCTGTTCAGATACGGAAGCTCGGGATCCATCACCTTTCTTGCAAGGATATCTGTATCAATACAGATAAATCCGTGCCTTTCAAAGAGCGGACGCAGGGAGCTTTTTCCTGAACCCGTACCTCCTGTCAGACCTAATACAAAGGGCTTCATATTATCACCCATTCTCAGAGAGTTATTCTCCTGAAGCCTGCTGCACGAAGCAGGCGATTGAGCACTGCAAGTCCAACACCGTTTGCAGAGGGGCAGCGTGCAAAAACTCTTTTTGCACCAAGCTCGTCAACTCTGCGAAGTGAAGAGAAAAGGTCGTGCGACTGAGATAATGCATCATCTTCTGTTCCGTAAGTAACACAAGGCAAAGAAAACAGCTTTTCTTCTCCTTCAAAGCACAGCATATAATCTCCGTCTTCAGCATTGCTCTGCAAGTAATTTTCAATGGCTTCAATAGAGCCGTCAAGAATAATTACCTCTGCACTGGGAGAGTAGTGCTTGTATTTCATGCCGGGTGATGCAGGCTTTTCCTCATTTGAAAGCTCACTTAGCACCGCTGCAGCAATATCAACCTTTCCGATAACACTCTCAAGCTGTTCGTGGGTAATTGCTCCCGGTCTGAGCAGCATTGGAGTGTCAAGCGCCATTGTGATAACAGTGGACTCAAGTCCAACCTCGCAATCACCGCCGTCGATAATAAGCGGAATTCTTCCGTCCATATCCTCAAAAACGTGCTGTGCCGTAGTTGGGCTAGGACTTCCCGAGCGATTTGCCGACGGAGCTGCAAGAGGAGTCTTCGCTGCGGCAATAATAGCCTGAGCAGTTTTATTGGAAGGAAATCTTATTCCAACCGTGTCGAGTCCACAGGTTACTTCGTCAGGTATTTCGGGACACTTGGGGAGTATCATTGTAAGAGGTCCGGGCCAGAATTTTTCTGCAAGTTTTCTTGCATTTTCAGGAAAACCCCTTGCAAGTAATTCTACTTGACAGATATCAGAAATGTGGACAATAAGCGGATTATCCTGGGGTCTGCCTTTTGCCTTGAAAACATCAGCAACGGCACTGCCGTTGAACGCATCGGCGGCAAGTCCGTAAACTGTTTCGGTCGGAATTGCAACCACGTTACCCTCAGAAAGGAATCTACCTGCAAGACTGATCGACTCTTCATCTGCTTTCAACAGTTTTGTTTCCATTACTGTGCTGCGTCCTTTCCGCTGTTTTCCATTGATGCCTTGAGAAGCTCTGCCCTCTCTGCCGTGATAAGAGAATCAATTACTTCGTCAAGGTCACCGTTGAGTATTGCCTCAAGTCTGTACAGTGTAAGACCGATTCTGTGATCTGTAAGTCTTCCCTGAGGATAGTTGTAGGTTCGAATTCTCTCGGAGCGGTCACCGGTACCTACCTGAGCCTTACGCTCTGCAGCAATCTTGCTGTTCTGCTCCTCCATCATTATCTCGTAAATTCTGGAACGGAGAATCTTCATTGCACGTTCCTTGTTTTTGTGCTGGCTTCGCTCGTCCTGACACTCAACAACAACGCCTGTGGGCAGGTGAGTGATTCTGATTGCGGACTCTGTCTTATTGACGTGCTGTCCGCCTGCACCGCTTGCACGGAAATAGTCTATTTTAAGATCAGCAGTATTGACATCCACATCAACATCATCAACTTCAGGAAGCACTGCAACGGTAACTGTCGAGGTATGAATTCTGCCCTGAGTTTCTGTTTCAGGAACTCGCTGAACTCGGTGAACACCGCTTTCAAACTTAAGGCGTGAGTATGCACCTTCACCGTTTATCATGAAGCTGATTTCCTTATATCCGCCAAGCTCGGTCTCATTGGCGTTCATCACTTCAGTCTTCCAGCCAACTCTCTCAGCATACATTGAGTACATTCTGAAAAGGCTTCCTGCAAAAAGTGCTGCCTCTTCGCCGCCTGCACCGCCTCTTATCTCAACGATAACGTTCTTGTCGTCGTTGGGGTCTTTCGGGAGAAGCAGGATCTTAAGCTCATCGGAAAGACGCTCGATATCTTCCTTTGCAGTCTCAAGCTCCTCCTCTACCATTTCACGAAATTCCTTTTCAAGACCGCCCATATCGAGCATATCTCTTGCTTCCTGCTCTGTTTCGCAGGCTTTTGTATATTCTCTGTACTTTTCAACGATGGGAGCAAGAGACTTATGTTCTTTCATAATATCTCTGTACATCGCCTGATCATTTACTATATCGGGATCGAACATCTTCTGCTCGAGCTCCACAAATCGGGCTTCTGCGCCCGAAAGTCTTTTAAACATTGTTATCTGTCCTTTCGGTGTTTTCCTGGGCTCTTATAAGCTTTTTTATGCTCTTTTCTATGGTCTTGCGAGGTGCCATTATCTCGTGACCGCAGCCCATGCATTTTATTTTAAAGTCCATGCCAACTCTCAGTACAGTAAACTGAGTGCTGCCGCAGGGATGCTTCTTTTTCATCTCAATTATATCTTTAGGCTGAACATCCATAATATATCACCATTATATTATATTTATGAAGCTCTTTCAAGCATTATCAACCGGTGCAGGTGCAAATGAGTTTCCGTCACAGGAAACAAGCCTGAATCTGATTCCTTCAAACTCACCTGTAATTGCTTTTCCGATAGATGCACCGTGCAGATGCCCGTAATAGCATCGTTTAATATTATATTCTTTAAGAGTATCCATTATCGGCTCGCAGACATAATCTCCGAATACAGGGGGATAATGAAGAAAAACAACAGGCTCACCGCCAAGTTTCAATCCTTCTTCAAGCGACATTTTTAGTCTGCCTACCTCACGGTTGAGTATCTTTACTTCCGACGCAGGACAATCGTAACTCCAGCCACGGGTACCGCATACGGTGATATCACCTACTCTGTAGGCATTGTTATTGAGAATTTTCATTGTTGAAAATCCGCTTTTTTCAAGAAAAGCATTCATCTTATTCACTGTTCCCCACCAGTAATCATGATTGCCCTTTATGATTATTTTCTCACCCTTGAGTGAATTGATAAACGCAAAATCAGCTTCGGTATCCTCAAGCTTCATTGCCCATGACAGATCGCCCACAAGAACCACCGTATCATTTTCTTCTACCAAATTTTCCCAGTTGTTTTTTATTCTCTCAACATGATTGTCCCACCCACGGAAAACTTCCATGGGCTTATCGCCGCCAATAGACAGATGCAGGTCTCCCAAAGTCCATAATGCCATTTTCCGTCCTCCTTTATGAATAATCAATGCATTTTGATCAATAATAAACTTGCGGAAAATCCGCAATAAAAATAAGGTAAGGTGTAAAACATGTCTAACACTAATAACTGCAGCGGCGGCAACTGCCGTGAAAGAGTCAATCACATCAAGTGCTGTGTAACAAACTGCACCTATCATGACGGCAAGGAGTGCTGTCATGCAGACATGATCGAGGTTGGTCCCAACTTCGCTGTCAGCGACAACGACACCAAGTGCTCCACTTTCAAGGCAAAATAAAAATTGCAAAAAGCCCGAAGCAAGACACCCGTTCTCGCATCGGGCTTTTTAATTTTAGTTGATGGAGAGAAGCTTGAATACTGCTTCTGTCTGGGTTTCCTTGGTACATGAGCCGCTGAAACGGACTTCCTTGCCCCGGAGAGATGCAAGAGCATCGGGAATATCCATACCTGATTTCTCGTTGAGCTTCTTAAGAATATCAAATTCATTTTCAGCTTCAACGGTATCGCTGATAGCAGCAAGAACATCGCCTGAGAACTTATAGGGATTTGCGGTTGATGCGATAATTGTCTGAGTATCTGCATCGCCTGTTGCCTTTACATATTCATCGTAAACAGCAACACCTACTGCGGTATGGGTATCGCAGAGATAACCGTCAGACTCAAATACAGTCTTGATTGTAGTTTTGGTAAGTTCATCATCACAGCAGCCTGCCCAAAGGAGCTCGGAAATCTGAGCCTTGATGTCCTCATCGACCTCGTATCTGCCTTCCTTGGAAAGAGATGCCATCCAAGCAGCGGTTCTCTCACTGCTGTTGCCGGAAAGATGGAACAGAAGTCTTTCCAGGTTGCTGGAAATAAGAATATCCATGGAGGGAGAAATGGTGGTGTGGAAGCTGCGGTTTCTGTCGTAAACGCCTGTTCTGATGAAATCAGTAAGAACATTGTTCTTATTGGAAGCACAGATAAGACGGTTTACGGGAAGACCCATGCACTTTGCATAGTAAGCAGCAAGAATATTACCGAAGTTGCCTGTAGGAACTACGATGTTGACCTTCTCGCCCTCTTTGATGGTGCCGTTTTTCAGCATGTCAGCATAAGCGGAAATGTAGTAAACGATCTGAGGTGCAAGTCTGCCCCAGTTGATGGAGTTTGCAGAAGAGAATGCCATGTTGTTCTCTGCAAGCTTTGCACGGATCTCGTCGCTTGTAAATATGGTCTTAACACCTGTCTGTGCATCGTCGAAATTGCCCTTGATTGCGCATACGCCGACGTTTGTACCTTCCTGAGTGACCATCTGAAGCTTCTGAATATTGCTGACGCCCTCCTCGGGGTAGAATACGATGATCTTGGTACCTTCAACATCCTTAAAGCCCTCAAGTGCAGCCTTGCCTGTATCGCCTGAGGTTGCAACGAGGATTACTATCTCACGCTCATCGTTTATCTTTCGTACAGAAGTCTTGAGAAGGTGAGGAAGCAGCTGGAGAGCCATATCCTTAAATGCACAGGTAGGACCGTGCCACAGTTCAAGAATATTGCGTTTTCCGCTGATCTTCTTTATAGGTGCGATATCTTCGCTTCCAAATTTGCCAACATATGCATCACTGACGCACTTTGCAAGTTCTTCCTCAGTAAAGTCAGTGAGGAAATTGCCGAGAACAGAAACTGCTCGGCTGAGATAATCCTTATCGGCAAATGCACGGATCTGCTCAGGGGTAAGGGTCGGCATTGCTGTGGGGGCAAAAAGTCCGCCGTCTGCCGAAATACCGCCTGCGATAGCCTGTGCGGATTCGATCTTCAAACTGTTGTCTCTTGTGCTTGTGTAAAGCATTTTAACTGCATCTCCTTACAGAACACGTGAGAAGAAATTCTCCGCATTCTCCCAGAATATTTTTCGCACCTGCTCTTCCGAGTAGTTGTGCTTTAAGAAAAGCTCATAGAGCTTACCCATCGATTCAATACCCGTAATGCCCTTGGGCATATCGGTTCCGTCAAAATCAGAGCCCATGCAAACAACGTTCTCACCGCCCAAAGACAGGAAACGGTCTGTATGTCTTATTATATCGGTCATGTCTGCTTTATCTCTCTCCTGATTGAGAAAATCAGGGCAGAAATTAAGTCCCACAAGACCTCCGAATTCAACTATAGTGCTGAACATATCGTCAGTTAAGTTTCTGCTATGGGGACAACAAACACGGGAATCAGAGTGTGACGCAACAAAGGGACGTGATGCATTGTCTGCGACATCCCAGAAGCCTGCATCAGAAAGATGCGAAACATCAACTATCATGCCAAGCTCATTCATTCTGCGCACTGCATCCATACCGAAGTCAGTCAGTCCACCTGCATTTTTGACCTTATTGCCGTCGCCAAGTTCATTTGCACCGTGCCATGTCAGTGTGCAAAGACGCACACCGTCATTATAGAGAGCGTCAACTCTGTCAAGGCTTCCCGCAAACGGAGCTCCGCTTTCAATGGACATTATTGCTGCGCATTTGCCTTCGCTTACTGCCGTTTTTATATCTTCAGCAGTGCGGCAAAGCTTTATTTTATCGGAGAATTTCTTCTCCTGGGCATATATGTAATCTCTTGCTTTTTCGTAGTAATCTACGGCAGCCTGACCACGGAACTCATCGGGTACAAAAATTGCAAACATCTGAGCCCAGTCATCAATGTAAGCTGCCTTTTCAAGGGAAAGATGATAAGCGCCTTCACTTAAATCTTTTCCATTGAAGCGATACAGACATTCTGTCGCAGTATCACAATGTATATCAAAAAACTTCATCGCACACCTCTGCTCCAAAAGCATTTTCATAATGCTCTGAATTAATTATGTCAACTTGTTTTCTGCTGTCGGTGATCAATGTTATTACGTCAAATCTCGGCTGTCTGTCAATAGGGTTCTTCATAAGATAATCTATTGCCGCAAGATATACTTTCTTTCTCTTTATGGCATTTACAGCCTCTTCCCCACTGACAAGTGAATCAGCTTTACGGGTTTTGACTTCTACAAAAAGAATAAATTCATCATTTGATGCAATTATATCGACTTCGCCTCGTCTTGTATGGTAATTACGTGTGATGATCTCAAAGCCTTTCTGCTTCAGCATTTCGCAGGCGAAATCCTCGCCAAGCCTGCCAATTTCAAGCTTCTTCATTTATTCTTCGCCTCAATTTTTTTGAGGAAGGATTTTCTGTGAACAGGAGATGCTCCGTACTCAAGTATTTTCTCAACATGAAGAGCGGTTCCGTAGCCCTTGTGTTTTTCAAACATATACTCGGGGTACATTTCTGCGATTCTCAGCATAAATCTGTCACGGCTGACCTTTGCAAGAATTGAAGCGCAGGCAATACTCATGGAAAGAGCATCACCCTTTACTATACACTTTGATTTAATCTCAAGCTGAGGCGGAATTCTGTTTCCGTCGATCAGTGCAACGTCAGGTTTTATGTCAAGTCCGTTCACTGCATCCGTCATTGCCTGATAGGTTGCCTGAAGTATATTTATTTCGTCTATTGTTGCTTCGTCAACGGCAGAAATATTGTATGCCAGAGCCTTTTCGCAGATAACATCAAAAAGAGCTTCTCGTTTCTTTTCGGTAAGCTTTTTGGAGTCATTGACCCCTTCGATAATAAGCCCGTCAGGTAAAATAACAGCGGCGGCGAAAACAGGACCTGCCAAGGGGCCACGTCCTGCTTCATCGACGCCGCAGATGTATTCTGCTCCGTTTTCCTTTTCCTCATGCTCAAATCTGAGCCAGTCAACAACCGTCTTTTCTTTCATAGGATTATTTTCCTTCCGGTTTTTCAAGGGAAATCTTTCCGATTTTACCGCCTCTGAATTCGTCAAGCAGCATGACGCTGACACGTTCAAGGTCTATTTCGCCGCCTGAAATCAGCATTCCCCGCTTTTTTGCAACTGCTTCGATATATTCATGGGCAGATTTCGCTGTACACGGTACACCATATCTGTTTTCAAGCATTTCGCTGTAATCGGAAACAAGTATTTCCATGAGTCCTTCGCAAAGAGTTTCAACGTCAAGGATATTATCCTTGACTGCGCCTGTGTAAGCAAGGTGCTCACCAACAAGCTGATCTTCAAATTTCGGCCAGAGTACTCCCGGAGTATCAAGAAGCTCAACTCCGTTTCCGATATTGAACCACTGATTACCTCGTGTAACACCGGGTTTATCGGCAACAACGGCCTTTGAAGCCTTTGCCATTCTGTTGATAAATGAAGATTTACCGACATTCGGGATGCCGACGACCATAAGCTTCAGGGTCTTGCCTCGCATATTCTTTGCCTGCCATGCCGCAATTTTATCCTTTAAAAGATCTCTTACAACATTCGTAAAATTACCGAGACCTTTTCCTGTCTTGCAGTCACAGGCTATCGTTCTGCAGCCTTTATTCTTGAAATAACCTATCCACTGCGATGTGGTAGCTGCATCGGAAATATCAGATTTATTCAGCAGAACTATTCTCGGTTTGCTTCCTATAAGCGAATCAAGCTCAGGGTTTCTGCTGGACATGGGTATTCTTGCATCAATGATTTCCACAACAGCGTCAACCAGTTTAAGACTTTCAGTTATAAGCCTTCTGGTTTTCGCCATATGCCCCGGAAACCACTGTATGGGATTGGGATTGCTCATCCTCTTACCTCTCCAATACTGTTGAACGGGTAAATTCTGAACATTACCTCGCCAAGAATATCATCCTTGCTGACAGCACCCAGTGCTTCGTTTCGGCTGTCAAAGGAAATTTTACGGTTATCACCCATTACGATGTACTGATCTTCTCCCAGAGTTATCTCTTCGCTCAGCCATCCGCTGGTACCACCGTTTTTATCTGAGTCAACATATCCGCTTTCATCAAGAGGCTGACCGTCTACATACACCTCATGAGTAGAGGAATCATATCTTACTGTCTGACCGGGGCAAGCGATAACACGTTTGACGATAGGATCACTTGTATGCTCGGTTTCCTTTACGACAATTACGATATCACCCTGCTCAGGCTCGTAAAAGAGGCTGTTGACAAGAAGTCTGTCACCGTTTGTAAGGGAAGTGTCCATTGAACCACCGCTTACACTTACAACTCTGAACACAAAGGTAAACAGTATAACAACAATCGCAAGAGCAAATGCGATTGCTTCCATCCATTCATAAACTTCTGCAGCAAAACCGCTGAGCTTTCTTTTATCATTAGATGCACTGCCGTTAAAACCTGCCACGTTTAAACCCCCTTGATTTTCAGTTCATTAAATAGCAAAAAGGGACGAGTTGCCCCGTCCCTTGTCACCGAATTTATCAGCCCTCGTTCTTGGAGCGGATCTTTTCCTTGACCTTAGCTGCCTTACCAACTCTGTCACGGAGATAATAAAGCTTGCTTCTGCGAACCTTACCGTAACGAACGATTTCAACCTTTGCAACGTTGGGGGAGTTTACAGGGAAAACTCTCTCAACACCAACGCCATAGGAAAGTCTGCGAACGGTGAAAGTTTCAGAAACACCGCTGCCGCGACGAGCAATAACAGTACCCTCGAAGAGCTGGATTCTTTCTCTCTCGCCTTCACGGATCTTAACGTGAACCTTAACGGTATCACCGATGTTGAATTCGAGCTTGTCAGCACGCAGGCTGCTTTCGGAAATGAGTTTTAATGCGTCCATTCTGAATATCCTCCTTAGATTTACAGACATTCATACCCGAAACCGACAGAGGAATGTCCACCTTGATTAATTTCAACCGCGGCGAAAAGAGTACCGCCGGAAGGCCTGTGTTTTCCGTACACACAAAGCATGGTGAATTATAACATATAAAAACACGATATGCAAGGGATTTTCAATCTTTTTTCAAAATTATTTATCTATATATGGAAATCAGCTTTTCTTTTCGATTGAAATAACAGTCAGCACTTCCCCGTCTGTTCTGAATTTCACCTCAACATCCGAAAAGCTCATTCCGTATATTCTTTCCGGGTCATTATGATATGACGGTCTTGGATCGAGCGAAAGAACACCAAGAAGAGCTTCTCTTTTATCTTCAGCTACATTTTCAAGCAACTCATCATCACATTCCACTTTAAGTTTTTTCTCTGAAAATTTGCCTGAAAATCCGTTTGCAGCTTCCGGTATGCAGTCAGCATACGGAAGATAGGGCTTTATATCATAAATCGGTGTTCCGTCGAGCAGATCAGCTCCCGAAACAGTAATTACAGGACAGTTGTTTTCATCGATCTCAATCTTTTCGATTTTTACAGCCGACAATCCGATAGGATTCGGTCTGAAAGGAGAACGTGTTCCAAACACACCAACTCTTGTGTTCCCGCCAAGTCTTGGAGGTCTGACTGTGGGCGACCAGTCTTCTCTGACAGCCTTTGAAAACTGCCATATTATCCACAGATGTGAATATTCTTCAAGACCTCTTACAGCATCAGCTATTGCATATTCGCTTTCGAAAATTATCTGTGAGGTAAGTGCAGAAACAAGTCCGCTCTGTCTTGGGATGCCGAATTTTTCAGCAAAATCGCTTTTTATATGTGCTATGGGTTTTATTACAAATTCTTCGCTCATTTTCCTCACCTCGTTTTTATTCTATAATATTTTGAATTATTTGTAAAGCCGAAGATGTAACCTCTCATAAAGTTGACTTTATTGTTTTTGTGTGATAAAATCAAGGAAATTATTTCATCCGAGGTGTTGAAGCTTGGAAAACGAGCTCGTGCTTAACAGAGAATACAGCCAGATAACTGATCTTTATTTTGCCGTATGGGAAGATAAGGGTGCAGCTAATTATATCTGGGTCAAAATAGCTGACAAAAAAATTGAAACAGGTGTTCAGGCTGTTGCTGAGGACCTTGTTGCCGCAAAGCTTGACGGCAGCAGCAAGAAACCCTTTATTGAGCTTATCACCTACGCCGAAGACGGTACTCCTATTCTGAATTTTGATCAGTCTGAGGATGATCTTATAAACGGTGACCAGGGTGACACTATCCCCGATGATGCTCTTGAGAATTTCAGACTTGCTCTTCAGAAGCTTGATATTCTCGGTTGGAGAAACCACTTCCCCTCCAACCGCAAGGGTATATCCTGGCGAATTGATATATATAAAACAAGCGGTCAGAAACACATGGATGGTCAGGCCAGATATCCCATGGAGTGGGGTGCATTCAGCAAGGCCATGAGTGAAATTGTTGAATCTGTTCGTTAATATTTCTGGGCTGTCGGCATATGCTGACAGCCATGCTTATTTTGGAGGTGTATTACAAAATGCTTGGTGTTCTGGTCAACACCGGTACTGTACTTCTCGGAAGCACTATCGGCCTTCTTTTAAAAGGCGGATTATCAAAGCGCATTTCAAATGCTGTTATGCTTGCTCTTGGTCTTTGTACTGTTGCAATAGGAATTGACGGTCTTTCCAAGGGTGGAAATATTATGGTTTTAATTATCAGTATGGTTGTTGGTACTTTTCTGGGCACTCTGATGCGCATTGATGATGGGATCAATAAACTCGCTGATAAAATCACAAAAAAACTCTCAAAAGGAAACGGTGAACGCAGTTTTTCCGAGGGATTCGTTACTGCCTGTCTTGTTTTCTGTGTCGGCTCAATGACAATCGTTGGTTCTCTTGAATCGGGACTCACAGGCAATCACGACCTGATTTTCACAAAATCACTTCTTGATTTTATTTCTTCAATGATGCTCTCTGTCACACTTGGAATTGGTGTTATTTTTTCTTCAATATTTGTTTTTCTGTTTCAGGGTGCACTTGTCCTGTTCTCAGGCTATCTCTCCCCCATTCTCGGAGAATACGAAATCGCCCAGATTTCTTTTGTTGGTTCACTTATGGTCCTTGCACTCGGTCTTAACATTATGGGTATCACCAAACTCAAGGTTGCGGACTATCTTCCTGCACTTATAATTGCTCCAGCACTTTGTTATATTCCACTTTCAATTTTCTATCCCTGAAGGAGGCAATAATATGAGAATCGGTCACGGTTACGATGTTCACAGACTTACCGAAAACAGCCCCCTTATTATAGGCGGCGTCAATATTCCACACACACTCGGTCTTCTCGGTCACTCTGATGCAGATGTTCTTACCCATGCAATAATGGATGCTCTTCTCGGCGCCTGCGCTATGGGTGATATCGGTTTGCACTTTCCCGATACTGATGAAAAGTACAAAGGTGCCGACAGTCTTGCACTTCTTTCGGAAGTATGCCGATTGATCAGAAGCAAGGGCTACGAAATAGGCAATATCGATTCAACAATACTCGCTCAGAAACCAAAGCTTCGTCCCTTTATCCCTCAGATGACAGAAAAAATCGCAAAAATCTGCGGCATTGAAATTTCTCAGCTTAATATAAAGGCAACAACTGAAGAAGGGCTTGGTTTTACCGGCTCTGAGCAGGGAATTGCAGCCCACGCAGTTGCTCTTATCCTGTGACACATATAAATCCGTCTGCATAAAATATTGCAGACGGATTTTTTATATGAAGGTGTATTAATATGGAAAAACGAATTCTCACAATTCCCTCCATGACCAATGCAATACGAGGTCAGGAGATGCTTCTCAGAGCAGGAATATCAGCTAAAATAAGAAAACTCTCTCCTCAGCAGGACACTCACGGCTGCAGCCAGGGAATAGAAATATACCGTACTGATCTTGACCACGCTCTTGATCTTCTAAGTGAAGCAGGCATACGCATAACCCATATACGAGGTATCAAAGATGATTTATCTTGATAACGCCGCAACCACGTCGCCAAAACCTGCCATAGTTATTGAAAAGCTGCTGTACGGAACAAGTCAATATTCCGCAAACCCAGGAAGAAGCGGTCATGCGATGTCTATCCGATGTGCAGAAAAGCTTTATGAATGCAGAAAAAACATCTCTGATTTCTTTGGACTTGAAACACCGGAAAGATGTGTTTTTACCCATAACTGTACAACGGCAATAAATATGGTACTAAAAGGAACGCTTCAAAAGGGAGATCATGTAATTATTTCAGACCTTGAGCACAATGCTGCAATAAGACCGCTGAATACTCTTTCTTTCAATAGTATCGAAGTGTCAAAAGCTCATTTTGTGCGCAGTGACATTGAAGCAACCGTGAAAAATTTCAAAAATGCAATAAGAAAAAACACCCGTCTTATCTTCTGCACCCACGCTTCAAATGTAACAGGTGATGTTCTTCCTGTAATTGAACTTTCAAAGCTTGCTTCAGAACATGGAATTCTGTTCGGCACGGATGCAGCTCAAAGCAGCGGTCTGCTGCCTTTGAGTATGAAGGAATCAGCTATAGATTTCATATGCATACCTTCACACAAGGGTCTTTACGGGCCTATGGGCTGCGGTGCACTTCTTATGAGCAAACGTGCAAAGCTTCGTGCTCTTATTGAAGGCGGCACAGGTAACAGCTCTGTCCTGCCGTTTCAGCCAGATGATTATCCTGAAAGGCTTGAAAGCGGCACCGTAAATCTTCCCGGCATAATCGGAATGAGTGCCGGTGTTGATTTTGTCCGCACAAAAGGAGCTGAAAACATTCTTATGCATGAGCTTGAATACTGCAGACAGCTTGAGTATGAACTTGAAAGACTTGATAATATTACCGTTCATTCCTGCAAGGAAAGCAAAAGGAGGACGCCTATTACCACAATAATCGTGCAGGGACGTGACAGCGAATATGTTTCTTCATATCTCTCAGATATGGGATTTGCTGTCCGAGGCGGACTTCACTGTGCTCCCGAAGCACATCGTGCAATGGGTACTCTTAACGGCGGCGCTGTACGAATTGCTCCGTCTTGCTTCACCGATTTCAATCATATTCCAATGCTTGTAAATGCACTGAAAAAATGCTAAACTCTCCTTGAAAGGGAGTGATTATATGAAGCCCCTCAACACCTTGAGTCTTGCCCATGATTTTATCCGTGCAAATGTAAAAAATGGTGATATATGCATTGATGCAACCGCAGGACGTGGACGTGACACCGCACTTCTCTGTGAGCTTGTCGGAAAAGAGGGTCATGTTCTTGCATTTGATATCCAGGAGCAGGCTATTGAAAGTACCAATAAGCTTCTTGGCTCTCTCGGCTTTTCAGACCGAGCAGAAGTAATTTCGGACGGACACGAAAACATGGAAAAATATGCAGAACCAGGAACAGTTTCATGTGTTGTATTCAATTTCGGAAGACTTCCCGGCGGCGATCCTCTTATTTTTTCAACCGCCGATACAAGTATCCGTGCCGTTGATGCTGCGCTTCGTCTGCTCAAAGATGAAGGAGTTCTTTGTCTGTGCATCTATTACGGCTCCCACAACGGCTACGACGAGCGTGATGCGCTTCTCTCCCATCTGCGTGAGCTTGACGACAGAAAATACACTGTACTGATTTCCGAATTTTCCAACAGACGAGGTGAACCGCCGATCCTTGCAACAGTCTGGAATCGAGGCTGAGCAATATATAAATAACTGTAAAAATCAGACACTCAAGCAATTCTGCCTTGCCGAACAGATTCGGCAAGGCTTTTTTACACACTGCACAGACTCCCCATGCAATAAGCGCACGTATAGAATAGATCATGAGAGTTTTTGTAATTCCATCTGCTCCTGTTACTTTTCCGAATCTTCCCAGACACAGCAATGGTGTAAGTATATTGCTGACTATCATAACCGCATAAAAACCCCAAATTCCGATTCTTGGCACAAGCAGGAATACAAGAATCAGCCTTACTCCGCCATCAATTATGTTGTAAATAAGCAGTCTATTCTGTTCTCCCATACCTCTGAGCAGACCTGAACAAAGTGTTTCACAGTACATAAGAGGTATAAGAGGAGCAAGCACACCTATCGCATGTGCAGCTTTTGATTCACCATATAATAACATACTCAGCTGTCGTCCGTACATCAGAAACAGGACTCCAATGGGTACTGCACACATCAGTGTCATCCTTATGGCTTTTTCAGCTGCGGATTTAAGCTTTTTTTCATTTTCTGCGATCTTATATTCCACCATTTCGGGTGTCAGAAGTGCACCTGCGGATGTAAGCAGTGAGGAAGGAAAGAAAAGCAGCGGCAATGCCATGGAATGAACAATACCAAGCTGAGAAACAGCATCCGACCGTGACATACCGTACATAACAAGACACATGGGTATTACAGAAGTTTCTATTGTTCTCAGTGTTGAGGTAAAATAAAACGATGCTGTTACAGGCACAGCATTTTCTGCAATCCTCTTTCTGATTTCATCAGGCTTTCTGCTTTTTGTCTTTTTTGAAAAAGCATACAGAAAAATAAGAAACAAACAACCGAAAAACTCTGCCGCCAGATCACTGATTGCCAGTATCAGGCAGCCATTTGCACTGTCATTTAAGCTTTCAGGAATAAAAACAAGATACATTGTCATTCTGACTATCTGTTCAAACACCATTGCCGATGAGGGTTTTATGGTGTTTTTCCCTGATGTATACCACCCTCTCAGAATTGCAGATATGCTGACAAATGGAATTGCCATTGAAAAAACACAGAGAGATTTTGCTGCCTGCACGTTTCCTATCTGATATTTTGCAATAACGGTTGAAAGAGCGCTAAGAAAAACAGATAACATAAGTGACAGCACAAGGCTCACATAAAGACAGCATTTCATCCCGCCTCTGCTTGTTTCCTTATCGCCTTTTGCAAGCTCCTGAGAGTTTATTCGTGTTACTGCGGCGGTCATTCCTGAAACAGACAAGCCAGACGCAAGAATATAAACCGACGATGCAAGGCCGTAAAGCCCCATCCCTTCCGCACCTATCCCTCTTGCTGCAATACTGTTGAGATATAATCCTATGATTCTGACGAGAGTAGACGCCGCTGTCATAATAATAATATTTTGTGTGAAAACATTGCTTTTTACCCTTTTCAAACGCATCATTCCAGACGTAAATTAATTGTTTGACATTCAAAAAACTATGACGAACAGCTTGTAATATTGAAAAAGTTATTTTTATAATAGCCTCAACAACTGTGGCATAATGTTTCTCACAGCAGCCTGTCATTACTATCTGACTCTGCACTATAAAAACATGATCATCAGATTTTCATATATCTGCACATTGCTGCAGACGGATATTTTTCTTGACGTAGTCAAAACTGCATGATATATTAATCCTTAGAAAAATCATACCCAATGGAGGGAAAATATATGAGCAAATTCAGAATCGAAACCAACTGTGTTCAGGCAGGCTACACTCCTAAAAACGGTGAGCCCAGAGTACTGCCTATCTATCAGAGCACTACATTCAAATATGAAAGCTCCGAGGCTATGGCAAAGCTTTTTGACCTTGAGGCTGACGGATTTTTCTACACCCGTCTTGCAAACCCCACCTGTGATGCTGTAGAAAAGAAGATTGCAGCACTTGAGGGGGGCGTTGCAGCAATTCTCTGTGCTTCCGGTCAGTCTGCAAGTATGTTTACTCTTGTAAACATCTGCCATGCAGGCGATCACGTAATATCCTCCTCCGAGGTATACGGCGGTACATTCAATCTTTTTAACAAGACCCTCCGTGAGCTTGGCATCGAGGTTGATTTTGTTTCTCCCGATGCAACCACCGATGAGCTCAACGCACTTTTCAAGGAAAATACAAAGTGTGTATGGGGTGAAACTCTTTCCAACCCCTCTCTCTGTGTACTGGACATCGAAAGATGGGCATCTGTTGCACACGCACATAATGTTCCCCTTGTTGTTGACAACACATTCCCCACTCCCATCAACTGCAGACCTATCGAATGGGGTGCTGATATAGTTGTTCATTCCACCTCCAAGTATCTGGATGGTCATGCAACTGCTCTTGGCGGTGTCATTGTTGATTCAGGCAACTTCAACTGGGCTAACGGTAAATACCCCGCTTTCACCACTCCCGATGAATCCTATCACGGACTTATATACACCGAGCACTTCGGAAAGGCTGCATTTGCTGCAAAAATCAGAGCTCATATTATGAGAGATATGGGTGCTATCATGGCTCCCATGAATGCATTCCTTCTCAATCTCGGCACTGAAACCCTCCATCTCCGTATGCCCCGTCACTGCGAGAACGCTTACAAGGTAGCATCCTGGCTCAAGGAGCATGATATGGTTTCCTGGGTATCCTGCCCTTCACTTGAGGGTGATAAATATTATGATCTTGCATCCAAATATATGCCCAACGGTACCTGCGGTGTTGTAACATTCGGCATCAAGGGCGGCAGAGAGGCTGCTACAGTATTCATGGATGCTCTCAAGCTCTGTGCTATCGTTACCCACGTAGCAGATGCAAGAACCTGCATTCTTCATCCTGCAAGCACAACTCACCGTCAGCTTACCGACGAGGAGCTTGTCGCCTGCGGCGTATCTCCTGACCTTCTCAGACTTTCTGTCGGTATCGAAAATGTTGAGGACATCATTGATGATCTTTCTCAGGCATTTGATGCCGTAAACAAATAATTGAATATATGCAAAAACAGCGTCGGAAAATTCCGACGCTGTTTTATTTTTTATATCCGATAAGCTGAGCGCATATTTCTTTTGCATAGTCCTCTGCTCTCTGAGGATATGTATACATACTGCATTCCTTTGCAAGCCTGCCGAAAAGCTCTGCGGTATGCTTATGAGCGCTGATTATATCAGCCTTTTCGTATTTCGAAAAACACAATTCAAGTTCTCTGACTATATCTCTGTCAGCCCACTTTTCAACCATTCTGCCATTATGCCATACATCGAAGCTCTTACTGTATTTTGAAAGGTGATACAGCTCAATTACCTTCATCAGATACATCTTCATATAGCTGTCTATGCACATTTTTGCAGTCCACAATTCACCACGGCATATCTTTTTTGCAGACCACACCGCATGAAACCAGAAATCATTTACCATATTTGAAAATTCTTCCTGCAAAGGCATTTCATAATCAGCATTTTCGTTTTTTATTCCCGAAAGCTTTTCAGAAACGCCCATACTGTCATATACAACCTTGAAACCCCTTGCAAAAATTCCGTCTATAAAATGACTGTCTATAATGGAAATCATCTGTTGGGGAGAAAGCAGAATAAAATCCACATCCAGATTCCCATCGAACAGTATTCTTCGTTCAACACCACCTGCAAAGGTCGGTTCAACAAAAGATATTCGGATATCTCCTATTTCGGATAGAATGGTATCATCCCTTGTAAATTCATCAGAAATGCTGCTGACAATTACGACATCCAGATCAGAATATTCGTCTGCCGCCTCTGTTTTCCTCGTCTGCGAGCCCATTTCAATCACTGCACTGATACAGTCATTTTGTTCTGCAAGGTTTAAAATATTTTTTCTGATTTCTGCGAATCTGTCCATTTTTATTACCTCACTTTACATATTCGACAATATCCCTTATATCAGAAACAGTTTTTACTCCTTTGCTGATAAGCAATTCCTCTGACTGATGTCCTTTCGGAATCACAACGCAGTCTGCACCTATTCCCTCCGCTGTATCTCTGTCATGAGTCATATCGCCAACGACAAGAGTCCGCTCAGGCGCTATTCCTTTTCTCTCAAGATACAGCCTTGCTCGCTCGGTTTTACTGCCTATAAGAAGATCATCCGCACCGAGTATATCATCAAAATATCCGTCAATACCGAAAGCAGCCGCATCTCTTCTGACCTTGTCCTTATGGCTCGATGATACAATTACCTGATTCACTCCGTTTTCACTGAGAGTCTTTAGAACATCAATGACACCTTCATGAAGGCAGGCGTTTTTTACACCAATATCATAATACTTTGAAAACCACACAACAAGCTGCTCAAAGGGTGCTTTATCGGGATAAAAAAGGTAATCATAGTAATGATCCATACCGTCTCTCATGAGATGATAATAGTCATTCATATCTATATTAGGTCTTCCGAGATCATTGAGAATATCATTCACTGCCGCACAAGCTATATGAGCATCATTTATCAGTGTGCCGTTCCAATCCCATATAACGCAGTCATATTTTCTCATAACATATCACCTGAAAACTCGATAAGATTCACACCGTGCTCACGTGCAAAAGCCTCTGATTCAATGAATTTTTCATCACACAGCTGCTTCGGAGAATGTGCATCCGAGCCGATTATTGTTTTTGCACCGATTTCGGCAACTATGTCCCAGAAACGCCAGTAGGGATATGGATAGCGAATATGCCCGTCGCACATATATGCACCTCTGCGCATTCCGTTTGCATTTATTTCAAGAGGTATACCCGTTTCAAGAGATGCCTTTGCAATTATCCTTGCCGCTTCATCTGCCTCTTTGCAGTGAGTTGGCATATTCATGACATATATATCAGGGTGTGCAACGAAGGAGTAAAGTCCTGATTCCATCGCCTCCACCACAGATTTTGCATAAGGCAGGAATCTGTGAGGTCCGTCAAGAAAAAAGGAATTCTGTAATTCTCCGTTTTCATCACAGAACATATGGGCACCAAGTCCGAAATAATCAACATCATCCCTTGCCTTAAGTTCCTTTAAAAAAGGCAGATTAATTTTCAGATACTCAAATTCAAATCCAGCGTACACCTTTATTGTGTCAGCGTATTTTCTTCTCAGATATGCTATTGTACCAAGATAGTCGTCAAGTTCTTCCCAGCACATTCTGTATCCGTTTGTTCCGCCGGGCTCAGGTCCGTGATCTGAAATTCCGATTTCTGCAAGACCGCAGCGAACAGCCTCTTTTACAAAATCTTCCTCTGTTCCCTCTGCGTGCATACAGCGATAGGTATGGGTATGAAAATTCGTTCTGAGCATCAAATCACCTTAATTCCGTAAAACTCAATGGAAAGACCAAAGAAATTTATATTGAGAAGAACTATGCCGGCAATGAGAATGCAGGCAAAAACAAACATGAGAAAATCCAAAAATCCAAACTTCGGCACATTAAGCTTTGTTCTTTTTCCGTCGCCCGTATAGCAGCGGCATTCCATTGCTGTTGCAAGATCAAATGCTCTGCGATAAGAAGACACAAACAGCGGTACAAGAATGGGAATCAGAGCCTTTACTTTCTTGATAATTCCTCCGCTGTCAAGGTCCGCGCCTCTTGCCTTCTGTGCGCTCATGATCTTTTCGGTTTCCTCCAGCAGGGTAGGAACAAATCTGAGTGCAATGGTCATCATCATTGAAAGCTCATGCACCTTTATTCTGAATATCTTAAGCGGTGAAAGTATCCACTCTATTGCACCGGTAAGTGTTGTGGGGGATGTTGTGAAAGAAAGAACACTGCTGCATACTATGAGTGAAACAAGTCTGAGCGCAATAAGAACGCACTGTCTTATTCCCTCTGTGTAAATATTGATCTTCCACCATGAAAATACCGGTTCGCCTTCACCCTTGACATAGAAAAGGTTAAGGACCGCTGAAATGATGAGGATTATCCATATTGCCTTAAGTCCCTTGAAATAAAGCTTCAAAGGTACTCTTGTAAGAATAACCGAGATAAATGTCGACACAAGCATTACACCGACAGCAAGAAGATTATCTGCAACAAAGATGAGTACAATCATCATAATAAGCCACAGAAGTTTTGTTCTTGCGTCAAGCTTATGGAAAAATGATTTCCCCGGGAAATACTGACCTAATGTGATATCATTCATCATCAGTACCCCCTTTTCTTATAAGGCGAATGGCTTCCTTTACGCCATCTTCAACATTGAACACAGAACAGTCTGTATAAAAGCCAAGCTTTTTAAGTTCCATGAAGACCTGAGTGATCTGGGGTATTTTAAGACCCATCTCAGCCAATTCCTCACCACGGGAAAAGACTTCCTTTACAGTGCCCTGCATCTCAAGCTTTCCATCGTTTAAAACAATAACCCTCTCTGCCCTTGCAGCTACATCTTCCATGGAATGGGATACAAGAATTATTGTTGCACCTGTTTCTTCTCTGTATTTATCAATAAGGTCAAGCACAACTTCTCTGCCTCTCGGATCAAGTCCTGCAGTAGGCTCATCGAGAATAAGCACTTTCGGAGCCATTGCCATTACACCTGCAATAGCTGCTCTGCGCTTTTCACCGCCTGAAAGATCAAAGGGTGATTTATCAAGAAGGTGAGTTATGCCCACAAGCTTTGCCGTATCTTCAACTATAGCCTTGATTTCGGTATCATTGTATCCCTGGTTTGTAGGTCCGTAGGCTATATCTTCTCTTACCGTTTCGGCAAAAAGCTGATATTCGGGAAACTGGAATACCATGCCGACTTTGAATCTGACTTTCTTTATCTGCTTCGGCTTTGCCCATATATCACGTCCGTCAAGCAGCACCTTGCCTGAACCGGGCTTGAGCAGACCGTTGAGAAGCTGTACAAGGGTGGATTTTCCCGAGCCCGTATGTCCTATAACAGCAACGTATTCACCCTGCTCAACAGACAATGAACAGTCTTTCAGTGCAACACGCTCAAACGGTGTGCCTTCACCGTAGATCAATGTCAGATTTTTTGTTTCAATTACTGCCATTATATCTTTTCCTTACCTGTAACTTTATTCTGATGCTTTTTCAAGCAACATCTCATTTTTGCTTATCGCCCTGGCCTTTTCTGCCTTATCAGGAATTATATCCGAAGCATAATCTTCCTGAATATATCTTATGGCTCTTACTGCTTCTGCCTCACTGTCAGCAGCGATTATGTAGCAGTAGTCCCCTGTTTCTCTGTTAATGCCTGAAGGTTTTTCATGGGAATATATTCTTGTGCCAAATCTTCTGAGAATGTTCTCATGCAGATTTTTATATGTTCTGTCAAAGCTTCGGGACGCAAAGCAGGCACATTTATCTGCCGCTTCATTCATTTCAATGTCCTGACCGAGTTTTATTTTTGCCCACAGATCATATACATTGTATCCCAGTGCACAGCACATACTATCGGCAACATATTCCGCGGGAGGATTGAAAAACGCACCCGAAAGAATATAATCGCCTTCTTTTCCTATGCCGTTTACATCTTCCGAAAGCTTAATAAAATCAAAATGAAAGAAATCAGCACCCATGCAATAAGCTTTCAGGAGGCTATTAATCTTTTCGCTGAGTTCGTTGCTGCATTTCTCAGTTGTGAAAGCAACAGGATCTCCCTTCTCTGCAGCCTTTGCAGGGTGTTCTGTAAAATGAGAAACTGTGCAGATCAGTGCATTGTTTTCACCATCTGCTATACCGTCAATGCTTACATATTGTCCCTGATGCTGAGATACAAGAATATATCCGTCCTTTTTTCTGCCTTTAAGCTCCTGACTCAGCTGATTTTCATCAGCTGTAACAAATGTCGGGAGTCTTTTATTCGTCATGGGAGTTGCGCTAACAGGATATCCATACTCAGACGCAAAACGTTTTGCTCCTGCAATGGCAGTAAGCACACTGTGTGCAGCGGTTTTTACACCCGCCTTCTCTGCAGTGTCAAACATCCTTTTTCGGTCGATAATATTTCTCAGCCTGTCCGATGCAACGCCGTCAATGCGGAAATCATATCGGAGCATCGCCTCAAGATCACGCCAGTAGGGGTTGAGGGACTCAACAAGATTTATTCTTCCGTATTTATGGATGAAATACCCCATTGCACGGTATACGGATTCATAATCGTGAAGATCAGCCACACGATAGTACTCAGTCATACTGCCTCTGAGCATGGGCGAAAAGGTTTCAATGCCCGCATCGCCTATGCAAAGAACACAGGCCCCCGCATTACTCAGAGCTGAAACATATTTCCAGTGTCCTGAGGGATAATTCGGTGATATAAACACAAAATTCATGCCTTTAAAGCCTCCTTGCGCCAGAATGCAGCGCATCTGAAACAATATTATAACAGATCAGAAATATAATTTCCATATTAATATTATTATATTACTAAAATATTGCAGAAAATCTGCGGATAAAAATCCGCAGATTTTAAATGGTCAGTTTTCCGTTTTCACTGTCAATTATAAGCAGTATTTTTTCTTCCTTAAGATTTTCTGTATTAACATATACAAGCACTTCCGTGTCATCAAGCTCACACAGAAATTCCCAGCACAGCTTTTCGCTTTTTCCTCCCGTAGGAATCAATGCAAGCTGGATATTTTCTATTTCAAGCTGGCTGCTCACAATCTCTTTTGCTTCTGTCTTTGTTTTCTGCGGCGTAAGAGCAGTACGGTCATAATGGTTCATTATATAATCCCTTGCATCAAATTCAACTGTTTCACAGTTGTCAAGAGCTACAGTGACTTTGATAAGATCAGGATATATTGTCACATTGTTTTCAACCGGCGTAAAATTAATTACACAACAGTTTGAATATACCTGATAATAATTCCCCTTCATATTTTCAAAGCCGTGCTCTGCAAGAAATCTTTCTGCAGCTCTGACAGCATCTTCTTCACTGTATTTCACGAAATCCACATTTCTGCTGTTGACCATATAGGCGACTTCACCGCCATGAACAGTGATGCCTATTTCTGTATTTTTACTTCCGAACACATACAGAGGCAGATTTCCTCCAACATTCCTCTGAAATTCAACATTCTTGCCATTGGAAAATTCATGGGCTTTTTTCTCTGCTGCCCCAATACTTACTTTCTGCCGTCCTTTAAGAAGTGCAGGCTGCTTTTCGTATATGTGGTCAGAGAAAGGTCCATCATAAATCAGTGTCGGATAATCTGTAAAGTCATCCGCCATTACACTTGCCGAACCGCTTGTTTGTGCGGTTTCTGACTCCATCTCTTTTTCAGCTTCTTCTATCCACACTCCACTGTCCGCACTTCGTGCAATCATTTCTTCAAGTGTTATTCTGAGCTTTTCTGTATAACCTTCAAGCTCTTTAAGCTTGGCTATTTCTTCTTTTGTTAGCTCCTCATCAAGAAATCTCTTGTTGGCAAGAGAAATGGCATAGTCGCCTACCTGAGCTATAAACCGATTTACATTATCAAGCTCGCCCAATGCCCCCGGAAGAGCTGCAAGGTCTGATTTTGCCGCAGCGGAATCTGTGCACAGCTTTGCGGCAAGAGCGGCAAATTGCTCTGCAGACCCTGCACAAAGTGTTTTTCTGAGTGTAACATCTATGCTGTCTATATTTTCCGAAAGACTGAGAAGTGAGCGCTGGTAATTATAGACATTGCTCTGTCTTTCTCTGCTGTATTTCATCCATCCTGCCACAGCCGAAACTGACAGTGCTGTCAGTACAGCCATGGAAAATGCAATGAATCTTACCAGACTTCTTTTTTTGATGTTTATCGTCATGCTGTCAATCCTCACTGAATTATTCTTGTTCTATTCTTCTCAATAAAAAAAGAACAATCCATGAAATTTTTTGCCAGATATAATGCTCTGTTTTCTTGACAACCGCTGACAATAAGAATAATATGCATTATTATAGATAACTCGATTTCGTGTTCAAATTATAGTCACACAAAAAACATCTTTTTATGGTAAAATCTCATTCGGAGGTATATATAAATGAAGATCATTGATATGCACGCACACATTTTCCCTGAAAAAATAGCAGAAAAAGCTACTGCATCGGTAGGAAAGTTTTACGATACCGATATGGGTTTTCTCGGTAATTCCGAAACCCTTATCAAAATGGGCAGCGCAGCAGGCGTTACCGGTTACATAGTCCATTCTGTTGCAACTACGGCTCATCAGGTTCGTTCCATCAACGATTTTCTTTATCAGCAGGCTCAGGAGCATCCTGAGTTCACTCCCTTTGCCGCCATGCATCCCGATTTTGAGGATATCAGCGGCGAAATAGACCGTGTAATTTCACTCGGTTTCAAAGGAATAAAACTTCATCCCGATTTCCAGAAGTTCCTCATTGACGAAGAAAAGGCTATGCCTATTTACGAAGCTGCAGAAGGCAAACTCCCCATACTTTTCCATACTGGTGACTATCGCTACGAATGGTCAAAGCCTCAGCGTCTTGCCAATATTATTGACACATTCCCCAAGCTTGACTGTATTGCTGCTCACTTTGGCGGCTGGTCAGAGCCTGATACAGCCATAAAGACTCTCCTCGACAGACGCTGTTATATTGACACCTCATCAACTTACGGATTTATAAATGATTTCCCCAAAATGGTGGAACTTATAAAACTCTGGGGTGTTGACCGAATTCTTTTCGGCTCCGACTTCCCCATGTGGAATCCCGCAGACGAGCTTGAATGGCTTCGCCGCTGCAATCTTTCCGACGAGGATATGGAAAAGATTCTTCACGGCAACATCGAAAAGCTTCTCGGCATCTAATAAACAAAAGGATTGATTCAATGATAAAGGTTGATCATCTCACAAAAAAATACGGTCAGTTCCATGCATTGCATGATGTAAGCTTCACTGTTGAAAAAGGTGAGATCGTCGGTTTTCTCGGACCTAACGGTGCAGGAAAAACCACTACCATGAACATAATCACCGGATATATTTCTTCCACTTCCGGTTCTGTTTCCATTGACGGATGCGATATTCTTGATGCTCCTTCTCAGGCAAAATCAAGAATCGGATATCTCCCCGAGCATCCTCCTCTCTACCTCAATATGACCGTAAATGAATACCTCAATTTCATTTACGATCTCAAAGGCTGTCTTCTGCCCAAAGAAAAACACCTTGCTGAGGTATGTGAGCTGACAGGAATATCAAAGGTCCGTCACAGACTTATTGATAACCTTTCAAAGGGTTATCGCCAGCGTGTAGGTATTGCCCAGGCGCTTGTATGCAATCCTCCCGTTCTTATTCTTGATGAGCCTACTATCGGTCTTGACCCTGCTCAGATAATCGAAATCCGAACTCTTATAAGAAAGCTCGGAGTCAAGCATACTGTTATACTTTCAAGCCATATTCTTACCGAAGTTCAGGCAGTCTGCAACCGAATCATAATGCTTGACCACGGTCGTGTGGTTGCTGACAGCAGCACTTCCCGGCTCGGTCAGCTTGCAGACGGATCGGGACTTTCAATCACCGTTGAAGGATCACAGAAAAAAGCATCCGAAGTTCTCAGCAGCATCGACGGCGTCAAAAAAGTTCAGATTATACGTCAGACCTCATCCGATGCCACCACATTTTCTCTTGTATGTGATGCACGAAGTGATATCCGCCGTGATATTTCCCGAAAGATGGCTGAAAATGAGCTTTATATTCTTGAGCTCAGAAGCATTGAACCCAGCCTTGAAGACATCTTCATGTCACTTACCGTAAAGGAGGAAAACTAAGTGAAAGCAATTTTGAAAAAAGAATTTGCTGCTTATTTCCACTCCCCCGTCGGTTATGTTTTCTGTGCAGCTTATCTTTTCTTTTCTGCGCTTTTCTTTCTGCAGATTTTAGCTGTCGGTATTTCTGATTACTTCACCGATATATACGGTGCAATGAAATACTTTATACTTATCCTTGTTCCCATTCTTACAATGCGTCTTTTCAGTGAGGAACGCAGACAGAAAACCGATCAGGTACTGATAACATCTCCCATCAGCATTACTTCCATTGTTTTCGGAAAGTTTTCTGCTGCTTTCACTGTGTATATTGGATGTGTGCTCTTTACCCTTATTTATGCCTGCGTAATGTCCATATTTGTTTCTCCCCCATGGCTTCTTATTTTCGGCAACATTATAGGCACTCTTTTCTACGGGGCTACCTTCATTGCACTTGGTATGCTTATTTCAAGCATGACTGTCAATCAGTCCGTTGCCGCTATTCTTACATTCTCAATCAACATTATTCTCATGCTGATTGATATTATCGTTCCCATGTTCACAAACAACAAGTTTGTTCTTTCCATTGTAAATTTTATTTCCTTTGCAAAGAAGTTTGATCCTTTTGTTATAGGTATCCTTGATTTTTCAAGCCTAATCTATTTCCTTTCAACCACAGCATTGTTTATTTTTCTTACCATACGCGTCATTGAACGACGCAGATGGAGCTGAGGAGGTAAGTCATGAGCAATAAAAAAGAAAAAAACTTCACTCCTCAGAATGAAACCATAGATGAAATGCTCAATAAGCTCTCAGAAGTATCCGATGTAAAGGACACCGGGGATTTTGCGGATGATGAAACAAGAGCTATACCATTCGGTGAACGTGTAAAAGCATTTATCCGCAATGAAAACAATGAGCGAAGTGCTTTTTTCCAAAAGACCAAATCAGCTCTTACAAGCACAAAATCCAAGCACGGAACAATGGCTGCAGTTCTTACTTTAATCTTTATTGTTGCTGTTGTTCTGCTCAATGTTGTTGCTTTGCTTATTACCCAAAAGCAGCCGCTTGTCAATATCGACCTGACAAAGAACAGCACCTATTCCCTTTCACAGACAACAATTTCCATACTTGAGGATCTTGATGAAGATATTGCAATTACCATTCTTGCGTCAGAAGAAGCCTGTACTTCTCCCAGCAGTGATCTTGATCCTTACAATATGATTCCTCAGGCATATGAGCTTATAAAGCGTTATGCAGCATATTCTGATCATATCGTCATAGAGCACGTTGATCTTACAAGAACTCCTCAGATTCTCAATGAAGCCTATCTCAGCGAATATTCAAATCAGCTTTCTGACTACTCCATCATAGTTCTCAACAGAGAAACCGGCAGAGTACGAGTAACCTCCTTCTATGAGATGCTTCCATATCTTCAGTATGTGATCGACTCCTATACCTACTACAACGTTTCTCCCGAAGATTATGATATTTCAAGCTCCTATGCCGAGGCCGAGCTTACTTCCGCAATACGCACCGTTGCGCTGCAGCGTGAATCCCTTCCCCGTGCAGCATACATCAATGATATCGAAGCAGATGGAGAATGTATGAATTTCCTCACTGCTCTTGAAAACAACGGTTATGAGCTTGCTGCAATGAGCATGAATGAGGACATTCCCGAAAACACAGACCTTCTTGTTCTCCCTTCTCCCCGTGAAGATATCTCCTCATGGCTCTCTCTCAGAATCGAGGACTGGCTTTACAACAATGGAGATTACGGTAAAACTCTTGTTGTGTTTACAATCGCATCTGCTCCTCAGATGCCTCAGCTCAATGCACTTCTCGAAAACTGGGGCATGAAATATACCCCTGATGTTGTTTATGAAAACGACAGTGACTATGTAATTGCAGGCTCAGCTCTCGACAGCTATTTCCACGCCCAGTATGCCGATTCAGAGTTCACTGCCGATGTTGCTGATGCAGGTAAAAACACCCGAGTCATTATGGCAAACAACATTGAGCTTTTCTCCGACGGCAGCAGTGATAAGTCTGTAAATGCAATACTTACAACAACCTCCAGCGGCTATGCATGTGCCTCCGCAGATGACTACGACATTGCAAAAGTCAGCGGCAACGGTGCAGGAGTAAAGACTGTCATGGCAATTTCAACAGATTACGGCATTGATTCTCAGGGCAACGAGATTTCAAGCAACATTGTCCTCGCTCCCGCCTCTATTTATCTCACCGATGTTTTCTCAAGCTCCCAGTACGGAAACTTCAGCCTTATGATGGGAATATGCAATGAATTTGCAGGCATGGGCGATGTGACAATTGATATACAGGCAAAATATCTTTCCGATGTTGATTTCTCCATCGACAGTTCCTCGGTTACAGTTATCACCGTTATTTTCGTTCTTCTGGTACCTTTCACCATTCTCGGTATAGGCATCTTTGTTTATATCAGGAGGCGATTCCTGTGACAGAGAAAAAAAGAACGCTTTTAATTATTCTTGCTGCTGTTGTCCTGCTTGGAATTGCCATGTTCTTTCTTCTTAAGGATGATGAAAAAGAGATTGACATTTCCGATTCTCCCGCAGTTCACGAGCATGAAACAAACGAGAACTTTATCGAAAATGTTGACGGTGAGCTTCTTATAGATAAGGAGTCCTCGGATGTAAAGTCCGTTGTTCTTACAAACTCCCACGGAAAAATCACCATACTCAGGGATGAATCCACTGCTTCGCTTTATATCAAGGAGCTCGACAGAAACATTCCCCTCTCTGAGGATTTTCTTGAGTATGTCTGGTATTACGCATATTGTCTCGGATACAATTATAAAATAATAAGTTCAAGCGATATGCCGGTTTCCATGTCTGATTTCGGACTTGATGAGCCCAGTGCATCTTTTTCTGTTAAATATACTGATGATACCGTTGCAGAATTTGATATAGGTGATTCTCTGGTTTCTTCAGAAAATGTGTATTATGTAAACTTCCATGGTTTTGAAAACACTGTGTTTATAACAGAAATGTCCATTGCAGCATTCCAGTCGGAAAACTATTTCATTGATCCTGATTTTTTCTATGCAATAGACAAGGATGCTGAGGTTGAAATCGGAAAGATTGAAATTACAGGCAGCAGAATACCGAAAAAAATCACTATCAAGCCCTATTCCTCCGAAGACAGAAGTGATCAATCCTATGGACATTCACACATTCTTTCTTCCCCCGTCAAGGGTGCTGTCAACGATGTAAATGCAACTGCCCTTGTAAACGAGCTCACTTATCTTGCAGCCGATTCTGTTGTCTGCACCAATCCTGACAAAAAGCAGCTCAAGGAGTACGGTCTTAATGATCCTTCTCTTATAATTTCATTTGAACGAAACGGCAAAAAACAGGTCCTTTCCATTGGAAATACCGATAATTCAACCTATTGTTATGCCATGCTCAAGGGAATTGACGTTATATATAACATCGACCCCCTTCAGGCTGAGGCTATTCTCTCGTCTTCCCTTTCATTCTATCGCTCCACCGAGCTCAGACTTTTCCGTATAAATGCAGTTGAAAGTGTTACAGTTTCTTTTGAAGATGAAAGCTATACCTTTGATGCAACACGCACACCTCTTTCAGAAGGCAGCGATGAATACTACGAATATCACGTATTTTACAATGACAAGGAAATGTCCATTGACAATTACAGAGATTTCCTTGCTGTAATAAGCGGTGCAAATGCAGTAAACTGGGAAACCTCTGCTGTTTCTGATGAACCTGCGCTTACAATACGTGTCAATTATTTCGACAGCTTTGAAAGAGATGACGATGTGCTCAGATTCTACGAAGGTGAGTATACCCGTTATGTATGCAGCATCAACGGAACAAAAACAGCAAATGTACCTGCTGTTTTCCTTTCACGTGTCATGAATGCATCACGAAATCTTGCTGCAGATAAACCCATAGCCGATTAACAGCAAACCCCTCCGAAATATTTCGGAGGGGTTTATTCTATGTATTGATATATTTTCTCAGGACAGCATCAAGTCTTAAAAGATCTGTTTTGTCCATCTGCGGAGTATCCTCAAGAGGATATTCAATGCCAAGATTCTTATATTTTTCAATACAGAGCGATCTGTACGGAAGAAGCTCGATCTTGCTTATACATGAATAGCCCTTGATAAGCTTTGCCAGCCTCTTTATATCTTCTTCGTTATCGTTGATTCCCGGAACTACAACATGGCGTATCCATGTTTCCTTGTTCATGCTCTGAAGCTTGCGCAGGAAGGTCATTACTCTTGAAAGACTTCCCTTTGTGTACTTCTCGTAATCCTCTTCGGTGGTCATTTTGATATCAAGAAGGACAAGATCGGTCATACTCAGAAGTTTTTCTACTTTATCATCCAAAACTTCTCCGCAGGTGTCAATGGCTATATGAAGCCCTTTTTCGCTGACAAGCGAAATGACTTCACAGATAAAATCAGCCTGAAGGCATGGTTCACCGCCTGAAAAAGTCACTCCGCCGTTCTTAATGTATGGATAAAGCCTGAGTATCTTTTCTGCAATCTCCGATGCGTCCATGAAATCGCTTTTACTGCACTCCCATGTGTCGGGATTGTGGCAGTAAATACACCTCAAAGGGCATCCCTCAGTAAAAACAACTGCTCTCACGCCGGGACCGTCAAGGGTTCCCATGGACTGCAGACTGTGAATATAGCCCTGCATTTTATTATACAGATTCGTGGAAGGTTCTGCTTATAACTTCCTTCTGCTGTTCCTTTGAAAGCTTATGGAAGTTAACTGCATAGCCTGAAACACGGATGGTAAGATTAGGATAAAGTTCGGGATTCTCCATGGCATCAACAAGCTTCTGTCTGTCAAGAACATTGACATTTATATGATGCGCCATCTGTCCGAAATAACCGTCAAGAATGCTTACAAGGTTATTTACCCTCTCACTGCTGTCCTTTCCAAGTGCATCGGGAACGATGGAGAAAGTATTGGAAATACCGTCACGACAGCAATCATAAGGAAGCTTTGCAACAGAATTGAGGGATGCAAGAGCACCGCATTTTTCTCTGTTGTGCATGGGGTTTGCACCGGGTGCAAAGGGCTCTCCTGCTGCACGACCGTCGGGAGTTGCACCTGTTTTCTTGCCGTATACAACGTTGCTTGTAATGGTAAGTGCGGAAAGAGTATGCTTTGCACCTCTGTAGGCGGGATTCTTTCTGAGCTCTGTGATTACTCTCTCAAGAAGCTCCTTTGCGATATCGTCCACTCTGTCGTCGTCGTTTCCGAATTTCGGGAAATCTCCTTCTGTTTCAAAGCCGCAGATAAGACCTCTTTCGTCAAACTGAGGACGTACCTTTGCATACTTTATTGCAGAAAGGCTGTCGGTAATTACAGACAACCCTGCAACACCGAATGCCATAACACGTTCAACATCAGTGTCGTGAAGTGCAAGCTGGGTCTTTTCATAAGCATACTTATCATGCATGAAGTGAATAACATTCATTGTATCCACATATTCACCTGCAAGCCAGCCGATATAGTAATTCAGGCGGTGGCGAACTTCTTCGTAATTAAGAACACCATCGGAAATAACAGGCATTGCGGGTCCGATCTGCATATCATACTTTTCTTCCCTTCCGCCGTTGAGAGCAAGGAGAAGTATTTTAGGAAGATTGCATCGGGCTCCGAAGAACTGCATCTGCTTGCCGATCTTCATTGCGCTGACGCAGCAGGCAATGGCATAATCATCGCCGTAAATAGGACGCATGAGATCATCGTTCTCATACTGTATTGAATCTGTTTCAATGGATACACGCGCACAGTAACGCTTGAATGCTTCGGGGAGATTATCAGACCATAGAACTGTGAGATTGGGTTCGGGAGAGCAGCCGAGGTTGTAGAGAGTATGCAGGAATCGGAAGGAAGTCTTTGTTACAAGAGTTCTTCCGTCCTCTCCCATACCGCCGACAGCCTCAGTGATCCACACGGGGTCGCCGCCGAAAAGCTCATTATATTCAGGTGTTCTCAAATGTCTTATCATTCTCAGCTTCATTACAAACTGGTCGATAAGCTCCTGAGCTTCCTCCTCGGTGAGGATTCCCTTTCTTATATCTCTTTCGATATAGATATCAATAAATGTGCCTGTTCTGCCAAGTGACATTGCAGCACCGTTCTGCTCCTTGTTTGCTGCAAGATAACCGAAATACAGCCACTGGATTGCTTCCTTTGCGTTTGTGGCAGGCTTTGAGATATCGATGCCGTAGAGTGCAGCCATTTCCTTGAGCTTCTGCAAAAAGTCGATCTGCTTGTAAAGCTCCTCGGAAAGACGGATATTCTCCTCGGTCATTCTCTTGTTGCCAAGCTCTGCCTTATCGTTCTTCTTTTCTTCGATAAGAGCATCTATGCCATAAAGGGCAATTCTTCTGTAGTCACCTATGATTCTTCCTCTGCCGTATGCATCTGGCAGACCTGTGAGCACACCTGTATGACGAAGTGCACGCATGGTGTCGGTATATACTCTGAAAACACCGTCGTTATGTGTGGTTTTATAGAAAAACTCTCTTTCGATCTCCTCAGAAAGCTCATAACCGTAGGCACGGCAGGCACTTCTTGCCATTCTGATACCGCCGAAGGGATTGACTCCTCGAACAAGAGGCGCACCTGTCTGAAGTCCTACGATAAGCTCGTCTTCCTTTGAAAGATATGCGGCAGGATAGGACAGCAGAGAGGATACATTATTTGTGTCAACACCTATCACTCCACCCTTTTCCCTTTCCTCTTTGAACTTTTCCTCAAGTGCTCCGTAAAGACGTTCTGTTCTTTCGGTGGGCTTTGTAAGGAAAGAATCATCGCCTGTGTAAGGCATATAGTTCTTCTGAATAAATTCTCTTACATTTATTTCCTTGCACCATTTACCGGTTATAAAGCCTTCCCATTCTCTCTTGAACATTTCCATAGTACACTCTCCCATATTAAAGTGTTAAATTTAAAACAAAGCAAAAGGGCAGTTTTGCTCATCACAAAACTGCCCAGACGGTCGGCACATTTATCCCCGGCTTCCCACAGGTAATCCTGTTTATCCGTCAGTCACCGGGAACTTTTAAATTATAAGGGCAGTATAGCATATTTTCCGTGAAAAATCAATCTGCACTTTTCTAAAATACTGCGAATAAAATCATCTGCCGTTTAAATAAATTATATCATTTTTCTCCAAACATTCAACCGTTTTTCAAATTTCCTCTCAAATATATCCAATTTAGTATTGACAATTTTTAATAAATATTATATTATCTTATCGCTTTAGTGATTAAAAGCACAAAAACATAAAATCGTTAAAGTGAGAGGAGATCATATCATGTCTAAAGAACTTACTTTATGGATCGTAATCGGTGTTTACATGGTATTCATGCTGGTCATCGGTCTGCTCAACAAAAAGAGCAGCAGCAGTATGACAAGCTTTACCGTCGGCAACAGAAGCGCAGGCGGCTGGATATCTGCACTCAGCTACGGTACCGCATATTTCAGCGCAGTTATGTTTATCGGCTATGCAGGCAAGACCGGCTGGGGCTTCGGCAGCTGGGCAGTGCTTACAGGTATCGGCAATGCGCTTATCGGCTCTCTGCTTGCATGGATCGTTCTTGCAAACAGAACAAGAGAGACTACAAGACGTCTTAAGATAAAGTCCATGCCCCAGTTCTTCACTGCAAGATTCAACAGCAACGCAATGAAGATCTTCTGCACCATAGTTATTTTTGTATTCCTTGTTCCCTATTCCGCAAGCGTTTATAAGGGACTTACAAGTGTATGTTCCGTTCTTCTCGGTCTTGATGAAATGCTCTGCATGATAATCATCGCAATAGTTTCTGCCGTAATCATCGTTCTCGGCGGATATCTTGCACAGCTTAAAGCTGACTTTGTTCAGGGCATCATCATGTTTGTCGGTGTTGCGCTTCTTATCTTCTTTGTTCTCAAGAGTGATAAGCTGGGCGGACTGACTGCAGGACTTGAAAAGCTTACCGTCGAGACAGATAAGCTCGGTCTTACATCAAAGAATCACATCAGTCTCTGGGCAACCATAATTATGACCTCCCTCGGCACATGGGGACTTCCTCAGATGATCCACAAGTACTACGGTATAAAGGACAAGAAGGAAGTTGTAAGAGGTACTGTTATTTCCACAATCTTCTGTCTGCTGGTATCAGGCGGCGGATACTTTATCGGTTCCTTCGGTCATGTTTTCTTCTCCGAGCTTCCTGAGGGCGGTGTTGACTACATCGTTCCCCATATGCTCAACGAAGCAGGTCTCCCCAATATCCTCCTCGGTGTTGTCCTTGTTCTTCTTATTGCTGCCTCAGTTTCCACCCTTTCTTCAATCACAATCACAGCCTGCTCCACTGTTACAATGGACATTGTAAAGGGTCAGTTCAAAAAGGACATCACTCCCAAGACTCAGGCTGTTCTTACCAAGATATTCTGTGTTGCATTCATTGCAATAAGCTTTGTTGTTGCAAACTCCGACACTCCCATTCTCGATATGATGAGCTATTCCTGGGGTATCATCAGCGGTGCATTCCTTGCTCCCTACATGATCTCTCTTTACTGGAAGGGTCTTAACAAGGCAGGCGGCTGGGCAGGTATGATTAGCGGTTTTGTTGTAGCTCTTCCCCCTGTTGTTGCAAAGCTCTTTGCCAACGGCTGGACAATGCCGTTGGGACTTGGAAAAGTCATGGACTGCGGTCCTATCTTCGCTGTTGCCGCAATGGTTATCTCCTTTGTGCTCTGCATCGTTGTAAGTCTGGCAACAGGCGGCAACACCGAAAAATCCAAGGAGAAATACAAGTTCTTCTACGAAGGAAGTCTTGTAGATTAGTTTAAAATTGAAGAGTAATTCGGAAGTTTCACGAATTACTCTTCAATTTTGCAATTTTATGTTGTAAAGTGTTGATAGTCTGTGTTATAATTATCTTTAATGAGTAAGGAGATGTTATGTCTATGTTCTACAATAAAGAAATAGAAACAATGCCTCGTGCGCAAATCAGAGAAATGCAGCTCGAGCGCCTTCGCTGGATGGTTGATTACTGCTATAACAACTCCCCCTTCTATCACAAGAAGCTGGGCGAAGCAGGAATCACAAGCGGCGATAAATTCAAGACTCTTGAGGATATAAAGTACATACCTTTTACCTCCAAAGAGGATATGCGTGAGACCTATCCCACAGGCATGATGGCAACATCCATGAAGGATATTGTCCGTGTTCATGCTTCTTCCGGTACTACAGGCAAACCTACTGTTGGTCTTTATACTCAGCAGGACCTCAACAACTGGGCTGATATGATGGCTCGTGTCTGCTATGCAGCAGGTGCCAGAAGCGAAGATATTTTCCAGGTTTCCTTCGGTTACGGTCTGTTTACAGGTGCTCTCGGTCTTCACTACGGACTTGAGAAGCTTGGCTGTACCGTTATCCCCGCTTCTTCAGGCAACACCCAGCGTCAGCTTATGCTCATGCGCGACTTCGGTGTAACAGGTCTTGTTGCTACCCCCTCTTATGCCGTTTATCTTGGCGAGGCTCTTTCCGAAAGTGAATATTCTCTTGATGATTACAAGCTTCGCATCGGTCTTTTCGGCTCCGAGGGCTGCACCCCCGAAATGAGAGCACAGATCGAAAAGAATCTCGGACTTTTTGCTACCGATAACTACGGTCTTACCGAAATCGGCGGTCCCGGCGCAAGCGGCGAATGTGAGCTTCGCTGCGGACTCCACTTCTGCGAAGATCACTTCCTTCCCGAAATTGTTGACCGTAACACCTTTGAACCCCTCGAGGGCGGCGAAGTCGGTGAGCTTGTTGTTACAACTCTTACCCGTCAGGGCATGCCCGTTCTTCGTTACCGCACCAAGGATATCACAAAGCTCAACTATGAGCCCTGCAAGTGCGGCAGAACAGGCGTCAGAATGGAAAAGATTATGGGCAGAAGCGACGATATGCTTATTATCAAGGGCGTCAACGTATTCCCCTCCCAGATCGAAAGTGTTATCGTCGGCATGAATCATATTGGTCCTCACTATCAGCTTATTGTCCGCCGTGAGAACGGATTTATGGATACTCTTGAAGTCAAGGTTGAGCTTATCGACGAAAGCCTGCTTGGCAGCTTCGGTGAGCTTACCAAGCTCCAGAGCACCATCAAGGAGAAGCTCAAGAGCGTTCTCGGACTTGATCTTAAGGTCACTCTCGTCGAGCCCAAGTCTCTTGAAAGATTCCAGGGCAAGGCAAAGAGAGTTCTCGATCTCAGAAATCAGAAGTAAATTTCCTTTGGAGGTTTTATCATATGAAAAAGTTACTCCTCGGCAACGAGGCTGTTGCCCGTGGTCTGTATGAGGCAGGCGTCAAGGTAGTGTCCAGCTACCCCGGCACTCCCAGTACCGAAATCACAGAATTTGCAGCTACATACAATGAAATGTACACCGAATGGGCTCCCAATGAAAAGGTTGCAGCTGAGGTTGCAATCGGTGCATCCTTTGGCGGCGCCCGTGCATTCTGCGGTATGAAGCACGTTGGTCTCAACGTTGCAGCTGACCCCGTATTTACCGCTTCCTACATCGGTGTCAACGGCGGTCTTGTAATCGGTGTTGCAGATGACCCCGGTATGCATTCAAGCCAGAATGAGCAGGATTCCCGTCATCATGCCATCGCTGCAAAGCTCCCCATGCTCGAGCCCTCTGATTCTGCAGAGTGCCTTGCATTTACAAAGCTCGCTTACGAGATAAGCGAAAAGTACGACACTCCCGTAATCCTCCGTCTTTGCACCCGTGTTGCTCACAGCCGTTCTCTTGTTGAGCTTTCTGACCGTACTGAGCTCGAGCTCAAGCCCTACGAAAAGAACATCGCAAAGAACGTTATGCTCCCTGCATTTGCAAGAGGCAAGCACGTTACAGTTGAAAAAAGAACTGCTGATCTTACTGAATATGCAGGTACTGATGCTGTTGCAAAGGTTGAGATGAACGATACAAAGATCGGTGTCATCACCGCAGGTATCTCCTACTGCTACGCAAAGGAAGCTCTCGGAAACACCGTCAGCTACTTAAAGCTCGGCATGGTCAATCCTCTGCCTGTCGATATCATCAAGGACTTTGCTTCCAAGTTTGAGACAGTATATGTAATCGAAGAGCTTGAGCCTATCATTGAAAACCACTGCAAGCAGCTTGGCATCAAGGTTATCGGCAAGGATCTCTTCCCCATCTGCGGCGAGTTCTCTCAGGGTTTAGTTAAAAAGCTTGTTCTCGGAGAAGAAGCTGAGCAGACCAAGATCGAGGAAACCATTCCTGTCCGTCCTCCCGCAATGTGCTGCGGCTGTCCTCACAGAGGTCTGTTCTACATTCTCAAGAAGCTTAAACTGAATGTTGCAGGCGACATAGGCTGCTACACTCTCGGTGCTTCTGCACCTCTTTCTGCTATGGACTGGTGCGTATGCATGGGTGCTTCCATCTCCTCTCTCCACGGCTTCAACAAAGCAAGAGGCGAAGAAGCAGAAAAGAAGAGCGTTGCAGTTATCGGTGACTCCACCTTTATCCATTCGGGCATCACTTCTCTTATTGATATTGCTTACAACCGTTCCAACTCGGTTTCCATTATCCTTGATAACTCCATCACAGGCATGACAGGTCATCAGCAGAATCCCACCACAGGCTACACCATCAAGGGTGACCCCACTGCTGCTGTTTCTCTTGAAAAGCTCTGCGAGGCTGTAGGCATCAACCGTGTAAAGGTTGTTGATCCTTACGATCTTGCCGCAGTTGAATCTACCCTCAAGGAAGAACTGGAGGCAACTGAGCCTTCCGTTATCATCAGCCGTCGTCCCTGCGCACTTCTCAAGTATGTCAAGCACGAGGCTCCTCTCGCTGTCGATCAGGACAAGTGCAAGAAGTGCAAAATGTGCATGAACATCGGCTGTCCCGCAATCAGCATTCACGACGGTACTATCGAAATCGACCGTACTCAGTGCGTTGGCTGCGGCGTTTGCTCTCAGCTTTGCAAATTCGGCGCTATTAACTAAGGAGGTGCTCTGAAAATGGAAAACAAAAGTATTCTTATAGTCGGTGTCGGCGGTCAGGGCACATTGCTCGCTTCAAAGCTTCTCGGCAGTGCTCTCGTTTCCATGGACTATGATGTAAAGGTCAGCGAGGTCCACGGTATGAGCCAGCGAGGCGGCTCTGTTGTAACTTACGTCCGCTACGGCGAAAGCGTTGATTCCCCCATAATCGACTTTGGTGAGGCTGATTACATTCTGTCCTTTGAGCAGCTTGAGGCTGCACGTTATCTGCCCTATCTCAAGAAGGGCGGCACTGTAGTTACCAACACTCAGAAAATCGACCCCATGCCCGTTATCACAGGCAATGCTGTATATCCTTCCGAGCTTTGCGAAAAGCTCCAGGCAGCAGGTGCAAATCTTATCACCTGCGATGCTCTCTCCATTGCTGAGGAGGCAGGCTCCCAGAAGGCAACAAACGTTGTTCTTATGGCTGTTCTTGCAAAGCAGCTTGGCATTGACAAGAATGTATGGCTTGATGCCATCAAGGCATGCGTTCCTCCCAAGTTCCTTGAACTCAACATAAAGGCTTTCGAGCTTGCATACAACTGATTCACCTTTTAAGGAGTGATTTGAATGCTCATAAAGCAGCTTTCAATATTTGTAGAAAATAAGCCCGGCAGACTCGCTGACATAACAGAAGTCCTCGCCAAGGCCAATATTGATATCCGTGCAATCTCCGTTGCCGATACCACCGATTTCGGCATTCTCCGCCTCATCGTCAACAATCCCGACGAAGCTTGTGCTGCACTGAAAGAGGCAGGTCTTGCTGTTACTCTTACAAGCGTCATTGCTGTCGGCATTGATGATGAGCCCGGTAAGTTCTCCGTTGCTCTGAGAATGCTTGCAAATGCCAATATCGTTGTTGAGTATATGTATGCTTTCCAGTGCCGCATCCACGGCAGAGCATATGTCATTCTCCGTGTTGACAACGAGGAAAAGGCTATCGAGGTTCTCACCTCAAATTCCGAAGGTGTTGAGGTTATCTCCCCCGAAAGAATTTATAATATGTAATTTAATCCCCGCCTGCATAACAGGCGGGGATACTTCTCAATTATAAAAAAAACAGCCGTCTTTCAACGGCTGTTTTTTTATTTATTTTTATTTATTTTGATTCAGCTTTTTCTTCACAAGTACAACTCCTGCAAGGCAGAAGACAACACCTATCAGTGCGAGCACAGGAACAGGCCACCACAGCATACCTGTCTGAGGTATCTGGCTTATGTACGTATTGGTTATTACATAGTTATATCCATTTGGCTCTATCGTGGTTTCATATCCTTCCACAGAAACCTCTGATACAGTCCAGTTCAGCTTTGCATTGAGCTGAGGCCATGTGTATTTCCAGTTATTCGCCGCATTAAGGACAACGGTGTCGAAGTCAGTATCACTGCAATAAAGAATGACTGTAATCTCTTCAGGCCTGTATTCAACCTTACCGCCCTTCCACTTTTTGGTGACGGTGAGATCCATAAGCTCATCACGCTTTTCATACTTGGGAACGGTTGTTACGTCATAATTCCACTTCCCGGAAGAATCTCTGTCAGGGAGCATAATAAGATATGCCTGAGGAGCATAAACATCATGATTATAAATAAACGATGCACCTCTGATAAGATAAAGTCCCACAGGAAGCTCGCTGAATACAGCAACACCGTCTTCATGTGTTGTTGCCTTATAATCAGCTTTAACCGAATTGGTTGAAATATAGCTTTCTGCAGCTGTTACTGCAGACTCCCATGTAGTAACATCGGGATCTGAAAGATCAACAGAAAGATTCTTGAATTTATCTGTAAGTGTCAGAGCCGAGTACTCGTCAACAGATGCAATTTTAAAAAGTTCAAACTTAACATCTGTTGCCGAAATACCCTCAGGCTTGAAATCAACCGTAAGGCTTGCCTTTTTATTTACATCTATAGCATCTGCCGCACTTGCAGGCAAAGCCATTCCGATAATCATAACCAGACTGAGGAACAGCATCATCATTCTTTTCATTGTGCTTTTTCTCATCTTATTTTCTCCTTCCACTGCAAACGTGCAAAATCAATTAATTGCACCAAATTCTTTCATTGGCCAGATTTTGAAAATAACCTTACCGATTATTTTACCATCATCAACAGTGCCTATTTCATTCAGGCGGCTGTCCCCCGATACCGCTCTGTTATCGCCAAGTACATACCACTCATCATTGGGTACCTGAACAGGGATGGCTTTAATATCATTTTCATTGTTTATGACATAAGCCTCTTCCTTGATTTCTCCATTTACAAAAAGATTTCCTTCCTCATCAAAATTAACCCAGTCCTTGCCACCGGCAACAATTCTTTTTATAAGAATCTTATCGTCATACTCAATAGCAACAACGTCGCCAACCTCATAGTTATTTCCTTTAATGCAGACAACGGTATCGCCTGCCGTCAGCAGCGGCTTCATGGATGAACCATGAACCTGATAGACAGGAAAGAAATTAGTTATGATTATTACTATGGCAAAAATAACCGGCAATGCACATAAAATACCTATGAACAGTGATTTTTTGCTCATTCTTTTTTTCTCTCTGACAAGCTCTTCTTCAAGCTTGTCAACTTCGAGAATTTCAGTGCTCAGTTTTTCTTTCATTCAGGTCACCTATTTCTCTCTTTTGAACAATGATCTTTTTCTGGGCTTCTTTTCTTCGGGTACTGTTTCAGGTTCAGGCTCGGAACAAGGCATACTTGAAAGCCTTTCTTTTTCTTCTTCCAACGCTTTTTCCGCCTGACGAAGACTTTCGCACAGCTCCTGCTGTTCTTTTTCCATTCTTTTGATATTTTCTATATATTGATCTGCCGCATTCTGTGCCGCCTCAAAAACACCGTTAAGCTCCAATGATGCTCTTGCAATGGTTCCTGCATTGCTGAGCTGTATCTCCTTTTCGGCAAGTTTGGCATTCGCCGCTTCAAGCTTTAAACGAAGCTCATTATTTTCCTTTGTCTGTTCTATCAGAAGCTCAAGAAGCTGAGATCTTTTAAGATGTTTCAGTTCCTTTTTATTCATCCTACGCACTCCTTCGGAGTAAATAAAAAATACAATTTTAATCTTATTTTATAATATCATCTATGATAAATTTTGTCAACTAATATGAAACAAAACTACCTGACTAAATCATAAAATCCTGCAGGATTTTCCGCAGGATTTTATGATTATATGATTTTTCTGCACCTGACTACAACTCTTGAGCTTCCGCCTATGGTACAGGTAAAAAGAGTCAGGTCATAATCGCTTTTCATTAATCTTTCTGCCTCATGAGCTCTAAGTCTCTCCTGCTCCTCCACAACATATCTGTATGTTTTTCCGTCAGGCTCAGTAAACAGAATTTCTGCACCGTTTTCAAGCGAATTCAATCTTCCAAAATGGGTAGCATAATTATGAGCACCGATTATGAAATTCTTTTGTCCTGCTCTTCCGATGTAGCGACACGGTGATATTTTAAGATTCACCATACTAAGCTCATCTCCCACAGGCAAAACAAGTCCGAGGTCGGGAATTGTAAGTACGCCAATATACTTATCTCCGTCTATCTCTACCATTTTTTCTTCTTCGACTTCCAAAATTGAATCAGTAAAGGAAATCACATCAGAAGAAGAAACCAAATCCTGCTCCATAGCCTGAGCAATAATATCAACTATTTCATCTGATTTATCTCCGGCATTCTTTTCTTCACTTATATTATTCAGCGAAATGATGATTGCCGAAGCTATAAGCAAAATACCTATCAGGAAAAATGCATATCCGAAGTAATTCTTTTTTTTCATTATTTCACCACACTGATGCATTATTTCTGGAAAAGTTTATTTGTCTGATATCTGGGTTCACAAGTAAGATTGATTCCCAATTTTCTGAGAGTTGTAGAATCAACCTCGCTGAGAATAACACTTGAATGAACCTCACAGCCCTTAAGCTTTGAAAGCTGGCTTAATGCGAGTGCTGCATTAGGATCAGTAACTGCGCAAATGGAAAGAGCAAGCAGAACTTCGTCTGTATGAAGTCGGGGATTGACACCTCCGAGGTGTTCTGTTTTAAGCTTCTGTACAGGCTCAATGAATTCTGACGAAATAAGATGAAGCTCCTTATCCTGACCGCACAGTGCTTTCAATGCGTTGAGAAGCATTGCAGATGTTGCACCCAGAAGATCACCGTTTTTACCGGTAATAATTCTTCCGTCGGCAAGCTCTATAGCAGCTGTAGGCTCGCCTATTTCCTCCGCAAGCTCAAGAGCACTGGCTATAACCGGTCTGCAGTCGGCAGTAATGCCTGCCTGCTTCATGATAAGCTCAATTTTTCTTACAGGCTCCACGCCTTCCACACCCTGTTTTGCAAGGCACATGGAAGCATAGTATCTTCTTACAATTTCCTGACGTGAAGCTGCACAGCATACTTCATCATTGCTTATGCAGTTACCCGCCATATTTACACCCATATCAGTAGGTGACTGATACGGACATGTTCCGAAAATCTTACAGAAAATATCGTTGAGAACAGGGAAAATCTCCACATCTCGGTTATAGTTTACGGTAGGTACTCCGTAAGCCTGGAGATGGAACGGATCTATCATATTTACATCGTTAAGGTCTGCTGTAGCAGCTTCATAAGCAAGGTTTACCGGATGCTTGAGAGGAAGATTCCAGATTGGGAAGGTTTCAAATTTTGCATAACCTGCACGGATTCCGTGCTTATGGTCATGATAAAGCTGAGAAAGGCAGGTGGCCATCTTACCGCTGCCGGGACCGGGACCGGTCATGACAACCAGCTTACGCTCAGTCTGAATGTACTCATTCTTGCCGTAGCCTTCATCACTGACTATCCTGTGCACATCATTGGGATAGCCTTCAATGGGATAATGCTTGTAATTCTTGATTCCAAGCATATCAAGGCGCTTGATAAAAGCATCTGCAGCAGGCTGACCGTTGTACTGAGTAACAACAACACTGCCTACATACAGTCCTATTCCTCTGAATGCATCTATAAGGCGGATAACCTCCATATCATATGTGATATTGAGATCCCCTCGTTTCTTATTGCTTTCAATAACACTGGCATTGATAGTAATTATAATTTCAGCCTCTTCCTTGAGTGCAAGCAGCATATTCACCTTACTGTCAGGCGCAAAGCCGGGCAGTACACGTGCTGCATGGAAATCGTCAAAAAGCTTTCCGCCGAACTCAAGGTAAAGCTTACCACCGAAATCCGACAGTCTTTTCATGATATGCTCAGACTGAAGTTTTATATATTTATCATTATCAAAACCGATGCGTGACATTTTAAATGCCTCCTTGTTCTCTCATGCACCCGAAAGTTCGGATCACATCAAATGTTATTATACCACTACATATTGGAATATGGCAATAGAAAAAAGCACTGTTTGCGCAATTAATTAACGCAAACAGTGCTATGTTTTCATATAATGCCCTGCTTGTACTGTTCGAGAGCAGTGGCAAGCTGATCGGGACAGGAAGTATTTTTCATACCACACTTTATTCCCTTAAGGCGGCTGATTGCATCATCAACATCCATGCCTTCAACCAGAGCACCTATTCCCTTGAGGTTGCCGTTACAGCCGCTTGTAAACTTAACATTTACAACCTTGCCGTTTTCAACATCAAAGTCAATCTGTCTTGAGCAGGTGCCTCTTGTCATATATGTATGTGCCATAAAAGAAATTTCCTTTCAATCAGAGATTCTTGTTAAGCTTTTCACCGAGAGTGATAAGACGGTCAAGCATATCATCAGGAGTGGTGTATGTGCCGATTGTACGTGCCTGTCTTGTGTACATTCCATGGAAGTCAGATCCGCCGGTTGCAATAAGGCCATTGTCAGCAGCAAAGCGTTCGATATATGCACTCTGGTCAGGTGAGCTGCTGGGGCACCATGCCTCAACACCATGAAGACCTCTCTCACAGAGCTCGGGCATAAGCTCGATGCTGTCGTACTGGAAAGGATGAGCAAGAACAGTTACTGCACCTGCGCTTATAAGAAGATCAAGCACCTCATAAACATCGGGGTATTCCACTTCAACAAGACAGGAACCAGTTCCGGGAGCAAAAAGCTCGTCGTAAAGCTCACCGTAGGTTGTTACGGAATAGCCGCAGTTCATAAGAGCATTCATGATATGCTGCTTGAAAATGTTGGTACTGCCCGTTGCACACTTTGTGACCATTTCAACGGTAACGGGATATCTCTTCATAACACGTGCAAGCATCTGCTGCATGGCTTTTTTGCGTGCATCACTGGTACGTTTGCAGATTCCAACAAGCTTGTCGGGTCGACTGCTCATATAGCCGAGGATATGTACTTTCCTTCCTCTTACCTTATCGTAACAGGACATTTCAACACCGGGTATAACAGTTACGCCCTGACGCTCTCCGATAACTCTTGCTCTGCTTGCACCTGCAAAAGTATCGTGGTCTGTGACTGCTATTGCGGAAAGAGGGCTTCTTTTTGCTATCGCCACCAGTTCATCAAGACCTGTGGATCCGTCTGAAATTTTGGTGTGACAATGCAAATCTGCTGGCATATTATATTTCTCCTTTCAGAGCTTACGCCGTCTGTCATGCTCTGTTATTTCTCCATTCAAGCCGCACAGCGATAACACTCGGGCGGCAGTTATACACGTAATTTTATTGACAGACGTAAGGTTTCGATTTGTAATCCGTAAAAAGGGCACAAATCCCCTCAATTTTATTATACATCAATTTTTCTATTAAAGCAAGTGCAAAAAGAGAAATTTATGCTTTTTGTTTTTTAACTGAGCTTATACATATATTATGTATAAATAAATCAGGAGATCTCCATATATATGGAAATCTCCCGATGCAAGATCAAAGATCATCTGCGTCCTGAACGGGCACTTCATCATCAGCTGGACACCCTGTATAACTGCCAAGAACATCGCTTTTTGCCCCAATTCTGCACTGGTTTCTCATTGCATTTATCATCTCATTAACCTTAGTGCTTTTTGATGCAGGTCTTTTTCTTACAACAACAGTCACTCGCTTCTTATTATTGTTTTCCATTTTTATCACCTCATTGAAATTATTGCCATACTTTCTGCATATATTTGTCCCGAGGTGAAATTTATGATTGCCATGCTTGAAATACTGCCCGATGAGCGCAGCAGCTTTTTTAAGAAATTTGACCGCCTGACTCCACGCAGAATATCTGCACGAATTCTCATTGCAGGAGATATTCCCATTGTCAGTGTGCAGCATCGTGAACACATAAGAGGACTTAACTGGAAAGGACTGGAATCGGCAACCGAAGCCCGTGACTGGCTTCTTCCAAAAGGCATCATCAAACCTGACGGATGTTCCATAAAGCCTTTTTTGCCCGCTGTACTGCCTTCTGTAATGATGGATAATCTGGCTGTAAACGTTATCTGCAATGCTGATATAAAACCTTCTGCCCTTTGCGTCGGCATTTATCCCGAAAGTGAAACGGATATTACCGACACTATAATAAGCCGTGCCCGGGAAGTACGTATACTGTGCCGTGAGGACAACGAGGAGCTTTCCCAGAGCATTATGGATAAGTACGGTGCAGCAGTCATTTGCTCGGATTCTGAAGATATTTTTGAAAACTGCCAGATGATAATTGCATCAAAGGATAAATCAGGCCGTGCAAGAGCTTCAAAAAATGCATTACTATTTTCTCCGTGCGAAAATCAGCCTCTCGCTCTTCATGTGCGTTCTACTCTTCCCTCTGTGCCTGATGTTTACTCATACCCTGCACGGCTGTTTGGTGCTCTGAAAACTTTAAGTGCTTTTTACGAGCTTGAAAATCGAACTGAACTCGGACTAATCACCCCGGCTATGGCATACCTTTCAGACGGTCTTGTAACATCCCATGAGCTTTCAAGATATCTGAAGTCACTGACTGCATAGGAGATATATAAATGGTTTATTACATAGATGTTCAGCCTGCAAAAAAGAAATTGCGGCTCCCAATGAGCCGTCTTAGAAGCTTTATTTATCCCTCCGCCCTTTTCCTTTCTCTGTGTCTGACAATCCCTTATGCATTCAGCGAAAGTGAAAACAGACATACAGCTTTTATTTCTCGCAGTGATGCTGTTGTGTCTGCATCTTCTGATGATTCGGTGCAGGATCTTTCCGTCATGACCTTCTCAGGCTTTGTATCCCCTCTTGACAATGCAATTATCTCATCCCATTTCGGGTATCGCACCAATCCCGTAACAGGAGTTTACAAGCTCCACGGAGGACTTGACCTTGCCTGCGGCGAAGGTTCAGATGTTCACGCTGTTCTTGGCGGCGAAGTAATATTGTCAGAATATTCAGATAGCTACGGAAACTATCTGATCATTGATCACGGCAACGGCTATCAGACTCTGTATGCACACTGCTCCAAACTTCTGAAAAAAGAAGGCGACAGTGTAGAATGCGGCGAAACAATCGCTCTGTCAGGAAACACAGGAAATTCCACAGGTCCTCATCTGCACATTGAAGTCCGTGAAAACGGCGAAAGGATAGACCCCGAGCCATTTTTCGGAAGGTTCTTTCAATGAGCTTCAGGTTGGGGAATTTCAAAGTAAATATAAGCTTCATGTTCTTTTCTGTCCTCTGTATATGTGCACTGTCTGACAAAAGCTGCATCATGCTTTACGGAATAACTGCTTCCGTTCTTCATGAAACGGGACATCTGTCAGCTGCATTGATTTCAGGTCTGCCGCCTGATTCACTGACTCTTGACTCATCGGGCTTTCGAATGAACATTCCCAATCTTTCTGAAAACAGAAAAAAGTGTCTGATTATTTCATTTGCAGGTGCATTGACAAACCTGCTGCTTTTTGTTTCTTCATATCATCTCAGCGAAGGTTTTGCACTTTCAAATCTTGCTTTGTTCATACTCAGCCTTCTGCCCTGTGACCCATTTGACGGTGGGCTTATCATACGCACCGTACTTGAAAGATATCTTTCCCCGCATATTTCCGATAAAATTTTGTTTATCCTTACACTGATAATTCTTTCTGTTCTTACCGCTTTAGGCGTACTGATTCTAATAAATTCAAGATATAATTTTTCGCTGCTTACACTTTCCATGCTTGTTTTCACAACAATTTGTCAAAGAACATTGAAATAATCTTCAATTTGCGGTATCATTATTGGGATTGGAGGTTATCTGATGATTCGCAAGGATATAGAAGAATTCCTGCTCAAGGTTCAGAAGCCCGGCAGATATGTCGGCGGTGAGCCAGGCAGTATTGTAAAAAAAACTGATGATGTAAACATTCGTTTTGCATTCTGTTTTCCCGATTCTTATGAGATCGGTATGTCACATCTCGGCATTAAAATTCTTTACGGTCTTTATAACAGCATTCCCGATGTATGGTGTGAGCGTGTTTTCACTCCGTGGGTCGATATGGAAAAGGAAATGCGCAAGAGAAATATTCCCCTTTACGGTCTTGAAAGCGGCGACGCAATTAAGGATTTCGATTTTGTGGGCTTTACTCTTCAGTATGAGCTCAGTTATTCAAACATACTGAATATGCTTGATTTAGCTCAGATTCCGCTGCTTGCAAAGGACAGAGGCGAAGATGATCCCATTGTTGTCTGCGGCGGGCCCTGCGCCTGCAATGGTGAGCCTCTTGCCGATTTTGTCGACATTTTCTCTCTCGGTGACGGCGAGGAAGTTTCCATTGATATGTTTGATCTTTACAGAGATTGTAAAGCTAAGGGTCTTTCCAGAAAAGAATACCTTAAAATGGCAAGCAAGATCGATGGTCTTTATGTACCCTCTCTTTATGATGTCGACTACAACGAAGACGGAACAATAAAGAGTGTGACTCCTCAGGGCGATGCACCTGCAACCGTCAAAAAGCGTGTTGTATCTGATCTTGATTCCATGTATTACCCCGACAATTTTGTCGTTCCCTTTATTGATATTGTCCATGACAGAGCTGTTGAGGAAATTTTCCGAGGCTGTATAAGAGGCTGCCGCTTCTGTCAGGCAGGCTTCCTTTACAGACCTATTCGTGAAAAGAGTCCTGAAACAATAAACAGACAGTGCCGTGACCTCTGTAAAAACACAGGTTACGATGAAATTTCTCTTTCATCTCTTTCTTCCAGCGATTACACAAAGCTGCCTGAGCTCCTTGATGAAATGATCGACTGGTCCGAAAAGGATAAAGTCAGCATTTCTCTGCCATCTCTGCGTGTTGACGGCTTCTCTGCAGAGCTTACCGAGAAGCTTAAGAAGGTACGCCGAGGCGGACTTACCTTTGCGCCTGAAGCTGGCACTCAAAGACTTCGTGATGTAATAAACAAGAATGTCACCGAAGAAGAACTTGTAAACACCTGCCGCACAGCTTTTGACGGCGGCTGGACCAGTGTCAAGCTTTACTTCATGATAGGTCTTCCCACAGAAACCATGGATGATGTTGAGGGAATAATTAGAATGTCGCAGCTTGCTGTTGACACCTTCTACCGCAATCCAAACAAACCCAAAGGCAAGGGCGTTCAGGTTACTTCCAGTGCCTCCACATTTGTACCCAAGCCTTTTACTCCCTTCCAGTGGGAGCCGCAGGACACCATTGACATCATACATGAAAAGCAGAAGCATCTTCTCTCCTGCGTGACTTCAAAGAAGATCACTCTCAATTACCACGATGCGGACACCAGCTTCCTTGAAGCTGTATTTGCACGAGGTGACAGAAGACTTGGCAAGGTTCTGCTCAGAGCGTTCGAACTTGGCTGCAAATTTGATGGCTGGACCGACTTCTTCAGCATTGAGAAGTGGATGCAGGCATTCAAAGACTGTGGAGTTGACCCTGCATTCTATGCAAACCGCAGACGTTCCTATGATGAGATTCTCCCCTGGGATCATCTCGATTACGGAATCAGCAAAGCATTCCTCATACGCGAACACGAAAAGTCCCTGCGTGCCGAAACCACTCCCCACTGCCGTCAGCAGTGTGCAGGCTGCGGCGCAAACAAGCTGAACGGAGGTAAGTGCGATGCTCTCTCACGTTAGAATGTTTTTCCATAAGGATGGTCCTTCAAGATATATGTCCCATCTTGACCTGACTCGATGCATGACTCGCTGCATACGTCGTGCTGGACTCCCCATATGGTACACCGAAGGCTTCAATCCTCACGCATATATGACCTTTGCTTTGCCTCTTTCTCTCGGCGCTGCAGGCTACTATGAGATAATGGATATTCGATTTGTTGAAGATATGCCTCTCTCAGAAGCAGTAAAGCGACTCAACGATGCTCTTCCCGAAGGCATAACCGTCTGGAAGGCCGCTGAGCCTGTGAAAAAGCCTACTGCAATAGTTTCTGCACGTTGGGAAATCGCACTTGAAGATGATGCACTTTCAGCCGTTGAGCTTTCAGATGCACTGAATAAGTTCTTTGCAATGGATGAAATTCTTGTTGAAAAGAAGACAAAGGCAAAGAAGCTGACAACCTTTGATGTAAAGCCTCAGATAATCGAGTGGAATGTCGCAGGCGGTGAAATCACAAAGCTTATGCTTCTTCTCCCTGCAGGCTGCATAAACAATATAAATCCCTCTATTATACTCAACACCTTCTATGCTCATATCGGTCATGAGGTAACTCATGTATTCATAAAACGCACCGAAGTGCTTGACGATAAAGGCGATCTTTTCGTATAAGAAAAAGCCCGATTGCAGAAGCAATCGTGCTTTTATTTATGCTATGATTAGAAATTCTCTGCTTCTTCTGCAGAAACAACGAAGATGGTGGGTTCACTGTACTTGCTCTCAGCACCGCCGATGCCATATACGAAAAAGTCACCCTTAACAGTCTTGTAGAGAACTTCCTCGTAACCTGCGGGATCACCAAAGAAGCTGAAAGAGTTTCTCTTGATCTCCTTAGCAGTATCAGTGTTGTATACTTTTCTTGCGATAGTCTTCTTCATTTATGTTTCCTCCTGTTTTACTTTTATAATTTGATTATACTCAATTAATCGAATTATACAATACGTTGACTCGATTTTCTGCTATTATGCCAATTTAAAAGCCTTTAACTGTAATTTTTAACAACAAAATGCACACTAATTTGTGCCATTTTACAACATCACGATTTCAAACTTTACTTTGAGTATAAAAAATTAAAGTCGCAACAATTCGATTGAAAAAGTACAATGTAAGTGTTATAATACCATAGTAAATCCGCCCGTGGCGCAGCTGCATAACCCAGCAGATTCCGATTCTGAAGATCGGGGGTTCGAATCCCTTCAGGCGGGCCAAAAAAACACTCCGCACATCGGTGCGGAGGGGTTTTGTTTAAGTCCGTCTGAAAGGATTCTATTTATTATTTCTGTTTATAATTCTTTTTCACAGATTATTGACATTCACTGTAATGTATTGTATCATTAAAGTACTAAATTTAGGAGGTAAAATCGTGGACAATAAAGTATTATTCGGTATCATGACCATCATTTTCAACTCCGTTGGCGTTCCTTGCTTTATGCAGGGTATGGTCAAGGACGGTATCATGCGTATCGTTCTTGGTGTTGTTACCTGCGGTGTCATCGGCATCATCAATACTGTCAAGGGCATTATTCTCGGAATCAACATTCTTAAAATGAGTGACGAAGAGTATGCAGAAAAGAAGGGTACTCTCAACAACGGCATTCCTGCATAATCGGTTTTGAGTTCATTTCCTAAAAACAGACCGGATTACTCCGGTTTGTTTTTTTATATTTCAAACATGAAAATTAAATCTATATGAGGAATCAATTTTGAAGATATCAAATTGGAAAGATAAATTATTGACGTGCGGCATATTATCAGCATGTCTTGCCGCATACCGTCTGTTAAATATTCCCTGTCCGTTTCTTTGGTTATTGGGTATACCCTGTCCCGGCTGCGGAATGACACGAGCTTTTATATGTGCATTCCGGTTTGATTTTATAGGTTCATTTAAGATGCACTTCATGTTTTGGG
>JAZUNN010000089.1:0-3623 GCA_045604155.1 Acutalibacteraceae bacterium
CCTTAGTAAAGGACGACCTGCATATAATTGTACCACGTCTGGTTTTTCTTCGCTATGGCTCAGCGACTTTGTCGATAAGTCAAAATTTAAGTCAGCATTTCTGCTGACTTTTGGAGCGGAAAACGAGACTCGAACTCGCGACCCCAACCTTGGCAAGGTTGTGCTCTACCAACTGAGCTATTTCCGCAAATTTCCCGAATGGGATTGCAAAGGTAGGTATTTTTTCTTTACTTCCAAATTTTTTCGACAAAAATTGTTAAAAAATTAAAAATTGCAGTTGTTTTGATGAAATAAACCATATCTGTGTATAATTTTTGCTACATTTATTCATTATAAAATTTATTGGTTATGGATAAAGGCAGAGTTTTGAGCGGTCTTGCCATTATGGTGGGACTGATAGTTATGGGATCTATGCTTCCTAAGGCAGTAGGGAAATTCAGGGAATATGACCGCACAGTCAATGTGAAGGGGCTTTGTGAGAGGGAAGTGAAGGCTGACAAGGTCATCTGGCCGGTAGTATACAAGGTTATGGCGGATGATGTGCAGACCATATATAATAATACGGATGCCAATAATGCTGCTATTATAGCGTTTCTGCAGGCTGGTGGAATCAAACCGGAGGAGATCACCGTATCTGTACCTGTGATTTCAGATAAGTATGCTACAGAATATGGAAGCAATGACAGGGCATTCAGGTATATTGCAAAGAATGTCGTTACTGTCTGTACGGAAAATGTGGATGCGGTGTTGAGTCTTATGTCGAAGCAGTCAGAGCTTCTGAAGAAAGGCATAGTGACAGGCGGTAGCAATGAGTGGGAGAACCCGGTGGAGTTCAAGTATGAGGGCTTGAACGAAATCAAGCCGGCAATGATCGAAGAGGCGACTCAGAATGCGCGAGAGACGGCAAAGAAGTTTGCCAAGGATTCAGGCAGCAGGCTGGGAAAGATCAAGACAGCGAATCAGGGTACCTTCACTATTTCAGACAGGGATAGCAATACACCTTATATAAAGCAGGTCCGTGTCGTGACTTCTGTAACTTATTATCTCAAGAATTAAATTCTGGCACACCCTTTGCAAATACTTTAGACAACGGTTAGTTTAGTTGTTAATAATAGGGTTATGGTTTTTCCGGCTGGCTCCTCTGATGGGTCAGCCGGATTTTTTATCTGTCCGCTCCCTGTTGCTTGAGGTCGTTCATTATAAGTATTCTCTTCAGCTCTTTTCCTTGAGCATATTCTCCGAAGTCAATTGTGGTGTCGGAAAGTATGCTGTCCAGGCACAGGTCTTCTCCTTTGAATATTGTGGACTCGGCTCTACGCTGGATTTCGCGGATCTTGTCAATTGATTCTTTCGGCACCACAAGATGGCAAGGAATCAGGATGGATATCGGGTTGAGCCCGATGGCATGGGCAACGGCACGTACTCCAGCCCTGTTGTCGCAGAGCTCTGCAAAATCACTGTAGCTGATCAGCCGGGATTTTCCTGATGTCTCTCCATTGGCTTTTGCCTCTTCTTCGGCGGCATTCGTCATCTCATAAAGATGCTTCCATACCGTTTTCTGAAATTCGGTGCCGAAAAGCAGCAGGTCGTCCCATTTCACGTCCTCTCTCATTTCCAGGATGTCTTCAAGGCTGGTTGCAGTAGCAGAAATGTTTTCGTATGCAGGCGCCTGGTGTCTGCCTGATTTATTTGCTGCGGCTCCGGTCTTCCGTCCGGTCTTTCCGTTCGAGCCGGGCGATGCAAGATATCCGGCAATCCTTGCCAGTGCCCTGTAGTCTGTTGATACTGCTGCAATCTTTCCGTCAATACGGACAACAATCCATTTCCGGTCGGTTTCCATAATTCTGTCTGTTAGGATTCTGCAGGATGTTTCGTGATATCTTATCCTGCAACTCCCAAATATACAAAAACTTATCTGATTTATGTATAGCTGTGACGGTTTTTGCGGGAAAAAGGTGACAGCTGTCCAGGATAACCTGTGATTCCTTGGAAAAAGGTGGCAGCTGTTCCGGAAAACCTGCAAAAAAGGACACGGCTATTTCGGCATCAGCAGACAGCGGCGGATCTGTGACTCGCTTAATCTCATTACTCGATACAGATTCTCTGCAATCTCCTGTCTTTCGTTGATAGTTAGCTGATAAACGGAATGTCGTCCATACCGAATCCTTGCCATTGTATCCAGTTCAGTGCATAATTCTATGTCAGACATCTTTCTGTAGTCAGCCTTTCCCGCTTCGAATATCAGCATTCTGTCAGTGGTGTGCATCCCTACTCCTTTCTCGATGGAGCCGAGATTGACAGCAGACATTCCGTTCCCGTCTTTATTCTGCTCTGCTTCCCATTCTTCAGAAGACTTTCTGCTCATGTAGAAATTAAATGCCCTTGGAGTGCTGTACAATGCTTCAATCTGAGGAATATCCAGCACACTTTCTCGGGTAAATACTCCGCTTGCAGCCATTTTATATGAATCGGGGTAGTCCGCGCGTTTGCCTATGTGTCTGGCATATGATTTCTGTTGAAGAAGCTTTTCATCAAAGAACTTGCCCATTTCCTTTCTGAATATTGCGTTAGCAGAGCAATGCGGATATGCATATGGGGTCGGAGCGACTCCGTGATGCAAGGCGTTTCTGAGCACGTAACTGGCGGCAGCTATCGTATGATGGTGTCCGACAATCTCTATTGAAAAGTGCTTATCTTCTCCAAGTCTACCTTTCCTGCGATACTTGTGGTTAAAGTACATGCAGTATGACTGTCTGAAGCAGTACATGAATCCGCTCGGATCAGAAGCCTGTATCAGTTGGTGAGTGTGGGTGGACATGAATGATTCTACCAGACCTGTGCTGCCGGTTTTGTAAAGTGCCAGTGCAAAGCAGTTGAACCCTCGATAATAGTCTTCTGGATCACGGAACATGACCTCGTCGCCTGCAGATAGGCATAAATGATAGGTCTTCTTCATAACATTTTATCTTTCATCCTCTTTCAAACTCTTCTATCTTTCTTCACATCTCTCTCGAAATGTATGAACTCATCAGCAAATGTATGTATAATCATTCAATCCGTTCTCTTGATCAGTAACTTTTTGCAGAGCTGTGGCGTTTTTTGCGGGAAAAAGGTGACAGCTGTCCAGGATAACCTGTGATTCCTTGGAAAAAGGTGGCAGCTGTTCCGGAAAACCTGCAAAAATGGTCGCAGCTTGGAGGGTGTATCGTGGAGGATGAACAGCGACAGGAACTGGAGAAGGATCCGGAGTCGAAAAGGAATCGGGGATTGCAGGAAGAAGTTCTGGAGAATATGAAGGGAGGAAGAGAGGGAAGGAAGAGAAGGGAAAATGTGAAGCGGAAGGAGTTATCAACAATCCAAAGCATTGAAAAACAGGATTTTTGTTGATAAATAAAAAATTATTCGTATATTTGCAGCCCCCAAAATATGGGGTAATGAACATAAATTATTTATTTACAAACATTTATGCCTACAATTCAACAATTAGTTCGCAAAGGACGCGAGGTCATTGTCGAGAAGAGCAAGTCTCGCGCGTTGGATGCTTGTCCTCAGAGAAGAGGCGTATGCGTACGTGTGTACACAACTACACCTAAGAAACCTAACTCAGCTATGCGTAAGGTTGC
>JAZUNN010000090.1:0-57254 GCA_045604155.1 Acutalibacteraceae bacterium
TATTTCGGTGCAAATACGACATGATATTCACAGCGATACGTTGAATGTGCTGTATGTTTTATTTCATTTTTCATTTGTTTAAAACCTCCTTGATACTTTTGTGATGCGGTCGCCAAACCTTCACCATTGTATCATCGAGGTATTATTTTTACCAAGGTGTGTTTATTTACCCCTGGCAGAACCAGGGGTTTATTCAAGCCTAAAGGCGTCCAAATAAAAAACTGCAAACCGTTTGGTTTGCAGTTTTTTTCAATTTAAAGTTAAAGCTTAGTCGGCGAAACCGGACTTGACAAGGTTTACAAGGCTCTCAACAGCCTCAACTTCGTCAGCACCGTCAGCGATGATTCTGATATCAGCGCCGCCTACGATACCGAGGGAAAGAACACCAAGGAGGGACTTAGCGTTTACACGGCGCTCCTCTTTCTCAACCCAGATAGTGCTCTTGAACTCATTAGCCTTCTGGATGAAGAAAGTAGCAGGACGAGCGTGAAGACCAACCTGATTCGGAACAGTTACCTCAAGAACGTACATTGTGATGAAACCTCCTGAAATTTAAACCGTTTTACTTCGCCGCAAGCGTTATTAACGGTTTTTTGATTTTTATCAATATAGCATTAAATGCAGTGATTTAAACCATTACTATTATAAGCACAAAAGACTCGCTCGTCAACGCAAAACGTCAAAATTCGTTTCCATACACAAAGGGTGAAACGTTATTTCCAGTGGAGATTGTGCAATTTGTAACGGAAATACGAACAGATTTCTGAACGGAAATATTTCCTGCGAGTTTTATGTAACCTTTACATTAAAACCGCAGGGTTTTTAGTACAAATATACATTGATTGTGACGTTTATCAGAATTATTGACGGACACGGGGTGAAATATACAAAAATACTTCAAAGCATCTGCAAGTTACGAAAATAAGAAACCAATCATTTTTTGAAGGCTTCAGTATCAAACCCGTTTCTTTTAAGGGTTTCACGATCCTTTTTTGTAAGATCTGCAGATTTCAGCATATCAGGCCGCCTCTGGGCAGTCTGAATAACAGATTGCTCTCTGCGCCATTTTGCTATATTTGCATCATGTCCCGAAAGAAGAACATCGGGCACTTTTCGCTCACGCCATACGGGAGGACGGGTGTACTGAGGATATTCAAGAAGACTGTTCATATGGCTTTCGTCTTCGTAGCTTCCTTTCTCGCTGAGCACACCGGGAAGAAGCCTTGCAACAGCGTCGGTAACAATAAGTGCGGGGAGTTCACCGCCGGTAAGTACGTAGTCACCGACAGATATCTCCATGTCTATGTATTCATCAAGCAGCCTTTCATCAATTCCTTCATAATGACCGCAGAGAAGGCAGATGTTTTCACACTTGCTCAGTTCAAGAGCCATGCTCTGATTGAAAACCTGACCTTTGGGGCTCATGTAAATAAACTTCGGGCGGGAAGTTGTTTGACGGCAGACAGCCTCAAAGCAGGCGGCAATAGGCTCAGGACTCATGAGCATACCGAGTCCGCCGCCGTAAGGGTAATCGTCAACCCTTCGGTGCTTGTTTTCGCAGTAATCACGGATATTGTGAGCACGGACATCAATGATTCCGTTTTTTCTTGCTCTGCCGATAATGCTCATATCAAGAACATTTTCGCAAAGCTCAGGGAAGAGGGTGAGGATATCAATCCGCATCGCCGAACAGACCTTTCATAACAGTGATGTAAACAGCACCCTCATCAAGTGAAGTGCGCTTTACAACGGGATCTATAACGGGGATGAGATACTCATTTCCGTCCTTGTGAGCGATATGCCAGATATCATTTGCAGGTGCATTTGTAACCTCGCATATCTCGCCGTATTCCTCGCCGCTCTCATTATCAATAACTTTAAGACCGATAAGATCCTGAATAAAGTAAGTGCCCTCGGGAAGCTTTGCATCAGCACGATCGATCCACATGACCTTGCCTCGCATAAGCTCAGCAGCTTCGATAGTGTCAATGCCTTCAAGCATCATAAGGGTGATATTTTTATGCACACGGGAGGATTTTACCTTTACAGCTTTCTTTCCGCCGTCAAAGTATATTGTCTTGAACTTTGTCAGAAACTGAGGGCTGTCAGCCCAGGGATTGACTCGAAGCTCACCTTTTATTCCGTGAGTGCCGACAATTTCGCCGACTTCAAGATACTTTTTCATTCGTTTTCCTCCTCGACAGGTGTGGCAGAGTCTTCTTCTGTTTCAGCTTTTTCTTCGCTATCAGCTTCAGAGGTATCCGCAGGCTTTGAGCCTGATGCGGGAGAAGATACTGCGGCATACATAACAAGAGCGCAGCCGATACCTATGAGGAAATATCCGGGAATCTGCATGGGAATGCTGTTTGCTATCTGAGTTTTGAAAACAGAGTTGTAAATGATGGAAAGAACAATAAATGCAGCACCCACTGCCATACCTTTCCAGCCTTTGAGCCAGTTAATCATAATATAACCTCCGATTCATGATATTTACATATATTTCATAAAATTACAAATCTTCGATTCATAATTTTTCATAATAATTCAAGAGTTTGCGACCATGAAAAGAGGGATCGCTCAAAGAAAGCGATCCCCTTGCTTATAGGTTAAAGAATTTCAACGTTAACCTTTTTGTTCTGCTTTGTCGCAGCGGAACGCATAACAGTGCGGATTGCCTTTGCAATTCTGCCCTGCTTGCCTATGACACGACCCTTGTCGTCGGTATCGACGGTAAGAGTGTAAACAATGGTGCCGTCCTCAGTGGGCTCAGCTTCCTCAACCATAACAGCGTCAGGCTTGGAAACCAGTCCCTGTGCGATAGCAATGAGCAATTCTTTCATGTTCTGAGTATCCTTTCCGCAAACGATTAAAGGATGCCTTCCTTCTTGAGCAGAGCCTTAACGGTATCAGTGGGCTGAGCACCGTTAGCGATCCATGCCTTAGCCTTATCTGCATCGATCTTTACCTCAGAAGGCTGCTTGAGGGGATTGTAAGTACCGATCTCCTCGATAAAACGGCCATCTCTGGGATATCTGGAATCTGCAACAACTACACGGTAGAAGGGAGCCTTCTTAGCGCCCATGCGGCGCAGTCTGATTTTTACTGCCATAGTCTGTTTCACCTCCGCTGATAAAATATTATATATTTCTTCGGAGCGCGTATAAAGCGCTTGTTAACTCCGTTGAAAATACTGATTAGTTATCCTCAAACTGAGAGAGCATACTTGGGTCATTGATGCCCATATCACGCATCATCTTTGCAGCGTTGCGCATACCACGCTTGCCGCCCTTGCCGCCGCCGAACTGACGCATCATTTTCTGCATCATTTCAAGCTGCTTGATAAGCTTGTTGAGCTCAGCAACATCCTGACCTGCACCGGCAGCGATACGACGCTTTCTGCTTGCATTGAGAAGCTCAGGCTTCTCACGTTCACGGGGAGTCATGGATTTGATAAGAGCCATGGTTCTGTCAAGCTGGCGTTCATCGATATCCACACCGGCAAGTTTCTTTTCCATACCGGGCAGCATACCGAGAATCTGCTTCATGGGACCCATTTTGCGAACCTGCTCGAATTGAGAAAGGAGATCATTGAAGTTGAAGGTGTTTTTACGCATCTTCTCTTCAAGCTCTGCTGCAGCTTTTTCATCAAACTGCTGCTCAGCTCGCTCGATAAGGCTGAGCACGTCGCCCATACCAAGAATTCGGCTTGCCATACGGTCGGGGTGGAAGGGCTCGATATCACCGAGCTTTTCGCCGGTACCTACAAACTTGATGGGCTTGCCTGTGACATGACGTACAGACAGAGCAGCACCGCCTCGGGTATCACCGTCAAGCTTTGTAAGCATGACACTGTCGATGCCGAGAGCATCATTGAAGCTCTGAGCAACATTGACTGCATCCTGACCTGTCATGGAGTCGACAACGAGCATAATTTCGTGGGGCATAACCTTTGCCTTGATGTTCTTAAGCTCGTCCATGAGGGTTTCGTCTATGTGCAGACGACCTGCGGTATCGAGAATAACAACATCATTGCCATAGGTTTTTGCATGAGCCACAGCAGCTTCCGCAATTTTAACGGGATTGCCCTGACCCTGCTCAAAAACGGGCACATTGGCCTTGCTTCCGACAACCTTGAGCTGGTCGATAGCAGCAGGACGGTAGACGTCGCAGGCAACAAGCAGAGGTCTGTGGCCCTGACCCTTGAGCATAAGACCAAGCTTACCGGAATGTGTTGTCTTACCTGCACCCTGAAGACCGCACATCATGATGATCATGGGAGGACGGTTGGGCTGGTTAAGACGGGCAGTTGAACCACCCATAAGAGCGGTAAGCTCCTCATTTACAATTTTGATAACGTGCTGAGCGGGGGTAAGGGATTCAAGTATCTGCTCGCCTACGCACTTTTCGCTGACGTTTGCAGTGAATTCCTTGGCAACCTTGTAGTTGACGTCAGCCTCAAGAAGTGCCATTCGCACTTCTCTCATAGCTTCCTTTACGTCACCCTCGGTAAGCTTACCCTTGGCTCGAAGCTTTTTAAAAGCATTACTGAGCTTTTCGCTTAAACCTTCAAATGCCATAAGCTACTCCTTTTAGGAATCTTCTCTTAATTTATTTGCAGTTTCAAGAATCAGATCTGTATGAGCGGATATTTCACGGGACATAAAGGAGCGTCTGTTGATATCCGCAATAGAGGCTGCAGCAGAGGAGATTTCATCAAGTCCCTGCTCCAGATTTCTGAATCTTGCGACAAGACCGAGCTTTTCTTCCATGTTGAGGAGCTTGTTTTCAGCACGCTTGATAGTATCACGTACACCCTGACGGGTGATGGTGTCACGCTCGGTGGAAACTTCCCCGTAAGCACGGTTAAGACGTCTTGTCTGAGCTATGTTTTCGGCGATTTCACCCAGTGAGAGGTCATCGTTATAGTAATAATCCAGAGCATCTCTTTCCTTTTCGGTGAGCATTTCGCCGTAAAAGTCCATTAATATGGTTATATCGGGGTTGACCGCCATGTCCTCACATCCTTCATGTAAAGTAAATTGTCTTTACAAGTGGTGATTATACTACAATTTGGAGTATTTGTCAATAGATTAATCGGTGCTTTATTTATTATTCACAAGGTGATTTACAAGAACCTCGGCAGCATCGCACAATCCGAGTGCGTAGAGCATCCTTGTACCCACTACATCCTCAATTTCGTTCAGTATGGGCTCATCGCCGTTGGGGAAGAAATCTATGCCGACGAAATCAGCATCAATAAGAGCAGAAACCTGCTCAACCATAGCGTTTTCGGATGCTGAAAGAAAATAGGGCTGAACTTTTCCACCCAGGGAAAAATTACTCTTGAATCCATCTTCTGCGGTGCGTTTTACGGCGCAGAGAAGCCTGCCACCCAGCATATAGGCACGTACATCACTTGCTGCGCACTCGATGAAGGGCTGAACTACAGAGGAAATATCGGTAAGAGCAGTACGAGCATTACTGTACTCAAGTTCATTTTCTGCCTTGAAAACCTGAGATCCTCCATGCCCGTCAGCTGCTTTCACAACGCAAGGGAAAGGAATGGGGCATATCTCGGGAAGCGCATCGAAGCTGAGAGTTTCACACATATTGATGCCATGAGAAGAAAGAAAACGGTAAGTTTCACCCTTATCATTCGCAATGCGTGACACACGGCTGTTATTTGTCACCTGAACGCCATGTTTTTCAAGCTTTTCAGTCAGTTCATCATCGACACATCTTCGGATAACAAGGTCAGGCAGATTGTCAAAGTCAATCTGATCCTTTAAAAGTGTTTCTGCATCTGCGCCGTATCTTTCACAGGCATCAACAAGCATTTCGGCAAACTTTCTGTTTCGGGCAAAACGTTCCTCGTCATACAGTACGACAATTTTCATTTCCCCACCTCCGAAAGAATGTGATCAATTATATGCTCTGCCATATTCACGCCTGTGCAGTCAAAGGTTGTTTTGAAATGGGCGTTGGAATTGACCTCGCAGATTATAGGCTCGTCATCTTTGCCGAAAAGCACATCAACACCTGCAAAATCGAGACCGAGAGCTTCTGTGGCGGCTATCGCTGCGGAAAGCTGGGCTTCTGAAGGCTCGATTCTGGCAAAATGACCGCCAAGGGTAAGATTTGAACGGAAATCTCCCTCACGTCCCTGCCTGAGCATAGCGGCAGCAACCTTTCCTCCGACAACACTGACTCTTATATCCCTGCCGAAGCTTTCTTTTATATATTCCTGCACCATACACGGTGCAGAGCCCAGTTCCTGTACCAGTGCAGCGGTTTCCTCATCGTTGCTGACAAGGTGAACGCCCGTGCCGAATGAACCCCGACACTCTTTGATTACCATGGGATATCCAAGCTCTTTGGCACATTCAAAGAAAAAATCTGAATTGTTTCTGGGTGAGCGGGAAAATGCAAACGGAGCAATAAAAGACCGGGGCTGTTTCACGCCTGCTCCGGCGAGGGCGAGATAAGTCAGTGACTTATCATCGCAGAGCCTTATTGCTTCTGCACGGTTAAAAAGTCTGAAGCCGCAAGCCTCCAGAGTCATTGCAAGCCTGATATCCTTATCCCAGAACAGAACAAAGTCAGGTTTTTGAGTTTCAGGTGTGATTATTTTTCCTGTCATAACATCGGCAACAACAGCGCAGTTTTCAATTTTTTCGAGAATAATTCCACGTTTTTCTGCTGCCTGCAGGAGAAAAGAAAATAATTCTTCAAATTTATCCGATTTAAAATATCCGTTTACAATTAACCAGCCGTACATATTAACCTCCGACATATGGAAAAATGCGAAAAAAGCGCAGACGCTAAGCGTCTGCGCCGATGAGAGTATTTAAGCGTAGATTGCTGTTGCGAATACGGAAACAACAAAGATAAGTCCCATAACGATGATGGAGATCATACTCATTACAAAACCTGCCTTGTTTATTCCGCTGGGGGACTGAGCTTTGGACTTTGCGCTGAGGATGATTCCGGGGATAGCAAAAGCAAGAGCAAAAAGAGAAAAGATGATATATGCTCCGGTAGCACCGTAATATGCTGCTGCTTCCAGTGCAGAATCATAATACCAATAGTCAGAATACTCAACCATGGTAGTAAGAAATACCAGACCAAAAATAACAGTAAGGAAAATAGCAACTATGGAAAGTACCATACCGGTTATGCCGATACCCTTGCCGGGTACAGGCTGTGCAGCGGGTACATACTGAGGCTGCTGCTGATAATAACCCTGCTGGGGCTGCTGCATGTACTGAGGCTGCTGATAATAGCCCTGCTGAGGCTGCTGCATGTACTGGGGCTGCTGGGGCTGCTGCATGTACTGGGGCTGCTGAGGCTGCTGAGGCTGCTGATAATAGCCCTGCTGGTCGTTCTGATTGTAAGAATTGTTATCCATATTGAACCTCCTGAATTGAGTTTTACATACGGTCGATCATTTCGATAAGGAAAATAGTGAAAGGAATTGCGATAAAGACAATATTAAGAACGTTAACGGTTTTTCCTGCTGTACCCATACCACGCATTGCGCCGGTAGACTTGTTTCTGCCCATGGATGAAAGAACAAGTCCTGCGATTACAACGATAAGGGAAATAAAGACGAAAACAAAGCTTTCGGTAAAGGTGTCGGAATAATAATAGTAATAAGAATCAACAGCATCCACCTTGCTGAAGCAGACAAAAGTAAGAATGATACCGACAAAACCGATAATCATACCGATTATGCTGAGGATACCACCGTTGCCGGCGGGCTGCTGAGTCTGCTGAGCAACATACTGAGGCTGCTGATAGTACTGCTGCTGAGGCTGCTGATACTGCTGGACATACTGCTGCTGATTGTACTGCTGCATATACTGCTGGTTGTACTGTGACTGCTGCATATACTGAGGCTGCTGTACATCAATCTGAGTGTTCTGATCATAGGGGTTGTTGTTCATGGTTAATCCTCCCACAAATTTTTATATGGCTACCTGATATGCAATCCAGGGGAATGCCAGAATAATAAAAGAAATTATTGAAAATGCAAGTCCTGTATTGGATATCTTGTTGGACATGAAAAATCTTGAAATCAAACTCAGGACAAATGATACAGCAATAAGTATGACGGAATAATAGGAAACAGTATAAAAATCTGTAAATGATTCAGTCAGAATTGCAGCATCAAATATGGATAAATTCGCATAGGAAAAATATTCCATCGTGTTAACGGTGTTAATAATGAAAATAACCATAGGTACGGTCATAATAACAGCAATATTGAATGCAAAAATGCTGAATATCAGACCGGGGACACCTAAAATCATTCCTACAGGATTAAGTTTTTTCTTAGGCTTGGCAGTCTGCGGAGCAGCCTGAACAACAGGAGTAACATTGTAAACTACAGGTGAAGGTGTGGGCTGAGCATATACAACCTGCTGAGAAGGCTGGGCATATACCATGGGAGTCGACTGTGCGTTTGCGGCAGACTGAACGAACTGTGTTTTTTCGTATTCGTCAACGGACTGACCGTAAACACCGGCATTATATGCGTATTCATTTGGGTCCATTACACCCTGTTCAGGATCTGAGCCATAGTAGGGATGATTATTCATAAAAGTTCCTCCGAAATAAAATTACTGAATGAAAATTATCTTGCGGATGCAGCCAGTGAGATAATAACACAAAGAGCAGTGATAATTACGGTGATAAGACCGAGAACAAAACCTGCAGATGCCATTTTTGTAGGTCTGACCTTCTTGGCCTTGCTGCCGAGAATGAGAGCAGGGATAGCCATACCCACAGCAAATCCGCCGTAAACAAAGAGGTAGACATTCATGAGAAGTGCGGTTTCTTCATAAACATAGCTGCCATATGATGCACTGAGAGCACCGAATACAACAACAAGGAGAAGTGTGATAAGAGCGAAAATAATGCCGCCAACACCAAGGCCGAGTGATACAATGCTCATAGCAAGACCCTTGCCTCGTCCGGGAGTGCCCTGATTCTTCTGAGTGGGCTGAAGGACATATGTCTGACCCTGATTGTCATAAAAAACAGTCTGAGGAGTGATGGGCTGTGCGGGTGCTGCAGGTGCTGCTGCCTGGTCATTCATCAGTGTTGCGGGATCGACATTTCCCTGTGCTGTGTTCATGTTATTGTTTTCCATAAAAATACTCCTTTCAAATCTAAAAAACATATAATCATACTGTCTGTGCTGCATTGTTGACACGCACATAAATAGTAGATTTATTATGATTTTTATGTGAAAATTATATCACTGTGCAAATGCGATGTCAATAAAAGTATTATAAAAACATAGATAATAGAAGTAATATTACAAACAAAAAACCGAGTGAAACATCACTCGGTTTTTCTCATTTATGCCTGTGTCTGTGATTCGATATATTTAATAAAATCACCGACGGTGACAAAATCGTCAGGAGAGATATTATCGGTTGTAATTCCGAATTCTTCCTCGATGGAAAGAACAAACAGAAGCATGGAAATGGAGTTTACGCCGATTTCTGCAAGAGTTGTATTCTCATCAACTGCGGAAACATCCGAATCGGGCATGGCCTGAGTCATGATTTTTTTAAGTCTGTCAAGTGTTGTCATAAAAATACCCCTTATTTTTTATGTTTTTTTGTATCAAGCATTTTGCCAAGCTGAGTCATTCTTTCATAAAGAAGATCGGTCTGTCGCTGCATATTCTCTGCGGTAAGAGCTTTGTTGTCAAATTCAAAGGGCTTACCGATGATTACGTGCAGACGTTTGCCGAAAATTATACGGTAGTCACCGCTTGTATAGACGGGAATTACAGGGACACCTGCACGAAGTGCAAAGAGGGTGGTACCTGCATGAAAGGGAAGCAGCTGATCTTTTTCCTTGCCGACAGTAGTGCCTTCAGGGAAAAGTCCTACAGGAGTACCATTTTTCAAAGTTTCCTGAACTTCACGCATACATGCGGTATCGATTTTGCTGCGATCGATTTTTATTGCTCTGCACTGCTTGAGCAGCCAGCGGAGAATGGCACGGTCGTAAAGAAGCTCGCCCGCTATCATTCGAACTCCCGCCCATGGGAAAACAGTATATATCATAGGCGGATCGAAGATACTGGTGTGGTTGGCGATAATAACCGCAGGCTTTTTGAGCTTTCGGTTCTGTACGGACTTATCCTCATAATGAAACTTCGGTCTGAATGCAATAAGCATCAGCGGCATCATGGTTATTCTGACAAACCATGAAAGCGCAGCGGAGAAAAACTTGCCGATTTTTTTCAAAATATTACCCCTCGGTCTGCTCGCCGCCGTCGGAAGGAGCAGCAGTTGTAGTAGTGGTGGTTGTTGTAGTTGTTGTGGTCGTAGTTGTAGTGGTCGTTGTAGTCGAAGTTGTGGTGGTTGAAGAGGTTGTAGCAGCGGAAGTGGACTGCGTGGAAACGGTGGTGGTAGTTGTGGAAGCGGTGGTGGTAGGTGCATTGGGATCTGTGGTTGTGTTGCCTATACCGCCGTAGTAGGGATTTTCCTTTGTCCACTTATCAGTGGGGTCAAAACCCCAGTATTTGCCGGTGTAATTGAGATTCGGAGGATTCTTTGCTGTAGGACCGTCCTTTTCTGTAACACATACCTGAGTGCCGTAAGCACAGTTATCAAAAATCCACTTGCAGTCAGCAGTTGTCATTCTGATGCAGCCGTGGGAAGCACGCTTGCCCAGGTTGTTGTACATATTCATGGTCATCATATCCGGAGCTTTTGCTCTGTAAGGCACAGAGTGGAACAGATATCCGTTTCCGATGGAAGAACAGTACTGACCCCAGTAATTTTCAATTCCGTCTTCCGGAGAGCCCATAAGCATACCCCAGCGCTGCTTTTTGAAAATAGTGTAAAGACCGGGGTCGGTGGGGTTTTTCTCAGTACCGGTGGAACAGATGAAAATCTTTTCCTCAACGGCATACTGTCCTGCCTCATTCTTGCCGTAAACAACGACACACTGAGTGCCGACATAAACGACTATGTAGTGGTCAGATTCATAATTGGGCTCAAGAATGACATCCACAAGGGAAGGAAGGACTTCGGGAAGCTCTGCCTTCTGTGCGTCAGTGAGGCTGACAACAGGAGGAGCGTCATCCATCATATCGAGAGGCACATCACTTTCGCTCTCGTTTTCGTAATAGTCTTCCTCATATTCATCAGTATATTCTGTTGTGGGAGAAGTATATATGTCTTCTTTTATTGTCGGCGCAGAAGCTGCTTCGTTTTCAATTCCCAGCTCTCGCAGCAGAGTACCCTTATTCAGGTGGATACTTGCCCATGTGGAAAGACCGAGAAAAAGCAGAGTAATAACAGTAAGCAGAGTTACTCTGGCAGCGCGCTGACGGGATTGCATTTTTCTGTTGTAGTCCTGTGCGTACTGGCCCACAGTTCATCCTCCTCGGAGTGTATTTATGCGTTGTCGTCCTCAGAGGACTCCGACGCAGCGGTTGTGGCAGTTGTTACTTCAGTGGAAGTTGTTGCAGCAGAAGTTGTTGCAGCAGAAGTTGTGACCGATTCACTTTCGGTGACAGCTGCGGTGGTGCTGACGGTGGTTGCGGTGGTTGTGGTGGTTGTGGTGGTTGCAGCGGTAGAGGGAGAGTAGAAATAAGGATTATGCTTTGCCCACTTGTCAGATGGATCCCAGCCGTTATATTCAGAATCAGTATTTCTCTGAGGAATACTTGCGCCTGCAGGACCCGATGTGTTTGTAATATATACCTGAGTATCTATGTCACAGTTATCGTAAATCCACTTTGAGTCACGGACACAGAGTCTTATGCACCCGTGAGAAGCGGGAGAGCCCAGCTTGTCATATTCGGGAGTATCAAGAGCATCCACGCTTTTCTTGAGATAAGGCACGGAATGAAAAAGATAGTCTTTTGAGATACTGCTGTTATACTGTCCGTAGACACCGCCGACAAGCGCACGCCAGCGGAACTTGCGCCATATGGTATAAGAGCCTGTCCTTGTTTCATGACCCTTTGTTCCGGTAGAGCAGGTAAAGCATTTTACAAGCTCATTGTAATAACCGTCTGAATCCTTGCCGTAAATGGCAACAGACTGGCTTCCGGTGTGAACAACAATATAATACTTGGTCTTGTAATTGGGTTTATGCACTCCGGGAGCATTTTTTCCGTCAGAAGAAGCGGTGCTTGCAGTTGTGGACGAAGCTTTGGTAGTTATGGTTGTTGAAGAGATATCGGTTTCGGTGACATCCGAAGTGCTTACAGAAACCTGAGTGCTTTCGGTAATCTCACTTTCAGTGCTGTCCGTAACTGAAACAACTGTTTCGGAGACGGATTCAGAATCTGTTTCTGAAATATCACTATCCGAAGCGATTTCTGTGGGAGAGGTGCTGACCATCAGATTATCGGCAAAATTATTTTTGCCGCAGGAGCAGCTGCATCCAAAAATAAGGATACAGGCGAGAACCAGTGCAATTACTGACTTCTTCATGCGAACCTCCTATCGGGTACGGACAAGAGAAATAATGACATCGGTCATTTTTTCAAGAGACTGAACGGGGATATACTCAAATCTGCCGTGGAAATTGTGACCGCCGGTGGAAAGATTGGGACAGGGCAGACCTTCCCAGGAAAGGCGTGCACCGTCAGTGCCGCCTCGGATGGGAGTCATTATGACTTCCACACCGTTTTCGGCAAAGGCAGCCTTTGCACGGTCAATAATCTCAGGGTGAGGACTTACCATTTCGTACATATTCCGATAGCTGTCGGAAATGGTGAGATTAACAGTACCTTCTCCGTATCGTACGTTGAGCATATCAGCAGCCTTAATCATGAATTCCTTGCGCCACTGAAGCTTATCGGCATCGAAATCACGGATTATGTATTCAAGCTGTGCGCTTTCTTCGTTGCCCTTTATCTCACAGAGGTGGAAGAAACCCTCGTAACCCTCGGTATGTTCAGGAGTGTCGGAAAGGGGCATGAGTGAAGCGAATTCTGTGGCTATGCGAGCGGCATTGACCATCTTGTTCTTTGCGTCACCCGGATGGATAGAGAAGCCTTTTACATCAACGATTGCAGATGCGGCATTGAAGCACTCCATCTCAAGCTCTCCAAGCTTTCCGCCGTCAATGGTGTAAGCAAAGTCGGCACCGAATCCTTCAATATCAAAACCGTCTGCACCGGAGCCGATTTCCTCATCGGGAGTAAATGCAATGACAATTTTACCGTGAGGTATGTTTTCGGAGATTATTCTTTCTGCAGCGGCCATTATTTCCGCAACGCCTGCCTTGTCATCAGCGCCGAGCAGGGTAGTGCCGTCAGTGACAATAAGATCCTGACCCACATAGTCTTTGAGGGTGGGGAATTCATCGGGATTCATGACATATCCGCTGTCGCCGAGCTTTATCTCGCCGCCATCGTAATTTTTTACAATGTAGGGCTTTACATTTTCACCTGAAATTGCGGAAGAGGTATCCACATGAGCGATAAGTCCGATACATGGCTCATTATCACAGCCCGGAGAAGCGGGGATTTCACCGTAAACGTTGCTTTCTTTTCCAAGGCGAGCATTTACAACGCCTATTTCAGAAAGCTCACTGACCAGCTCACGGAGAAGCACAAGCTGGCAGGAGGTGCTGGGTCTTGATTCACTTTTCGGGTCAGAGCCGGTTGAAAAGCTGACATATTTCAAAAATCTTTCGACTGCATTCATATCAAACACTTCCTTTGAAGATGTACACAATATCATAACATTTTTAGCGTGAGTTTACAATCGGTTAATTGTAAATAATAAGGAAATATGTAAAAAATCTCTCCGTGCATATGTACGGAGAGATATAGTATTTACTGTTTTGCGAAGTACAATTCTCTGCTGTCCCAGCAAATCTGCCGACCGTCTTTGGCTTTCGGCAGGAAAGAAAAACTGATGCCGCAGTCCGGCAAGTCAATTTTGTTGATTGAGGAATCATAAATATATATGCCATTTGCAGATGTGTCGGGCGAATTTATAGTGTAGGTACCGTCCTTGCTGAATGTTATGGTTGTGCTGCCGTAGGAAGTGTCATGCCACGTGCCCAGAATGTCATTGAGCGCCTTACAGTTTTCATCCTCATCGCAGACTCTTCCATACTTCAGATTATTAAGAATAATACAGGAATCCCGAATTTCAACCGTTCCGGAGTAAGTTTTCGGGGCGGTGCCGCCGATTATGATTTCTTTGTATGTTATTGTGTCATCATGGGCATCATAAGTATAATGCCCTCTGTGTCTGGCATTTTTCATACCTTCAAATGTGCATGAATAGGAACCGTCTTTTCTGAAAACATATGTTATGGTTGTATCTGCGGAATAACTGCGCCAGGTGCCGACAGGTGAAGCAGGCTTGCTGCATACAGCGGTGAAAACCACAACCAGAATAACAACCAGAGCAATAAAAACGGATAAGATTGCAATCAGCTGCTTGCCGGACAGATCATTTATGCTGAAAGTGCCGTTTGAACCACGGGAAAAACGGTTCAGGCGGGTGCTGTACCGCCTGGTGCCGGGGGTGTGCTGATAAGCATATCGATCCTCTGTAAGATACGGGTTTGAGGTATCGTACTGATTCTGAAATGTACACAGCTTCTCGGAAAAGTGCATATGCGGATCAGTCTGCTTTTTTGGAATATAAGGATTCTGAATGTCATATGAAGCATCAGAATCAGCTTTTTTCTTTAATTTCGGAGCTTTGCGTCCGCTTTGTATGTTATCAAACTTTGCTCCGCAATGACCGCAGAATTTGCATCCGTCGGGAATTTCATTTTTACAGTTATGACATATCATCAGAAAACCTCCTTCCCGTACATGATTAAACATAATGATATCATATTACGCATGATTTGTCAAAAAAATAATAACCGTGAAAAACCTCTCTCAGCATAATCCGAGAGAGGTTTTGAATAGATTCAGATGTTCATTCGATTGTGCTGCCGCTGTAAATTCCTATATCAGTGACAACATCATTATCTATTGTCAGGTACAGAGTTGGTGTTTTATCATTGTCTGTTTCTCCGGCCCAGTAATGATAGTTGACGTAGTTTTTGAAAATGGTGTTTCCGTTTCCGTCCTGTCCGACAATATCTGCATGGGGGACAATGGTGTAGTCCTCGCCATATGCAGTTACAACTTCAGCAAGGGTTGAGCCGACCTTTATTCCGGCTGCAGTCTTGAAATCAGGGTGGTTGGTTTCAAGTCTGCATATGACATTCTCACCGTCCAGACGCACAGTGGAAAGATTTGCATATGTATCGGAAGAATGATCACGGAATTCGTAATAATTATTGTCCGGCTTGTTGTTGATGCCATAGATGTGTTTTTTGGGTGAGCCGAATTCTTCTTCCAGCACAGAGAGAAGCTCATCGGAATTCTTTTTGATACCATACCTGTTGCTTCGGTCAGTAATAACAACGCTCTTCTCCATCAATCTTCCATAGGTTACTTCCTTATTTTCGGAATCAGAGCTGCCGCAGGCACAGAGAAGGAGAAGCATGGTTGAGAGAATGAAGCAGAAAAAGTTTTTCATATTCAGATCTCCTTTTCAAACAGAAATAATATCTTAAATTACATTATAAATACTGCATTAAAAAAAGTCAAGCTGTCAATTAAACACTTGACGTTTGAGGCATCTTGTGTTAAAATGCTCAAGCACCGAATGTCGCGGATATGGGCGTATGCCTTTTCAAAGGAGCACCGATACCCTTACCTGCGATTTTTACGGGAGTATTTAAAGAGGTGGTAATAACCATGACCAGAGAAGAAAAGACCGCTATAATGCAGCAGTACGCACGCCATGAGGGCGACACCGGTTCTCCTGAAGTTCAGATCGCAGTTCTCACCAAGAGAATCAGCGACCTCACCGAGCACCTCAAGGAGCACAAGAACGACCATCACAGCCGTCGCGGCCTGTTCAAGATGATCGGTCAGAGAAGAAATCTTCTCAACTATCTTACCAAGATTGACATCGAGCGTTACCGTGCAATCATCGCACAGCTCGGCATCCGTAAGTAATTACAGCGAATCAGGGCAAGCGCATAATTTGTGCGCTTGCCCGTTTGCCGTTATTTAAGCTTGCATCTGCACAACCAAAATCAGTAGAAAAAGGGCAGAGGCTTAGCGGTAAAACGGTGGTTTCACGTGTGTTTGACACGTGGAAATACGGTTTTATTGCTATGCTGTCTGCCGAAAAAACAAAAAAGAAAGGACAGCTTAAAATGTTTGAGAATTACAAGGTTTTTGAAACTACCCTTGCAGGCAGACCTCTCGTAGTTGAGACAGGTAAGATGGCTCAGCTCGCAAACGGCTCCTGCCTCGTACGCTACGGCGAGACCTGCGTACACGTTGCAGTCACCGCTTCCGCAAAGCCCCGTGACGGCATCGATTTCTTCCCCCTTTCCGTTGACTTTGAGGAGAAACTCTACGCAGTAGGCAAGATCCCCGGCTCCTTCCTCAAGAGAGAGGGCAGACCTTCCGATAAGGCAATCCTTGCCTCCCGTGTTATCGACCGTCCCGTTCGTCCTCTTTTCCCCAAGGACATGAGAAATGACGTTGCCATCGTTGCAACCGTTATGGCTGTTGATCCCGACTGCTCTCCTGAGATTACCGCAATGATCGGTACCTCCATCGCTATTTCCATTTCCGATATTCCCTGGAACGGTCCTATCTCCGCAGTATCCGTCGGCTACGTTGACGGCGAGATCGTCATCAACCCCACCGCAGAGCAGAGAAAGAACAACCGCATGAGCACCACCGTTGCTTCCACCGACAAGAAGATCGCAATGATCGAGGCAGGCGCAGACTGCGTATCTGACGAGGTCATGTACAACGGTATCATGGCTGGTCACGAGGCTAACCAGGCTGTTATCGAGTTCATCAAGGGAATCCAGGCTGAGATCGGCAAGGAGAAGTTCTCCTATCCCAGTAACGAGCCCGACCACGATATGTTCGAGGCCATCAAGGAATTTGCAATCGAGGACATCAAGGTAGCACTTGACACCGACGACAAGACTGTCAGAGATGCAAACCTCAAGCCCATCTACGAAGCAGTTCACGAGAAGTTCGACGAGATCTATCCCGATTGCGCTGCTAAGATTGACGAGTGCCTCTACAAGACCCAGAAGTTCGTTGTACGCCGCTGGCTCCTCGATGAGCAGAAGCGTGTTGACGGTCGTGGCATGAACGATATCCGTCCTCTTGCTTCCGAAGACGGCATTCTTCCCAGAGTTCACGGTTCAGGACTCTTTACCAGAGGTCAGACTCAGGTTCTCACCATCTGTACTCTCGGTCCTGTCAGCGACCGTCAGCTCCTTGACGGCATCGACGACGAGGAATTCAAGAGATATATGCATCACTACAACTTCCCCTCCTACTCTGTAGGCGAGACCAAGCCCAGCAGAGGACCCGGCCGCCGCGAAATCGGCCACGGCGCACTTGCAGAGCGCGCACTTCTCCCTGTAATTCCCTCTGAGACTGAGTTCCCCTATGCACTCCGCCTTGTTTCCGAGGTCGTATCCTCCAACGGTTCCACCTCTCAGGGCTCCGTATGCGGTTCTACTCTTGCTCTCATGGACGCAGGTGTTCCCATCAAGGCTCCCGTTGCAGGCATCTCCTGCGGACTTATCACCGAGGGTGACCGCTGGATGACCATGGTTGATATTCAGGGTCTTGAAGACTTCTTCGGCGATATGGACTTCAAGGTAGCAGGTACCCACGACGGTATTACTGCTATTCAGATGGACCTTAAGATCGACGGTCTTACTCCTGAGATCGTTAAGGATGCTATTGAGAAGACTCACAAGGCTCGTAACTATATCCTTGACGAAATCATGCTCAAGGCTATCCCCGAGCCCAGAAAAGAGCTCTCCAAGTATGCTCCCAAGATGCTTTCCACCACTGTTCCTGTTGACAAGATCAGAGAAGTCATCGGCTCCGGCGGTAAGGTTATCCAGAAGATCGCTGCTGAGTGCGAGGTCAAGGTTGACATCGAGGACGACGGCAAGGTATTTATCTGCGGTGTCGACATCGACAACTGCCGCAGAGCACTCCAGATCGTTGAGACTATCGCTCATGATCCCGAGCCCGGTTCCTTCTACAACGGTATCGTTACCAGAATCATGGACTTCGGCGCATTTGTTGAGATTGCTCCCGGCAAGGAAGGTCTCGTGCACATCAGCCGTCTCGATGTAAAGCGCACTGAGAAGGTCACCGATGCTGTCAACGTAGGCGACAGAGTCATGGTCAAGGTTCTTGAGATCGACGACAAGGGCAGACTCAACCTCTCCCGTCGTGATGCTCTTATCGAGATCGAGGGCATGGTTCCCGAGAATACAATCTCCGATCGTCCCCGTCCTGAGCGCCGTGACAACAACAGAGGCGACCGCAGACCCCCCAGAAGAAATAACGATCAGTAAAATGTTAAAAACACCCATACAGCATTTATGCTGTATGGGTATTTTAAATAAAAATTAATAATAGTATCATAAAACAGTATTTTCTATTGAAAATGTGATGCTTTAATGATAAAATACATATATCCCAAATAAATAGGAGGAAAAAGAATGGATAACAACCAGTATACAAATCCCAACTACAATGCTGACGGTCAGCAGCCTCAGTATCAGCAGCCTCAGTACCAGCAGCCTCAGTACCAGCAGCCCCAGTATCAGCAGCCCCAGCAGCAGTATTATCAGCAGCCTCAGTATGTTCAGCCTGCAGCAGGCGGCAACAAGGTTCTCGCAATAATTTCCCTTGTATGCGGCTGTCTCGGTGCACTTTTCGTAATGATCGGATTTGAGAATGTTGCTCTTCTTGTTATGTCCCTTTTCCTCGGTATCGGTGCTATCATCACCGGTGCTATCGGTAAGAACAAGGGCGGCAAGGGCATGGCTCTCGCAGGTATGATTACCGGTATCGTCGTATGTGCTATTTGGCTCATCGCTATTATCGCTGTATTTGCTTGTGTTGGCGCTGTAAGCAGCTACGATTACGGTTATTATTATTAATCCTTACTGAAAAAAACACGCTTTGCGAAAGCAAAGCGTGTTTTTTATTGCTCAAAGAATGGGAAGGTGATATAATATAAATAACAAGATAACAAAAGAGGGATATAATGGCATTTTCAAGAAAGTTCCATATTGGTTTCAGAGCAGTAAACTCCGATATGGGGATAAAAAACAGTGAGCTGCTTAATATACTTGTTGATATGGCAATAATGCATGGAGAAACCTGCGGTGAGCATCTGGGTGATTCAGAACGGAGATGGCTGCTGCATGGATACAGAGTCAATTTTATAAGTCGCCCCAGATACGGCGCTGAGATTGAAATTACCACATGGCCTACATTTTTCAAAAATATCACTTCAACAAGAGAGTTTGAAGTAAAGGACAGTGAAGGAAATCTTCTTGCGACAGTTCTTTCCGACTGGTCAAGAGTGGATATAACCACAAAAAAGCTTGTGAAAATCACACCCGAAGAGGTGGAAGCATACTCTCCCGATGCAAGTCATACAAATTATAATCTGTTTAAAATGCCGAGATTAACAGAAACTGATAGCTATGAATATGAGAAGAGCTTTATTGCTGACTGGAAATTCATGGATATGTACGGACACATGAACAATACATATTATATGGACATTGCAGAGCATATGCTTCCTGAAGAGGTACGCAGCGATGTTTCCGAGCTTGACTTTGATATTGTATACAAACAGGAGATTGCCGAAAATACTGAGGTAAAGTGCAGATATGCTGAAGATGACGAAGCTTACACCGTGTCGTTCAGAAGTATGGATGACAGTATGCTTCATACCATAGTAAAATTCTATAAGAAACAAATCACTGAATGAACAGAGATAAAACAATAACGCCTTCGGATTTTTCCGAAGGCGTTGAATTTTTTCTGTGAGTTATTTAGCTGTATGTCCGGTTTTTCCGGTCAACTATTTCATCGGACTCACCTTTTCTTTAGATTTAAACAAGAACTATTTTCGTACATCTATATGAATTTTTAAATCATATGCACACAACCTGAATTTTGGTGACCTTGTTATCTGCGGCTACGAGCCGCCACATTCCAGATTAGTAATTATTTTATATTTATTCCGTTTCCATATTTACGGATTGACTATCTGTATTCGATTTTGTTTCCGGTCTTTATCGTTACTTCGATAATTCACCATGGCAGATCCCACGGTTATTATCGAAGCTCAGGGAGTGCGCTGCGGTTATTATTTCCATCGGATCCACCTCCTTTGAGTTTGTCTGACTCGTTTCTTGTTTTCTGTTATTTCCTTTTCTGGCTATAATATAACATGGCTTTTGGCATTTGTCAACACTTTTTAAAAGAAAAAATATAAATTTTTATTTATTTTATCATCCTTCATTTACCTCTTGACTTGAAGAAGATTTACAGTTACAATTAATTGTAGCGGACATGAAGGGAGATAGTTAAATGGCCGGAGAATATGGTATGAATATAGTCACTGTTGTTGATGACGAAGGAACTCCCATGGAGTTTGAAGTTCTTGACGCAATAGAAACTGATGACGGAAGATATATTGCACTGCTTCCCATTCCAGAAGCAGGAACAGAAAGCGACGGAGAATATTTCATTCTTCAGGTAGTCGCAGGAGAAGGACAGGATGAGCTTGTGGAAGTAGAAGACAGCGAACTGATGGAAACCCTGGCCGATATCTTTGAAGGTCGATTTGAGGAACTTTACGGCGGAGAATAATTCTCCGGAAAGCAGTATACAATTTATGTGTAAGAGCATAATATATATTGTAACTGATCTTTGATTGCCGGTCTGCCCGGATCGCGGACAGGTGCTTTTATAACCCTACATTTTTGATAAAAGGGAGTCCTTTTGCTCCGGTGGGGGATTGCAGACCTCCCGGCACAGTCATGAGCTGTGTTGGACGAAGGGAGCGTGAAACCATTGGGGGGACACCCACCTGCTTGTAGTAGGCAGGTTATCAAAAGCACGATACGACCGGGCGGGCATTCAATAAGCAATAAGAAAGAGAGCAAGGCTTTCGCCTTGCTCTCTTTTGATTTTTATGCCAAAGGAATAGATTGACCGTTATGAGCCTTCTTATACTCATTGCTTACCGTATCTACAAAATAATCGTGATTTTCGTATGTCGACGATGATTTAATTGCTTTCTTTCCAACATAAAAATACACTATTGAGAAAGTTTTATATCGACGCTTTTTCTGTCGAATACGCATTTTTTCAATATCTTTATAAGCATATTTCCTTTTAAATCCGAAGTATTTTTTGACAGAAATACGCTCCTCGTCAAATACAATTACCTCATTGAACATTCCGATCCATCCCAGAATGCACAGCAAAACGATTGGCGAAAAGGCAATGATAATAGCCTCTGGTTCGGCAGCGACTTTATATAATGCAAATAAGAATAAGGCACAAAAAATTGAAATTATAGAAGATGCTTTTATTCCCTGAGCATTAAATACGATGTTGTCATAACGATTTCTTGCAGCTTTGACGATAAGTCCTACTATAGAAATAATAAAAAGTAAAGCCATAATAGCGTACACTATAATATCATGCATTTATATTCCTCCATATATGTAGATAGTAAATAATTTTCGTAGATATACGATGACATCGTTTCATGTCCATGTCATTTCTGTTTCACCCCATTTTCTTGTTGAAGTAAACTAAAAAAGAAACTGTTTTATAATATATACTTAAAAAAACATAGAAAGGTGACAGAATATGAAGAAAAAAGGCCCGCAGAGAGAAATTTTCTCTGCGGGCCTTTTCAGATATTTAAAGATAAAACCAAAGGATAATGGACTTACTTCTCAACGGCACGGATGGCACTTACATAATATCCGCCGTCCTTGGCATTGAGAACATATTCCATAAGCTTATAGTAATCAGAATCTTCCATGGTTTCACCGGATGCACTGAGGTAACCGACCTCAAGGATGACCTGAGTACGTGAGCTGGTGTGGGTCTGTCTGATGATTACAGGCTCAATATCTCCGCTGGTGGTGATAACATGGAAACAGTTATCGGCAGCACTGTAATAGAAAATTTCCTCATCTTCGATAGAATACATTACAGTATAATCGATTGCAAAATCATCGCCGAAGATAACTTTACCGGATTCTTCGACATCTGCGGCAGGAATCAGCAGACGGGTCTCATTCTCGACTTCAAATGCCTGATAGGTGTGATCTGCAGCAGCCTCACCGTAGGTAAGACGGTTGATTGCAGCCTCTACAAGAGTATTGTTGTCAATAGAGGTAAAGGATTCGAAGGGCTCGGGGTCAGCATTGACAACGGGGAGAATGAACTGAGCATAGTCCGTCTGAGTTTCAGGGGATTTTGAGCAGGTGTCAAACTCCTTGACAACGAGATAGATCAGGGAGAAAAGACCAAACAGTGCAAGGAACATGGCAGTTCCTCCGATGATCGCAGAAGTTCTGCGGCGCTGCTTTTTATCTTTAATAATCATGTCGTCTCCTTCCTCCAGCCATTGCTCAAAGAAATCGTCATCATCAAAGTCGGGAGAAAGACCCGGTGTGGTGGCGGCGAAAACAGCAGTGGCTTCTTCGGGGCGTTTTTTTCTTATGAAAAGAGTTTCATCCTGAGCGACTCCGGGAGAATATGATGAAGAGTCTGCCAGTTCAGCGGATAATCTCGTCTCGAAATTGCGGCGTCTGACTGCAGGTGCAGGGACAACTGCGGGGACAGGAGCGATATCGTCGTCTTCTTCCTCATCTTCATATTCATAATAATCGTCGTCGAAATCCTCTTCGGGCTCTGAATTCTTTTCCGGAGGTATATAGACTTTTACATCATCATCTTCGTCCTCGTCAAAGATTTCGTTTTCTTCATCAGGCTTGGGTTCGGGCTCAGGCTCAGGCTCTGGTTCGGGCTCTGGTTCAGGCTCTGGTTCGGGCTCTGGTTCGGGCTCTGGCTCAGGCTCAGGTTCAGGCTCGGGCTCTGGTTCAGGCTCAGGTTCGGGCTCTGGCTCGGGCTCTGGCTCAGGCTCAGGTTCAGGCTCGGGCTCAGGCTCAGGTTCGGGCTCAGGTTCTGGTTCAGGCTCAGGCTCGGGTTCGGGCTCGGGCTCAGGCTCAGGTTCGGGCTCAGGTTCGGGCTCTGGCTCAGGTTCGGGTTCAGACTCTGACTCTGACTCTGAGTTCTCAGCTACAGCAGGAATAATCACAGCGGAAGACTCATCAGCTTCTTCGTCGGAATCAGAATTTTCAGCTTCGATTTCTTCTGCAGGATTCTCATCTTCGATGACAACCTCAGTTTCTGTATCAGCTGTATTTTCTGTAATATCTTCTGTCACAGCAGGTATAATCACTGCGGCACCATCATCGGACTCAGTGTCTGATTCATCAGACTCAATCTCAACAGGAATTACTGCATCAATATCACTATCTTCCACAGGTGCTTCGACGGGGATATCAGGAGCATCGGGAGTGATGATTTCTGTTGCAGAAGATGGGATAATAATCGGAACAACTGCAGGTGTGTCGGCTTTATCTGAATCATTGTCGGTGTCAATGATAACAGCAGCTGCCGTTGCTGTTGTTTTATTCTCGTCCTTCTTCTGTCCTGCCGAAGCAGCAAACTGAGCAGCACCTGCAACAGGGAAGCTGGACATATCAGGACCTTTGGGAGCTGTTTCTACAGGTTCGACAACCGTAGTCTGGGCAACGGTGACTTCAGCTGCGGGAGCAGGAAGATCGGCAGGTATAACGGGCTGGTTACGCAGTCGTTCAGCTTCTTCGATTGCATTCTGTCTTATCTCGTCAAGACGTGCATCATTACCGAAGGCAACAGGAGCTCTGTAAGCAGAGCCTGCTCTTGCTGCATGCTGCTGAGCAACCTGAGAACGTCGGGTCTGCTTTCCTCTGCGAGCCGCATCCTGAGCAGCACGTGAAGAATTTGAACGTGTTGTCTGTGTTCTCTGCTGGCGCTGAACATTACTCTGAGGACGGGAAGATGTGCCTGAATGAGGCATTTTTGCCTTGTCCTCATAAGCATGGAGTCTTGCCTGCTCCTGCTCACGTTCAAGCTGTTTTATGCGTACGGGATCAACACTTTCCGGGTGGTATATCTTTTCTGCAGGAGCAGACCCGGGAGGAAGATATCCGGTATAGGGGTTCGGTCTGTTGTATCTTTCACTGTAGCTTCCGGGGCGCTGGCTGTTTCCCGAATTATACCGTGATGACGGGGAAGAGCCTGTGCGATGGGAGCCTGAGTTATTGTTTGCCAAATCCGAACACCTCCTTAATCAAAATAATCTCTCAATATTACTCTCTTATCTGACCGTCACCGAGAATGATGTACTTTTGGCTGGTCAGATGTTTAAGACCCATAGGACCTCTTGCGTGAAGCTTCTGGGTGGAAATGCCTATTTCAGCACCAAGACCGAAGATACCGCCGTCAGTGAAACGTGTAGATGCGTTTACATATACTGCAGCAGCCTCAACTTCGGCAGTGAATCTTCTGGATGCGTTGTAATCGTTTGTAATAATAGCCTCGCTGTGACCGCTGGAATACATTGCAATATGCTCAAGAGCCTCGTCAAGGCTGTCAACCACACGGCAGGCAAGGATATAATCAAGAAATTCAGTTGCATAGTCAGCCTTTTCAACGGGTGTGACTCTGTCGCCAAGAATAGACTGAGTTATTTCACAGCCTCTTATCTCAACATTCTTTTCGTCAAGCTTTGCACAGATTGCAGGAAGCACTCTTGAAGCGATGTTTTTATGAACGAGGATGGTTTCTATGGCGTTGCATACGCTGGGACGGCTGGTCTTTGCGTTGTTTATGATAGTTGCAGCCATATTTACATCAGCAGATTCGTCAACATAGACGTGGCAGTTGCCCACACCTGTTTCGATAACAGGAACAGTGCTGTTCTTGACAACGGACTGAATGAGTCCTGCACCGCCTCTGGGGATAAGAACGTCAAGATACTCATTAAGCTGCATAAGCTCGGTTGCGGTTTCACGGGAAGTATCCTCAACAAGAGCAACGCAGTCGATATCAAAGCCTGATTCTTCAAGAGCCTGACGAAGTACCTTTGTAACTGCAAGGTTTGAATTTATTGCATCGCTGCCGCCTCTGAGGATGCAGGCATTGCCTGCCTTGAAGCAGAGAGCAGCTGCGTCACTTGTAACATTGGGACGAGCTTCATAAATAATTCCGCATACACCAAGGGGAACACGGACACACTTGATATCAAGACCCATGTGACCGATACCGCCGTTTATGATCTCGCCGCAGGGATCGGGAAGGGCAGCAACCTCTCTCACACCCTGGGACATTCCGGCAATTCTTGCCTCGGTCAGCTTAAGACGGTCAATAAGGCTTGCTTTCATGCCGCCTGCGATACCATTTTCAACGTCCTTTGCATTTGCCTCAAGAATAGCCTGAGCATTGTTGTCCAGTGCATCTGCCATTTTAAGCAGAGCAGCATTTTTATCAGCAGTGGAAGCAGTTGCCAGCTTTCTTGCGGCACGCTTTGCGTTCTGCCCCATGATCTTCAGATCTGTCATACTTCTTTTCTCCTCGCAACTAAATAATTATATCAGTTTTTGTTCCTTTTTGCAACAAAATGTGTTCCGATCTGTTCGCCCTCAATGATTTTTCTTATGTTGGAGGGTGAATCTCCTGCGCAGATATAAGTTTCAATACCTGCACCGCAGGAACGAACAGCTGCATCAAGCTTTGTGATCATTCCGCCGGTGCCTCGGTTTGAGCCGCTGCCGCCTGCGAGAGCACGTATGCTTTCATCGATGTTAAGTACAACGGGCAGACGCACTGCATCAGGATTGTTTCTTGGGTCGCTGTCATAAAGACCGTCCATATCAGTGAGCATGATGAGCATATCGGCATTGATAAGAACAGCAACGATGGAAGACAGATTGTCGTTATCGCCTATATTATGTCCTGAAAGCTCGTCAACGCTTACAACGTCGTTCTCATTTACAACGGGAATAACACCCATTTTAAGAAGTTCTTCCATGCAGGTGGTAACATTCTCACGGCGGTGATCATTATCAATTACATCACCGGTTATAAGCACCTGAGCAGTTTTTCTTCCGTACTCACCGAAGAACTTGTCGTACATATACATCAGTTCACACTGACCTACTGCGGCACAGGCCTGACGTGCTGCAATATCTGCAGGTCGTGATGAAAGACCCAGCTTGCTTACACCTACGCCTATTGCACCGCTTGTTACAAGAACAACTTCCTTGCCTGAATTGCAGATGTCGGAAATAACTCTGCAAAGCTTGTCGATTCTTCCGATGTTGGGCTTTCCGTTATCATAGGTCAGGGTAGAAGTACCTACCTTGACCACTATACGCATTGAATCTGCCAATTTATACCCCTCCGGTATTCTATTTGAGTGTCACGGTAAGATGGGGATTTTCTTTTGCTGCATCCTCCATGACACGGATTATTTTTCTGCCGTAGCCATCCATGGCATTGCTGAGCTTTTCGCTGCCCTTTATTACAATTTCAGTATCTTCGCTGCGCTCGGTAAGCATATCATGAAGTGCATCGAGATTTTTTCCGTAGTAATCGGGAAAAGCAAGACGGCGAGCAATATGTGCGTGAGCTTTCTCACGGGTTTTCATGAATCTCTGATAAAGCTTTATTTCCATTTTTTCGTCCATTCTCCTGTTTCAGAATCATATTCAGTGAAGCTTTCGTAATGGTCGTTTGTATAAAAGATAAGTCCGTCGTTGGAGAAAACAATGCGCTTTGCGTTTCTGTTTCCTTTTTTGTAGTCAATATCACACTCGTAATACTGTCTGCCTTTTTTCTCGGGGAGTATACCTTCATAGTTGCCGAATTTGTCGCCGCCGATGCTCATACCGGGAGCAGCCTCAGCAACAGTATTGTATGTGCTCTGCCAGCCCCAGTCACGGGCTTCGCTCTTGGTTATGTAGTTGGGAGGCAGCTCGCCGTAAAAGGCAAGGTAAGCTGCGACCTCATCCTTTGTGTTGTAATCCTCGCCATATGTGACGGATGCACCGGCCCATTTTGTGGTAGTGGTTGTTTTCTTTGTGGTAGTGGTTGTTGCAGTGGTGGTTGTAGTTGTTTCTGAAGAAGGCTTATCGCTTTCAGAATCATCTCCGCCGGCATCGGCATCGGTAGATGACATTGCAGCATCGTATCCTTCACCGTCTGTGTCAGTGTCGGTTATGATGACAAGCTGACCGTCATCGTTGAGAATATCAGAGCCGGAAACAGACTTGTTTCCGCCCATGGAGGAGAATGATATGATAAGACCGACTATAAGAATAAGAGCGATGACGCCATATATTATTTTGGTCTTGACATCAAGTTTCTTCCACTTTTCTGTGAATTGTTTCAACTTATCCATAACAACGGGCACTTCCATTCATATAATTATTCACTACATTTTAACACGATGAACTGTTCTTTTCTACCATATAAATGAAAAAAATGCAAAATATCCATATATAATAAAAAGAAGCCGTATATAAGGCGGCTTCTTGGTTATTTGTAGGTGAACATAATGAGAAGAATCCGTAACAGGCTATGAACGAAAATAAAATCCTTAATATTGACATGCAAATATTAAGAGTATAAAATGAAAATGAACCATTTGTCGGTAATCTGAAAATGGGGAGGAACAAAAATGAGAGTCTGTCAGCAGTGCGGACAAACAACAAATGATGACAGCCTGGATTTCTGCCAGTACTGCGGAACGCAGTATGGAGAAAATAATTATGAGCAGCCATCGTACGAGCAGTATCAGCAGCCCCAATATTCTCAGCCATATCCGCAGAATTACGGACAGCAGAACTATGCCCGACCTGCAGGATACGGACAGCAGAATTACAATCAGCCATATCCGCAGTATATGGGCTATCCCGGCCAGAGCTACGGGGCATATATGATGGCATCGCAGAATATGGGTACAGGAAAGTCCAAAGGAGTAGGAATGTCGGTTGTGGGGCTTATCATAACCATCCTGGGATGTGCTGCCATGATATCATTTGAAGAATTCAATTCAGCTTCAACGAGAATGATTGCATATCTGGCAGATGAACTGATTGAATTCCATAATATTTGTCTGTTAATGATTATTGCAGGCTACGCACTGACGGTTATCGGAATTATTCTGTGTATTGTCGGTGTTTCCAGATGTCGGGGCAAGGGAAAGACACCGGGCATCATCGGACTGATAATAGCAGTTGTATCGCTTGCAGCATGTATATATGACTCGGTAATGTTTGCAGGTTGGGTAAATGATAATAAAGATGCTTTTACCATGCTTTTTATAAGATAAATCATCAGAAAAAAAGAGGCACTTATGTGCCTCTTTTTTACATAAATACATATTTCAGCCTTCAACAAGAATTCTCATGGCCTCAAGATAACCGTCAAATCCCTTACCCTTGATAGTAGCAACACAGGCTCTGCGGATATAGGAAACTTTTCTGAAGTCCTCTCTCAGAACTGGGTCAGAGATATGAACCTCAACGGTGGGGATGGAAACAGCCTTGACAGCATCAAGGATAGCCACACTTGTGTGAGTATAAGCGGCGGGATTTATGACGATTCCGTCAATTCTTCCGTATGCACCCTGAATTGCATCGACGATAGCACCCTCATGGTTTGACTGGAAGAATTCCACATCAACACCAAGCTTCTGAGCTTCATCATAAATCAGGCTGACAAGATCTTCATAGGTTGCCTTTCCGTAGATTTCAGGCTCACGAAGACCGAGCATATTGATATTGGGTCCGTTAATTACGAGAATTTTCATTGAAATCACTCCATATTGCATTTGCACATTCTTCCGGTGTACCGTCGTTGGGAACCTCGACATCACGGAATTTCTTATAAAGGGGAGCACGCTGAGCATAAAGAACAGCAAGGTCGGTGCTCTGAGAAATGGGTCTGCCATCCTTGGGGAGCAGACTTGTGTCACGGCTTATGTGATAAATACGGCTGTTCTGAGCGAGGAGTGCATGGTTGCGTCCGTTTTTGACGATACCGCCTCCGGTGATAATGATCTTTCCGCTCAGCTTACCAATTTTCTCCAGTTCATAGTGTTCAAGATAACGGAAATAATCCTCTCCGTCCTTGGCAAAGATCTCAGGAATTGACATATTCTCGTTTTCGACAATGCAGGCGTGAATATCAATGGCCTCCCTGCCGGTAATTTCAGCAAGAATAGCACCGATAGTGGATTTTCCGCAGCCGGGCATGCCGATGAGAGCAATATTCTCCTGCTCAGCGGCAAGAGTTACATAAATTTCTTCAACCTTGCTGTCGTCAATCTTTTTATCAAAGAACATTTCCTCAGCAGCCTTTGCCTGAGCGACCAGCATGGGAAGACCGCCTGCGCAGGGGATACCGAGGGTTTTGCACTTGAGCATGAAAGCGGTGCGCAGGGGGTTGTAAACGATATCAACAGCACCCTCACAATGGGTAAAATGAGAAGGGTCAACAAGAATTTCTCCGTTTTTGGGGTACATACCAACAGGTGTGGTGTTGATGACTATCTGAGCATCGTAATGACGGTCAATATTCTCATAATTGTTTTCACCGTTGATATCAACGATGATAATTTCCTTTGCGCCCATTTTTCTTGTGGCATAAACCACAGCCTTGGATGCTCCGCCATCGCCTAAAACAACGACTTTTTTACCCTCAAAGGAAATTCCCGAGCGGCGAACGGTGTACTCAAAACCATCGGTGTCAGTGTTGTGACCGATAAGCTTGCCGTCTTTTCTTACGATGGTATTTACACTGCCGACGCCCTTTGCTGCATCAGTAAGCTCATCGCAGTATGCCATAACATCGATTTTATAAGGGATAGTAACATTTATTGCATCAAATTCATCGGAGCGGAGAAATGCTTCAAGCTCCTCAGGCTCTTTCTCGAAAAGAGCATAATCCTCACAGCCCAGCAGGCCGTGGATTCTGGGAGACCAGCTGTGACCGAGCTTTCTTCCCAGAAGACCGTATCGTGTTCCCATTTACAAAACTTCTTTCTGTTAGATTACTGTTTAAATTTCCTGATAGCATCCGAGGAAAGAGAAGGATGCACAGCTCTTTTCAAGCTCAGTGAGCATTGCCATAACGCCGCTTTCACGGACAGATGCATCAAGCTCAAGGAAGAAAATGAATTCAAAATCACTTCCCACAACAGGGCAGCTTTCAAGCTTTGAAAGATTGACTCCGTGAGCGGAAAGGTTTGAAAGAATGGAGCAGAGTGCACCGGGCTGGTTTGCGCAGGCAAGTACAAGGCTTATCTTGTCAGCGCCTGCATAGATGACAGGCTTTTTGCCGATGCATACGAAACGGGTGTAGTTGTTTTCGCTGTCTGCAATGTCGGTGGCAATGATTTCAAGACCGTAAAGACCTGCACAGTCGGGAGAAGCAATAGCTGCAATGTTATTGCCCTCGCACTGGGCAACAAACTGAGCAGCCTCAGCGGTGTTGCGGCAGGGAGTAGCGGTGATATCCTTGTGAGCGGCAAGATATCTTGAGCACTGTCCGAGGGCCTGTTCGTGGGAACGGATCTCGGTTATGTCAGAAAGCTTTGTGCCTTTCTTGCCGAGAAGCACGTGCTTTATGCAGAGCTTTGCGGAACGTACGATCCAGAGACCTTTTTTCTGAAGAAGATCATAAACGCCTCTTACAGAACCGTTTGAGCTGTTCTCAATGGGGATAACGCCGTAGGAGCAGAGTCCTGAAGCAACTGCATCAAAAACTGCATTGAAGTTCTTTACAAACATGAGATTTCCACGGGGGAAAAGCTTGTCGCAGGCTGCCTGAGAGTTGCCGCCTTCAACACCGGGGCAGGCAACAAGACCTGTTTTCGGGAAAAGTTCCTCGGCAGGCAGGAGAGCAGCATTGATCTTTTCAGCAAGAGGATTGTTGGCGTCCATAAGCTCGCTCTGACGAGCCTTTGAAAGATCCATAAGGGTTGTAAAAAGCCTGTGGGAATACATTTCAAGATCTCCGGACTTTTCAGCAACACGGGCAAGAACCTCACGTTCACGGCCTTTGCTCAGTACAGGCAGTTCATTTTCCTTCTTGTACTTTGCTATGCCGACAGCAAGGTCCATTCTTTCGAGAAAAAGTTCGACAAGTTTGTCATCCACCTCGTCAATTCTGTTTCTCAGTTCTTTGATATCCATTTATTAAGCCTCCAAGCTGAATGTAATCGTCATAAAATGTGGGATAGGACTTTGCCACGCACTGAGCACCGAGGATTTTTCCGCCGCAGACAGAAGCGGCAATGGAAGCAGCCATGGCAATGCGGTGATCATTGAATGTTTCCGTTTCGCCGTAAGTGAGAGTACCGCCTGAAACTATAAGTTCATCAGGCAGTTCTTCACATTGAATTCCGAATGCACGGAGCATATGTGCGGTGGTATAAATTCTGTCACTTTCCTTAAGGCGCAGCCTTGCACCGTTGTAAAATCTTGTTTTTCCTTCTGCGCAGGCGGCCACGACAGCGAGTATGGGCAGACAGTCGGGAATCTCCTTCAGATCAACCTCAATGCCGTGGAGATTGCCTTTTTTTGCTGTGACAAGAGTGCCGTCAGATTCAACAGAAGCACCGAACTGACGGAGAATATCAGAAACAGCCTTGTCACCCTGAGGCGAATCGGGAGCCATGTTTCTGATTGATATTTCACCGCTTATTGCACCTGCAGCAAGATAAAATGCGGCAGATGACCAGTCACCCTCGGCAATAAGGGGAGCATCGCAGTGATATGGAGAGCCGTCAACAGCAAAGCTGTTTTCGAAATGCTCAATATCAACGCCGAATTTTCGGCTTACATATCGTGTGATATCTATGTAGGGAGCGGATTCAAGCTCACTTGAAAGCCTGATGACACCGCCGCCGCAAAGAGGCAGAGCCAGCAGAATACCTGTGATATACTGAGAGCTTACATTTCCGGGAAGGGTGAATTCGCCGCCGGAGAGTGTGCCGGAAATTTCAAATGGCATCTTTTCGGCAGAGAAGCTTATGCCATGTTCAATAAGCTGCTGACGCAGCTCACCGAGAGGTCTTTCTGGAAGACGTCCGGCACCGATAAAGGTTGCCTTCAGACCGAGTGCAGCAGCCACAGGAAGAATAAATCTCAGTGTCGAGCCGCTTTCACCGCAGTCCAAGACAACGGGATTGTCCATATGCTTTACAGGAGTGATGCTGTACACTCCATTCTCAATATTTATATCAGACCCCATGGCACGCAGACAGTTTACAGTTGCGTCAATATCCGCATTGGACTTTGAAATTGTAATCTGTGCGGGGGTATCGGAAAGAGCAGCGCATATGAGCATACGATGTGCAACGGATTTCGACGGGATAGAGTCAATTGTGCCGCCGAGTCCATGTGGAGTGATGCTTATGTCCATAATATGCTCCTTTTTACATAGATAAGCAATTTTATGTTGCATATTATACTCCTGCATATGATATTATTCAAGGAAAAAATGAATAATGAAGCGAAAATAATTGACTTTTTTTTATTGTGATGGTATTATTGATTCAATGGCGATGACGAAGACGAGTAACCGCATATCAGCATCAGAGATAGAGGATCGCAGGCTGAAAATCCTCTTTGTGAAAAACGGCGAAAACCACTTCCGAGCTGCCCGTGATGAACGGTGCCGTACTCTGCGTTAAGGAGCAATGAAGTTAAACTTCAGGGTGGAACCGTGTAATTTTTGCACCCCTGAGCAGAAATGCTCAGGGGTTTTTATTATGTCAAAAGAAAGGAAATGTTCTCATGAAAGTAATCAACCATGACGGCAGTATTGCCGAATACACCTTTGAAGACGAGATCGGCCGCAACTCTCTGCGTCATACCGCATCTCACATTCTCGCACAGGCCGTAAAGCGTCTGTTCCCCGAAACAAAGCTTGCAATAGGTCCTTCCATCAAGGAAGGCTTCTACTATGACTTCGACTGCGAGACTCCCTTTACTGAGGAAGACCTTGCAAAGCTCGAAGCTGAAATGAAGAAGATCACCAAGGAAAACCTCAAGCTTGAGCGCTTCACCCTTCCCAGAGCAGAAGCTATAGCTCTCATGGAAGAAAAGGGCGAGCCTTACAAGGTAGAGCTTATCAATGATCTTCCCGAAGATGAGGAGCTTTCCTTCTTCAAGCAGGGCGACTTCGTTGACCTCTGCGCAGGCCCTCACGTCACCTACACTTCCGCAGTCAAGGCATTCAAGCTCACTTCCGTTGCAGGTGCATACTGGAGAGGCAGCGAGAAGAATAAGATGCTTACCAGAATCTACGGTACTGCATTTTCCAATAAGGCAGACCTTGACGAGTATCTTGCAAGAATCGAAGAGGCAAAGAAGCGTGATCACAGAAGACTCGGCAAGGAAATGGGTCTTTTCATGATGACCGATGAAGGTCCCGGATTCCCCTTCTTCCTGCCCAACGGCATGATCTTAAAGAATACCCTTATTGATTTCTGGCGTCAGATTCACACCCGTGACGGCTATGTTGAGATCCAGACTCCCATGATGCTCAACCGTCAGCTCTGGGAGACCTCCGGTCACTGGGATCACTACAAGGACAATATGTACACAACCGTCATCGACGAGACCGACTTTGCAATCAAGCCCATGAACTGCCCCGGCGGTATGCTTGTTTACAAGTCCGAGCCCCGTTCCTACCGTGATCTTCCCCTCAGATGCGGCGAACTTGGTCTCGTTCACAGACACGAGAAGTCCGGTGCACTCCACGGTCTTATGCGTGTACGCTGCTTCACTCAGGATGATGCTCACATCTTCATGACCAGAGAGCAGATCACCGATGAAATCAAGGGCGTTGTACGCCTTATCGACGAGGTTTACAGCCTCTTTGGCTTCAAATATCATGTTGAGCTTTCCACCCGCCCCGAGGACAGCATGGGCTCCGATGAAGATTGGGAAGTTGCAACCGAAGGTCTGAGAAAGGCACTCAACGAGCTTGAGCTTGACTATGTTGTCAACGAGGGTGACGGCGCATTCTACGGTCCTAAGATCGACTTCCACCTGGAGGACTCCATAGGCAGAACCTGGCAGTGCGGTACTATCCAGCTTGACTTCCAGCTTCCTCAGAGATTCGAGGCTGAGTACACAGGCTCCGACGGTCAGAAGCACAGACCTATCATGATCCACCGCGTTGTATTCGGCTCTATCGAGAGATTCATCGGTATCCTTATTGAGCACTTTGCAGGCAAGTTCCCCGCATGGCTCTCTCCCGTACAGGTAAAGCTCCTGCCCATCACCGACAGAAACAACGAGTACACCGATGAGATCATGGCAAAGCTCAAGGCAGCAGGTGTCCGTGTTGAGAGCGATAAGAGACAGGAAAAGACAGGCTACAAGGTAAGAGAAGCACAGATGAAGAAGATTCCTTATATGCTGGTTCTCGGCGATAAGGAGCAGGCAGACGGTACTGTTGCAGTCCGCCGCCGTGACGGTCAGGCTACCGAGGTTATGGCAGCAGACGACTTTGTCGCAATGATCGTTGACGAAATCAAGAACAGAAAGTAATTACAAAGAGCGGCTGAGTATTTCAGCCGCTCTTTTAATTTGAAAAAGAAGGATTCAAAAGGACGGTGTCCTTTTGCGGATTCCCAAGGCAGCGAATCGAAGATTCGCATAGCCTTCTGGTGGGGTTTGGGGCGAGAATCAAAGGTTCTCGAAGCAATCCAAAGGATTGCAGCAGTGCTCCCAACTTTCATTGCATAAGAAAAAAGCAGGCGAAACGCCTGCTTTTTATTAATCAACAAACAGTTGAGGACGCTGTCCTCAAACTCCTGTAAGGGGTTTTACCCCTTAACCCCACCAAAGGAATGTAATTCCTTTGGGATCCTTTCTTTGCTTTTTAACACATAAAATTGACAGCGGAAAATGTCTTGTGATATAATATAAAAATATATTTTCCGGAGATGTAAATATGGGCTGTACAGCAGGTTGTCTGAATATAACGCTTAACAATGAGAAGCACAAGGAGCTTTTCGCAGAAACCTTTATGGAGGTAATGAACGAATATCTTTACGAGCCTTTCGAGGATAATGATGATGTGCTGGAGTTATTTGGTGCCGAGGACGATTTAATGTTCACACTGGGCGCAGCAGCTGTGCAGTGTCTGGGAGTATACGATATAATCGGATTTATAAAAGAATTTTTCTAAAGAAAAAGAGGAACTCTTACGAGTTCCTCTTTTGACTATTTCTTTGCATCAGATATGGTTGAGCCTCGACAGAATTCCACATTCACATCGATGCGCCTGCTGACACCGCCTACGGGGAGTTTATCATACTTAAGCAGAAGCTTTTCGTAAAGAATATCAACACAGGATGATGCACAGCGCTGCACAGGCTGATCAAGAAGAGTCAGATCGATAGAAAGGGTATTGTCGATAGTCTTATTGTTGCGAACACCAATCAGAGAAACATCATTTGGAATTTTCAGACCCATGCGGTAAAGATTCATGATGGCACTGATTGTTGTGTCCTCACTAAGGCAGATAAGAGCGGTGGGCGAGGAAGGTTTATTCATAAGAGTCTTAATGCACTCATAACCGGACTCACCGGAAATCATATTTTCCTCACAGCAGCTTATTCCGTGCTGCTGTGCATATTTTGCAATAAGTGCAGCACGACGGTCAAAAGCAGAAAGAGGATTCATACCGAGGAAAATACCGATGTTTTTATGACCCAGCTCATCAAGAGAAATCATAAGATTCTCAAATGCCTCATCACCGCATAGACATACGCAGTCAGAAGGGTAAGAAGGTATGAACTGATCAAAGAATACAAAAGGAAGATTCTGGTCTTTAAGATAATCGTAAGCCCGTGTGGAGTCACGGCTGACGGGAATGATTATCATGCCGTCAACCTGATTTGCCTTAAGGGTGGAAACCAGCTCCTGCTCACGCTTCTCGCTGTTTTCGCTGATGCAGATAACAGGAGTCAGTCCTTTGCTCATCAGAAGACTCTGACACTCACACACAAAAGTGCAGATGAGTGAAACATCGAGAGTAGGGACGATAAGAGCCACAATTCCGCTTCTTCCGGTTTTCATTGATCGAGCGGATTCATCACGGACATATCCAAGGTCTTCAATAGCCTTTTCGATAAGAAGTCTGTTTTCTTCCTTTATGACCTGACCGTTTATACATTTTGAAACAGTGGCAATGGAAAGCCCGGTGACACGGGAAATATCCTTCATTGTTGCAGCCAATGTTTACACCTCTTTTTATAAGATTCCAATTCATTATATAATCCTGCGTTTTTTTTGTCAAGGAACGGAAAAAGCAGCGGCAAAATGCCGCTGCTTTAATTTACTGACCGGAATTCTGATCTGTGCTGCTGATATCCGAAGAACTTGTGTCGGTAGTGCTGACAGCAGGCTTTGTATCAGTATTGTTTTCGGGAGTGGTGTCAGTCTTTGAGATCACAGGCTGATTGAATCCGAAAAGAAGATCTGACTGTGACTGGGTGAGGAGAATGTCCTCAATAATTTCAATATCGGTTTCGCTCATTTCACTGTGGAAGATATCCTCAAGCTGACCACGGGAAGAGAGCAGGCTGTATATCTGATCGATACGGGAATAAAGCTGTTTTGCATCCTTCTTGAAAAGGATGTAGTAGTTGCCGCTCTGCAGAGTCTGGTCTATAATCTGATATTTTTCAGGCTCAGACTTCAGAATCCAGAGAATGAAAGCCTCCTCAAAGGCTGCGCCCTGAGCAAGTCCGGAATCGAGCGCCTCAAGAGCCTCCTGCTCGGTCTGATAAGCGAGAATTTCCTTCAGAGAAGAACGGAATTCTGTTGTGTTTGTAAGAACAGCCGCAGCATCTGTGTTTGCGACAACTGCAACATTCTTATCATGCAGATCATAAAGAGTACCGATGTCGCTGTCCGAGGGAACGATAACGACAAAATTGCGCTCGAACTGCATGCTCATGCTTTCAACAAGCAGTCCGGTCTGATAATCGAGATTGGGATATCCGATGTAGCAATCGATAGTACCTTTATCAAGAGCTGAAATAGCATCATTGGTATCAACTATTTTGATTTCAGCTTTGGAGTCAAGTGATACAGCAAACTCCTGAGCAATTTTCGGAGCGATGCCGCAGAGCTCATTGTTTTCATTCCTGTAGCATACGGGAGTGAAAGAATCATCCATGCCTATGACAATTTTCTTTGCGTCAATGACGTCAGATAAAGAAGTGTCCCCATGATTGGAGCAGGCTGCCATGGTCAGCAGCATGACAAGGGCAAGGATAAGAGCCAAAATCTTTTTGAAGTTCTTCATAATACTCCTTTAATGTCTTTTAAGCCAGTCACGTGCCTTGGTAAGCACATTTCTGTCATTGTTGAAACGGAAAAGCTTCATGGCAAGACCGTAATCTGCCCATACAAAGCGGTCGATCTCACTCTGCTGGATGGTGATTTCCTCGCCGTTCATCTCAGCGATAAAGAAAACAACCTGCTTGACGATTTTTCCTTTGGGGTGGTATTCGCTTATAGCACGAAAACCTTCAAGAGGGGTGATCTGAACCCCCGTTTCCTCTAAAACCTCACGGATAGCGGTATCTTTTTCGGTTTCTCCCTTTTCAATATGTCCTTTAGGAAACCCCCAGTTACTGCCTTTCTTGTTCTTTACGAGAAGAAACTCAGTGTTTCCGCTTTTTCTTCTGAAAACAACTGCGCCGCAGGATTTTTCATTAAGACAGGTGAGATCATAGGGCGATTCTGTTATGCAGTGTCCGAGCTGCTCACGGAGCTGAGGCTCGAAAAGTCTGAGCTTGTCGGGGGTAGCCACTGCACAGGGTTCGCCGTTTACAGTAGGTGTGACTGCAATGACACGCAGACTCTGTGCATTCTGTGCAGGCTCTGCGCCGACGGTGAATATGCGAAACAGTGATGCATCGGTGTTTTTGAGATCAACAGAACGTGCACGGCAGACTCTGTACTGACCGTTTGAAGGTGGGGTTATGGTTTCGCCCACAAGAACTTTGATTGAAGATCCAAGCATATGCCATCCTCCTTTCTTGCGCACCGCCGCGTGAGGTCATGGCAACACGACGGAACAAAAAATATAAATACAAAATCATTATACATAATCAGAATGAGAAATACAAGTTATTTGAATGATAATTGGTTACTTGCAATTCTTTTGAATACTCCTTTTTTCTCGCTGATACTCACGAAATCTCACAAATGATACGTGGTAAGAGACAAGGGATAACCGTGATTGATCACTGTGTATAACAGAGTCGGAAGCAAAATCAGACAAGAACAATTTAAAACTTTTGCGCAAAAAAATCAAAAGTTGCACTGTACTTTTGCACAAAAATGACCAAATAACATTGTTGCGCAACCTGCGAAAAACTATTGCAAAATGTTGCGCAATGTGATATAATAACACACGAAAAGAAAAGTATATATGGCAGATGGGTTGTTTTCCGACAGGCCTGCATCCACCAACTGCAGGCTCACCGACTGACGGGGTGCAATTTTCTGCTTTATCACATCCCCGTTAGATTATGACTGAGACCTTTAAAAGGAGAGTGCGAGAATGCGGCTCTCCTTTTTGTTTTGCAAAGGAGTGAAAGGATGCATTTTGTAAAAGCGAAAGGAATACTGTCGGCACATAATGGAATGAACATTTATCGGGGCTGCAGTCATGGCTGTATTTATTGTGATGCAAGAAGCAGATGCTATCAGTTTACTCACTCCTTTGAAGACATTGAAGTAAAAGAAAATGCGCCGGAGCTGCTGGAGGAAGCCCTTCGCAGAAAAAGAAGGAAGTGCATGATAGGTACAGGTGCCATGAGCGACCCGTATATGCACTGCGAAGAAAAACTGCAGCTTACAAGAAAATGTCTTGAGATAATAGAAAGGTATGGTTTTGGAATTGCTGTACAGACAAAGTCGGCACGTGTGCTGAGAGATATTGATCTGTACAGAAAAATCAATGAAAAAGCAAAAGCCGTTGTCCAGATGACAATGACCACCTTTGACGAGGATATGTGCAGAATAGTTGAACCCAATGTATCCACAACAAGGGAACGGTTTGACGCACTTATGGAACTTAAAGAAAACGGCATACCCACGGTTGTGTGGATATGTCCCATACTGCCCTATATAAATGATACTGAGGAAAATATTCTTGGCATCATGGATTACTGCGTCAGAGCCGATGTAAAGGGCATTATCAGTTTCGGCATGGGTATGACACTGCGTGAGGGCGACAGGGAATATTACTATGAGGCCCTCGACAGACATTTCCCGGGCCTTAAGGAAAAATACCGGAGAAAATACGGATTTGACTATGAAATCCCCTGCGAAAATTCGGAAAAGCTTTACGGCATACTGAAGACAGAGTGTGAGAAACACGGAATAATGCTGGGGAATGACAGAGTGTTTTCCTATCTCAATGAATTTCCAAAGCCCGGAGAGCAGCTTTCCATATTTTGAAAAATGACCAAAATCAACGACTGTTTTATGTGAAAAATCGCCTTAAAATACAAACAGACAGACAATTTCAAAAAACTTCGAAAACCCCTTGAAATATTAGAATGTATGTGCTATAGTGTACATCACAGCGATACAACAGTGCGTCAGCGGTGGAAAATCATGGCGGCGTACATAACAGGGAGGTGCTTTGATGGAAGACGAATATCTGCTTATAAGAACAGATGCATTGCCTGAGGTTTATGCAAAAGTTGTACAGGCAAAACGTCTCCTGAGTACCGGAGAAGCGACCTCATCATCAGAGGCGGCAAGACTTGCCGGAATATCCAGAAGCGCATACTACAAATACAAGGATGTTGTGTGGAGCTATGACGGAGCAAAGCAGCAGAGGGTGATAACCGTTCATGCTGTTCTTGAGGATTCTCCCGGAGTGCTTGCAGCATTCATGGCGGTGTTGTGCGATGCAAAGGCAAACATTCTCACCGTCAATCAGAACATCCCCGTAAACGGTGCTGCATCAGCTTCTGTTTCAGCAAGCATAGAGCACCTTACAATTACTGTTTCGCAGCTTTTAAGCAATTTAAGCAGTCTGCCGGGAGTAATTTCCATAGACAATGTGGCAGGCTGATGAATAGAATGGAAATGAGGAATTTTGCATGGTAGCAATAGCTGTTCTCGGTCACGGAACTGTCGGCTCCGGCGTTGTGGAAGTTCTCACCAAAAACAGTGAGTCCATAAACAAACGTGCAGGTGAGCCTATCGAGATCAAGAAAATACTTGATCTTCGTGATTTTGATGTTCCTTACGCAGATAAGTTCACAAAGGATTTTTCGGAAATAGAAAACGATCCCGAAATCAAGATAGTGGTCGAATGCATGGGCGGCTGCACTTTTGCCTATGATTATGCAAAGCGTGCACTGCTTGCAGGAAAAAGCGTTGTCACCTCCAACAAGGAGATGGTAGCGGAAAAGGGTTACGAGCTTCTTACAATCGCAAAGGAGAACAACCTGAACTTCCTGTTTGAGGCAAGTGTCGGCGGGGGGATCCCCATCATCAGACCTCTCAGCCAGTGCATGGCAGCAAACGAGGTTTCTGAGATTGCCGGTATTCTCAACGGTACCACAAACTACATTCTCACCAGAATGATCAATGAGGGTGCAAGCTTTGAGGAATGCCTCAAAACCGCACAGGAGCTGGGCTATGCCGAGCGTGATCCTTCTGCTGATGTTGACGGACACGATGCCTGCAGAAAGATCTGCATCCTTGCATCTCTTGCATTCGGAAAGCACGTGTATCCCGAGTCTGTAAAGACCGAGGGCATACGTAATATCACATCCGACGATGTAAAATACTGCTCCGCATGGGGCGGCTCAATAAAGCTCATAGGCAGAGTCGTCATGAATGATGAAGGCAAGGTGTTCATCAACGTAGCACCCAGATTTGTGCCTCATTGCTGTCAGCTTTCCACTATTGATGACGTTTTCAACGGAATCCTTGTAAGAGGCGATGCGACAGGTGACGTTGTCTTCTACGGCAGAGGCGCAGGCAAGCTGCCCACAGCAAGTGCTGTAGTAGCTGATGTTATCGACTGTGTAAAGCACATCAAGGCAAGAAAGTACCTCTACTGGGAAGATGCAGTTTCCGGAATGGTTGCAGATTATAACGATGAGCCCTGCAGAATGTACATCCGTGTCAGCGGCGAAAATATTGCAGATGCTGCAGCAGAAATATGCGGCAATGCTGAGTTTATAGCACGTGACGATGCTCCTGCAGGCGAGGCAGGCTTCATTACAGAGATGAAGACCTACGCAGAGCACATGGAAGAAATAGAAAAGCTCAAAGCAAAGGGTGTGCAGGTTCTTGCATCCCTGAGAATTTTTGAAGCATAATTTATATATGGAGGAATAAGTTTTATGGGCCTGATAGTACAGAAATTCGGCGGCAGCTCCGTTGCAAACGCCGAAAGGGTCATGAATGTCGCCCGTATCATCACTGATACCTACCGTGACGGCAACGATGTTATCGTAGTTGTTTCAGCTCAGGGTGATACAACCGATGATCTCATTGAAAAGGCGAAAGAGATCAATCCGAGAGCAAGCAAGCGTGAAATGGATATGCTTATGTCCGCAGGCGAGCAGATCTCAATTTCCCTGTTGGCAATGGCAATCGAAAGCCTTGGCTGTCCCGTTATTTCCCTTCTGGGCTGGCAGGCAGGATTCTCCACCAGCTCCGCATATGGTGCTGCAAGAATCAAGAAGATTCACACTGAGCGTCTTGCACGTGAGCTCGACAAGCACAAGATAATCGTAGTTGCAGGTTTCCAGGGTATCTGTAAGTATGATGACGTTACAACCCTCGGTCGTGGTGGTTCCGATACAAGTGCAGTAGCAATCGCAGCAGCAATGCATGCAGACCGCTGCCAGATATACACCGACGTTGAAGGTGTTTACACCGCAGACCCCAGAAAGGTCAAAGGCGCTGTCAAGCTTGATGAAATCACATATGATGAAATGCTTGAGCTTGCAACTCTCGGCGCACAGGTTCTCAACAACAGAAGTGTTGAAATGGCAAAGAAATACGCAGTTGAGCTTGAAGTTCTCAGCTCCATGGTAAGAAAACCCGGTACAATAGTCAAGGAGGTCGTCAAGGTGGAAAAAATGCTTATTAGTGGTGTCGCAAAGGATACCAATGTTTCCCGTATATCAATCGTAGGAGTTCCCGATGAGCCCGGTATCGCATTCAGAATTTTTGATCGTCTGGCTGCAAAGGATATCAATATTGATATCATTCTTCAGTCCGTCGGCCGTGACGGCACAAAGGACATAACCTTTACTGTAAGCCGTGACAACGGTGATACTGCAAAGGAAGTTCTTGAAAACTTCCTTCCCACCTTCGGCGGCGATCCCAAGGTAATTCTCGACAACAGTGTTGCAAAGGTATCCATCGTCGGCGCAGGCATGGAAAGCCACAGCGGTGTTGCTTCCAAGATGTTTGAGGCTCTTTACAGCGCACACATCAACATCGGCATGATCTCCACCAGTGAGATCAAGATCAGTGTTCTCATCGATGAGCAGGATGCTGACGCAGCAGTCGTAGTAATCCACGACGCATTCATCACCCCCGCAAGATAAATATAGTCGAAGCCCCCTTGATCGCAAGCTTTGTGACCAAGGGGGCTTTTACTTCCAGTATTTTCAAAAAGTCACAAAAATACCAGAAGGAACGTTGAAAAAATGTATATGATGTGGTAGAATGTAAAATGTAAAACTGTCATTGGAAAGGGTGAGTGAAAATGAAGAACAAAGGAACAAAATTAATGCGTACTGCGGGCGTGCTTCTTTGTTTGTGCGTACTATGCTTTTTTGTTCCCATGAAAGCCTATGCACTTCCCGGGGATGGTGGGTATCCGGGCTTTACGGCAGACGGCACCTATGATATCGACGGCAGACCCGTTCTGGTGTATGTGACATCAAACGGCGGTGATGTCAGCAGGACAAAGGGCTCAAACGATGATGATACCCAGCAATATACTGCTAATGCCAACAGTGGGTGGAAGTTTTACAAATGGCTGACATACTATGACGGTCCAACCAGTAATTCAAGCAACCCTAATTTTACATGGGGCAGTGAGTGGTGCTTTTCAAAGCCGGGCGATGCAGATACGGAATACACTTCAACAAGCAGTACGATTCAGGTAAACAGAGAATGGGACGCAAGAGGCACATATTATCTTTACGCAATTTTCAGACCTGAATTGAAGGTTCAATCCGATGTGCAGAGTACAGTAAGCTTTCGCTGTACGCAGACAACCGTAGATTCTGTATTTGCCTCAGGAACAGGCACTGCAAAAGACTATGCCCCGTATAACGGAACTGTGGAAGCACAGATATATATTGGGGACAGAATACCCGTAAAGGTAACTGTAAACAATGCCGAGACGAGCGGTTACAGCTTGGACGGCGGCTGGATATATGTCAATGACTTTACGCTGAACAGACCTACTGAGGTCAAAATTACGACCAGAGGAAAGATTCAGAATGTAAGCTTCGATGCCAACGGCGGAGTGGGTTCAATGCCCGTGCAGGTGTTTTACAAAGGCGAAAAGCAGAAGCTTTCCTCCAACAGCTTTACAATGATCGATTACGAGTTTAAGTCATGGAACACAAAGGCTGATGGCTCGGGGGATGAATATACAGACACTCAGGAGGTTTCTTTTGAACCGACTTCTGACGGCGAGAGCATAACGCTGTACGCACAATGGAAGCACAGTGCCCATACAGGCGGCACTGCGACCTGCAATGAGCTTGCTGTGTGCTCGGTGTGTTACGAGGAATACGGCAGTTACGACAAAACTAACCATGTCGGAGACACTGAGCTTAGAAATGCGGCTGAAGCAGAAGAATTCAAAGATGGCTACACAGGAGATATCTGCTGCCTTGGCTGCGGAGATGTTCTGACGAGCGGAGAGGTAATACCGCAAACCCATAAACACAGCTTTGTTAGCTATGTGTCCAACAGTGACGCAACCTGCACAGAGGACGGAACGGAAACTGCAAAATGCGAAAACTGCAGTGAGACCGACACCAGAGACATAGAGGGAAGCGCCAAGGGACACAGCTTTGTAAGCTATGTGTCCAACAGTGACGCAACCTGTACAGAGGACGGAACGGAAACTGCAAAATGTGAAAACTGCGATGAGACCGACACCAGAGACATAGAGGGAAGCGCCAAGGGACACCGCTTTGTAAACTATGTGTCCAACAGTGATGCGACCTGCACAGAGGACGGAACGGAAACCGCAAAATGTGAAAACTGCAGTGAGACCGACACCAGAGATATAGAGGGAAGTGCCAAGGGACACAGCTACAGTGAAGGCAAATGTATTGTATGCGGCAAAGAAAACCCGAGCATCAAGAAACCGGAAGACAAGGTTCCGCAAACCGGCGACAATGATGCTGGCATGGCAGTGGTTGTTCTGTTTATTTCATTTTTGATTATAGTCGATTACTCATATAAAAGAATAAGAGTAGTTAAAAAGTAAATATCATGATAAAAACTGACCTTTCATATAGGGAAGGTCAGTTTTGCTGTTGCCAGAATACGGATGCAAAACTATTAACAATTTTTTTGTTGTTTTAATTGCAATATAATGTTATTATAATATATCCGGTAATCCGAACATCAGAGAGGAAATCATAACCATGCAGGAAAAAGAACAGCAGAGAGAACAGAATGACGTAATAATCGGCAGAAATGCCGTTATGGAAGCGCTTAAAAGCGAGCGTGCAATAGATGCCGTATGGGTAGCAAGAGGTGACCGCAGCGGCAGTATATCAAAAATAATCGCAATCGCATCTGAAAAGAAGATAACCGTAAAGGAAGTATCTCCCGCAAAGCTTGAAGCAATGAGCGCAGGCGGAAACCATCAGGGAGTCTGTGCAACAGCGGCAATAAAGGAATATGCAACCCTTGAAGATGTGTTTGCCCTTGCAGAAGAAAAGGGTGAATCACCCTTTATTATAATTGCCGATGAAATTGCAGACCCTCACAATCTGGGTGCAATAATCAGAACTGCCGAAGCTGCAGGTGCACACGGAGTCGTTGTTTCCAAACGCCGAGCCGCAGGACTTACATATGCAGTCGGCAAGGCAAGCGCAGGCGCAGTTGAATATATGCCTGTTGCAAGAGTTGCCAACATTCCCCAGACAATCGAAAAACTCAAAGAGAGAAATATCTGGGTTTATGCTGCAGACATGGACGGAGAAAACTGGTGCGGCGCAAACCTTACAGGAGGTCTGGCACTTGTCATCGGCGGCGAAGACGGCGGCGTAGGCAGACTTGTCAAGGAAAAGTGCGACGGCGTGCTGAGCCTTCCCATGCATGGTAAAGTCAATTCTCTCAATGCATCGGTTGCAGCAGGAATAATAATCTACGAGGCAGTACGCCAGAGAGATGCCATAAAAGCCGTAAACCCTAAGTAATATATACTGTAAAAAATACAACATGTAGTAAAGGAGGTGCCGATTTTGGCAAGAAGAATATCGGGGCATTACAAAAACCCATATCTCAAGGATATAGAAATAACCGACGAAGCGTCCTATCAGCTTGATGTCCTGCTTGATGAAGCGAGAACAAGAAGAGTCGGCACCATAAAATCAAAGCGAGGAGCCTTTGCCTTAAAGCGAGAAAAACTCCTTGCTCAGCGTCCCGACGGAATGAAGCCTGACTCAGCGAGATTTGACCTTGACGTTGAGGAAGACCTCAACGGAGGAAGAATTACACCGGAAATGCTGGAGAGAATGAGCTATTCTCCCAGCTACAGACCGAAGGGCAAGGTAGGCGAGCAGATATCCGACTTCACCATCAGCCGCCTGAGATATTCCGCACTTGCAGGAAGAAAGGCTCGAGCACCGAAAGACCTGTCTTTCCTTGCAGACCCTGCGGCAAGAGATAGATTTGAAGAAAAGAAAGAACGTGACGGCAAGCTCAGAAGAAGCACCGTGCGAAATGAAATACCCGTTGAAGAACGCCGTGCCAGACTTATCGAAATGCTTCCAAAGGAGCAGCAGGAAAAGTACGAGGACATAGCGAAGGAAATCAACGAATTCCGTGAAAAGCGAGATATAGCCCAGGGAAAGGTAATAGACCGCAAGGAAAGAAAAAAACGTTACGATGACGAAGATATTGAAAAGCTCCGCGGCGCAATGGATATTGATGACCCCACCGAGGATTTCAGACGCAGAGAGCTTGACGACAGAGAAAGGGAAGAGAAGATACCCGAACAGCACGGAATGAACGAGTATCAGCGTCCCATGCCTCAGCTTTACAGTGAGACCCGTCACTGGAGCAGGATAGACAGCGAAAACCCTACGTGGTCAGAAATCCAGCAGAATACGGAAACAGAGGTCATCGGAGCAAAAAAGGAAAGTGCGCCCACAAACCCCGGAAGATACATATCCGATGATCAGTTTGACCCCAAAAACAGGTACAAGCAGCAGTCGGGAGTAGAGCCGAGGCGTATGCCGAAGCTTGAATCCTATGACGATATGAGAGCCATATCAATAAACCCATATACTTCTGACTGTGTCCTTTCTCCCGATGAGATAGAGGGAATAATGAAGGATGATTTTCGCTCACCGGGACAGCTCAGCCTGCCTGAGGAGATACATGACCCCAGACTCAGAAGTGTATGGTACAACACCTACGGAGCGAAATACAGAGCAGAGGAAGAGAGAGAGGCAAGAGAAGAGCTTGAAGCGCAGAGACCTCAGCCTCAGAGAAGAAGACCTCCCAATCCATCAAGACGACGCAGTGCTCAGAGCAGAGTACCTATCCGTGACAGAGCATCTGCATACCGTGAGCCTATCGCTCAGGGCTATGCCCTCGGTCAGCTGGAAGCAGACAGACTGAAGCATGAGGAAGAAAAAAGAAGAAAAATAATTGCAGAAAATGAGAAACGCCTTGCGGAGGAAAAGAAACGCAGGGAGTTTGAAGAAAAGCGCCGTGCAGACGCACAGCGCTGGGCAAAGGAGCAGGAGGAATACCGCAGAAGAATGTCAGGCCAGCAGCCTGCGGGACAGCCTCCCATGCCTCCGTACGGACATCAACCTGCAGGACAGCCTCCCATGCCCCCGAGCGGGAGAGGTCAGCAGCCTCCCACAACAAAGCGATGGGATATGCAGGAGCAGGCCGCAAGAGCATGGCAAAGCCACCAGGCGCAGTATGCACAGCGCAGGCAGGGACAGAGACCCCCGGCAGGCAATATGCCTCATCGTGGCGAAAGATAATGAAAGGAAAGTCAGACAATGGGCTTTGAAGATAATAAAGACGCACTGGGCTTTGAAGATGACCAGCTTGACCTTGACGGTGATGCTGACCTTTCAATGGGCACAGGCAGAGTAAGGGCGCAGCGCAAAAAGGGAATAAAAACCGAAGAGGTTGCCTTTGCACGCCCAAAGCGTGACAGATTCGGAAGAAGAGGCGACGGAGAAGAATCGGGAGAAGGAGCAGATATGCTGAATCCCGACAAACCGACCAGAATTTCAGGCGGTTTCTCACGCCGTGAAATGACTCCTCAAGAAGTAAAGCCTCTTCAGAGTGAAAACTCCAAGTTCGCATATCTTTTCTCAGAGGACGAGGAGGATGAGGACGAAGTATCCACCGTTGCAGGAAAAAGATCCGCAGTTGAAGCTCTTTCAATGAAGGGCGACGAAGCGGATGCTGCAAATGTTTTTGAGAGAGAAAACCGTTCTGTGATCCATTCTCAGGGAAAACCTCAGCGTCGCAGCGAGCCTGCGGAGCAGCCCGTTCAGAGAAGCAGCGGAACAGGTCGTTTTTCAAGAAGAAGTGAGAATACGGAAAATGAGCAGAAGCCTGCGGGATCACGTTTTGCAAGAAGAAGTGCTGCAGCGGAAACAGCACCCAAGGCAGAAAAAGAGGAACCTGCAGTAATGCCTGAACCGATAGCAGAGGTGGTAAATATACCTGTGAAAGAAGAAACATACACCGCTCCCGTTATTGAGGAGCCTGTAGCTGAAGAACCTGCACCTGCTCCTGAGAGTGAGGCAGAAAGCGCAGTATATGCAGATACACAGGCGTATGGCTATGGGAATCCCTATATGTACGGACAGTACCCCAATCCCTATCCTCCCTACGGCGGATATCCCCAGCAGAATCCGTATATGCAGCCCTACGGTCAGCCTTACGGACAGCAGCCCTATCCTCCGTATCAGTATCCGGCAAATTATGCACAGCCCCAGTATATTCCGGTAGGCTATGTGTTCCAGGCTGGTTTTGTGCCTGTTGAGCTTGCACACGGTACACCTCAGAGAAGACGCCGTCCGTCTGCGGCACGTGCAGCCCACAGATATGACCAGACACCTGAAGCAGGGGAGGAAATGCAGCCTGCAAGGGAAGCACGCAGAGTACGTGCAATAGCTGCAAAGCAGGAGCAGCCGGCAGAGCCTGCAGCAGAAGCTGTACCGCAGCACATACCCGAGCCTGCACCGGAGCCTGCGATTGTGGAAGTTTCTCCTGAGCCTGTTGTCAGGGAAGAGCCTGCGGCAACATATGAAACTCAGTATGACAGAATCGCTGCAGAAATCCCCGAAGAGCCGGAAGCAGCTCCCGCAGTTGAATTTGAAGAGGAGAAAAAGGAAAGCACCACCCCCTCCAGATTTGCAAGAAGAGGCTCATCGGAGCGTCCTTCTGTACCTGAAACAGGAAATGAAGAAAGACCCGCACCGTCAAGATTCGCTGCAAGAGGCTCGTCTGCACGCAGTACATCTGCGCCGACAGACAGCGGAGCAGCACCGTCTGCACCCTCAGGCGGCGGTCGATTCAACAGACGGGGATAGTATCAGATTAAGGAATGGTATTGAATGAAACCGGGCTTTGATGTACAAAGACTGAAAATAAAAGAGCGCACACTTGCGCCGGATGCAGAAACATCCGAACTCACGGTGCTTCCGCCGCCTACAGCATGGGGCGCAGAAATGCCAAAGCCGTCTGTAAAAGGCGGCTTTGTGCTGATAAAAGGAAGTATACTATTTGAAAGGCTTCATGTCAGAATGATTGCCCGGGAGCCTGAAACCACAGATAGCTATTTCCCTGAAGAGGAAATAGAAGATGTGGAATTTCAGGAAACGGAAAATCCGGAGGCACGCCGACTTTTTCCTGAAACAGAGGAATCCGGGATGGAAGAGCCGCCGGAGCCTGTACGCCGTGAAAATTCTGATGTTGACGATTACCGCTACAGCGGCGACAGCACAGCAATAAAGGCAGACCTTTCTGAGCAGATCAAAAATGCATTTTTCAGAATATGTGCCTGCTCCGTTGCTGCATTGTTCCTGATAATCCTTGAAGTTCTGCCTCTTTTCGGAGCGGATATACCCGATATGCTCAATGCAGAAAAGACTCCGATGATATATCTTATCATAAACGGACTTTTTCTTGTGTTCGGATTCGTAATCCAGCGTTCTGCTCTGATAAACGGCGCAAAAAAGCTGTTTTCACGCAGTGCCGACAGTGATTCCGTGGTGTTTGCAGCATCGGTCATGACCTTTGTTCATATTGCAGCCCAGATGATAGGCTACGGAGGAAATCATACCGATATAAACGGCGATGCAGCAGGCAGCGTAAGCAGAGTCTTTGCCTCGGTGCTACTTGTGTCGTTTGTGATAAATGACATTGCCCTTATGCTTCTCAACAAGCGAATTGAACGAAGCTTTATGGTGATATCCCAGAAGAAGATGCACAATGCGGTAATGCTCTGTCAGGATGACGAAAACTGCTATGATCTTCTCAGCGCCGCAGGCAGGGACAAAAGCATGATATACAGAGTAAAAACCAAGTTTCTAAATGGATTTCTGCGTTTTTCATATGAACGTGATGCCTGCGAATCAAAGCTTGACAGACTTTCACCCTACGCTCTTGTGCTTGCAGCGCTTGCAGCAGTAATCGGCTGGCTTGTCTGCGGCAGCATATGGGGAGCACTGACCTGCTTCTGTGCTGTAGCTGTAACAGCCATCCCCGCATGCAGACTTCTCACAACCGCAGTGCCACTCTTCATATCGGGCAGACGCCTGCAGAGATACGGAGTTACAATGTCTGGCTGGGCAGCAGTTGATGAATTTTCAAACTGCAGCAGTGTTGCAGTTTCTGCATCGGACCTTTTCCCGAAAGGCTCGGTCCGTTTTGTGGGAGCAAAGACCTTTACCCATCTCAGCCGCAATGAGATAATACTTTACGCCGCTTCTCTTGCCATTGCCGCAGGAGGTACTCTCGGCGATGTGCTTGATGAAGAAATAGGGCACCGCAGACATCTGCTCTATGATGTTGAACAGCTCAGATATGAGCACGAAAGCGGACTTGAAGGCCATGTCAACAGTCGCAGAGTAATAGTCGGAACCCGTGAGATGCTTGAGAAAAAGGAAATAGACATACCAGGCAAGGATCACGAAAACCGCATGATGCAGAGCGGAAATCATATGATATACATAGCAATATCAGGACGCTTTGCAGGAGCCATTGCCCTTGACTACCGTGCGGATGAGCGCACCGAGCGGGCACTGGGAGACCTTGTCCGTGAAGGTGTTTCCATATTCGTATGTACCCGTGACCCAAATGTAACAGGCAAGCTTGTAAGTGATACCTTCGATATTGCACGCAGACACGTGACCATACTGGGCGTTGATGAAAGTGCAGACTACGAAGGGCTTACAAATGTAGTTCATGACAGCTGTCCTGCAGTTATGTCCTGCGACAGAGGCCTTGCATCTTTCGCAAGGGCATTATGTGCCGTGAAGAAACTGTCGGCTGCGCTTCGCACATCTACATTGCTGCAGCTTATATGCTACATTTTCGGAATACTTCTTGTAACAGCAGTCTGCTGCATGAGCGGCGGAATGATCAATTTCTTCCCTGCAAAGCTGCTTATTCCTGCCATAATCTGTGCAGCGGCAGCCCTCACGGGAATAAAAGGTGCATTATGATTTTTGCCCTCTCAGACTTTTGTCCGGGAGGGTATTGTATTTTATGCCGCCGCCGGGAAAGACAGCAGCAAGTCTTTCGGTGTAATTCCCGCCGACAGAAGACAGAATGTCCATACACTCCTGCAGGGAAAGAGAGAAGTTTTCAGGAAGAACAATGCTCTGTCCGTAGGCTGCATCATATGCAGACAAGTAAAGGCTGTCCATTTTGTCGCATTCATCCCCGAAAAGCTCTGAGCGTTTTTCGGGACTCAGGTATAAAACACCGTTTTGCGTCAGCTCTGAGGTGTTAAGGATAACACAGGCTGCAAGGAGAGCATCTGTGCTGCTTACATCGGGAAAATACGCAGCCGCAGCACCTATGAAATACTCATCAGCGCTGACAGTACATCGGCTGCCGTCAGGCATACTGAGGCAGATTTTCTCATAATCTGTCAGAGTGCCCGAAGTACCGTGCTTTGCCTTGAGAGAAGACAGAAAAGGCACACATACAAAAAATATAGCCAGTATGCTTGAAAGTCTGATGAAATATCTAATCATAAATGAGCTCCTTTTTTGATGCGACAGTTCAAACTATCATCATGTACTATTGACTTTGAAGAGTTTGTATAATAAAATAATATAATAAAGAAAGTATTGTGGGACGGAATGTCTGTATAAAACTTATGTGCGCAGATGCGTGAATATTACCTGTTACGAGTGGAAAGGAGGAAAGCCGGCCGATGAAAAGGTTAAAAGGATCTCTTATAATCTTTGCCATAAGTACTCTTGTCTGTGTGCCGCTGCTTATCTTCGCCGGAAAGAGTGAAGAGGGAAATGTACTCAGTTACGTTTTATATGTTCTTTGTGCGGCAGCAGCTGTGCTTATGCTGGTATTCTCCCTGTCAAGCCCCGAATATCCAAGCTTCTTCCCCAACGGAAAACGCTCACCGGCAGCAGGCATTGCGGCGTTGATTGCCGCTGTGACATATGGTGCTGTAGGCGTTTACGGATTTATAAATCCTGAAAGACGTCTTATAGGAAAGCCTGTAGTAACAGTTGAAACAACCATTGACTCAGGCGGTCAGGTTGTAAACAATGTTACATCTTCCGCCGGCTCACTTGAAACCGCCGGAATAGTATATATAGCCATAATGCTTGTAATGGCTTTGGTTTTCCTTTTCTATGCAGTGACATTCTTCTCCGGGAAGAATCATGCAGGAAGCTATGTAATGGTTCCGTTTATTCCTATACTCGGTGCAATGGTGCGTGTTGTTCTCTCATTCCTTGAATATACGGGAAGCCCCAAGATGAGCGCAAATTATCTTGAAGTGCTTACAATGGTATTTCTTATGCTCTTCTTTGTTTCTTCCGCAAAGCTTACAGTAGGTTCTGCCGGCAATTCATCCAAATGGGCGGTAGGAACAGGCAGTGCAGCAATGTTCTTTGTAATACTCAATTCTGTTGCACCTGTTCTTTCTGTTGTCAATAAAGAGCAGAGTTTCCTCAGTGCAGCGGCAGAAACACATTTCGCAGCAGACCTTTCCCTCGTATTCTTTATTGCAGGCTATTGCATTTATATTGTAAATACTGACATCGAAGATTACCTTGAAGAAATAGATGAGGATGAAGAAGATGGCTACGGCGGACCTGTTTCATCCAAACCCACACTTCTGACAGGACGCGGCACCCACAGGGATGACCGCTATATCCCCGAGATTGTTACAGTTACTCCCGTTCTGCCTTCTGCACAGACCAAGGCTCAGGGAATGCAGGTTGCAAAGTCAGGTACTGCATATTCTGCACCTGTTCCGCCCAGAAGAGACGGTGTTCCCACAAGCAGACAGCAACAGCAGTCACGCCAGAGAGCTGGTTATGCTGCACCTGTTCCGCCCAGAAGAGTGCCTATAGGCTATCGCCTTGAAGCAGACGAACTGACCACAAGAGGTGCAGGAATGCAGGTCGCTGAGCAGTTCCGGGTACAGAGGAACGAAGCAAGGAGAAGGACATCAAATCTTCTCAGATACGATGGTCTTGATGCATTCCGCTCAGAAATGAAGGGCGGACGCACAGCGCTTGATATTCTGGAATCCTCCAGAAATGTTGCCGCAGAGGAAGATACATCCCTTATCGGTATCAAGCCCATAAATCCCTTTGAAAACCAGAATAATGAGATTTCTGCAGAGCCTGCTGTTGATCCTGCTGAAGCCCAGAAGATGGGAGAGGAGCTCCAGAAGGATGTAGAAGCAATGTACGATGTGGCTGATCGCCGAAAGGGCGGAGATCGCCGAAAGGGCGAGAATGTAGGCGGAAGAAGATCTACAGACAAGCAGCCAGAAACCGTTATTGCAGCACCTGATGAGGCAGAGCCGGAAATCGAGATTGAAGAAACTGTCACAGAAGAACCCGAGCGTGAATACCGTGATGTAAAGCTTTCCGAAGGTTCTCTGGACAAAAAGATGAAAAAACAGCGTCGTGCTTCCGACAAAAATGCACAGCAGCCCAATGCACAGCAGCCCAATATGCAGCAGAATCCCTATCAGCAGCCCAACATGAACGGCATGGGCATGGGTATGGGAATGGGTATGGGCATGGGCTACGGTATGGGAATGGGCATGGGTATGAACAATCCCTACGATCCCTACGCAGGCATGGGCATGAACAATCCTTACAATACCAATCCTTATGCAGCAAATCCCTATGCATCCACAATGGGACAGATGCCCTTCGGAACCGATATGTACAGCGAAGATACCGACGGTTACGACGAGGACGAGTATTATTACGACGATGATTACGATGTAGAAACCGCAGATTCCGATGAGTACGACGAAGAATATGATGACGTCTATGATGAGGAATATGACGAGGGCTACGACGAAGAGTACGAGGAAGAGTATTACGACGATGATAATTATGTCGAATACGGCGACGAGTACGATGACGGGTATGATGATGAATACGGCGAATATGACGACTACGACGAGTATGATGACTACGACGAAGGTGACGAATACTATGCCGATGATGATTCTGATTACTACGATGATGACGACGGCTACGGCACATATGATATGTCTGCTCAGGGCTGGGAATAATCAGTGAAAAAAGTCCTTCCGGGGTTATCCCGGAAGGACTTTTTAGTTGTATATAATATATTTTTGGTGAGGATGATATTCTTTGGATAGAAAGGGAAAAATATCAGGCAAATCAGGAATAAAATACTCAATTCCGTTCATAGTTTGTTTGTTGACTGAATAGAAATTTACTTGTATAATATCTAAGTTAGTACATTAACCTCGGAGGTTTTTGAAATGGATATAAACAAAGCGGCGAAAATATTTGCCAAATTCAACACAGGTGATACTTTTGTTTCCGCAGAGCCTTTTGGCGGCGGACATATCAACGACACATTCCTCGTAACCTGTGAAAAAGGAAAATTCATTCTTCAGGGTCTTAACCATCATGTTTTCAAAGAACCTGAGCACGTTATGCACAATATAAAGCTTGTAACCGAGTATCTGGCAAAAAAGATCGAGGAACAGGGCGGCGATCCCAAGAGAGAGACCCTTAACCTTGTCAGAACCATTGATGGCAATACCCATTATTACGATGGCGAAAAGGGATTCTTCAGAGTGTTCCTTTTCATTGACGGTGCTTCATCCCATTCAACTGTAGAAAAGCCCGAGCATTTCTACAATGCAGCCCGTTCTTTCGGCAGATTCCAGAAGATGCTGGCAGATTTTCCTGCAGAAAAGCTTTATGAAACCATCCCCAACTTCCACAACACCGTATCCCGTTACAAGGATTTTGAAAAGGCACTGGAAGAAGACAGAGCACACAGAGCAGCCTTTATTGAAGACGATATAGCATTCATCAAAGAGCGTAAGGATATGTGCTCCGTTGTCCTTGATGCAATGGCAGAGGGAACAGTTCCCATGCGTGTTACCCACAACGATACAAAGTATGATAATATAATGATAGACGATGTGACCGGCGAGGGTATCTGCGTTGTTGACCTTGATACCGTAATGCCCGGCTCCATGCTCTATGACTACGGCGATTCTCTCCGTTTTGGTACCAACGCAGGTGCCGAGGACGAAAAGGATCTTTCAAAGGTCTGGTGCCGTCTTGATCTGTTTGAAGCATTCACCAAGGGCTACCTTGAGGAGCTTCATGAGAGCATCACCGAAAGAGAAATCGAGCTTATGCCTTTCTCTGCAAGACTTATCACCTTTGAGTGCGGTATGCGCTTCCTTACCGACTTCCTTAACGGTGACGTATATTTCAAGATCCACCACCCCAGCCACAACTTAGACAGAGCAAGAGCCCAGTTCAAGCTTGTTCGTGACATGGAAGAGCACGAAGAAGAAATGACAGCCATAGTAAACAGACTGAAGGAGAGTATTTGTAAATGATTAAGCCTGTACTTGACCCGAATTTCATGCCTGCGAGAGTATGGAACGATGAGTTCTTAAAGACCGCAGACCGTCCCTTTTCCATCGCTGTAGAGCGTGAAGACGGACTGGTATTCAGAGTGGATACCTTCCTCGGCGACAACGAAAACAAGAACAACTTTTATGTTGAGAGAAAAGTAAAGCATATCCTTTGGGCTGCAGGCGGCTGGAAAGTCATGCTTGCAGGCGACCATAAGGTTTATGAGTTTATAGCTGACGCATACACAAAGGACGGTCTCCGTGCCTTTGACGTCGATTTCTGGGGTACTGTTTACCAGAAGGAGTTCGTTGTTGAGGAGCGTTCCTTTGAAGATATGCCCGAAAGCTCCATAAATCCCCTGCCCTTCGGTCGTCACCTTGACGGCTGCAGAGTCGGATTTGACGCAGGCGGAAGCGATATAAAGGTGTCCTCCGTTGTTGACGGTGAGGTCGTGTTTTCTCAGGAGATCGTATGGAATCCCAAGATAACTTCCGATATCAACTATCACTATGATAATGTAAAGGCTGCCATCGAGCTTGCCGCTTCCAAGATGCCCAGATGTGATGCTGTCGGCGTTTCCTCTGCAGGCGTTATCGTAAAGAGCAGACCCATGCAGTGTTCTCTCTTCATGGAAGTACCCAAGGACACCGACGAGCAGAAGGAGCTCTGCCGCAATCTCTATATCGAAACAGGTAAGAGACTGGGAGTTCCCATGGTAGTTGCAAATGATGGCGACATCGCTGCACTTGCCGCATCCATGGCACTTGACAAGAACGCTATCCTCGGCATCGCAATGGGAACCAGTGAAGCAGGCGGCTATGTTGACCGCAACGGCTTTGTAACAGGCTGGCAGAACGAGCTTGCATTCGCTCCCGTTGACTACAATACCAATGCAGAGCGTGATGACTGGTCTCAGGACTTCGGTGTCGGTGCAAGCTATTTCTCTCAGTACGCTGTTATCCGCCTTGCAGGATACGCAGGCATCGAGCTTGACGAGAGCTTTACCCCTGCACAGAAGCTTTCCTATGTTCAGAAGCTTCTCGAAGAGGGCGACAAGAGAGCCGAGCAGATTTTCGAGAGCATCGGAACATATTTCGGCTACGGTGTAGCAAACTATACTCAGTTCTATGATGTTGACTATATCCAGATCTCCGGTCGAGTTACTTCCGGCAGAGGCGGCGAGCTTATCCTTGAGAAGGCTCGCGAGCTTCTCGCTTCCGAGTATCCCGAAATCGCAGAGAAGGTCACAATCTTCCTTCCCGGTGAGTACGAGCGCAGAATCGGTCAGTCCGTTGCTGCTGCAAGCCTTGTAAAACTTTAATTTTAAAGCTAAGGAGCAATACAATGCGTATTAATAACATTAAAATCAACGGTGAGTTGTGCGATGTAGTAGTCGAAAACGGTGTTATCACCGAAATCGCTGCACCGAATAGCGGCGAGGGCATCGATTTTGGCGGCAAGACTGCAATTCCCGGTCTTGTTGATATCCACACCCACGGCTGCACAGGCTTTGACACCATGGACGCAAAGTTTGAGGAGATGTGCGAATTCCTCGCAAAGAACGGCACAACCTCCTGGTGTCCCACAACCATGACCATGGATTACGAGTCCATTTCCAAGGCAATGAATGCCAATACCGATTGCAAGGGCGCAGAGATTCTGGGCTTCCACATGGAAGGACCCTACATTTCCCCCAAGGCAAAGGGCGCACAGAATGAGAAATTCATCAAGGCTCCTGATATTGACGAGTTCAATTCCCTTCCCAATATCAAAATGGTTACTATCGCACCCGAGCTTGAGGGCAGTATGGACTTTATAAAGAAGTGCGAGGCAGTT